>CAZNTX010000013.1:0-59527 GCA_964576075.1 uncultured Limibaculum sp. | reverse complement strand
AATCGTGGCGGCAGGAACAACGTCCTTCGAGCCCGACTTCTTCAGCAGCCTGCTAGACAGGCAGAAATTGCAACCTGAAATCTGGTGGGGGGGCAGCGTGTGCGCTTTTGCGATCAGCAGTCGCGACGGGGCCGGCGATCTCGAGTCGATCGTGCGATCGGCCCGGGCGATCGTGTGGGAGGCCTATGCCCCGGAGGTCCGCTTCACCTATGTCTCCGACTATGCCGAGGAGCTGCTCGGCCATCCGGTCGCGAACTGGTATGATCCCGGCTTCTGGGAGAGCCTGATCCATCCGGAGGACCGCGCGGCGGCCCTCGCCTTCTGCGCGCAGCAGACCGCGCGCCACCGCGACCACGATTTCGACTACCGCATCCGCACCGCCGACGGGCGCTATCTCTGGCTCCGCGACACGGTGACGGTGGTGCTCTCCGAGGGCGAGGCGACCCGGTTGCGCGGGGTGATGACGGACATCACCGAGGTCAAGGCGCTCGAGGCGGAGCTGCGCCAGGCCAAGCGCGCGGCGGAGGCGGCGGATGCGGCGAAGGCCGCCTTCCTCGCGGAGATGGGCCACGAGTTGCGCACGCCCCTCAACACCGTCCTCGGTCTCGCCCAGGTCGGCGCGCGCAGCGAGGAGGCGGAGCAGATGCGCCGCCTGTTCGGGCGGATCGACGATGCGGGCCGCCGGCTCCTCGGCCTGATCGACGACGTGCTCGAGTTCAGCCGCGGCGGGGAGGACGCGCTCGCGCCGGTGGCCGAGCCCTTCGATCCGGCGCGCCTGCTCGCCGAGGCGGCCGAGGAGGCCGAGGCCGCGGCGGCCGCCAAGGGCCTCGCCCTCGCCGTCGAGATCGCGCCCGGCCTGCCGGCCGAGCTCTGCGGCGATCCCCGGCGCATCCGGCAGATCCTCGCCAATCTCCTCTCCAACGCCGTGCGCTACACCTGCGAAGGGACGGTGACCCTCGTCGCCCGGATGGAGGGCGAGGCGCTGGCCGTCACCGTCTCCGACACCGGGATCGGCATGGGCCAGGAGGCCGCCGCCCGGGCCTTCGAGCCGTTCTGGCGCCATCCGGATGCGGTGGAGGCCGAGCGGCAGGGCCTCGGCCTCGGGCTCTCCATCGTGTCGAGCCTCGTGCGGCGGATGGGGGGCGAGATCGCGCTCGACAGCGCGCCGGGGCAGGGAACGCGCGCCCGCCTCCGCCTGCCCCTCGGCCCCCCTCTCGCGCGCCCCGCGCCCTGCCGCCGCGCGCTCTGCGTCGAGGACGATCCGGCGCATGGCGAGGTGGTGCGCAAACTGCTCGGGCTCTGCGGCGTGGCGGCGGAGGTCGTCGAGACCGGCGAGGCGGCGCTAGACGCGGCGGAGGGCGCGGATCTCGTGCTGCTCGATCTGCGCCTGCCCGGGATCGACGGGTTCGAGACCGCCCGGCGCCTGCGCGCGGCCGAGCGGGCGGCGAACCGGGCGCCCGCGCGCCTCGTCGGCGTCTCCGCGGGCGCCGGGGCCGGCCGGGCCGTGGCCTGCCGCGCCGCCGGGATGGACGCCTTCCTCGAAAAGCCGCTCAGGGTCGAGGCGCTCGCCCGGCTGATCCACGACCTGTTCCCCGCGCCGCGATAGGCGGATGGCCGCGGGGCCCGGCCTGCGCTATCTCTCGGTCCAACGAGACAAGGGGCGCCGCCGCATACCCCCGCAGACAGGGACGACACAGCCATGACCAGCCGCCACGCTCTCGCCGCAGCCCTCGCGCTCGCGGCCCTCTCCGCCCCCGCCGCCGCCGAGGAGCTGAACGCCCTCGTCTGGTGCGACCACACCGACGACGCGCTCGTCGAGCCGTTCGAGGAGGCCCACGGCGTCACCGTCAATCTCAAGGATTACGAAGGGACCGGCACCGCGCTCTCGATCCTCGAGCAGAGCCGCCCGGGGGATTGGGACGTCTTCGTCGTCGACGGGATCGACGTGCCCCGCGTCGTCGAGGCCGGCCTCCTCGCGCCGCTGCCCGAGGAGGCGCTGCCGCTCGACGACATCTGGCCGGAACTCCGGATGGAGGCCTATCACCGGATCGAGGGGCAGCTCTACGCCGTCACCGAGAAGTTCGGCTACAATACGATCTCCTACGACAAGACCAAGGTCGACCCGGCGGACATGCAGGACATGGCCGTCCTCTGGTCCGACAGCTATGCCGGGCGCATGGCGATCTACGACTACTACCTTCCGGTGATCGGCATGGTCGCCGTCGGCCTCGGGATGGAGACCGCCGCGCTGACCGAGGACGATCTTCCCGCCATCCGCGAGAAGCTCTTCGAGATGAAGGACCGGGCGAAGCAGGTGGGCGAGGTCGTCTCCTCGCAGACCGCGCTCGCCACCGGCGAGGTCGACCTGCTGATCGGGGGCGGCGAGTGGGTGACCGCCGTTCTCTCCGAGGACCTGCCGAATCTCGACTGGACGATCCCCGAGCAGGGCGGCATTCGCTGGTCGCAGTCGATCGGCATTTTCGCCGACAGCGAGCGCAAGGAGCTGGCGCTCGAATTCGTGAAATACATCCTCTCGCCGGAGGGCCAGGCCCGGCTGGCCACCTCCTCCTGCTATTGGGCGATGCCGGCCAACCGGCAGGCGGCGGCGCATCTGACCGACGCGCAGAAGGCCGCGCTGCGCTGGGACGACCAGGCGGACTATCTGCAGCGCGCGCAGCTCTATCCCGCGCCCTCGCCGGAGCTCGACGCCGCGATGCAGGACATCTGGACCGAGATGCTCCAGCGGTGAGCCGGTGAGCCGGCCCCTCGAGCGGGCGGCGCGGGCCCGGGCGGCGGCCTTCGTCGCCCCGGCGCTCCTCTGGACGCTCCTCGCCTTCGCCGCCCCCTTCGCCGTGATGGCCGGGCTCTCGCTCTGGCGGCGGGAGGGCACGGAGCTCGTCCCCGCCTGGGATTTCGGCAACTACCGCGCCTTCCTCGAGCGGCCGCATTTCGTCGAGGCGCTGGCGAATTCGGTGGAGATCGCGCTTCTCGTCACCGTGATCTCGCTCCTGCTCGCCTATCCGATGGCCTGGATCCTCGCCGAGAAGGTGCCCCCGCGCTGGCGCCGCGTGGCGCTCGCGGCGGCGATCCTGCCGTTCTGGACCTCCTATGTGGTGCGCTCCTATGCCTGGAGCCTCGTGCTCGCCGAGCGCGGGGTGCTCAACGAGGCGCTCCTCGGGATCGGCCTCCTCTCCGAGCCGCTCGCGATCTCGGCGAGCCGGGCGGCGACGGTGACGGGTTTCGTGCATTTCTTCACCATGCTGATGACGCTGACGATCTTCGCGAGCCTCGTGCAGATCCCGCCCAATCTGCGCCGCGCCGCGGCCGATCTCGGCGCCGGGCCCTGGGCGACGTTCCGCCATGTGGTGCTGCCGCTCTCGGTGCCGGGCATGGCGGTGGGGGCCTTCCTCACCTTCGTTCTGTGCATCGGGGATTATGTGACGCCGCAGATCCTCGGTCAGGGGAACGAGCTCGTCCTGCCGCAGGTGATCATGCTGCAGCTCGGGCGGCGGGCGGATCTGCCGATGGCGGCGGCGCTCTCGATCCTGCTGATGATCGTGATCACGCTGGCCTATCTCGCCTCGGCGCGCTGGCTGCGGATGGAGGGGCGGTGATGCGCTGGCTCTGGGGCGGCTATGCGGCGGCGATCTATCTCTTCGTGTTCCTGCCGGTGGCGGTGCTCGTGCTCTTCTCCTTCCAGGACGGGCGCTTCCCGATCCCGCCCTTCCGGGGGCCGTCGCTGCGCTGGTACGAGGCGGTGCTCGGCGACGGCGATCTGATGGAGGCGCTTCTCCATTCGCTCCTGGTGGCGGCGGCCTCGTCGGGGCTCGCGCTCCTCCTCGGCTTTCTCGCGGCCTACGGCCTCGCGCGGGCGCGGCTGCCGGGGCAGGGGGCGATCCGGGGGGCGCTGATTGCGCCGATCACGGTGAGCTATCTGATCATCGGGCTCGGCCTTCTGATCGCCGCCAACGCCACCGGGCTCGGCCCGTCGCTCTGGATGGTCGGCATCGGCCATGCGGTGATCAACACGCCGCTCTGCTTCGCCATCTGCGCGGCCTCGCTCGGGCCGCGCCAGCTCGCGGCGGAGCGGGCGGCGCGCGATCTCGGCGCCTCCGAGGCGGCGACGCTCGCGCTCGTCACCGCGCCGATGATCGCGCCCGCCCTCGTGGCGGCCTTCGCGCTCTCGCTCACCTTCTCCTGGGACGAGGTGATCATCGCCTTCCTGCTCACCCGCTTCGACGTGACCCTGCCGGTGGAGATCTGGTCGCTCTTGCGCTCGGGCCTCGATCCGCGGACGAACGCGGTGGGCTCGCTCGTGTTTCTCGCCTCGGCGGC
The DNA here is from genome assembly GCA_964576075.1 of uncultured Limibaculum sp. Classification (GTDB taxonomy): domain Bacteria; phylum Pseudomonadota; class Alphaproteobacteria; order Rhodobacterales; family Rhodobacteraceae; genus Thermohalobaculum. The sequence goes on along the minus strand of CAZNTX010000013.1, from coordinate 55,192 downwards.
GGTGGTGCTCGTGGTGGAGGTCGTCGCGCTGAGGAAGCGGGCATGACGGCGGGGGTGCGCATAGAGGGGCTGACGCGGCGCTTCGCCGGGCAGACCGCGCTCGACGGCGTCTCGCTCGAGATCGGGGCGGGGGAGTTCGCGGTCCTCCTCGGCCCCTCGGGCTGCGGGAAGACGACGCTCCTCAACATCCTCGGCGGCTTTCTCGACCCGGATGCGGGTCGCGTGGCGATCGGCGGGCGCGACGTCACCGCGCTCGCGCCCCAGCGCCGGCCGACCGCCACGGTCTTCCAGGACTATGCGCTCTTCCCGCATATGACCCTCGGCGAGAACGTGGCCTTCGGGCTCCGAATGCGGGGGCAGCGGCGGCGGGCGCGGCGGGCGCGGGCGGAGGAGATGCTCGCCCTCGTCGGCCTCGAGGGGCAGGCGGGCAAGCGCCCCGCGGAGCTCTCCGGCGGGCAGCGCCAGAGGGTCGCGCTCGCCAGGGCGCTCGCCGTCGGGCCGGAGGTGCTGCTCCTCGACGAGCCCCTGGGCGCGCTCGATCTCAAGCTCCGCCGGCAGATGCAGGAGGAGCTCGTGCGGCTCCAGCGCGAGGTCGGCACCACCTTCGTCCACGTCACCCACGACCAGGAGGAGGCGATGGCGATGGCCGACCGGATCGTCGTGATGAACGCCGGGCGGATCGAGGACGAGGGCCCGCCGGAGCGCGTCTATCGCCGCCCCGCGAGCCGCTTCGCCGCCGAGTTCATGGGCGAGATCAACATCCTCACCGGCCGCACCGGCGTGCCCAAGGGCGAGACGCTGACGGTCGGCACGGCGCTCGGGCCGTTGCCGGTGCAGGTGGGCGCGCGGCGCTTCCCGACCTCGGTGGCGGTGAAGCTCGGCATCCGCCCCGAGGCCTTCCGAGAGCCGGGGCCGGGCGCCGTGCCCGTGCGCCTCACCGTCGCCGAGGCGAGCTTCTTCGGCACCCATACGCGCATCGCGGCGATCCCGGCCTCCGGGGGGCGCCCGATCCTCGCCCATCTGCCGCCGGAGGCCGAGCCGCGCCCGGGCGAGGAGATCGAGCTCCGCCTCGACCCGGCCCGGATCGTGCTCCTCCCCGGCGGCCACCCCCCAGAGACGGACCCGGAGACAGGAGGCCCAGTTGGAGCGCATCCCCCCTGAGCGCTGGTATCGCACCGAGCGCGTCGGCGACGACGTCACCCTGATCGAGGAGCCCTTCATCAAGGCCTTCTACCGCTGCAACATCTGGCATGTGCGCGGGCGCGACCGGGACATGCTGGTCGACAGCGGCATGGGCGTCGTCTCGCTGCGCGCCCATGTGCCGCTGGTGACGGAGCGGGCGCTGACGGCGGTGGCCTCGCACACCCATTTCGACCATATCGGCTGCCACCACGAGTTCGAGGACCGCTGCGTGCACGCCGCCGAGGCCGATCTCCTCGCGGCGCCGACGCGGGCGGGCACGCTCGCCGACCCTTACGTCACCGAGGAGATCTTCGATGCGCTGCCGCCGGAGCCCTACCGCTCGGAGACCTATGCGGTGCGGGCGGCGCCGGCCACGCGCCTCCTCGCCGACGGCGACGTGGTCGATCTCGGCGACCGCCGCTTCGAGGTGATCCACACGCCGGGCCACTCCCCGGGCGGCATCGCGCTCTGGGAGGCGGCGACCGGGATCCTCTTCTCCGGCGACATCGTCTATGACGGCCCGCTGATCGAGGACACCTACCATGCCGACCCGCTCGATTACCGCGCCTCGATGCGCCGGCTCCTCGACCTGCCGGTCCGAGTCGTGCATGGCGGCCATTTCCCGAGCTATGGCGGGGAGCGCCACCGCGAGATCGTCGAGACCTGGCTCGCGACGGCGGAGGCGCGAAGCTGAGCCCATGGGCGCCCCGCACCGGCCGGAGCCCCTGGCCGCCAGCCCGGCATCTCCGCGGCAGGGCCCGCCGGCTGCCGCCGGCGCACCCTGGCCACGTCCGTGCCCACCCCCACCCCCGCCGCCTCCATGCGGCTCTGCCGCATGGAGGCGGCGGGGGTGGGGGTGGGCCACCGCGCGGCGCGGTCCGGCGCCCGCAGGGCGCCGGACCGGTCGTGCAACCCGGCGCCGGCCGCACCGCCCCGCTCTGTCCTTCGTCCCTGGCGCTCGCGCGGCGCTTGCCGCGAGCCGGGCGCCCGCCTTACGCTTCTCGCTCCGAGACAGATCGAGCCCTAGGAGACGGCCGCGATGAAGATCCTCGTCCTGCAGCATGCCCGCGCCGAACACCCCGGCAGCTTCCGCCGCTTCCTCGCCGAGGACGGGCATGACTGGACCCCGGTCCATCTCGACGAGGGCGAGCCGGTCCCCGAGGCGGCCGCGCTCGAGGGCTACGACGCGCTCTGGGCGATGGGCGGGCCGATGGATGTCTGGGAGGAGGACCTCCACCCCTGGCTCGCCCCCGAGAAGGCGTTGATCCGCGAGGCGGTCGAGGCGCGGGGGATGCCCTTCTTCGGCCTCTGCCTCGGCCATCAGCTTCTGGCGGACGCGCTCGGGGGCGAGGTCGCCAAGGGCACGCCCGAGATCGGCGTGATGCCGGTAAGGCTGACCGAGGTGGGCGCGACCACGGTGCTCTTCGACGACGTGCCGGAGGTCTTCGACTGCCTGCAATGGCATGGCGCGGAAGTGACGCGGATGCCCCCCGGGGCCTCCTGTCTCGCCACCTCGCCCGATTGCGCGGTGCAGGCGATGGCCTGGGGCCCGCGCGCCTGGTCGGCGCAGTTCCATCTCGAGGTCGAGCCGGACACGGTCGCCGCCTGGTCGGAGATCCCGGCCTATCGCACGGCGCTCGAGGCCGCGATGGGGCCCGAGGGACCGGAGCGGCTCGCGCGCGCCTGCGCGGCCCGGATGGAGGCCTTCGAGCGCCTCGCCGAGCGGGTCTACATCAACTGGATGCAGACCGCCGCCCGCATTTGAACGGTTCGGGGCTCCGGTCGAGATCGGCGCCCCTTCCGCGGCAGGGCCCGCCGGCTCCGCCGGCGAGCCCTTGCCACGTCCGTGCCCACCCCCACCCCCGCCGCCTCCATGCGGCTTTGCCGCATGGAGGCGGCGGGGGTGGGGGTGGGCGTCCGTCGGAAGGGGCGCGGCGCCCGTAGGGCGACGGGGACCGCGCGAACCCATCTCAGGCAGGCGCAGGCGGGTCGCGAGACCCGGGCGGGTCTCGGCTTGACCTTGCCTGGGCGCTGACGCGGGGCCCGATGCTGAGACGCACCCGCGCCGCCCGCCTCCGGGACGCGTCCGGGGAGGCGTCCGGGGAGGCGGTCTCGGGCGGGGGAGCGCGGGCCGCGCGGCCGTGGGCCCACCGGGTATCTTCTCAGTCCGGGATATCGGGGTCGAAGACGTGAGAGGTGCGTGCGCCGAGCGCGGGCAGCATCGCGCCTCCCGTCGTGATCGTCGAGAGCGACCGGGCCGGATTCCGGCGTGAACCGGCACGGGACCGCGGTCCGCGGCGCCGGCCACCGAGCCCCGTCCTGCGGGCCGGGCCGAGGCGCTGCGGCCCGAGATCCGGCGGCTCGTCGAGGACGACGGGGGCGTCTACGGCACGCGCCCGGTCTGGGATGGGATGCGTCGTGAAGCCTGCGACTTCGCCCGGTGGGCGGTGGCCCGGCTGATGCTTGGCACTGGCGGGCGAGGGGGTCTCCGCGGCAAGCCGCACCGGACGAAGATCCCGCGCAGGCAGGCGCCGGGCCCGCTCGACCGGGTGAACCGACAGGTCCGGGCGCGGGCCTCAAACATGCTGTGGGTCTCGGACTGCCGTGCCGAGATCGGCGAGCGGGTGCAGGCGGTCCTGGAGCGCCGGCACGAGGGCGCCTGGCCCTTCCTGCGGCGCGCCGCATGAGGGACCGAAGGCGACCTCTCGGACGGTCTTTGGCGCCGGCTGGCAGGGCTGTCGCGGTCGGTATCGCGGCAATCCGCCGGGACGCGGGGACCGGCACCTGCGAGCCATGGTCCGGGCGGCGGCGAAGACCGTCTCGACCGAGACGGATCGCGCCCGGGCCCATGCCCGTTGGCGCGATGTCGCCGAGAGCCTGCGCTGGCGGCGCGGGGTGTCGCCGAGCCTGGAGGAGGCCGAACCCGACAGCCTCGCCTCACTGGCCGTCGAGGGGGGCCTGACGCCACGCTGCCCGGCATGCCCCGCGTGAGCGCGGCAAGAGGGAGACTCCGACGCCCCGTGGGCCGTCTCCTCCCGCTGGCGCCGCCGAGCGGCCCGTGCGACGCCCGGCCAGGCGGCGGAGCCAGGGCGGCGACGACGGCGACCGACCGAGACCGCGACACCACTCCGGTCGAACACCGCCTCTCGGGATGCCACCCCGGGGCGAGGGGCGGGGCTGCGGGCTCAGGTGGCGGCGGCGCGGGTGAGGGAGAGGCGGGCGCTTTCGAGGTGGCGCTTCATCTCGTTGGCGGCGCGTTCCGGCTCGCGGGCGCGGATCGCGGCGACGATCTCGCGGTGCTGGCGGTTGTAGGTGTCGATCATCTCGCGGTCGAGGGTGAGGGTGCGCATCCGATACCACTGGTCGCGCCCGCGCACCGAGCTGATCTGGCCGACGATCCAGATCAGGAGCCCGTTGCCGGTGCTCTCTGCGAGGAGGGTGTGGAACTCTGTGTCGGCGTCGGAGAAGCGCTCGGGGTCGTCGCGGGCGGCCTCCATCGTCTCGAGCAGGGCCTCGGCGCGGTCGAGATCCTGGCGGCGGGCATGGAGGACGGCGAGGCGGCAGATATGGGGCTCGAGGGCGAAGCGGGCGTCGATGAGCTCCAGCGGGCCGGTGTTGTCGATCACCGGATTGACGGCGCCGCCGGTCTCGGCGCGGACATAGGCGCCGCTGCCGGGGCGGACCTCGACGAGGCCCTCCTCGACGAGCCGGCCGAGCGCCTCGCGCACCGTGCCGCGCGCCACCCCGTAGCGCTCCGAAAGCGCGCGCTCGGAGGGCAGCCGGTCGCCGCGCATCAGCGCACCGCCCATGATCTCGCGGCGCAGAAGCCCGCTCACCTCGCTCGCGCCGATCCGCCGCTGCCCGTCAGTCTTCATCGCGATTCCTTCCTGTTTGGGCCAATAATATACCTCTTTCGGCGGATCGGGGAAGAATCTGCGACCAATTGGATCAAAAGAGGTTGCGTGGCGGTGCGAATCGGGTAGCTTTGGGCTCGGCGGACAGCCGCATGCAGAGCCCCCGGGCGGACGGGGGCCGCCAAGGAACAGGGAGAGCGAGCGTGGCGAACACGACCAAGACGGATATCGAGGCCTTCGTGGAGGCGGACGGGCGGGCGGCGCTCGTCAAGGAGGTGCGCGAGAAGATCGACGCCCTCGGGGTGGAGTATCTCTATCTGCAGTTCGTCTCGATCACCGGGCGGATCTGCGGCAAGGGCATCCCGGCCGACCATTGGGAGAGCATCGCCGAGAAGGGCTTCCAGCTCGTCTACGGCGCCACGGTCAACCTCTTCCTCAACCGCCATGGCGAGTATCTCGGCTACGGGCCGGAGGCGGCCGAGCTCGTCGGCATCCCCGAGCCCGAGACCTTCTGCCAGATCCCCTGGGACAAGCGCGTCGCCCGCGTCTGGTGCACCCTCTTCCGCAACCGCGAGGAGCGGGAGGATCCGGGCGCCTTCCTGACCTCGGACAGCCGCGGCAATCTCCGCCGGCTGCACGACGCCTTCAAGGCCAAGCACGCGCTCGAGCTGCGCGCGGGCACCGAGCCCGAGATGATGTGGCTCAAGAAGGACGAGAACGGCCAGCCGAACGGCGGCTACTCCAACCCCTATTGCTACCATATCGACCAGTTCGAGAGCCTGCGTCCGGTCTACATGAAGGTGCTGGAATACGGCCGCGCCATGGGTCTCGACATGATCCAGGGCGATCACGAGGACGCGCCCGGGCAGCTCGAGCTCAACTTCACCTATGACGACGCGCTGAGGAACGCCGACCGGCTGACCACCTATCGCCAGATCTGCGCGCAGGTGGGCCGCGAGTTCGGCCTGATCGCCTGCTTCATGTCGAAGCCCTTCATGGGCGTCTCGGCCTCTGGCTGCCACCACAACATCTCGCTCTGGCGGGGCGGGGAGGACGTGCACAAGCAGCTCGGCCAGAAGACCCGCGCGGCGATGGACGAGGTCTTCGCCTATAGGAAGGGCGGCGAGAACACCTTCATGCCCGACGGCGACGACCCGCAGATGCCAGGCAAGGTCGGCCAGCGGGCGATCGGCGGCATCGTCAAGCATCTCGACGCGCTGACCGCGATCGGCTGCTCGACGGTCAACTCCTATCGCCGGCTCTGGGACACGGGCTTCTGGGCGCCGGTGTTCAAGGACTGGGGCTTCCAGAACCGCACCACGGGCCTGCGCATCTCCGCGCCGGGGCGCTTCGAGTTCCGCTCCGTGGACTCGATGGTGAACCCCTATCTCATGGCCGCCGGCCTGCTGCAGGCGATGGACGACGGGATCACCAACGACATCCCCTGCGGCAAGCCCGAGGAGCGCAACATCTACGTGGCGATGGAGGAGGGCAAGCAGGTCCAGAAGCTCCCGATGTCGCTCGGCGACGCGCTGAAGGCGCTCTCCGCGGACGAGGTGATCAAGTCGGCGATGCCGGGCGAGATGTTCCGCCTCTACCACGAATACAAGACCGACGAGTGGGAGCGCTTCATGCACACCACGACCAACTGGGATCAGGAGACCTATCTCGACTGTCTGCCCTGAGGGCGGCGCGGATCGGTCCGGGGGCGGCGCGCCCGCCCCCTCGACGCAGCAAGGGGATACGCGAATGTGCGGAATTGCCGGCCTCATCCATCGAGGCAAAACGTCCAATGTGGGTGCCGAGATGACAGCGATGCTCAAATCGCTGAAGCATCGCGGGCCCGACTCGACCGGCTTCGCCGTCTACGGCTCCGGCAACCCGGGCGACTACGTGATGCGCCTCAAGGTCGCCGAGCAGGAGGACATGGGCAAGGGCTCGGGGATCCGGGATCTCATCGAGACCCGCATCGCCGAGGTCGACAAGCGCCTCGACTATCACGGCGCCAAGGTGAAGGAGCAGAGCCGGGTCACGCCCTATGCGCTGCGCTACGTCCTCGCCCATGAGGGCGACACCGAGGCGATGGCCAAGCACATCGAAGAGCTCGAGGGCGTCGAGATCCTCTCCCTCGGCAACGCGCTCGAGCTGATCAAGGATCTGGGCGACGCGGAGGTCGTCTCCGGGCAATACAAGCTCGGCGGGTTCCAGGGGACGCATGCGATCGGGCACACCCGGATGGCGACCGAGTCCGACGTCGACATCCGCTCGGCGCACCCCTACTGGGCCTTCCCCTACAACGACGTCTCCGTCGTGCATAACGGGCAGATCACCAACTATTGGATCATGCGCCGGCAGATGGAGCGCAAGGGCCACCGCTTCATGTCGAACTGCGACTCGGAGCTGCTCGCGGTCTACACCGCGCACAATCTGGCCAACGGCGTCAGCCTCGAGGACTCGCTCCGCCGCTCCATCGAGGAGATCGACGGGGTGTTCACCTATCTCGTCGCCACCAGCGACAAGCTCGGCATGGCGAAGGACACGATGGCCGCGAAGCCGCTCGTGCTCTACGAGTCCGACGATCTGATCGCCATGGCCTCCGAGGAGGTCGCGATCCGCTCGATCCTGCCCCAGGAAATCGACACCACCGACCCTTACGATGAGGAGGTCCGCGTATGGCAAGCGTGACCGAGACCGCGCCCGACGACGCCGCCACCCGCGACGCGCAGAAGACCGCGCAGGTGAGCGACGCCGATCTGAAGGCGATGACCCAGGAGGAGCGCGCCCGCGCCCTCGGCATGATGACCGAGCACCTCACCGGGCGCTCGATGTTCATCGAGTTCGACGAGGCGGCGGAGACCCGCTTCACCTATCCATGGGCGCCCGACGTCGATTTCAACAAGCGCACCGAGATCGACGCCGACGAGATGACGACCACCGAGGTCAACGAGCGCATCCGCGAGCTGATGGCGGAGGGCTACGGCACCATCGTCGTGCAGAACCCGCGCGGCAAACACTCGCTCGGCGTCGGCATCCTCTCGCGGCTCAACCTGATCTTCGAGGGCTCGCTCGGCTATTTCGGGACCGGGCTGATCGACGGGCCGAACGTGCGCATCTCCGGCCGCGTCGGCTGGTCCTGCGCCGAGAACATGATGTCGGGCACCGTGGTGATCGAGAAGAACGCCGGCAGCACCTTCGGCGCGGCGATCCGCGGGGGCGATCTGGTCTGCAAGGGCTCGGTCGGCTCGCGCACGGGCATCGACATGAAGGGCGGCACCATCATCGTCGGCGGCGACACCGGCGCGCTCTCCGGCTTCATGATGCAGCGCGGGCGGATGGTCGTCTGCGGCAATGCCGGCAAGAACCTCGGCGACTCGATGTATGACGGCACGATCTATGTCGGCGGCGAGATCCGCTCGCTCGGCGTCGACGCGGTGGAGGCCGACCTCACCGATCTCGACCGCAAGTGGCTGACCCGCAAGCTCACCCAATACGGGCTGATGCCGGACAAGGGCGTCGACCACTTCACCAAGATCGTCGCCGGCAAGCAGCTCTGGAACTACGACAATCTCGAGCCCACCGAGAAGAAGCTCATTCTCTGACGGCCGTCGCCGTCCGGCGGGGTGGCTATGGTGCCCCCCCGCAACCGACCACACGCGGAGACACCCATGGCCGATGGCGCCCCGACCAAGAAGCAGCTCGACCGCGATCCCTACCGGCTCGGCAATTCCTTCGTCTTCACCCCCCGGGTGATCGACGACATCCACGTGAAGTCCGAGCTCGGCCGCTACCGGATGCGCGGCTTCTCGCTGTTCAAGAAGATCCCGCATTGGGACGACCTGACCTTCCTCCCCGGCACTCTGACGCGCTTCGTCATCGAGGGCTATCGCGAGAAATGCGAGACCCGGACGGTGATCGGCCCGCGCGCCAAGCGCCCGCTCGATCTCGACATCCCCGTCTACATCACCGGCATGAGCTTCGGCGCGCTCTCCTACGAGGCGAAGACCGCGCTCGCCCGCGGCGCGACCATGGCCGGGACCGCCACCTGCTCCGGCGAGGGCGGCATGATCCCGGACGAGCGGCGCTATTCCACCAAGTGGTTCTATCAGTGCATCCAGTCGCGCTACGGCTTCAACCCGCATCATCTGGTGCTGGCGGATGGCTGCGAGTTCTTCATCGGGCAGGGCTGCAAGGTGGGGCTCGGCGGTCATCTGATGGGCCAGAAGGTGACCGACCAGGTGGCCGAGATGCGCTCTCTGCCCGCCGGCATCGACCAGCGCTCCCCGGCGCGGCACCCGGACTGGCTCGGCCCCGACGATCTCGCGCTCAAGATCCAGGAGATCCGCGAGGCGACCGACTGGCAGATCCCGATCCAGCTCAAGCTCGGCGCCGCGCGCGTCTATGACGACGTGCGCATGGCGGTGAAGTGCGACCCGGACTCGATCTATATCGACGGCATGGAGGGCGGCACCGGCGCCGGGCCCCATCTCGCGACCGAGGACACGGGCGTGCCGGGCATCGCCGCGATCCGCCAGGCGCGGCGCGCGATCGACGATCTCGGCAAGCGCGGCGAGATCACGCTGATCTATGCCGGGGGCATCCGCAACGGCGCGGACATCGCCAAGGCGATGGCGCTCGGCGCGGACGCGATCGCGATCGGGCATTCGGCGATGATGGCCTTGAACTGCAACAAGGACATCCCCGAGGCGAACTACCCCGAGGAGATCGGCGCCGAGCCCGGCTTCTGCTATCACTGCCACACCGGGCGCTGCCCCGTGGGGGTCGCGACGCAGGATCCGAAGCTGCGCGCCCGGCTCGATCCGGACGAGGCGGCCGAGCGCGTCTACAACTTCCTCCACACGCTGACCATCGAGGCGCAGCTCTTCGCCCGCGCCTGCGGCAAGACCAACCTGCACAGCCTCGAGCCGGAGGATCTCGCGGCGCTCACCATGGAGGCCTCGGCGATGGCGGGCGTGCCGCTCGCGGGGACGGACCACACCGTCGGCGTCGAGGACTACCACCACCTCTGAGGGGGCGCGCGGCGTCGGGGGGATCGACCCCCCGCCGCCGCGGCGATCCCGCGGCCGAGCCGCGAGATCGCGGGCCCCTCGACCGAAGGCACGGCCCCGGGACCGGGGCGCCAAGCGGCGAAAGGACAAGGACCATGGCTGGGACCAGCTACAAGGGCTCGGAAATCACCGATGTCGATCAGTTTCTCAAGGATGCGGAGGGGCTCGCCTCCGAGCGCGAGAAGGAGATCGGCCAGCATATCGGCTATCGCTACGACGTGAACCTGGTGCCGGACTACGACCGGCTGACGCCCTTCCTCAAGGAATACATCGAGGTGATGGGCTGGGACGACCTCAACTGGCTCGAGGACGTCCATATGGGCTACGAAGAGGGCAAGCCCGCGGTGTTCGACCGGAACATCAACGGCTGGGTGCGGGTGCCGGACTCGATCGAGCTGCCGGACAACCAGCAGGACCGGGACATGATCGCGCGGGAGCTGCTGATCAAGTTTCAGATGTCGGATCGGCATCCGCTCGTGTCGCTCCGCAAGGCCTATACGAAGTTCTGATGGCAAGGCCGCTGGAGATCGCCTGTCTGCAGACCCGGCCGGTGGCCGATTTCGAGGGCGCGCTCGCGCAGGCGCTCGGCCTCGCCGAGCTCGCCGCCGACGGGGGCGCGGAGCTGATCGCGCTGCCCGAATATTGCGGCGGGCTCGCGACGGAGGGGGGGATGCTCGTCCCCCCCGCGGCGGAGGAGGCGGAGCATCCGGTCCTCCGCGGTCTCGCGGGCTTCGCCAAGGCGCGGGGGGTGTGGCTGCTCGTCGGCTCGGTCGCGGTGCCGGGGCCGGAGGGGAAGATCCTCAACCGCGGGCTCGTGATCGGGCCGGACGGGCAGACCCGGGCGCGCTACGACAAGATCCACATGTTCGACATCCAGCTCTCGGAGACCGAGGTCTATCGCGAGAGCGCCAAGGTCGCGCCGGGCGCGCGGGCGGCGGTGGCGGAGATGGCGGGCGCGCGGGTCGGGCTCACGATCTGCTACGATCTGCGCTTTCCCGCGCTCTACCGCGATCTCGCGCAGGCCGGGGCGGAGATCCTCGCCGTGCCCGCGGCCTTCACCAAGACCACCGGCGAGGCGCATTGGCACATCCTCAACCGGGCCCGCGCGATCGAGACCGGGTCGTTCGTGATCGCGCCCTGCGCCGTCGGCCCCGTGCCCGGGGGCGGGGAGTGCTACGGGCATTCGCTCGTCGTCGGGCCCTGGGGCGAGGTGATCGCCGATGGCGGCGCGGCGCCCGGGGTGGTGCGCGCGCGGATCGACCTCGACGAGGTGGCGGCGGCGCGCGGGCGCATCCCGAGCCTGCGCCACGACCGGCGCTTCGCCTCCGCCGGCGGGCCGGAGCGGGGGGCGGCATGAGCCGGGCCGCGGAGATGCTCGGCCTCGAGGGCGCGCGCGACCCGCTCAAGGAGGCCTTCCTCAAATGGCAGTGCCGGGTGCGGCAGATGGCGATGCGCGACGCGCAGGGCCGGCCGGACGATGCGGTGACGCCGGCGCTCACGCTTGCCGGCGAGAGCGAGCCCATGGGCCATGTCATCACGGTGCTCAACCGGCTGCCCGCGCGCTCCGTCACCCCGGAGATGCGCCATATGGTCAAGCGCACGGCGGACCCGGCGCAGCGGCGGGAGAAGGCGCTGCAGTTCTTCTCGGAGACCTACTACCAGCAGGCGCGGCAGTTCTCGGACATGCTGACGGCGACCTTCCCGCCCGGCAGCCCCGGCGCGGCGGCGATCCGCGAGGCGGGGGCCTGCCGGCTCGCCTTCGCGGCCTATGCGCAGCGCTTCGAGCTCGAATGCCGGGTCTGGCGGCTCGCCGAGCATCACCCGCTCTATCAGGCGACCTGGTGGCACAACGCGCTGTTCAACCCGGCGTTGCCGCCCGGGACGGTGGTGCTCGGCTTCGAGCCGGACTGGGCGGCCTCCTCCGCCGATCCGGATCCGAGGTGAGCGGATGGCCTATGGCTACGTGATCGCGCAGATCGAGGTGACCGACGCGCAGGCCTACCCCGCCTATGTGGAGAAGGTCGGGCCCACGGTCGAGAAGTTCGGCGGCGAGTTCCTGGTCCGCGGCGGGCGGGCGGAGCATCACGAGGGCGAGCCCAAGGGCAGCCGCATCGTGGTGATCCGCTTCCCGAGCTACGAGGCGGCGCGGGCGTGGTATCGCTCGGAGGACTACGCGCCGGTCAAGGCGCTGCGCATGGCCGCATCGACCAGCGTCCAGACCATCGTCGAAGGTATCTGAAGGGGCGGGCAAGTCCCTCTATCGCAACGAAACTCAGGGAGAGCACAGCATGAAGAAGCGCATCGCCGTCATCGGCGCAGGCCCGTCTGGAACCGCCCAGCTCCGCGCCTTCCAGTCCGCCGCGGCCAAGGGCGAGGAGATCCCGGAGATCGTCTGTTTCGAGAAGCAGGACGATTGGGGCGGGCTCTGGAACTACACCTGGCGCACCGGGCTCGACGAATACGGCGAGCCGGTGCATTGCTCGATGTATCGCTATCTGTGGTCGAACGGCCCGAAGGAGGGGCTGGAGTTCGCCGACTACACCTTCGAGGAGCATTTCGGCAAGCCGATCGCCTCCTACCCGCCGCGCGAGGTGCTGCGCGACTACATCGTCGGGCGCATCGAGAAGGCGAATGTGCGGGACTGGTGCCGGTTCCGCACGCCCGTTCGCTGGATCGAATACGACGAGGGGCGGGCGAAGTTCACCGTCACCGCCCACGACCTCAAGGCCGACCGCATCTATGACGAGGAGTTCGACCACGTCATCGTCGCCACCGGCCATTTCTCGACGCCGAACGTCCCCGACTTCGAGGGGCTGCAGCAGTTCAACGGCCGGGTGCTGCACGCGCACGACTTCCGCGACGCGCTCGAATTCAAGGACAAGCGGATCCTGATCGTCGGCACCTCCTATTCGGCGGAGGATATCGGCTCGCAGTGCTGGAAATACGGCTGCAAGTCGGTGACCGTCAGCTACCGCACGGCGCCGATGGGCTACAAATGGCCGGAGAACTGGGAGGAGCTGCCGCTCATCTCCCGCATCGAGCCGAATTCCAACACCGTGCACTTCAAGGACGGGCAGACCCGCGAGGTCGACGCCATCATCCTGTGCACCGGCTATCTGCACCACTTCCCGTTCCTGCCCGACGATCTGCGCCTCAGCACGGCCAACCGCCTCGCGACCGCGGATCTCTACAAGGGCGTCGTCTGGGTCCACAATCCGAAACTGTTCTATCTCGGGATGCAGGACCAGTGGTATACCTTCAACATGTTCGACGCCCAGGCTTGGTGGGTGCGCGACGCGATCCTCGGCAAGATCGCGCTGCCGAACTCCAAGGAGGCCATGCTGAAGGATGTCGAGGAGCGGGTCGCGCGCGAAGACCAGAACGCGGACGACTATGACTGCATCCGCTACCAGGGCGACTACGTGAAGGAGCTGATCGCGGAGACCGACTATCCGAGCTTCGACGTGGACGGCGCCAACGAGGCGTTCTTCCAGTGGAAGAAGCACAAGAAGGAGAACATCATGGCCTTCCGCGACAACGGCTATCGCTCGGTGATGACGGGCACGATGGCGCCGAAGCACCACACGCCCTGGGTCGAGGCGCTCGACGACAGCCTCGAGGCCTATCTCGCCGAGAGCCCGCGCTGAGGGGCGCGCGGGGCCGGCCGCCGCGCCGGCCCCGGCCGACGACCACCCGAGCCAAAAAGAGGGGGACCGAGAGGGAGCGAGACCATACGGGCAAGGGCGAGCAGACCCACCCGCAACAAATAGACAGGGAATCACGACCATGAAAAAGATCCTCACCGCCGTCGCTGTCAGCGGCCTTCTCGCGTCGCCCGCGCTCGCGGCCGACAGCAGCGAGCCCATCGTCATCCCGACGCACAACTGGTCGAGCCAGATCGTGATGAGCCACATCGTGGGCCAGATCTTCGAGGGCATGGGCCTCAACGTCGAATACGTCTCGACCGACAGCCAGGCGGTCTACGAGGCGATCCGCCTCGGCGACGTGCATCTCGAGGTCGAGGTCTGGGAAGGCGCCTTCGGCCCGGCCTTCGAGGCGGCGATGGAGAAGGGCGGCATCGTCGAGGTCGGCGAGCACGACGCCATCACCCGCGAGGACTGGTGGTATCCCTCCTGGACCAAGGAGGCCTGCCCCGGCCTGCCCGACTGGGAGGCGCTCAACGCCTGCGCCGAGAAGTTCGCCACGCCGGAGACCGGCGACAAGGGCCGCTTCCTCGGCGGGCCGGTGGACTGGCTGAAGAACGACAAGGAGCGCGTCGAGGCCCTCGGCATGGACTTCGTCGTCGTCAATGCCGGCTCCGCCGCCGCCCTCTGGGCCGAGCTCGCCGCCGCCGAGAAGACCAAGCGCCCGGTGGTGATCTTCAACTGGACGCCCAACTTCGTCGAGGCCGTGTGGGAGGGCGAGTTCGTCGAGTTCCCCGCCTATTTCGACGGCTGCAAGGAGGACCCGGCCGGCGGCCCGAACCCCGACATGGCCTATGACTGCGGCAACCCGGCCGACGGCTACATGAAGATCGCCGCCTGGGACGGGATGCAGGAGAAATGGCCCTCCGCCTATGCCGTTCTCGAGAAGGTCAACTTCGACAACGCCCAGATCGCCGAGATGGCCAAGCTCGTGGACATCGAGGAATACGACCCCGAGGAGGCCGCCGCGGTCTGGCTCGAGGACAACCCCGAGGTCTGGCAGCCCTGGGTCGAGATCGACGGCTGATCCGCCGCGACACCGAGACTGACGGCGCGCGCCCCGCCGGGGGGCGTGCCGGTTTCGTGCGGCGACAGCTTGGAGATCGACAGATGACGAAGACGGCGGCGATCGCCTGCAAGGGGGTCTGGAAGCTCTTCGGCCCCGATCCGGCCGGCGCGCTCGCGGGCCTCGGCCCCGCGCCTAGCCTCGAGGAGATCCGCGCGACCGGGCATATCCCCGCGGTGCGCGACGTGTCCTTCGAGATCCCCCGCGGCGAGATGCTCGTGGTGATGGGGCTCTCGGGCTCCGGCAAGTCCACGCTCCTGCGCTGCCTCTCGCGCCTCGTCGACGTGACGACGGGGGAGGTGACGGTCGAGGGACGGGAGATCGGCGCGCTCTCCGAGGCCGAGCTGATCGAGCTCCGCCGCAGCCATATGGGCATGGTGTTCCAGAACTTCGCGCTGCTGCCCCACCGCACGGTGCTCGAGAACGTGGCCTTCCCGCTCGAGATGCGCGGGCAGGGGCGGCGGGCGCGGCGGGAGCGGGCGCTCGAGGTGATCCGCCTCGTCGGCCTCGAGGGGCGGGAGGACTACTACCCCCGCGAGCTCTCCGGCGGGCAGCAACAGCGCGTCGGCATCGCCCGCAGCCTCGCCATCGAGCCCGATATCTGGTTCCTCGACGAGCCCTTCAGCGCGCTCGACCCGCTGATCCGCCGCGAGATGCAGGACGAGTTCCTGCGGCTGCAGGGGATGCTCGGCAAGACCATCGTCTTCGTCACCCACGATTTCGACGAGGCGCTGCGCCTCGCCGACCGGATCGCGATCATGAAGGACGGGGTGGTCGAGCAGATCGACACGCCGGACCGGATCGTGCTCGCCCCCGCAACCCCTTATGTCGAGAAGTTCACCGAGGAGGTGGAGAAGGCCCGCGTCGTCCATGCCGGGGCGCTCGCCGAGCCGGGCGAGGCCGAGGGCGAGCCTGTGCCCGCCGCCGCCACGATCCGCGACCTCGCCCGCCGCCTCGCCTCCGACCCGCGCGCACGCGTGCCCGTCGCGGGGGCGGACGGCGCGCCGATCGGCTCCTTCGACCGGGAGGCGGCGCTCGATCTCCTCTTCGGGCGGGAGGGCGCGGCATGACCCTCGCGGCCGATCTCCCCGCGCGGCGGAGCGCCGACCGGGTCCGCCTCACGGGCCATGCGCTCATGCTCCTCGCGGTCACCCTCGCGGTGGTCAAGGCGCTGACGGCCGTCCCGCTCGAGGAGGGCGCGGTGACGAGCGCGCTGCCGGCCTGGCTCGACCGTCTGCCCGATTGGGCGATCCTGCCGCTCGCCGACTGGATCAACGCCGTCTTCGCCTTCCTGCGCGACGATCTCGGCCTCATCCACGTCACCCGCGCCTTCGCCGACGGGGTGGAGTGGCTGCTCGACGTGACCGCGAACCTGCTCTACGGCAAATACCGCTGGCCCTTTCTCGGCCCGATCCCCTGGACCGTGATCGCCGTCACCATGGGCGTGCTCGGCTATGCCCTCGGCGGCTGGCGGCTGGCGGCGCTCTCGGGGGGGACGTTCGTCTGGATCGCGGTGATGGGGCAGTGGGAATGGGCGATGGAGACGCTCTCCGTCATCGTCATCGCCGCGCCGCTGGCGATCCTGCTCGGCCTCGTCCTCGGCACCTGGGCCTGGCGGCGGCCGACGGTGGAGCGCATCCTGGCGCCGCTCCTCAACGTGGCGCAGTCGCTGCCCCATTTCGCCTATATGATCCCGGTGGTGGTGTTCATCGGGGTGGGGCCCAAGGCGGGGGCCATCGTCACGGTGATCTTCGCGACGCCGCCGATGATCCGCATGACGCTCCTCGGGCTCCAGAAGGTGCCGCCGGAGGTGGTCGAGTCCGGCAAGATGTCCGGCGCCTCGCGCTGGCAGCTGCTGCGCCATGTGCGGCTGCCGACGGCGCGGGCGGAGATCCTCGTGGGCGTCAACCAGGTGATCATGCAGTGCCTCGCCATGGTGGTGCTCGCGAGCTTCATCGGCATGCCGGGGCTCGGGCAGAAGCTGCTCAACCTCTTGCAGTCCTTGAAGATCGGGCGCTCCATCGAGATCGGCATCACCATCGTGCTGATCGCCGTCACGCTCGACCGGCTGACGCGCGCCTGGGCGGAGACGAAGCCCGTGCATCACGAGCCCGGCGTCTCCTGGGCGCGGCGCAACCGGCTCTGGCTCGTCTGGGCGGGGCTCGCGGGGGGCTGCCTCGCGCTCGCGCAGGTCTGGCCGCTCGCCGCCGAGATCGGCCGGCGCCAGGGTTTCTCCATCGGGCGCGAGATCGACCCGGCGGTGGACTGGCTGGTGGTGCTGCTCGACCCGGTGACGCTGGCGATCCGCGGCTTCCTGATCACCGAGGTGCTGGTGCCGATGCGCGACGCCTATCTCTGGCTGCCGACCGCCTCGGTCCTGCTCGCGGGCGCCGGCATCGGCTGGCTGATCGGGGGGCGGCGCTCGGCGCTGATCGTCCTCGGCTATCTCGGCTTCCTCGCGATTTGCGGCTGGTGGGACCGCTCGATGATCACCGCCTATATGGTCTCCTTCGCGGTCCTCGTGGCCGCGGCCATCGGCCTGCCGCTCGGCATCTGGGCGGCCGCCAACGAGCGCCGGGCGCGCGCGGTGCTCCTCGTCTGCGACACCTTCCAGACCTTCCCCTCCTTCATCTACCTGATCCCGGTCGTCATGCTCTTCGGGGTGAACGACGTGGCCGCGATCGGGGCGGTGATCGTCTTCGCCCTCGTGCCGATGACGCGCTACTGCATCGAGGGGCTGAGGGGCGTGCCCCCCTCGCTTCTCGAGGCGGCGGACATGGCCGGGGCCTCGCGCCGGGCGAAGCTCTGGAGCGTGCGCTTGCCTCTCGCGCTCCCGACCATCATGGTGGGGGTGAATCAGACCGTGATGTTCTCGCTCTTCATGGTCATCATCGCGGCCTTCATCGGGACCCAGGATCTCGGCCAGGAGATGCAGCGCGCGCTCTCGGCCACCGATGTGGGCAAAGGGCTGGTGCTCGGCCTCTGCGTCGCCTTCATGGGGCTGATGGTCGATCACCTGGTGACCCGCTGGGCCGCGGACAGACGCAAAGCCTTGGGATTGGACGGATGACAGACACCCTGACGCCTCCCCGCGTCGTCACCCCCGTGTTCGAGACGCCCTACGAACGGGCGGGGGTGGTGGCGCCCGGCCTGCCGATCCTGCCCCACGGGGTCGAGCGCCACCCGGTTCCGGGCGGCGGCTCCCGGGCGGTGGAGATCGAGGCGGGCGACGAGATCACCGTGATGGACCGCGAGGGGCTGCAGCCCGTCGAACTCGTGGTCTTCGCCCCGGACGGCCGCTCCGATGCCGGGATCATCGGCGCCGAGGGCGGCCGCGCGCCGGAGGGCCTGCGCCGGGCGCTCGCGGCGGACCCCTCTGGCGCCCGCGTCGCCCGCGCGCTCGACCGGGCGGGGTTCGACCTCGCCCGCGCCGACGCCGCCCGCGTCTTCGAGGAGGGCTCGCGCCCGGGCGACATGGCGACCTTCCACGCCTCCGCCGGCGGGCTCCTGGTCGTCTGCGCCCCCGGCGGGCCGATGCGCCCGGACGCGCAGGACGCGCCGACCGAGGTGGTCCTCTATATCCGCCGCGCCAATCCAGGCCCGGGCAAGGGCGGGCGCGCCGCGCCCCCGCCGCTCGCCGACCCGCTCGCCGATATCAACATCCAGCCGGGCGAGGCGAAGGCCTACGAGGTGCGCAAGGGCCAGTTCATCCAGATCCTCGACGTGCAGGGCCGCGAGTGCTCCGATTTCCAGGCCTTCTCGCTGCGCGCCCTCGACAAGGGCTCCGAGCGCGAGATCGACCCGACGGCGACGCGCACCCTGATGGGCAGCCTCTACCCCGCGCCCGGCATCTACGCGAAGTATTTCAACGTGGATTTCGAGCCGCTCGTCGAGATCGTCCAGGACACCTGCGGGCGGCACGACACCTTCGGCCTCGCCTGCACCGCGCGCTACTACGAGGACCTGGGCTATCCGGGCCATGTCAACTGCTCGGAGAACATGAACAAGGACCTCGCCCGCTACCGCGTGCGGCCGCGGGGCGGGTGGCCCGCGATCAACTTCTTCTTCAACACCATGCTCGACGACGCCAACGCGATCGGGATGGACGACCCCTGGTCGCGCCCGGGGGACTATGTGCTCCTGCGCGCGCTCACCGATCTCGTCTGCGTCTCCACCGCCTGCCCCTGCGACGTGGACCCCGCCAATGGCTGGAACCCGACCGACATCCAGGTGCGCACCTATTCCGAGCGCGAAGACTTCCGCCGCTCCATCGGGTGGCGCCCAACTCCGGAGGCCGATGTGCAAGAGACCAAACCGACGGGCTTCCACGACTGCTTCGCCCGCCACACCCGCGACTTCGTCGAATACAACGGCTATTGGCTGGCCAACCAGATGACCGACCACGGCGCCATCGCCGAATACTGGGCCTGCCGGGAGAAGGCCGCGATCATGGACCTCTCCCCGCTCCGGAAATACGAAGTCACCGGGCCGGACGCCGAGGCGCTGATGGATCTCTGCGTCACCCGCAACATGAAGAAGCTGAGCGTCGGCCAGGTCGTCTACACCGCGATGTGCTACGAGCATGGCGGCATGATCGACGACGGCACCGTCTTCCGCCTCGGCGACACCAATTTCCGCTGGGTCGGGGGGAACGACGACTCGGGGCTCTGGCTCCGCCGCCAGGCCGAGGCGCGGGGGATGAACGCCTGGGTGCGCTGCTCGACCGACCAGCTCTGCAACGTCGCCGTCCAGGGCCCGCGCTCGCGCGAGATCCTGGCCCAGGTCTTCTGGACGCCGCCGACCCAGGCGACGCTCGAGGAGCTTCAGTGGTTCCGCTTCACCATCGCGCGGCTCGGGGATTTCCACGGCCCCGGTGTCGTGATCTCGCGCACCGGCTATTCGGGCGAGCTCGGCTACGAGGTGTTCTGCCACCCGAAGGACGCGACGGCCGTTTTCGACGCGATCTGGGAGGCGGGCGCGCCGCTCGGCCTCGCCCCCCTCGGCCTCGCCGCCCTCGACATGCTGCGCATCGAGGCGGGGCTGATCTTCGCGGGCTACGAGTTCTGCGACCGGACGGACCCCTTCGAGGCCGGCATCGGCTTCACCGTGCCGCTCAAATCGAAGACCGCGGACTTCATCGGCCGCGCCGCCCTCGAGGAGCGCAAGGCGCATCCGCAGAGGACGCTCGTGGGCCTCGAGATCGAGGGCGGCACGGTCCCCGCCAATGGCGACTGCCTGAGGATCGGCAAGGCGCAGGTGGGCGAGATCACCTCGGCCATGCGCTCGCCGATCCTGGGCAAGGTCATCGCGCTCGCCCGTGTCGATCTCCCGCATGACGCGCCGGGCACCGCCATCGAGATCGGCCAGCTCGACGGGCAGCAGAAGCGGCTGAAGGCGACCGTCGTGCCCTTCCCGCATTTCGACCCGAAGAAGGAGCGGGTGAAGGGCAATTACGAGGCCGTGCCCGCCTGAGCCCTCGCTCGCGCCCCGGTCCCGCCTATCTCCCTGGCCATCGCACCGATGGACAGGGAGACCCGCATGCGCCTCAACCTCGCCCTCGCCGCCTGCCTCCTCGCCGCCCCCGCCCTCGCCGCGGAGGAGACGCTGATGACCGGCCCCGAGATCGCCGCCGCGATCACGGGCAACACCGTCGAGGGGTCCATGGCCGACAGCGGCCGCTATTCGGAGTTCTACGCCGCGGACGGCACCATCAAGGCGGCCGACTACGAGGGCGCCTGGACCGTCGAGGGCGACGCCATGTGCTTCCAATACGGCGAGACGGCGCCCGATTGCTGGCAGGTCGGCCGCGCGGGCGACGAGATCCTCTGGGTGAAGGAGGGCGAGGTCCTCGGCTCCGGCACGCTGCGCACCGGCAACCCCAACGGCTACTGAACCGGGGCGCTCGCCGCCTCCTCCGGGGGAGCCGCGGCTTCCGCGACGGTCGCGCGCAACGCGGAGTCGTCGAGCGCCTGATCGACCGCCTGCTGGAGCACGTCGTTGGCGAGCTTGCGCAGGTCCTCGATGCTTCCGAAGATCCCGGCATTGAGGGTGAGGATGGTCCCGTCGACCCGGTCGACGGTCACGCGGCGCCGATAGGCGGTGCGCCCCGTCTCCCGGTCGATCAGGCGCAGGTCGAAGTCCGCATGGGCCTCGCGGCGGGCCACTTGGTTGCAGTCGTAGCGCACGATCGCGACCTGGAGGGCGAGGGGAGCACCCTCGGCCTCGGCGAGCAGGCCGCGCGCGGCGAGCCCGTCGCGGAAGGCGTCGCGGACCACCTCGCGGACCGTCCGGTCCGTCTCGAGCGTCTTGAGCGGATTGCCGAGGCCGCCGCGGATCGCGCCGAGCCACCGCGCGCCGTGGCCGCGCTGGTCGACGAACTCGCCGAGCGTCACAGCGCCCGCGGCCTCCGGTGCGGCCGGGCGGACGGCGGCCGGGTCGTAGCGCACCCCGACCGTCTGCGTCGTGCACGCGGCGAGCGCGAGGAAGGCCGCCAGGGCCGCAATCCGGTGCATAAGGGGCTCCTCTTCCGATCGTCCCCCGCATCATCGGGCGCGCGGCGCGCCCGGTCAATCGCCGCCCCGGAGGCCGAGACGGCAACGGGCCGCCGGATCCCCCGGCGGCCCGCCTCGGGCGCGAGGACGGCGCGGGCTCACTTGCCCTTGCCGTTGCGCTCCTTCAGCTTCTTGTAGGCGTCGAGCTCGTGGCGGCTGCCGGAGACGAGCGCGACGACGCAGAGCGCCACCGCGACGAGGAGCCAGATCAGCTCCCAGCCGGAATTGGCGCCCATATAGATCGGGCCGGTCGCGTCGGCCCAGTTGGCGATATCGGACCCCATGGGTGTTCTCCTTCTCTGACTCTGGGCGTCACTCGGCCGGGGTGGCGGAGACGGTGCCGGTGCCTTCCGGATAGGCCTGGCGCGGCACCTTGGTGAGGTCGAGCCCCGCGATCTCCGCGCCCTCGTCGACGCGCAGGAGGCCGAGCGTCTTGAGCAGGAGCGAGAGCACATAGCCGGGCACGAAGCCCAGCAGCACCATCACCAGCGCGCCGATCGCCTGGCCGTAGAGCGTGATCGAGGCCACCTCCTCGCCGCCGAGGGCCGGATAGCCGAAGGCGAAGACGCCGGTGGCGAGCACGCCGATGACGCCGACCGTGCCGTGGACGGTCACCGCGCCGACCGCGTCGTCGATCCCCCGCTTCTCGAGGAACGTCGCGGCCGGATAGAGGATCGCGCCGCCGAGGAAGCCGAGCGCGAAGGCCAAGGGCGGCCACCAGAGATCGAGCCCCGAGGCACAGGCGATGATCCCCGCGAGCGCGCCGGACATCATCCAGAACGGATCGCGGGTGAACATCCAGGCCCCGATGATCCCGCCCGAGAAGCCCATCAGGATGTTGAAGGCGAGCGTCGAGAGGGTCATCGGCGTGCCGTAGATCGTCGCCCATTTGTCGCCGAACCAGGACCAGGCCTCGCCGGGGACGATGACGCAGGCCATCAGGAAGCCCCAGAAGCCGACGATGATGAGCATGAGCCCGATCACGGTGAGCGGCAGGTTGTGGGCGTTGATGTCGTTCGCGGTGCCGTCCGGATTGAACTTGCCGATCCGGGGGCCGAGATTGATCAGCACGCCGAGGGCGAAGAAGCCCGCCACCGCATGGACGACGCCGGCCGCGCCGAAATCGTGGTATCCGAGGGACTGCACCAGCCATCCGTCGGCGTGCCAGCCCCAGGCGGCGGCCACCACCCAGGCGACGCCGCCGAGGAAGATCGCGAGAATCAGGAAGCCCACCACCTGGATTCGCTCGATGACGGCGCCCGAGAAGATCGAGGCGGTGGTGGCGGCGAAGAGGGTGAAGGCGCCCCAGAACACGCCCGAGGCGTTGTCCGAGAGGTTGGGGCCCATGTATTCGACCCAGGGCCAGGCGATCTCGGAGGCGTAGGCCCAGCCGCTGATCCCGTTCGGCCCGGCGGAGAAGGTGATCCCGGTCGGGAAAGCCCAGTAGATCCACCAGCCGAAGAAGTAGAAGGCGGGGACGCAGAACGCGAAGGCTAGGATGTTCTTGATCCCCGAGGCGAGCACGTTCTTCTGCCGCGAGGCTCCCATTTCGTAAGCCAGGAAGCCGGCATGGATAATCACCATCAACGGGATGGTGAGATAGTAGTAGGTCTCGGCGAAGAAGGTGTTATTGGAGGTTTGTCCTTCGAGTTCGGCGAGCCGTTGGCTGAGTTCGGCAAGCTGTTCTTCCATCTCTCTTCCCTGTTGCGCACGCGGCGGCGGCCCCCGGCGGGGTCTCCCGCCCCGCTCTGGTTATGCGACTCGGACTCTACCGGATGCAGTGGGCGACACCACCATTTTCGCCGATTTAGGACCAATTTAGAGCCAAATTCTTACCATAACGCGCCATCCCGCCGCGCCGCATAGCAAAAATATCTCTAAAATTGCGCATAGTCGTTCGGACATATTTCATCCTTCCCGATCCGAGACGCTCCAGTCCGGAACCGTGACGCGCAAGTCCCGCTCAAATCCTGCATCTCTCTCGACGATCCGGGCGCAATGGACCGCCCGCCAGCCTATGGGAGGAGAGACCATGACGATCGGGATCTCGGCGATCGGGCGGAGCCTCGCCCGCTTCCTCGCGGATCAGCGCGGCGCGGCGGGGGCGGAGTTCGCCATCATGCTGCCGCTGCCGCTCGCGATCACGCTCCTCGCGGCGGAATACGGCAACGGGCTGATGACCCGCGAGGCGCTCGATTCGGCGCTGCGCGACGCGACGCGGCTGCTCTCCCGCGCCCCCCTCGCCGAGGAGGACGGCCGCCCCGCCTTCCACGCGCATTTCCTCTCCGAGGCTGCGCGCATGGTCGCCGAGCGCACCGGCCGCGGCCCCGAGGAGATCCGCTTCGAGGCGCGCATCGTCCCGGTGGAGGGCGGGGGCGCCTACCGTACGGAGATGCTCGTCGTCGAGACCGAGGCCGCGCTCGAGGCCGATCTCGCGCTCCTCGCCTTCCTGTCGCGCCAGATCGAGCGGGCGGCGGGCGAGGGCAGCGCCGTTTCCGAAGCCTTGACGATGCATGGCTACGATTCGGCCCGCTATGTGGGCGAGACCCCCATCGGCGCGGAGGGCTGCCCCGCCTCGGCCCGCGCGGTGGCCGACTGCGGAGGGGTGTGATGGCGCTGCGGCGGTTCCTCGCCGAGGAGGACGGGGCGGTCACGGTCGATTTCGTGACCGCCTTTCTCGGCACGTTCCTCCTGCTTCTTTTCGTGGTGGAGGTGGGCCTCGCCTTCCACTTCACCGCGACGGCGCAGAAGGCGGCGCGCCTCGGCGCCCGGCTCGCCGCGGTGCAGACGCCGGTGCACGGCGCGGTCTGGGAAACCAACCGGGTGGACCGCGCGGGCGGCCGGGCGGGAGACGCCTGCTTCCAGACCGGGCGGGACGCCTGCCTCGATCCGGGCGCGCCCTGGGTCTGCGACGGCGCGGCGCTGGACCCGGCCTGCGACCGGGACCGCTTCGCCGCCATCCTGGCCGAGATCCGCCGGCTCTCGCCGCGGATCGCGGCCGAGGATCTCGCGATCTCCTACGCCTATGCCCGGCTCGGCGTCGCGGGGGGGCCTCTGGTGCCGGAGGTCTCCGTCTCGATCCGCGCGCGCCCGATGCCGGTGGAGATCCTCAGCCTCGTCGGGCTCCTGGAGCTCCGGCCCACCACCGCCACGCTTCTCGGGGAGGACATGACGTCATGACGCCGCTCGCCCGTTTCGCCGCCGCCGAGCGCGGCGCCCTCAGCCTCTTCATGCTGGTGATGAGCATCCTGCTCTTCGCGATCCTCGGCCTGATGATCGACGCCGGGCGCTCTTACGTCGCCCATACGCGGATGCAGGATTTCGTCGACGACGTGGCCATCGCCGCGGCCAACGAGCTCGACCGGCGGCCGGACGCGATCGAGCGGGCGCGCGCCGTGATCGCGGCCGAGCTGGTCGATGCCGGGGGCGGCACGGCGGAGGATTTCGCGGTCGACCGGGTCTGGTTCCTCTCGGGCCCGCCGGAGTCCGCCGACAGCCGCCTCGAGCGCGCCGATTTCGCCCATCTCGTGACCGACGACCCGGCGGCGGCCACCCATGTGCTGCTGACCGCCGAGCCGCGGGCGGTGGACTGGGGGCTCCTCTCCTTCCTCACCCTCTCGAAGGCGCCGCGGGGGCCTGGCGAGGCGTTCTCCATCGAGACCTGGGCTGCGGCGACGCTCGTGCAGGACCGGGATTGCGTCGCCCCCCGCCTCGCCGTCTGCCTGCCGGTGGGGGACGACCTCGCCCGCCTCGCTCCCGGCAGCCAGATGCGCCTCGTCAAGCACCGCGGCGGGCGGTGGGAGCCCGCGCAATACGGACTGCCGAGCGATCTCGCCGACGACGCGGCGGGGAGCTGCGCCGCGCTCTCCGGGGCCGAGCGCCTCGAATGCCTGCTCGCGATCGACGCACCGGAGCGCGCCTGCGGCCCCCGCACGATCTCCTTCGAGGGCGACCCGCAGGAGACCGTCACCGTCGAGGGCCGGCAGGTCGCGCGCGACACCGTGGCCGTGCACCGGGCGTTCAACACCCGCTTCGGCCTCTTCCCCGGCGAGGCGGCGCATCTCGCGATCCCCGGCGTCTCGATCGACACCAACCACATCGCCCGCCGGCCTTTCCTCTGCGACGGGACGGTGGCCGAGGTCTCGGCCGAGACCCAGGGCCCGCCGCGGGCCCCCTGCCTCGCCGACGGGAGCTGCGGCTCGGTCGCGCCCCCGGTGACCCGGGCCGAGCTCGAGGCCTATTGGGACAAGGCCCATGGCGGGCCGCTCCCCGCCGATCCGGAGGGCCGCCCGCTCGCCACGCGCTATGCCGTCTATCTCCACGAGATCCGCGAGCGGCTGCTCGACCCCGAAGGCGGGCGCGCCACCGGCCCCCGCGCCCAGTGCCACCCGGCCCGCGCCGCGGAGGACACGCGCGCGAACCGCCGCCTCTTCGAGATCGCCATGGTGGATTGCGCCGGGCGCGAGGGCCTCCGCCAGACCGCCCTGCGGATCGAGCGCTACTACGACGTGTTCCTCACCGAGCCCGTGGAGTGGGGCGAGGCCTTCGTCGCCGATTTCGACGGGGTGGCCGCCCTCGAGGACGGCAGCGCCCGCGCCATGGCCGCCGGCGACATCCCCGACCCCGACGCGCCCGAGGCCGACCGCGGGAGCCCCGCGCGCTACGCCCCCTATGCCGCGCAGGGGATGCACATCGCCGCGGTGGCCAACACCCGCCGCAGCCAGGGCCGCCACATGCCGATGCTCTTCGACAGCGCCGACTGGACCGGCGGGGACAGCGACCTCGCGGCCACCGATATGGGCAACGTCCTCATCGTCTCCGAGGACGGCGACGCGACCGACCCGGACGACAACGCCCGCGGCGGCATGCTGATCTTCAATTTCGACCGGCCGACCCGGGTGGAGAGCCTCGTCTTTCTCGACGGCGAGGAGCGGCACAACACGATCAAGCTCTATGCCGAGCCGATCGACCTCTCCGACCGCGCCCGCTATCGCAGCCCCGCCGATGTGGACGCCGCCCATGCCCCCGATCTCGTCCTCTCCGCCCCCGTCATCGGGGACGGCAAGCACCGCACGATGCATGTCGCGGGCCACGAGGCCTATCGCGCCGCGGTGGCGGACGGGCGGCTGCCGGAGGAGGGGGTGCGCGCGCTCGTCTACCACATGACCGGCTCCGGCGCGCTCGACGAGATCCGCTTCTCCAACGAGCTGACCGGCGCCAACCGCCGCGACGAGATCCTCGTCGAGATCGTCCGCGAGATCACCTCGGCCGATCCCCGGATCGTCGAATACCCCCAGCTCCGGAACTAGCCGAGGAGGCGCGCGATGCGGGCGAGGGCGAGCGCGTAGCCCTGCGTCCCGCAGCCCGCGATCACGCCCGAGACCACGCCAGAGACATAGGAGTGCTGGCGGAAGGGCTCGCGCGCGTGCACGTTCGAGATATGCACCTCGATCGCCGGGCGGTCGTAGGCCGCGAGCGCGTCGCGCAGAGCGACCGAGGTGTGGGTGTAGCCCGCCGGGTTGATCACGATCCCCTGCGCGCCCCCGCGCGCCTCCTGCACCCAGTCGATCAGCGCGTGCTCGGCATTGGTCTGGCGGAAGTCGATCTCGAGGCCGAGCGGCCCCGCGCATTCCCGGCAGAGCCGCTCGACGTCGGCCAGCGTCTCCTCGCCGTAGATATGCGGCTCGCGCAGGCCGAGGAGGTTGAGATTGGGGCCGTTCAGCACGAAGACGGTGGCGGTCATGGGGCTCTCCTCTCGCTCGCGCCGCAGTCTCGGCCGGGGCGCGGGGGGCTGCAAGGGGGTCAACCCTCCGAGAGCGGCATGTCGGCGATCACGAGGGCCATGTCGTCCGGGTCCGAGCGGATCTCGAAGCCGAGGCGCTTGGCGAGGCCGAGCATCGCCGTGTTGCGCCGGGCGATGACGCCGTAGACGCGGGCGCAGCCCGCCGCCCGCGCCACCTCGATGACGCGGGAGAGCGCGGCGCGGGCGAGGCCGAGGCCGCGCGCCTCGGGCCGCATCGAGACCGAGAACTCGCAGGCCCGCCCGGGGCCCACATCGGCGATGCGCGCGCCGCCGAGGATGTCGTCGGCGAGCGCGTCATGGCCCTCGACGACGATGCAGAGCTCGGTCTGCGGGTCCGGGTCGCAGAATTCGCGCGCCATCTCCTCGGAGAGATGCGGCACCGCATGGAGCATGCGGAACCATTTGCCCTGCTCGGTCAGCGCATCGTAGCCGCGGATGAGGGAGGGCGCGTCCGAGGGGCGGATCGGGCGGACCTGGTAGAGCGCCCCGTCCTTCCCGCGGATCGGGGCGTCACGGCCTTCGAGGAGGCGCTCGAGCGGGCGGTCCGGGGCGTCGGTCATCGCTCAACCCGTGTCGTCGGCATAGACCCGGACATAGCGCCCCGCCGTCTCGATGCCCACGAAGCGCTCGCCGAAATCGAGGCAGAGGCGCTGGGCGAGGGCGACGACGGCCTCGGTGCTGTCGGTGCGCAGGCGCGCCACGAGGACCGGCCGGCGGCGGCCCTCGAAGATCGCCTGCGCCTCCTGGATGGTGGCCGAGGGGAAGCTGCGGGCGATGACCCCGGCGAGGCGCTCCACATCCGCCTCGCCGAGGGCGCGGCATTCCGTGTTGGCGAGATAGACGAGATGGACCGGCTGGCCGATCGCGCCCTCGAGCGCGCGGACGGGGGCGTCGCTCCGCTCGGCGCGGTCGCGGATCGCACGCTCGGTCTCCGCGGCGATGCGGTCGAACTCCGCCTCGAGCGCGGCGTTGACCCCGCGGGCCGCGCCGATCATCTGCCGGCAGCCCTCGAGATAGCCGAGCTTGCGGTCCGCCCCCCAGCCGGCCGGGGGCGAGAGGGCGATGGCGCGGAGATTGGAGATGGCGTCCGCGGTCTTGACCATCCGCGCCTCGGGGGTCTTGCGCGGCATCGCCTCGATCCGGGCGCGCCGGCGGGCCTCCTTGGGCAGGCTCATATCGTCGGAGCATTCGGCGACGATGGCCGCGACGCGGGGGCCGAAGGCCGCCGCCAGCGCCGCCTCGGTGACGGGCGTGTCCTCGACGACGTCGTGGAGGAGGGCCGCGATCAGGAGCTCGGTATCCGTGCCCCCGGTGGTCCGCGCGACGGCCTCCATCACCTCGACGAGGTGGTTGAGATAGGGCTCCTGCGCCGCGCCCTTGCGGCGCTGGTTGGCGTGGGCCTCGGCGGCGAAGACGAGCGCCCGCGCGAGTTCCACCACCGCGCCGCTCATCCGATCGCCATCTCCGGCACCTCGCCCTCGACGAGAAGCTCTGCCCCGGTGGCCGCGCGCACCGCGTCGACCGAGACGCCGGGGCCGCGCTCGCGCAGCACGAGGCCGGCCTCGGTCGGCTCGATCACCGCCATCTCGGTGACGATGAGCGAGACGCGGCGCTCGGCGGTCAGCGGCAGGGTGCATTCGTCGACGATCTTGGGCGCGCCCTTCGCGGTGTGGACCATGGCGACGACGACGCGCTTGGCCCCGGCGACGAGGTCCATCGCGCCGCCCATGCCGGGGACCATCTTGCCCGGCACCATCCAGTTGGCGAGGTAGCCGCGCGCGTCCACCTGCAGCCCGCCGAGCACCGTCATGTCGAGATGCCCGCCGCGGATCAGGCCGAAGCTCATCGCGCTGTCGATCGAGGCGGCGCCGGGGACGGCGGAGACGAAGCCCCCGCCCGCATCGGTGAGGTCGGGGTCCTCCATCCCCTCGGGCGGGCGGGCGCCGAGGCCGATCACCCCGTTCTCCGCCTGGAAGAAGACCTGCACGCCCTCGGGCAGGTGGTTGGCCACCATCGAGGGCAGGCCGATGCCGAGATTGACGAGGGTGCCGGGGGCGACTTCCTGCGCCACCCGGCGCGCGATGATCTCCTTGGCCTCCATCACGCAGCCCTCTCGAGGATGTGGTCGACGAGGATGCCCGGCGTCTTTACCGCATCCGGGCCGATCATGCCGACGGGGACGATGTTCTCGGGCTCGGCGATCACCAGATCGGCCGCCATCGCCATGATCGGGTTGAAGTTGTGCGCGGTCAGCGAGTAGTCGAGATTGCCGACCCAATCGGCGTGCTTGGCGGCGACGAGGGCGACATCGGCGCGGATCGGGCGCTCGAGCAGCCAGCGCTTGCCGTCGATCTCGACGACCTGCTTGCCGTCCTCGACCGGGGTGCCGAGCCCGGTCTTGGTCAGCACGCCGCCGAGGCCCACCCCGCCTGCGCGGATGCGCTCGACGAGCGTGCCCTGGGGGACGAGTTCGACCTCCATCTCGCCGGCGAGCATCTTCTTCTGCGTCTCCGGGTTGAGGCCGATATGCGAGGTGATCGTGCGCGCGACGCAGCCCGCCGAGACGAGCTTGCCGATCCCCTCGCCCGGGCGGCAGTTGTCGTTGCCGACGACGGTGAGCCCGCGGGCGCCGCGTGCGACCAGCGCGTCGATCAGCCGGTGGGGCGAGCCGACCCCCATGAAGCCGCCGATCAGCACCGTCGCGCCGTCGGGCACGAGGGCGGCCGCCGCCTCCGCCTTGATCGCCCTCTTCATGCGCTCTCCCCCTCTGCCAGGAGCCGGGCCGCGGCGCGCGCGATCACGATCTCCTCGTTGGTCTGGATCACCATCACGCGCACACGGCTCTGATCGGTCGAGACCGTCGGTGCGTTCTCCTGGTTGCGGGCACGGTCGATCTCGATCCTTAGCCAGGCCATCCCCTCGCAGGCGCGCTCGCGCACGAGGCGCGAGTTCTCCCCGATCCCGCCGGTGAAGACCAGCGCGTCGAGCCCGCCGAGGACCGCGGCGAGCGCGCCCATCTCGCGACGGATGCGGAACACGAAATAGTCGATCGCCTGCGCCGCCTCGGGCGCGTCGGAGGCTTCGAGCGTGCGCATGTCGTTCGAGACGCCGGAGAGCCCGAGGAGGCCCGATTTCTTGTAGAGGAGGTCGGAGATCGCGTCGGCGTCCATCCCCTCCTCCTGCATCAGATAGAGCATCACGCCCGGGTCGAGCTGGCCGCAGCGGGTGCCCATCGGCAGGCCGTCGAGCGCGGAGAAGCCCATGGTGGAGCCGATCGAGCGCCCGTCGATCATCCCGCACATCGAGGCCCCGTTGCCGAGATGGGCGACGATCGTGCGGCCCTTGGCCAGCAGCGGCGCGGTGCGCGCAAGCTCGCCCGCGATGTAGTCGTAGGAGAGCCCGTGGAAGCCGTAGCGGCGCACGCCCTTGTCGTAATAGGCGCGGGGCAGGGCGAAGACGTCATTCTCCCAGGGGTGGTTGCGGTGGAAGGAGGTGTCGAAGCAGGCGACCTGCCGCGCCTCCGGGAACGCCTCGCGCGCCGCGCGGATGCCGGCGAGATTGTGCGGCTGGTGCAAGGGCGCGAAGGACTCGAAGCGGGCGAGGTCCGAGAGCACGCCGTCGGTCACCACGGTCGGCCGGTCGAAGATCGGGCCGCCATGGACCACCCGGTGGCCGACCACGGCGATCCGCGCCTCGGGCAGCGCCGCCTCGAGGAGCGCGAGCACGGATTTGAGCGCGCCCGCATGGCCCGCGCGCTCGTCGTCGGCGAGGTCCCGGTCGGCGAGCGGCGCGCCCTCGGCGGATTTGGCCTTGAGATGGGCCGCCCCGCCGATCCGGTCGACGAGGCCGGAGAGGCGGAGCGCGGGCTCCCCCTCGTCGGAAAGCTCGAAGACGCCGAACTTGATCGAGGAGGACCCGGCGTTCAGCGTCAGCGCATGCCCGCTCATTCGGCGGCCTTCGCCTGAGGCGCGGGCAGGGCGCCCGAGATCCGCGCCTGATGGAGCGCGGCGACGGCGCAGGAGGCGAGGCGCGCCTCGTCGCCGTCAGACCGCGAGGTGAGGATGATCGGCACCTTCGCGCCCATCACGACGCCCGCCCCCTCGGCATGGGCGATGAAGGTGAGCTCCTTCGCCAGCATGTTCCCCGAATCGAGATTGGGGGCGACGAGCACCTCCGCGCGGCCAGCGACCATCGACTTGATGCCCTTGGTCCGCGCCGCCTCGAGATCGACCGCATTGTCCATCGCGAGCGGCCCGTCGACATAGCCGCCCTTGATCTGCCCGCGCTCGGCCATCTTGGAGAGGATCGCGCCGTCGACCGAGGAGGGGATCTTCGGGTTCACCGTCTCGACCGCCGAGAGGATGCCCACCTTGGGCTCGGCGATCCCGATGGAGAGGGCGAGGTCGATCGCGTTCTGCACGATGTCGACCTTGGTCTCGAGATCGGGCGCGATGTTGATCGCGGCGTCGGTGATCAGGAGCGGATGGTCGAGCCCTGGCACGTCCATCACGAAGACATGGGTGAGCCGGCGCCCGGTGCGCAGCCCGGTGTCGCGCTTGACCACGGCGCCGAGGAGCTCGTCGGTGTGCAGATGCCCCTTCATCAGCGCCCGCGCCCGGCCTTCGTGGACGAGCGCGACGGCGCGGGCGGCGGCCTCGTGGTGGCTGTCGGTCTCGACGATCTCGTAGGCGGAGAGATCCGCGCCGATCTCCTTCGCCGCGGCCTCGATCTTCGCGCGGGAGCCGACGAGGATCGGCGTGATGATGGTGGCCTCCGCCCCGAGGATCGCGCCGCCGAGGGAGTTCGCCTCCTCGGGGGCGACGACCGCCGTCGGGATCGGGTCGAGCGGGCCCGCCTTCTCCACGAGGCGCTTGAAATGGGCGTGGCGCTGCACGGTGAGGCCGGGGATGCCGAGATCGTCGAAGGAGAGCTTGCGCTCCGGGGCGATCACGCAGGCCTCGCCCTCGAGGATCAGCGCGCCGTCTGCGGGCCGCTCCACCGTCGTCGCGAGGCGCACGGCGCGGTCGGCCTCCTTGGCGGTGACGCGCACGCGGGCGAGCAGCTCCTCCCCGGCCTGGGCGCGGCCGCGGAACTCGAAGCTCTGCGAGCGGTAGAGCGTGCCGGGCCCCGGCAGCAGGTTGCCGATGACGCCAGAGATCAGCGAGCCGACCCACATGGAGGGGGCGACCGCCTCGGGCTTGCCGTCGCCGTCGCCGTCGAACTCGGGCAGGTGCATCGGGTTGTGGTTCCCCGAGGCATGGGCGAAGACATAGAGGTCGTCGGCGGTGCAGAGGCGCGTGAGCTCCGCCGCGTCGCCGATCTGGAGCTCCTCGTAGGTCTTGTTCTCGCGGATCATTCGGCGGCTCCGGCGATGGGGGCGGCGGCGGGGGCGAGGGGGTCCTCGGTCACGTCCTCCGTCGCATGGGGCAGGCCGAGGGTCTCGCGCATCCGCTGCAGCGTGGCGAGCGTGTGCGGCGCCATCTCGTCGATCGCGCCGGGGACGTATTGGACCACCGCCGCGGCGAGGCGCCGGCTCTCCGCGTCGGGCAGAAGCTCGGGCAGCGTCGCGATCGCCTCCTCCGGGGCGAAATGGACGATCAGCGTCTGCTCGTGGATGATCCGGTTGCGCCGCTCGACGCCGAGGGAGGCGAAGGGCTCGTCCATCGTCAGCACCCGCGAGGAGCGCTCGAGCCGGTCGCGCCGGACATTCCCGCGGCTGTCGGCGAGCAGGATCAGCATCCGGATCACCGCCTCGGCGAAGCCGCCGGTCGAGACATGGCCGAGGGCGGACTGCACCTCCGGCAGGCCGAAGAGCTCGGCATGGCTCTTCAGCGTGCGCCCGGGGCGATGCGTCCGGCCGAACCAGCGCGCCCAGGGGCTGCCCCAGACGGCGAAGAAGGCCATCTCGTAGGCCGCGTCGCGCATGTCGCGGGCGAGATCGAGGGACTGCTCCACCCAGTCCGCCCAAGCGCGCTCCATGGCGAGGAAGGGGTTGTCGGGCGCGGCGGGGCTGCGCCGCTCGCGGGTGTGCTGCGCGATCTCCTTGAGCGGCGCGACCGCCGGGTTGCGGCTCGACATCATGGCGCGCTGGGTGCGCAGCGGATGCAGCGCCCGGCTCGTCTCGGCGACCTCGGGGGTCACGCAGGACTGCACGAAGGGGCGCAGCGCCACGTCATAGGCCTCGGCCTGCTGCTCCGAGGCGCGGGCGACGGCGGCGAAGGCGGCCTCGTCCTCGCGCCCGTCGTCGATCCGGCGCAGATCGTCGAGGCTGCGCTCGTGGAAGCTCACGACGAACTTCTTCTCGAGCACGTCCTCGCCGATCACCTCGTCGATCTTCATCTCGTAGAGCCCGGGCGCGAGGGCCTCGATGGTCTGCAGCGTCGAGGTCACTTCGGTGTGCTCGCGCTTGGCGATCGAGGAGGAGACGAAGATGCCGAGATGGCCGACCTCGTCGTGAACCATGTAGATGATCCGCTGGCCCCGGATCTGGATCTCCGACACGTCCGAATAGCTGTCGACGATCCAGTTGAGCGCCTGCTGCGGCGGGGTGATGTTGTCCCCATGGCTGGCGAAGACGATGATCGGCGAGCGGATCTTCTTGACGTCGACCGGCCGGCCCCGCTCCAGGAAGGTCTCGTTGCGGACCAGCTTGTTGCCGACGAAGAGGTCGCCCACGATCCACTTGATCTCCGCCTCGTTGAGCAGGAAGAACCCGCCCCACCACTTCTCGAACTCGAGGAAGCGCGGCCCCTCGGTGTCGGCCTTGGCATAGAGGTCGAAGTATTTGCGGAAATAGTTGCGGCTCGGATTGAGCATCTCGAAATTCGTCACGAGATGCGCGCCGTCGAACACGCCGTTGCCGAGATCGGCCCAGAGCATCGGCTGCCAGGTGCCGCCGAGGATGCCGGCATTGTAGCGCATCGGCCCGGCGCCCTTCTTGCCCGACCAGGTGGCCACCGGCGCGCCGTTCAAGCAGATCGGCCCGGTGATGTCCGGGTTCATCGCGGCGAGCATCAGCGTCGCCCAGCCGCCCTGGCAGTTGCCGGTGACGACGGGGTTCGGCGCCTCCGGGTGCCGCCGCATCACCTCGCGGACGAACTCGGCCTCCGCATTGGTCACGTCGGCGAGGGTCTGCCCGGGCTCCGGCATCCGGCGGAAGGCGACGAAATAGACCGGATGGCCCTCCTTGAGCGCGACGCCCACCTGGCTGTCGGTCTTGAACCCGCCGATCCCCGCGCCGTGCCCCGCCCGCGGGTCGATGATGACGAAGGGCCGCGCGGCCTCGTCCACCTCGCAGCCCTTCGGCGGCACGATCCGGAGCAGCATGTAGTTGCAGGGCCGGGGGAGCGTCGCCCCGTCCATCGCGACTTCGTAGTCGTAGATCAGCACCGGCGGGCAGCCGGCCGTCTCGTGCTCGAGGAAGATGTCGCCCCGCTCGCGCAGGATGTCCGCCGCCAGGATCGCCCGCTCCCCGGCATCGCGCAGATACTCGGCGAAGGCCTCCGCGAGCCCGCGCCCGCCGGGGCGCCCGGCGATCTCCTCGGCGGTCCGCGCCAGCGCGTCCATGGTGCGGTGGGCGCGCGCGTTGTGATGCGCCGCGATCTCGTTGGCATGGTGCGAGGCGACGCCCGTCACCGTCGAGGCCTGCGCCGTGCTCTCGGCGAAATGGGCCCTCAGCGCCGCGATCCGGGCGGCGGGCGACCACGCGGTCCCGTCGGTCACCGCCTGCATCAGCGGGTTCTGCGCGTTGTCGAACAGGTCGAACACGGTTTGCATGGGCGGCCTCCTCAGCCGACGATGTTGTAGCCGCCGTCGATGTGATGCACGCCGCCGGTGACGTTGAATGCCTCCCGGCTCGCGAGGAAGGCGGCATAGGCGCCGACATCCTCGATGGTGGCGAGCATATGGGTCGGCGCGCGCTCCGCTGCGGCATTCAGGAGCTCGTCGAAATGCTCGATCCCCGAGGCCGCGCGCGTCTTGAGCGGCCCCGGAGAGAGCGCATGCACCGAGATGCCCTTCGGCCCGAGCTCCGCCGCGACATAGCGCATGGTCGACTCGAGCGCCGCCTTCACCGGGCCCATCACGTTGTAATTCTCGACGACCTTCTCCGCGCCGTAATAGCTGACCGTCATGCAGGTGCCGCCATTCGGCATCAAGGGCTCGGCCCGGCGGATCATGCGCAGGAAAGAGTGCACCGACACGTCCATCGCCGTCGCGAACCCCGCCGCCGAGCAGTCCACCACCCGCCCGTGCAGGTCCTCCTTCGGGCAGAAGGCGATCGAGTGGATCAGCGTGTCGAGCCGCCCCCAGCGCTCGGAGATCGCGGCGAAGACCGCGTCCATCTCCGCGTCCTCGGCCACATCGAGCGGCATCACGATCTCCGCGCCGAGCTCCTCGGCGAGGGGGCGGACGTATTTCTCCGCCTTCTCGTTCAGATAGGTGACGGCGAGATCCGCCCCTTGCCGCCTCAGCGCCGCAGCGCACCCGTAGGCGATCGACTGCGCATTGGCGATACCGACAACGAGGGCTTTCTGCCCATCGAGCGAGAACATGGCGACCTCCCCACCGTCAGGATAGCTTTACGCTAGCATTTGTTGCAGCTGCGAAAAAGTGAAGATTGTGCGACGCAGCGGCACCTCGCGGGCTCAGTCGGCCTCCGGCCCCGCCCCGCCAGCGCCAGCGCCGAGCGTGCGCGAGCGTGCATCCGCCGGCACCAGCCGCCGCGCCGCGAGCGCCAGGAGCGCCGCCCAGGCGCGCGGGTCGACCACGGCGCCCCCCGCCGCGGCCACCGTGCGCCGACCTTCGAGGCCGGGCCCCGCGATCTCGCGGCTTGCCGCGGGATCGCCGCGGTGGCGGGGGGTCGATCCCCCCGACGCCGCGCCCCCCTCCAACTCTCGCGGCGCGCGTCGAACGAGGAGCGCCCGGTCCCCCGGTCGACCGCCCTCCTCCCAGCCGAGCGTCACCGCGAGCCCGAGCGCCGCCTCGGCCCGCCCCGCGAGCCCGTGGGCGAGGAGCGGCGCGTCCGGCCGTTCGAGCCGGCAGACCGCCGCCCCCGCCGCGAGGAGGTCGAGCGCGGAGGGCATCGCCGCCACCACCCGCGCCTCGGGAAAGCTCCAGCCGCCCGCCCAGGGCCGCGCCTCGGCCGGCCCCGGTGCGCCGGCGAGCCCGGCGAGCGCCGCCGCCGCGCCGTCATGCCCATGCGCCGCGAGCCAGGCCGCCGCCGCGCCCGTCTCCTCGGCGAGCCCGAGCGGCCAGCCCGCGCCGAGCGCCGCCCGCGCGGCCGTCTTCTCGATCTCGTCGAGCGAGACCCGCACCGCCCTCAGCCGCGCCCGAGCGCCGGAAAGGCCCAGTCGTCCGCCCCCGGCGCCGCCACCTCCCCGAAGCCCGGCGCGCCCTGGAAGAGCGTCACCCGGGTCCAGCGATCCGAGCGCGGGTCGAATTTCGAGGCGCCGAACACCGCGAGCTTGGCGCGCAGCAAGTCGATCGGCAGGCAGGCCGCGCCGATCAGATTGTCCCGGATCTCCGCATAGGGCGCGCGCGCCGTCGTCTGCACCCGGCGGACGGCGTGGCGGTGCTCCGGCCGGGCGAGCAGGAAGGCCGCGACCGGCGCCGCCCCGTCCCACCCCTCGAGATCGTCGGCGAGGCGGGCGACCTGCCGGGCGATGTCGAGCGGCGTCTCGTAGGACTCCCCCGGATCGACCCCGCGCTCCCCGAGCCGCGGCTCCGCCTTCTCCTCGGAGACATACCAGAACCGCGCCGTCTCGGCCGGGTCGTCGAAGTCGATCTCGAGCGCCCAAGGATAGTCCGCCGCGAGATGCGCCCGGAGATCGGCGAGCGCCATCGCGGGGTCGAGCCGCGGCCCGGTCCGGTCGAGCATGGTCTCGGCGAGATCGTCCACCAGATCGCCATGGGGCTCGAGGAGGAGGCTCACCACCAATTCTTGCGCCTCCGCCGACCAGCCCGAGGCCAGCGCCATCATCCGCTCCCAGGGCCGCGGGCCGGCGAGCCAGTCCGGGCTCGCGACCCGGGCGAGCTCCGCCATCTCGCCGCGCAGCCGGGCGATGCGGGCGGCCTGGCGCGTATCCGCGACCTCCCACTCCCCGAGATGCGCCTCGGCCCGAGCGAGAAGCTCCGGCATCCGCGCGCGCGCCGCCTCCGCGCCCCGCTCCACCGCGCGGACCCGGGCGAGGGCCGTCTCCCGTGCGCCGATCCAGGCATCGAGCAGCACCGGATGGGTGACGAGGAAGGGCGCCATGCCGAGCCCCGTCGAATTGCCGATCCCGAGATGGCGGCGCAGATGCGGCGCGAGCCTCGCAGCCCCGGCGCCCCCGCGCGCCGCCGCGATATGCTCCACGAGATCGAGCGTGAACCCCCGGATCAGCCAGACCGCGAGCATCTCCGCCTGGAAGGAGCCGGCGAATTCGGGCCGCTCGGCCAGGGCGGCGCGGTCGGCGATGCCGAACTTGCCGTTGCCGTAGACCGCGGTCGTGCGCATCAGATAGCCGACCCGCCCGATCTCGCCCGCCTCCGGCTGCCGCCCGGCGGCGAGGCGCTCGACCACATGGGAGAAGAGCCGCATCGACTTGTTGGCCCGGCTGAGCACGATCTCCGTCGGCGCGAAGCGGGCGGCCTCCTGGCGGGGGAGGGTGGCCGCGAGCCGGTCGAGATCGGCCGGACCCGGCACGCCGTCATAGAGGGCGAAGCTCGCATCCCAGGCCTCGGCGATCACCCGGTCGGTGCGTGCATGATCGGGCAGGGGGGTCGCGCAGGCGACGAGCGCATAGGCCCGCCCGCCGAGCCGGAGCGTGTAGACCGCCCGCCCGTGGCCCGCCCCGTCGATCTCCCAGACCGGCCGAGAGACCCGCGCCCCCCCCGCGAGAGCCGGCGGATCAGCGCGCGCATCGCCGAGAGCCGCGTCGGGAAAGACGCGCCGAGGCGGGCGAGGCGCATGACCTCGGACGGCGGGCGCAGGCGCGCGGCGGGGCGGGGCGGGCGCGCGAGGGTCATGCGGCAGGCTCCAGCGCGGCGTCGAAGAATCGCATCCAGTTGCCCCCCATGATCGCCGCGACCTCCCGCTCGGAAAACCCGGTCTCACGGAGCCCCCGCGCGATCCCCGGAAAGTCCCGATTGCCGCGGAACCAGGCGAGCTCCGGCGGGAAGGCCGCCTCCGGGCGCGCGCGCGACCAGCGCCCGTTGCGCATCCAGGCGACCACGCTGTCCGGCTGGCCCTGCACGAGATCGGAGCCGAGGCCGATCCAGCCCGTCCCCCAGCGCTCGGCGAGCCCCGCGACCATGCGGCAGAACTCCGCCAGCGTGCAGTCCGGCCCGCCCGCCAGATGATGGGGATAGAGCGAGAGGCCGAGCATGCCGCCGGTCTCCGCGAGCGCGCCGAGGAGATCGTCGGAGAGGTTGCGCGGCACGTCGCGCCAGTGCTTCGGATTGGCATGGGTCGCGGCGACTGGCCGGGCCGAGGTCTCGATCGCCTCCATCGCGGTGCGCGGGCCCGCATGGGAGAGGTCGATCGCGATGCCGAGCCGGTTCATCTCTGCCACCGCCTCGTGGCCCATCCGCGTGAGCCCGGCGTCGGCCTCCTCGTAGCAGCCCGCGCCGAGGAGCGAGTGCGTG
The DNA here is from genome assembly GCA_964576075.1 of uncultured Limibaculum sp. Lineage (GTDB taxonomy): Bacteria > Pseudomonadota > Alphaproteobacteria > Rhodobacterales > Rhodobacteraceae > Thermohalobaculum. Next base: position 16,341 of record CAZNTX010000013.1, on the reverse strand, counting down.
TTGTAGGTGAGCTGCATCGCCGCGAGGCCGAGCGATTTCCAGACGCCGAGGAGGTCGATATCCGCCTCGATCGGCGCCGGGGTCTGGAAGCCGAGGAGGATCGCGGTCCGCCCGGTCTCCATCGCCCGGCGGATGTCGTCGCCGCAGGCCGCCGGGGCGATCAGATCCGGATGCGCCTCGAAACGCCGCCGCCAGTCGCAGAGATTGGCGACCGCCTCGCGAAAGCCCTCGTGATAGGCGATGGTGGCGTGCACCGCGTCCACGCCGCCCGCGCGCATCTCGCGGAACACCGCCTCCGACCAGGCGGCGTATTGCAGCGCGTCGATGACCGGGGCCCGCTCCATGAAACGAGCCTAGCGCCCGCCATCGCCGCTGTCGAACCCGTCGTGGCGGGGCTCGGGCGGCCATGCTAGAGGGGGCGCGAAGAGGGGAGAGCCGATGAGCGACACCGATCTCGAGCGACTGCGCGCGCGCCTCGACGCGGCCCCGGGCAACGCGCTCCTTCGCCTCACCCTGATCCGGCGGCTGATCGCGGCCGACGCGCCCTCGGAGGCGCTCGCGCTTGCGCTCGATCTCGCGCCCGAGGCGGTGAGCCGGGCCGGGGACCGCGCCGTTCTCGCCGATCTCTTCGAGGCCGCGGGGCTCGAGGAGGACGTCGCCCTCTGGCGTGCCGGGGCGGCGCCCGCCCCCGCCCCCGCGCCGCCGGGCGAGCGGGCGCTGCGCGTCGTCGGCGGGCGCGAGGCGGAGACGGAGGCGGAGGAGGCGCCCGTCCGCGCGCTCCCCGAGAGCGTCACCTTCGCCGATATCGGCGGGCTCGAGGCGGTGAAGCGCGACATCCACCGGCGCATCGTCCTGCCCTTCGCCAAGCCCTCCCTCGTCGGACGCTTCCGCAAGAAGGCGGGCGGGGGCGTGCTGCTCTACGGCCCGCCGGGCTGCGGCAAGACGCTGCTCGCCCGCGCCACGGCCGGGGAATGCGGGGCGAAATTCGTCGCCGGCCATCTTTCCGAGGTGCTCGACCCCTATCTCGGCGTCTCGGAGAAGCGGCTCTCGGGGCTCTTCGCCTCGGCTCGGGAGACGCCGCCCGCCGTCCTCTTCTTCGACGAGATCGACGCGCTCGCGGCGAGGCGCGCCGCCGTCACCTCGTCGCATATCGCGCAGCTCTCGAGCCATTTCCTGGCCGAGCTCGACGGTATCGGCGCGCGCAACGACGGCATGATGATCCTCGCCGCCACCAACGCGCCCTGGGCGCTCGACCCGGCCTTCCTCCGCCCCGGCCGCTTCGACCGGCTGTTCTTCGTCCCCCCGCCCGACCGCGCGGCCCGGGCGCATATCTTCGCGCGCGAGCTCTCCGGCCGGCTCCTGGCCGAGGAGGTCGACCCCGAGGCGCTCGCCGCCGCCACCTCCGGCCGTTCTGGCGCCGACATCGCCGGCATCGTCGAGCGCGCCTCCGACACCGCCATCGACGCGACCCTCGCCGCGGGGCGCGAGGTCCCGATCTCCCAGGCGATGCTGACGGCGGCGGTCGCGGAGACCCGCTCGAGCGTCGGCGACTGGCTGGCCACCGCCCGCAACCACGCGACCTATGCCAACGAGGGCGGGCGCTACGACGACATCCTCGCCTTCCTCGAGCGCCACGGCCGGGGGCGGCGGTGAGCTACCGCCTGCCCGACGAGCCCCGGGCCGCGCTCCATCCCGGCCTCGCCACGCGCACGCTCTGGCCGATGCTCACCCTCCTCGTGGTCGGCCCGCTGCCGGGTTTCGCCTGGCTCGCGGTCAATTCCTGGGCGCTCGGCTGCCGCGAGGCGTGGCGCCACACCGCGCTCGCCGTCCTCGGCACCGCGCTCGTGCCCCTCGGCGCGCTCGCCATCGGCTGGGTTGCGGCGGCGGCCTTCCCGGGGCTCTTCGGCGAATGGGCGCGCCTCGCGCATCGGCTCGCGCTCATCGCGCTCCATGGCGGGGCGCTCGCGCTCGGGCTCTGGATCATGATCGACCAGGACTATGCCGAGGCCTGGCGCGCCCGGTTCGGCCCGCCGCTCGCCAACGGCGCAGGCCTCTTCCTCGCCTTTCTCGCCGGGGCGATCCTGTTGGGCGGCCGGATGCCGGACTGGCTCCGCCTCCTCGCCACCTGGGCCGCCGTCTGATGGGGGGCGACCGCGCGCTCGGGCTCCACGCGCTCGCCCGCGGCGCGCATGACAAGGCCGTCGAGAGCCTCCGCCGCGCGCTCTCCGCCGATCCCGAGGACGCCGTCGCCCATGCCGCGCTCTCCGTCGCCCTCGGCGCGCTCGGCCGGCGGCATGCGGCGCTCTCTGAGGCGCGCGCAGCCCTCGCCCTCGCGCCGGAGCTGCCGCTCGCCCATGTCGCCGCCGCCTATGCCCTGATCCTGCTCGGCGATCTCGACGGGGCCGCCCGCGGTTTCGACGCGGCTCTCGCCCTGGCGCCGGAGGATCCGCGCGCGCTGCTCGGCCACTGCCGCCTCGCCCGCCACCGCCACGACCGCGCGGCCCTCGCGCGCTGGCTGCCCCGCTACCGCGCCGTGCGGCCCGACGACCCCGAAGGCCCGGCCCTCGGCGCCCATCTCGCGCTGATGGCGGGGGACATCGCCGGGGCCGAGCGCGAGGCCCGCGCCGCCCTCGCCGCCGACCCCGAAAGCCCGGCCGCCCATCTCGCGCTCGGCGCGGTGCGCACGCGCCAGGGCGACGCGGAGGGGATGCGCCGGGCCGCCCTCGCCGCCCTCTCCCTCGCGCCGCAGGATCCGGAGGCGCATCATCTTCTGGCGCTCGCCGAGCTCCGCCGCTCCTGGATCCACGGGCTTTGGATGCGCTTCTCCATGTGGGTCTCGATGGGGGGGACGGGGCGGACCATCGCGCTCCTCATCGCCATGGTGATGGGCCTGCGCGCGAGCGTCGCGGTGCTGCAGGAGACGGGGCAGGGGGAGCTCGCCCTCGGCCTTCAGATCGTCTGGCTCGCGATGATGGCGATGGTGTTCCTGACCGGGCAGCGCTATCGCCGGCTCGTGGGCCGCGAGCGCGCGGAGGCGAGGCTCGATCCGGACTACTGATCGCCTCGGCCCGGCCGAGGGCCCGGCAACGACAAAGGCCGCGCCGGTGGGGGCGCGGCCTCGCTTGCGGGTCGAGGGTGGGATCAGGCCGCCGCGGCGGCCCTGCGCCGGCGATAGCCGAGATAGCCGAAGGCGGCGAGCCCGGTCAGCATCAGCGGCAGCGCGCCCGGCACGGGCACGAGGAACACGCCCTGGGTGTCGAAGTCCGCCGTGAGACCATTCACGGGCAACCCGCCGTTCAGCTCGGTCGCGAAATTGGTGAAGCCGAAGCCGGAGAGCGAGTTGTTGAAGATCGTCAGGGCGAGGTCGTTGCTCTGGCCGGCATTGCCTGTGTAGTAGCTCTCCAGCGCGCCATCGGCGACGGCGTCGAGATCCCAGAGGAACTCGGCCGGACCGTCGTCGCCGACCGCGATCAGGTTCGCGGTGAAGAGCGGCTGCACGCCAGGGCTCACGCCGGGAACCGTTCCGGCATCGCCCAGGACAAGGAAGCCACCGCCTCCGGGCAGGTTGTTGCTCACCACGAGGCCGGTCGAGATGTCGACGGTGACGTCGATCTGCAGCGTCTGCTCAACCACGTTGTAATCGAAGCCGCCGAACTCGAAGAACCCGTCGCCGAGAACGTTGCTCGTGAACTGGAACCGGCCCTCGGTGCCAGAGGGCAGGATGTCGTAGGTCACGGTGCCGCCACCGCCCAGGAACCCGACGAAGCCGGAGGAGAGGTCCGGCTCGTTGAAGCCGGTCACCGGGAGGGACAGCGCGCTGGCGCGCTCGGCTGCGCCGAAGACGACGGCGGCAGCGAGAACGAGCGAGCCGAGCCTGGTCGTGAGCGTCATCGCGGTCTCCACCTGATACGGTCCGTTGCCCGGCAGCATACACGGCATATGCGGGATTAACAAGAAATCTCGCCGTCCCGAAAGTCCGGTTTCGGGACGGCCCGGGGCGCGCGGCGGCGCCCCGGGCCGGGTCTCAGAAGCAGATGCAGTCGATGCCGACGTCGCCCAGGAAGCCCTTCGCCTCGCCCGAGAAATCGACGGTGAAGTCGTCGTCGAAGTCGGAGAACTCCGACGACCAGGTGAGGCCGACGATCGGATCGAACAGATCGGCGAAGTCCCCGCCGGTGACTTCGACGAACAGATCGTAGCTGTCCGTGTCCGCCGCCGAGCCGTCGGCGCCGAGGACGAGGGCGTCGCCGGTGAGATAGAGGGTCTCGCCGTCGTCGAACAGGCCGTTGTCGTTGGCGTCGCTGAAGACGTTGAACGCCCCGGTGCCGTCGGTCACCGCGCCGGTCTCGTCCACCGTCATGTCGACGGTGACGAGCGTCGTCGGCACGAAGGGAACGGCCGCCCCGTCCTCGCCGACGATCTGGGTGACCTCCGCCTTCATCGAAAAGGCGTCCGTCGTCGCGTCGTAGGTGGTGACGCCGGAATTGTCCGTGAAGGCGATGACCGGCAGTTCGAGCTGGAGCCCGACGCCGAGGAGGCCGGTTTCCGGAACCTTGAAGCACTCGGTGCCGGCGTCGATGTCGGTGAGCTGCTGGCCGTCGAGCACCGTGAAGACGTCGGTGGTGCCGGTCTCGTCGACATCGCTGTCGATGGAGTCGGAGAGGTTGCCGTCCACATCCTTGGTCACGAAGCCCGCACCCTTGATGCGGACCGCATAGTCGCCCTCGGCCACGTCCTCGAAGAGATAGGCGCCGGTCGCGTCGGTGAGGGTGGAGGCGGCCACGAGATCGTCCGCGGTGCCGAGCGTGCCGTCTGCGCCGACCGCGATCAGCTCCACGAGGCGGCCCTCGACGCCCGACTCGTCGTCATCGAGCGCGTTGCCGTTCTTGTCGCAGAAATAGCGGCCGGAGACCGTGGTCGGGTCCTCCTCGGGCGTCACCACCGGCGGCACGCAGATGCAGTCGATCCCGACATTGCCGAGGAAGCCCTTGGCCTCGCCGGAGAAGTTCACGGTGAAGTCGTCGTCGAAGTCGGAGAATTCCGACGACCAGGTGAGGCCGACGATCGGGTCGAACAGATCGGCGAACTCGCCGCCGGTGATCTCGGCGAGGAGATCGTAGCTGTCCGTGTCCGCCGCCGAGCCGTCCGAGCCGAGCAGGAGGGCGTCGCCGGTCAGATAGAGGGTATCGCCGGCATCGAACACGCCGTTGTCGTTGGCGTCGCTGAAGACGTTGAAGCCCCCGGTGCCGTCGGTCACGGTGCCGGTCTCGTCCACCGTCATGTCGACGGTGACGAGCGTCGTCGGCACGAAAGGCACGGGCGCCCCGCCCTCGCCGACGATCTGGGTGACCTCGGCCTTCATCGAGAAGGCGTCCGTCGTCGCGTCGTAGGTGGTGACGCCGGAATTGTCCGTGAAGGCGATCACAGGCAGCGACAGGCGCAGGCCGACCCCGATCAGCCCCTCGGCAGGCACCTTGTAGCACTCGGTGCCGGCATCGACATCGGTCACCTGCTCGCCCTCGGCGACGGAGAAGGCGTCGGTCAGGCCGGAGGCGTCGACGTCGCTGTCGATGTCGTCGGACAGGTTGCCGTCGACGTCCTTGGTCACGAAGCCCGCACCGTTCACGCGCACCGCATAGTCGCCCGCCGCGAGCTCGGTGAAGCTGTAGGCGCCGGTGTCGTCGGTCTTGGTCGTCGCGACCACCGAGTCGTCGGCGGTGCCGGAGATGCCGTCGGCGCCCACGTCGATCAGCTCGACCGTGCGGTTCGCGACGCCGGACTCCCCGTCGTCGAGCGCGTTCTCGTTCTTGTCGCAGAAATAGCGGCCGGAGACGCTCGCCGTGTCGTTCTGCGTGACCGGCGGGGTGAAGCAGAACTTGTCGATCGCGCCGGAGCTCTTGAAGTTGAAGATCACCGTCTTGACGTTCTCGACATCGCCGAAGTCGAGGGTCTGCATCTCGCCGTCGCGGATCTGCGGGACCGGGAAGCTCGCGAGCAGGGTGCCGTCCTCGGCGAAGAGGTCGATGGTCGCGCCGTCGCGGGTCTCGGTGTCGAGGATGTCGACCGAGTGGACCGTGGAGGGCTCGTCGAGGGTGGCGACGATGCGCCCGCCCTTGGCGTTGTCGTCCGGATCGGAGCGGTCGCCGTCCTCGGAGATGATGAGGACGTTGCCCTTCTCGGGCTGGAACAGATCGTCGTCGCCGCCGGTGGGGTTCGCGGCGTCGAAGATCATCGCGTCGTTCAGGAGGCCGTCGCGGCCGATGTCCTGCTTGCGGATCGCCTCGAAGGTGACGCCGTCGAACACCAGCGCGCCGAGGCCGTCGCCGGCGGAAAGCTCGGTGCCGTCGGCGAGCACGTCGAACTCGACGCATTCGCAGGTGGTGCAGGCCGGGGTGACCTCGCCGGTGACCGTCACGGTGACGGTGGCGAACTTTGCCGGCTCCTCGGTGCCGAGGAGCTTGAGCGAGTTCTCGCGGGCGCCGCCGTCGGGGCCGACGCTCGTCGTGCGCAGCGCGATGTCCTCGCCCTTGATCAGGTCGAGCGTGAGCGCCTCGCTCTCGTGGCTGAGGGTGAAGGTGGTGGCCTGGATGTCGTCGCCCGACTGGCCGGGGGTGCCGATCTCCACGCCGCCGTCGAACTTGCCGAGGCCGTTGACATTGGCGCCGTTGCCGAGATTGCTGACCTTGTTCGCGTCGAAATCGCTGCCGGTGACGTCCGTGCCGGAGACGCTCAGCCCGTCGAGCAGCGAGTCGTCGGCGAGGTCGAAGAACAGGCCGCGCAGATCGCCGATGTCGCCGCCGTTCTGGAGCACCTCGACGGAAAAGACCAGGTCGGCGCCCACCTCGCTCACGGTGACGCGCGCCTCGAAGCCGCCCGGGCCGGTGAAGCTGTAGACGCAAGCGTTGCCGCCGGCCGAGCCCGGGGCGAGCTGGTAGGTGACGGAGGTCGTCGCCGTCTCGCCCGCGCCGAGGCCGTCGAACTCGCCATTGGCGTCGAAATCGAGGGTGCCGTCCGCGGCGATGGTGAAGAGACCGCCATCCGAGCCCGCGACCGGCTGGCCCACATTCTCCGGCAGGAAGTTCACCGCGCCGACGGTCTCCCCGCCCTGCAGGTCGAGATCGTTGGCGAGCACGTTGCCGTCGACGTCGCCCGCGCCCTCGCTCTCGGCCACGGTGAAGGCGTCGTCCACCTCGCAGGGCATCGGCGTCGCGGGGGGGGTCACGGGCGGCTCGCCGTCGCCGTCATCGTCCTGGTCGACCGGGGTCTTGTAAAAGACCAGGTCGTCGATGGCGCCGGAGCCCTGGATCGTCACGCGCAGCGACGAGACCTCCTCAGCGCCGATCTCGATGGTGCCGACCGCGTTGTCGCCGATATCTGCGACGTCCACCGTCTCGATCACGCTGCCGCTCTCGTCGAGCGCCTCGACCGTGCCGCCGAAGCGGAACTCGATGTAGTTGAGGCTCTCGACGAAGACCGGGCTGTCGAACTCGATCAGGAAGATGCCGCCGCCATTGACGAAGGGAGTGCCGGAGGCGTTGTCGTCCGGGTCGGAGCTGTCGAAGTCCTCGGAGACGATGAGGACGTTGCCCTGGCTGTCGGTGGCGAGGTCGTCGTCGCCGCCGGTCGGGTCGGCGGTGTCGAAGATCATCGCCGCGTTGGCGGGGTTCGCCTTGCCGAGATCCTGGGCGCGGATGGCGGTGATCGTCACCCCGTCGACGCCAGAGACGATCTCGCCGCGGTCGAACTCCTCGAAGGTGAGGACGCAGCGCTCGGCATCGGCGGGGGGCGTTGCGCCGCCGTCGTCCTGCTGGCCGCCATCGGGCTCGTCGCCCGCGGCGCCGTCATCGCCCTCGCCGGGGACGACGCCGGTGATCTTCACGTCGTCGATCAGGAGCTTCTCGCTGTTGGCCGAGATGTCCGAGACGAAGCGGACCTTCACGTCGCCGAGGCCCCCGGGGAGGTCGTAGGTCAGGGTCGCGGCGTCTTTCGAGATCGTCTGGCCGGTCTCGCTGCCGTGCAGCGTGTCGCCGTCGCCGCGGAACTCGTCGAGCACGGCAATCACGTTGCCGTCGCCGTCGAGGAGCTCGACGCGGAGGAAGTCGGCCGCCCAGCCGGAGGACTCGAAGCCGCCCTGCAGCACTTCGGCGGTGAAGCAGAGCTCGGCGCCCTCGTAGCCGGAGAGATCGACCTTCTTCAGCTTGAGCTGGCCGTCGTCGTTGCCGTCGGTCAGCGCGCCGCCGTGCTTAAGCTCGAAATCGTTGCGAGCGAGGCCCCGCGAGTCGTCGAAGGTCTCGTGGAGCAGGGTGACGCGGTCGCCGGCCGCGGGGGGCTCGCTCGAGACGAAGGTGACGTTGTCGATCCGGACGAACTCGCCGCCGTCCTTGTCGGCATGGATGGTGACCTCCGCGCCCGCGGGAATGTCGACGCCCTCGAGCGTGAACTCGGAGAACCCGGAATTGTCGGAGCCGCCGCCGTCGCCGTTGCGGTCGAGCCGGATGGTGCCGACGGCCTCGCCGTCCACCTTCACGACCAATTCGCTCTCGCCGTCGCTCTCGTCCTGCGCGCGAATGACGATGTCGTAGCTGCCGCCCTCGCCCTCGAACTCGGTGCCGAGTGTGCCTTCGCCGCGCTTGAGCTTGACGAGCCGGCCACCCTCCGCCTGATTGCCGCGCACCGTCTTGAAGCCGCGATCCCACATATCTTCGGCTTCGATGGTGATGCTGTTGGTCATGTCCTCGACTCCGCTCCAAAACCGCTCGCGGCCGACCGCATGGCGCGGCAGACCGGGCACACCCTTCGGGCGATGGTGCATAGGAGATCGGGAGAGGTCGTCTTGCCCAGGATCGAACCGGCCAACTCACACGGCCGGGATCGGGGTATCGCTCACTCGTCTCGCCACATATGCCAAACCGCCCACTCGGCCCCTGCAAACCCGCTCCCCTCCCACCAAGGTTTGCGAATCCGTCACCAGAGAACCTTCACGCAGTATAACGAAAAGCTTGCAGATTGAAAGCGGTTTCGGCCGTTGCGTCAGGCGAGGCCGACACGGCGCCGGATCTCCGGCTCGCGCAGGCTGACATCGACGCCGCGGAATTCCGCCGCCTCGGACGAGCAGAGCCAGGCCACCGCGCGCCCCGCCCACTCGGCCGGAATATGGCTCTCCCAGTCGAGCCGGCTGACCGGGTTGACGCCGGAGGCCTTGATCGCGCGCTGCATGTCGGTCGCCACCGTCCCGGGGCTGAGGCCGACCGTGCGGATGCCCCGGGCGCCGTATTCGGTCTCCATCGCCCGGGTGAGCATGAGCACCGCCGCCTTGCTCGCGCAGTAGTGGCTCCAGCCCTCGAGCGGGTTGGTCGCGGCGCCGGAACTCACATTGACCACCACGCCGGCGCCCCGCTCCAGCATCGCCGGCAGGGCCGCGCGCAGGCCGTGATAGACGCCCTTGAGGTTCACGTCGATCACATGGCCCCAGGCGGCGGGGTCGCTCTCGTCGATCCGGGCGACGGGCTCGATCAGCCCCGCATTGTTGACCAGGATGTCGAGCCCGCCGAAGGCGGCGCAGGCCCGCTCGACGGCGGCGGCCACTTGCGAATAGTCCGCGACGTCGCAGGCCACGGCCTCGGCCCGGCCCCCGGCTGCGCGGATCTCCTCGGCGACGGCGCCGGCCGCCTCCGCCCCGCGCGCGGCCAGCACCACCGCCGCCCCGGCGGCGGCGAGCGCCTTCGCCGCCTCCGCCCCGATGCCCCGGCTCGCCCCGGTGACGAGCGCCGCCTTGCCGTCGATCCCGTCCATCGCCGCCTCCCTCGTCGCGTCCTCCCCCTGCCTAGCCCGGGGGGCGACCGCGCGAAAGGGGCTCAGGCGCCGGGATAGGCCGGGTCGAGGCGGAAGGGCTGCGGCCCGCCGAAGGCGTCCACATAGGCGTGATGCGTCACCAGCCCGCTCTCCGGGCTCCAGCGATGGAGCAGGAAGGCCGGCGGCTCCAGCACCCAGGAGGCCATCTCGGCCGGCTCGAAATCCAGCGCCACCTGATGCGCGACCGAGGGCGCGACGAGCCCGAGCGTGCCGGCCCAGCGGATCTGCAACGGGCGGTGGTGATGGCCCGCGATCACCCGCTCCACATGGGCGTGGCGCGAGATCACCGCAGCCATTTCGCGCCCGTTGAGACAGCCGATGCGGTCCATGCTCGCGATCCCCGTCGGGAAAGGGGGATGGTGCACCGCGACGATGGTGGGCCGCCGGTCCTCCCCGAGACGGGCGTCGAGCCAGGCGAGGCTCCGCGCCGCGATCTCGCCGTGGCTCTCGCCCGGCACCACGCTGTCGAGCCCGATCAGGCGGACGGGGAAGTCCTCCACCACCCAGTCGATCGGCCCCTCGGGCGGGATGTAGCCGTGATCGGGAAACACCCGGCGCAGCGCCTCGCGCCGGTCGTGATTGCCCGGGATGACGTAGACCGGCATCTCCAGCCGGTCGAGCTCGTCGCGGAGGAGGGCGTATTCCTCGTCCGTCCCGATATCCGTGAGATCGCCGGTGACGATCACGGCATCGGGCCTCTGCGCGGCCACGGCGTCCACCGCGGCGGCGACATAGGGGCGGGTGACGACGGCGCCGGAAAGCGGCGTGTCGTCCCGGCGCATATGAAGATCGGTGATCTGTGCGAGCAACATGTCGGTGCAGTCCCATACCTCGAGAACAATGCCTCTTCGCTATCTCTCCGCAGCGCCCGTGGGAAGGGAAAAATCCCGACGCTCGGGCGCTTGCCAATCGGCGCGGCAGGGCGCAGGCTCTGCCGGCGAAAGGACGCTCCCATGACCGACACTCCCTCTCCGGAGGCCCCCGCGACCCGCCGCATCGAGCATCTCTGGGTGCCGCTGCCGGACGGGCGCCGCCTCGCCGCCCGCGCCTGGCTGCCGCAGGGGCAGGGGCCCTGGCCCGGCATCCTCGAATACCTCCCCTACCGCCAGCGCGACGGCACCGCGCAGCGCGACGCCTCGACCCACGCGCTCTTCGCCGCCGAGGGCTTCGCCTGCCTCCGCGTCGACATCGCCGGCACAGGCGACAGCGACGGCGCCTTCGACGACGAGTATTCCGAGCAGGAGCTCTCCGACGGCGAGGCGGTGCTGGCCTGGATGGCGGCGCAGGACTGGTGCACCGGGCGCATCGGCGTCATCGGCATCTCCTGGGGCGGGTTCAACGGGCTGCAGCTCGCCTTCCGCCGCCCGGCCGAGCTCGGCGCGGTCGTCACCGTCTGCTCGACCGTCGACCGCCATGCCGACGACATCCATTATCAAGGCGGCTGTCTGCTCACCGACAACTTCGCCTGGGGCGCGCAGATGACCGCCTACAACACGCGCCCCCCGGACCCGGAGATCCGCTCCGACTGGCGCGCGCGCTGGCTCGAGCGGCTCGAGCACGGCCCCTTCCTCGCCGCCGACTGGCTGCGCCACCCCGCCCGCGACGCCTATTGGCGCCACGGCTCGGTCTGCGAGGACTGGGGGGCGATCCGCGCGCCCGTGCTCGCCATCGGCGGCTGGGCGGACGCCTATCTCAACGCGCCGATGGCCCTCGCCGAGAAACTCGAGGCCCCGGCGCGCGCGCTCCTCGGCCCCTGGGACCACAAATACCCCCATATCGCCCGCGTCGGCCCGAAGGGGGATTTCCATGGCGAGGTTCTGCGCTGGTTCGGCCGCTGGCTCGCCGACCGGGAGACCGGGGCGGAGGCGCTCCCCCCGATCCGCGCCTATCTCCAGGGCTTCGACGCGCCCTCGACCCGGCTCGGCCCGCGCTCCGGCGCGTGGGTCGCGGCGGAGGCCGGGGCGGCGCGCGACCGGGTGCTCCACCTCGCCCCCGGCCGGCTCTCCGAGAGCCCGGGGCAGGGGGAGGCGGTGGTCGACACCCCGCTCGCCGTCGGCCGGGGCGCGGCCTATTTCTGCCCCGGCATCCGGATCGACAACGAACTCGCCGCCGACCAGGCCGAGGACGATGCCGCCTCCCTCGCCTTCGACACCCTTCCGCTGGAGGCCCCGCTCGCCCTCCTCGGCCGGCCCGAGCTCGAGCTCTCCTTCGTCTCGGACCGCCCCGTCGCCCAACTCTGCGCCCGGCTCTGCGACGTCGCGCCGGACGGGCGCTCGCTCCGCATCGCCTACCGCGCCTTCAATCTCTGCCACCATTCGGGGCACGACCGCCCGGAGCCCCTCGTCCCCGGCCGGCGCATCCGGGCTCGCATGCCGCTCAACGCCCTCGGCCATCGCCTCGCGCCGGGCCACCGCCTGCGCCTCGCCCTCTCGACCTCCTATTGGCCGGTGATCTGGCCCGCCCCGGAGCGCGCCCGGATCGCGCTCGACCTCGCCGATTGCCGCCTGCACCTCCCCGAGACCGCAGCCCGCCCCGACCCGGCCGCCGATCCCGGCCCCCCGCGCGCCCTGCCCGAGAGCGATGTCGAGACCGTCGCCCCCCCGGCCTCCGAGCGGCTGCAGCGCAGCGAGCCGGACGGGCGCGTGGTCCTCGAGACGCGCGACGATTTCGGCGAACTGCGCCACCCCCACGGCCTCGTCGAGGGCCACACCGTCGCGAGCCGCTACGAGATCCGCGAGGGCGACCCGCTCTCCGCCCGCCACGAGACCGACTGGGTCTACCGCTTCGCCCGCGCCGGCTGGTCGGTGCGCATCGAGAGCACGGGCGAGATGACCTGCAGCGCCGAGGCCTTCCGCCTCGTCCGCGAGGTGCGCGCCTTCGAGGGGCCAGAGCGGGTCTTCGCGCGGCGCTGGGAGGAGACGATCCCCCGCGGCCTCCTCTGAGCCCCGCCCCTCAGTCCTCCGTGGCGTAATAGACGGCGACGCGGCCGTGCCAGCCCAGCATGGCGAAGGAGGACCAGACCATCGGCACCGCCACCTCCCGCCGCGGCACCGTCGTCACGACCCCGGTGCAGACATTCTCGCCCTTCGCCTCGTAGGCCGCGACCTTCGCCTCGAGGGGCGGCCGCGCGGTGCAGGTCATCCGGATGTTGAAGGCGGCGTCGAAGCCCACCGTCACGGCTGCGGCCCGATGGATCGAGCGCGCCTCGGGGTCGACGCGCAGGTTCTCCGCCAGAATCCGGAACCCCTCGATCGGTTGGCCGACGCAAATCCGGTCCGGCGGCCCGCTGTGCGAGAGGCGGTAATGGAAGGGGCGGCCGCCCGGTGGCGTGTCCGCGAACTCGATGGCGTAGACCGGCCCGCCCAAGGAGATCCCAGGGCCGAGCGGCCCCGAGCGTTCGATCTTGACCCGCCCGACGCATTGCCCCGCCGCGGGCGCCGCCGCGAGCGCGGCGATCGCGGCGGCGAGGAGACCGCCCAGACATCTCGCCCTGCAGGTTGCCATCGCCCGTCCTCCGCCTCGCCTCGGGGGATGTATCGAGCCTAAGGCCACGGCCCCCCTGCGGGCTTGACGGATGCCAAATGCCGCGCGGGCAAAAAAGAAGGCGCCCGGGTGGGGCGCCTTGGGGTGGCTCCCCCCTTGGCGGGGGGAGTCTTGGGTCTGATGGGATCAGGCCGTGAAGAGGAAGGCGTCGTCCCAGACCAGGTCGACGATCCCGTCGGTCGCGGCGTCGAACTGCTGCGCCGGCGGGTTGTTCTGCCACTGGGTGCTGTCCGCAGTCAGCGGCGCGGTCTGGTTCCCGTCGTCGAAGGTGAACTCGCCGTCGTTGCCCAGCCCGGAGCCATCGGTGACGAAGATCGCCATGTCACCCTGGTCGAACACGTCGTCGATGTCGCCGGTGTCGATGATGACGAGGGCGCGGTCGCCGTCCTCGACCACCAGGACATCCCAGTTCGGGTTGTTCACGCCCGTGAGCCCGAAGTTCGATTCGACCGGCGCGTCGAGATCGAAGATCGCGTCGAAGGCGTTGTTGAACACCTCGACATCGAGGCCGTTCTGCGGCGGCGGGAAGGCAGGGTTGTTGGGCTCCTGCCAGGCGTTGCCGAGATCGGTGATGTCGATCCGATCGGCCCGGCTTCCATCGGCGTTGAGGTGCTGGAAGTCCGTGATCGTGTCGACACCGCGGGTCGGACTCGAGTCGCCCTGTTCGTCGTAGTCGAAGATGTCGTTCCCGGACCCGCCGGCCAGCACGTCGGCCCCGATGCCACCGTCGATGATATCGTTGCCGGCACCGCCGTCGATGTCGTCGACCCCATCGTCGCCGTCGATGACGTCGTCGCCGTCGTCGCCGTCGATGATGTCGTTGCCGGTGCCACCGCTGATGACGTCGTTGCCGTTGCCGCCGGAGATGTCGTCGTCGCCGCCATCGCCGGCGATCACGTCGTCGCCGGCGCCGCCGTCGATGATGTCGTCGTCCGCACCGCCGGAGATGATGTCGTCGCCGTCGCCGCCGTCGATGTCGTCCTCGCCGGCATCGCCGGAGATGACGTCGTCGCCGGTGCCGCCGTCGATCAGGTCGTCGCCGGTGCCGCCCGTGACGACGTCGTCGCCGGCGCCGCCGTCGATGTCGTCGTCGCCGGAGCCGCCGTTGATGACGTCGTTGCCGCCGCCGGCGGTGATGGTGTCGTCACCGCCATTGCCGGTGAAGGTCTCGGCCCAGCCGGAGCCGTTGCCGATCAGCTCGTCGTCGCCGGCGCCGCCGATCAGGTCCACGCCGGTGCGGAGCGCCGCCGAGGAGCCGTCGAGATTGCCGTCCTCGAGGAAGTTCTCGATGACGTCGCCGTTGTCGGTCGCCGCGCGCCACTGGAAGTCGCCCGCGCCGGTGACGAGGAAGCCCGCCCCGATGGCGAAGGTCGTGGCCGAGGCCCAGACCGTGCCGAGGTTGAGGTTGAGCTTCTGCACCGAGGTCATGTCGGCGAAGGTCAGGTTGAGGATCTCGCCCTGACCCTGGTCCGACCGACCGGCGAGGCCGGCATTGCCGTTGGCGTCGTTGGTGACGGTGCCGCCCGCGGTGATGTCGTTCACGCGCACCACCTCGCCGTCCGGACCGGAGTTGATCGTCACATCCGCCCCGGTCTGGGTGACGTCGTAGCCGAGCGTCTCGAGCGCGTCCGCGACCGCCACGGCGACCTGCGTCGCGTCGGTCGCATCGGCGACGGCGCCGACCTGGATCACGTGGCGGACGTTCTTGGTGCCCACCAGCAGGTCGAGGGTGATGGTCTCGTCATCCTCGTCCAGATCCGGATTGACGGCAGGGTCGTCCCCGTTCGGCACGTCGCCGAAGAAGGTCAGCGTCACCGGGCCGGTGATCGCCGAGGCCGCGATATCGCCGTTGTTGCCCGAGAAATCGGTCAGCGAAACGACGACCTCGTCGGTGATGGTGTCCGCGACGGGCACCGTCGCCGGCTCGGACGGCCACTCGATCGGCGGGCGATAGTCTTCGACGGCCTCCATGATCCCGAGGGTGATGCCGTCGTCGTAGTGAGCGAAGTCGGTGCCCGTGCCGCCGGTCAGCGTGTTGGTGCCGACGGAGGCCGGGGCCGCCACGATGAGGAAGACGTCGTCGCCGGCATCGCCGTTGAGGGCGTCGTCGCCGCCGAAGGGCATGAAGTTGCCGCCCACGACGTCGAAGTTGGCGATGAGGTCGCCGTCTGCGCCGCCGTTGACGATGTCGTCGCCGTTGCCGCCGACGAGGATGTCGCAGCCGGTGCCGCCGTTGACGACGTCGTCGCCGTTGCCGCCGTAGACGACGTCGTCGCCGGCGTCGCCGGAGAGCGTCTCGTCCTGGGAGCCGCCGAGCATCTGATCGTTGCCGACGGTGCCGGTGACGATCTCGAAGCCCTGGACCTGGCCGGTGGCGACGGCGATGGCATCGCCGTCCTCGTCCTCGACGAAGACCGTGGAGTTACCGCGGTTCATCGAGTTGTCGTAGACCAGGCTCAGATCGTCCGTCGGGTCGACCTGGAAGTTGATGAAGGTCGCCTGGTCCTGCTCGGTGTCGGAGAGCGAGCGGAACACTTCGATGTTGTAGGCCGAGGCGGTGTGATCGACCTCGTCGTAGACACCGTTGTCTTCGCCGGTCTCGACCGTGTCTTCGTCCACCGAGATCCGGGCGTCGAAGGACGCGTCCTCGGCGGCCTGGTAGAGGTCGAGGAAGAAGAACGCGCCGGCGGCGAAGGCCGCACGATCGTTCTCCGTCGCGCCCTCTTCGAGGATCACGGTGTCGAAGAAGGTGAACCGCACCTCGTCGGTCTCCGGGGTGTCCGGATCGTCCTGAGGCGCGCGCTGGGCGAGCCCGCTCGGCCGGTCGTCGGAGATGTCCCGGGTGCCGTTCTCGATGATCAGGCCGGTCGCCGTGTCGACGAGGATGTCGACGCCGCCGTTGTAGATCTCCTCGAACTCCAGGTTGAAGTTCTGGCCGGCGGTGAT
>CAZNTX010000012.1:0-61640 GCA_964576075.1 uncultured Limibaculum sp. | reverse complement strand
CGAGCGCG
The DNA here is from genome assembly GCA_964576075.1 of uncultured Limibaculum sp. Lineage (GTDB taxonomy): Bacteria > Pseudomonadota > Alphaproteobacteria > Rhodobacterales > Rhodobacteraceae > Thermohalobaculum. The sequence goes on along the minus strand of CAZNTX010000012.1, from coordinate 61,632 downwards.
ACATGCTCTACGGGCCGACCAACGAGGAGCAGATCACCGAGATCGTCCGCGGCAGCGTCGGCTCCTATCGCGACCTGCCGAAGCTGCTCTACCACATCCAGTGGAAGTTCCGCGACGAGATCCGCCCCCGGTTCGGCGTGATGCGCGGGCGCGAGTTCCTGATGAAGGACGCCTACAGCTTCGACATCGACCGCGAGGCGGCGCTGCACAGCTATCGCCGCTTCATGGTCTCCTATATCCGCACCTTCGAGCGGATGGGGCTGAAGGCGGTGCCGATGCGCGCGGAGTCGGGCCCGATCGGGGGGGACTACGCGCACGAGTTCCTGATCCTCGCGGAGACCGGCGAGTCGGGGGTGTTCCTCGACAAGCGGATGGTCGATCTCTCGCTCGGCGACCGGGCGGTCGATTTCGAGGACGCCCACCAGCTTCTCGAGATCTTCCACGACTGGACCTCGGGCTATGCGCGCACCGACGACACCCACGACCCCGTCGCCTTCGAGGCCGAGGTCGAGGACGGCGCGCGCGTCGAGGCCCGCGGCATCGAGGTCGGCCACATCTTCTATTTCGGCACCAAATATTCCGAGCCCATGCAGGCGCTCGTCACCGGGCCCGACGGCGAGCGGGTGCCGGTGCATTCGGGCTCCTACGGGATCGGCGTCTCCCGCCTCGTCGGCGCGCTGATCGAGGCCAATCACGACGACAAGGGCATCGTCTGGCCCGAGGCCGTCGCGCCGTTCCAGGTCGGCCTCGTCAATCTCAAGCAGGGGGACGCGGCGACGGATGCCGCCTGCGAGAGCCTCTACGAACACCTCGCCAATGCCGGGCTCACGGTCCTCTACGACGACACCGACGAGCGGGCCGGCGGCAAATTCGCCACCATGGAGCTGATCGGCCTGCCCTGGCGGATCACCGTCGGCCCCCGCGGGCTCAAATCCGGCCATGTGGAGGTGACCTCGCGCCGGACCGGGGCGTCCGAGGACGTCACCCCAGAGGCGGCGGTCAAGCTCATGGCCGAGACTTACCGGGGGCTCTGAGACGTGGCCCGGGGCGCGCGGCCCTTCTCGGCGGTCGAATGGACGCTCGCCGGGCGCTATCTCCGGGCGCGGCGGCGGGAGGGCGCGATCTCGGTGATCGCCGGGTTCTCCCTCGTCGGGATCATGTTGGGCGTGGCGACGCTCATCATCGTGATGTCGGTGATGAACGGCTTCCGGATCGAGCTCGTCTCCCGCATCCTCGGCGCACAGCCGCATATCTCGGTGATCTCCACCTCCGGCGAGGGGATCCGCGATTTCGACACGCTGGCCGAGCGGCTGCGCGAGCACCCGGACGTCACCCGCGTCGCCCCCACCATAGAGCGCCAGCTGATGGCCTCCTCCGAGGCGGGCAATTCGGGCGCGCTCGTCCGCGGCCTGCGCCCCGAGGATCTGATGACGCTCGAGGGCGTCGCCGATCCCGAGGACTCCCAGGGCGACATCGCGCGCTTCGAGGAGGGCATCGCCATCGGCCAGGGCCTCGCCGACAAGCTGCGCGTGGGCGTCGGAGACCGGTTGACGCTGATCTCGCCCCGCGGCCTCGCCACCCCGTTCGGCGTCACCCCGCGGGTCAAGCGCTACGAGGTCGTCTACGTCTTCCGCATCGGCATGAGCAACTACGACAACGCCTTCGTCTTCATGCCGCTCGCCGAGGCGCAGGCCTATTTCCGCGAGCCCGAGCGCGTCGACGCCGTCGAGATCATGGTGAGCGATCCGGACCGGGTGGAGGAGATCGGCGGCGAGATCCTCCCCTTCACCCGCGGCTACGGCTATCTCTGGAACTGGAAGCGCGCCAACGGCGCCTTCATCGCCGCGCTCGAGGTGGAGCGCAACGTGATGTTCCTGATCCTGACGCTGATCATCCTGGTGGCAGCCCTCAACATCATCTCCGGGCTCATCATGCTGGTGAAGGAGAAGGGGCGCGACATCGGCATCCTGCGCACCATGGGGCTCACGCGGGGGGCGGTGCTGCGGGTCTTCTTCATCTGCGGCGCCTCGATCGGGGTGGTGGGGACGGTGCTCGGCCTCGGGCTCGGCCTCGCCTTCACCGCCAATATCCAGGAGATCCAGGCCTTCGTGGAGAGCCTCTCCGGCTCCTCGGTCTGGGATCCGGAGGTGCGGTTCCTCACCCGCGTGCCGGCGGTGATGGAGGCCGGCGACGTGATCTTCACGGTGACGATCGCCCTCGGCCTCTCCTTCCTCGCGACCTGGTATCCGGCTTGGCGGGCGGCGCGGCTCGATCCGGTGGAGGCGCTGCGCTATGAGTGAGGCGCCCGCACTCCGCCTCGACGGGATCGAGCGGGTCTTCGTGCAGGGGCCGCGGCGGATCGAGGTGTTGCGCGGCGTCGATCTCGCGGTGCTGCCGGGCGAGGTGGTGGCCCTCGTCGCGCCGTCGGGCGCCGGCAAGTCGACGCTCCTGCAGATCGCCGGGCTCCTCGACACGCCCTCTGGCGGCACGGTCGAGATCGGCGGGCGGGCGCTCACCGGCCTCGACGATGCGGCGCGCACCGCGGCCCGGCGCGACCTGATCGGCTTCGTCTACCAGTTCCACCACCTGCTGCCGGAGTTCACGGCGGAGGAGAACGTGGCGCTGCCGCAGATGGCGGCCGGCGTCGGGCGTCGGGCCGCGGGGGCGCGGGCGCGCGATCTCCTCTCCCGCGTCGGCCTCTCCGAGCGCGCGCGCCACCGCCCGGCGGAGCTTTCCGGCGGCGAGCAGCAGCGCGTCGCCGTCTGCCGCGCGCTCGCCAACGCGCCGAGGCTCCTGCTCGCCGACGAGCCGACCGGCAATCTCGATCCGGAGACCTCGGACCGCGTCTTCGCCGCCATGCTCGAGGTCGTCCGCGGCACCGGGCTCGCGGCGCTGATCGCGACCCACAACCACGCGCTCGCGGCCCGGATGGACCGGGTGGTGACGCTCGAGCAAGGCCGCATCCGCCCCGCCTGAGGCCCCGCCGCGCGCGCCCCGGCGCCCCACCCACCCTGGCGATCGCCGCACCCGGCCGGTCCCGCCTGCGCGCGCCCCCAGGCACCGGGCCGCGCGCGGCTCGCAAACCGCGGGCGAGGGCGCGCGACGGCGTCGGGCGCGAGCGCCGTCTCGAGGAGCGTCGAAAGATGCGCCCGACACCCCTGCAGACGCGCCGGAGGGCGAGGCCCGCGCGCGCCCCGGTGCCTGGGGGGCGCGCAGGCGGGGCCGCTCGGTGCGGCGATTGCCCGGGTGGGTGGGGCGCCGGGGCGCGCGCGGGCCTCGCCCTCCGGCGCGTCTGCAAGCCCCGGGGGCGGCGCGGTTTCAGGCGCCGGGAGCGCTCGTCCGGATGCGCTCGGCAACGTCGCTGTAGGCCGCGGCCCAGGCGGCGTCGGTCTCGGCGTCGTAGCGCTCGCCGAGCCAGTCGGCCATGGTCTCGCGGAGCGCCTCGCCCATGGGCCCGTAATGCTCCGCCTTCACGCCATAGGCGGCGTGCCCCTGGCCGAGGCGCTGCATGGTGTCCGTGCAGCCCTCCGGCGCATCGAGGCAGTCCACGATCACCCCGAGGGTCGAGAGGAACCGCATGCCCTGCTCCGAGAGATCCGAGCGGAAGAGGCTCCGCGCCTCCGGCATCTTCTCGAAGAGCCGTTCGTAGAAGGCCTCGCCGAAGGGGTTCTGGGTCGTCTTGATCTCGCGCAGGCGGGCGAAGCTCTGGCGCACCAGGGCGATCTCGCGGTCGGTGAGCGGCATCGGGGTCTCCTCTCGGTCGGGCGCGGGCCGGGCGTCCCGTTCCCTCTGCCCGGGGTCTCGGCCCGCCACCATGATCCAGCGCAAGGCGCGCGCCGCTCAGCCCCGGGCGGCCATGGCGCAGAGCAGCTCGAACATCACCGTCGCGCCGTTGAGCGCCGTCAGCCCGCCGACATCGAAGGGGGGCGAGACCTCCACCATATCTGCGCCGCGGATGTCGAGGCCGCCTAGCGCGCGGATCATCCCCTGCGCCTCCCGCATGGTGAAGCCGCCCGCCTCGGGCGTGCCGGTGCCGGGGGCGAAGGCGGGATCGAGCGCGTCGATGTCGAAGGAGACATAGCAGGGCCGGTTGCCGACGAGCGCCACCGCCTCGTCGATGCAGGCCCGCCAGCCGCGCGCCTCGACCTCCTCCATCAGCATCACCCGCATGCCGCTGTCATAGGAGAACTTCCACATATCCATCGAGTGGACCGAGCCGCGGATCCCGATCTGCGCCACGCGCGCAGGCTCCAGAAGCCCCTCCTCGACGGCCACGCGGAAGGGCGCGCCGTGGTGCTGCGCGGAGCCCATATAGAAGCCGCCGGTGTCGGCATGGGCGTCGATATGGATCATGGCGAGCGGGCGCTCGCGGGCGATGGCGCGCAGGATCGGCAGCGAGATCGAGTGGTCGCCGCCGCAGGAGAGGGGGCGGATGCCCGCCGCATGGACCCGCTCGTAGAAGGCCTGGATCTCGCCATGGGCGCCTTCGAGGGCGTAGGGTGCGCGGATCCAGGCATCGCCGATATCCGCCACGCGGCCGCCCTCGAAGGGGGCGACGCCGGTCGCCTGGTTCATCCGGCGCATCAGGGAGGACTGGTTGCGCACCTCGCGCGGCCCGTGGCGCGGGCCCGGGCGGTTGGTCACCCCGCCGTCATAGGGCACCCCGATCACCCCGATCTCGGGAGGGGCGGCCTCGAAGTCCTCCCGCCAGGGGGCGCGGAAGAAGCTGGCGAGCCCGGTGTAGCGCGGGCGCTGCTGCGGGTCGGTCTCCATGTCGAGCGTTTCGCGGTCGGCCATCGTCCCCTCCTTCTGCTCGGGCAAGCGAGGGGGAGGGGGCGCGCCTTGTCAAGCCCTTGCCGGGGTCGCTGGCGGCCATTGGGATCTGGTGCAGCCCCCGCGGGATGGGGCAGTCTCGGGCCATGACCGATCTGCGATTCCTGCATCTGCGCGCCCGCTCCGCCAATTCGCTGCTCGAAGGGGCGATCCATGTGAAGGCCCTGCCGAAGCTCGCCCGGGAGGCGGGGATGCCGGCGATCGGCCTCGCCGATACGGGCAACCTCTTCGGCGCGCTCGAATTCGCCGAGACCTGCGCGAAGGCCGGCATTCAGCCGGTGATGGGGCTGACCCTCGCGGTCGAATACGCGGCCCCGCGGCCGGGGGAGCGGGCGGGCCCGCAAGCGCCCGTGGCGCTCTATGCGCAGAATGCGCAGGGGTGGCGCAACCTGATGGCGCTCACCTCGGCCGCCTATCTCGAGACCGAGCGCGGCGCCGAGCCGCATGTGCCGCTCGCCCGGCTCGAGGCGGCGTCGGCCGGGCTCCTCTGCCTCTCGGGCGGCGCGGAGGGCCCGCTCGGCCGGCTCCTCGCCGCGGAGCGCGAGGCGGAGGCCGAGGCGCTCGCCGCCCGCCTCGCCGCGGCCTTCCCGGACCGGCTCTATGTCGAGCTCCATCGCCACGGCACCGGCGGTGCGCTGCGCACGGCGCAGGAGGAGGCCGCCGAGCCCGGGCTGCTCGACCTCGCCTATGCCCGCGACTTGCCGATCGTCGCCACCAATCTCGTGATGTTCGAGACCCCGGAGATGTTCGAGGCGCATGACGCGCTCCTGTGCATCGGCGAGGGGCGCTATGTGAACGAGGCGGACCGGCGGGTGCTGACCCCGGAGCATTATTTCAAGAGCCAGGACGCCATGGCCGAGCGCTTCGCCGATCTGCCCGAGGCGCTCGAGACCACGCTCGAGGTCGCCGAGCGCTGCGCCGTGCGCCCGCGCACCCACGCGCCCATCCTGCCCCGCTTCGCCGAGGACGAGGTGGAGGAGCTGCGCCGGCAGTCGGAGGAGGGGCTCGCCCGCCGCCTCGCCGAGATCGCGCCCGCGGCGCCGCGCGAGGCCTATGAAGAGCGCCTGGCCTTCGAGCTCGGGGTGATCGAGCAGATGGGCTTCCCGGGCTATTTCCTCATCGTCGCGGACTTCATCAAATGGGCGAAGGGGCAGGGCATCCCCGTCGGCCCCGGGCGCGGCTCCGGGGCGGGGTCTCTGGTCGCCTATGCGCTGACGATCACCGACCTAGATCCATTGCGTTACGGCCTTCTCTTCGAGCGGTTTCTCAACCCCGAGCGCGTGTCGATGCCCGATTTCGACATCGATTTCTGCCAGGACAGGCGCGAGGAGGTCATCGCCTATGTCCAGGAGAAATACGGACGCGAAAAGGTGGCGCAGATCATCACCTTCGGCGCGCTTCTTTCCAAGGCCGCAGTGCGCGACGTGGCGCGCGTGCTGCAGCTGCCCTTCGCCGTGGGCGACCGGCTCTCCAAGCTGATCCCGGTCGAGGGGGTGAAGCCCGTCTCCATCGCGCAGGCCCGCAAGGAGGAGCCCCGCCTCGAGGAGGAGGCCCGCAAATCGGAGACCGTCGCCACCCTCCTCGACATCGCAGAGAAGATCGAGGGGCTCTACCGCAACGCCTCGACCCATGCCGCCGGCGTCGTGATCGGGGACCGGCCGCTCGTCGAGTTCGTCCCCCTCTATCAGGACCCCAAATCCGACATGCCGGCCACCCAATACAATATGAAATGGGTGGAGCCCGCGGGCCTCGTGAAGTTCGACTTCCTCGGCCTCAAGACGCTCACCGTGATCCAGAACGCGGTCGATCTCTTGAGGCTGCGCGGCGTCGAGGTGGACATCGCCAAGATCCCGCTCGACGATCCGGAGACCTACGCGCTCTATTCCAGGGCCGACACGGTGGGCGTCTTCCAGGTGGAATCGGCGGGGATGCGCGATGCGCTGCGCCAGCTCGGGCCGACCTGCATCGAGGACATCGTGGCCCTCGTCGCCCTCTATCGCCCGGGGCCGATGGAGAACATCCCCACATACTGCAACGTGAAGAATGGCCGGGAGCCGCGCGCCTCGATCCACCCGCTGATCGACCCGATCCTCGACGAGACGCAAGGCATCATCGTCTATCAGGAGCAGGTGATGGAGATCGCCCGCAAGATGGCGGGCTACACCCTCGGCGGCGCCGACAAGCTCCGCCGCGCCATGGGCAAGAAGATCCAGGCCGCGATGGACGAGCAGAAGCCGATCTTCCTCGAGGGCGCGGCGCAAAACGGGGTGAGCCAGGCGAAGGCGCAGGAGGTTTGGGACCTCCTCGACAAGTTCGCCAATTACGGCTTCAACAAGTCCCACGCCGCGGCCTATGCGCTGGTGAGCTACCAGACGGCCTGGCTGAAGGCGAACCACCCCGTCGAGTTCATGGCCGCGGTGATGAACCTCGACATCCATCTGACCGACAAGCTGAACGGCTATGTGCAGGAATGCCGCCGCTCGGGGATCGAGGTGGCGCCGCCTTGCGTCAACCGCTCCCGCGCGAAGTTCACGGTGGAGGAGGGGCGCATCCTCTACGCCCTCGGCGGGCTCAAGAATGTCGGGCTGGAGGCGATGCGGCTCATCGTCGAGGCGCGCGAGCGGGGCGGGCCCTTCGCCGATCTCGCCGATCTCGGCCTGCGCGTGGATCTCAAGCAGGTCGGCAAGCGTGCGCTCGAGATGCTCGCCCGCGCCGGCGCGCTCGACGCGCTCGAGCCAAATCGCCGGCGCGCGTTCGAGGGGCTCGACCGGCTGGTGGAGTATTCCGCCGCGGCGCAGGAGGACCGGGCCTCGGGGCAGGGGAGCCTCCTCGGCGAGGCCGCGCTGCCGCCCCCCCGGCTCCCGAAGGTCGAGGACTGGCACCCGAACGCCCGCCTCGCCGAGGAGCTCGCCGCCGTCGGCTTCTACCTCTCCGGCCACCCGCTCGACGACTACGAAGGGGCGCTCCGCCGCTCCGGCATCCAGAGCTATCCGGAGTTCCTCGCCGCGCGGGCGCGCACCGGCGGGCGGGGCAAGATCGCAGGCACCCTCGCCGGGATCCAGAACCGCAAATCCGCCCGCGGCACCCGCTTCGCCTATCTCCAGCTCTCCGACCGCTCCGGCGGGTTCGAGGTCATGGCCTTCTCCGACGTGCTCGCGGCGCATGAGGACCTGCTCGTCGTCGGCGCCAATCTCGTGCTGACGGTCGAGGCCGACGGCGACGCCGCCGCGCCCCGGCTCATGCTGCGCGAGGCGCGGGCGATCGACGAGGTGGTGGCCCATGCCGCCCCCGCGGGCCTCCGCCTCTTCGTCGCCGACGAGGGGGCGCTCGCCTCGATCCGCGCCCGCCTGGAGACGGCCGTGCAGATCGGGCGGCGCCGGGCGGAGGGGCCGATCCATCTCGTCCTGCCCCTCGAGGAGCGCGCCGAGGAGGTGGAGCTCGTCCTGCCCGGGCGCTACCCCGTCAGCCCCGAGATCCGCGGCGCGCTCAAGGCCGCGCCGGGGGTGACGCATGTGGAGGAGTTCTGAGCCTCACGGGGCGGGAGCGAAGCCGTGACCGGGGCGTGTTAGGTTCGTGTGCGGGGGCCTCCCATCTGCGGGTCATCGACGATCCAAACCCAGAAACAGGAGACCCCGCCATGAAACTCGCCGCCCCCCTCGCCGCCGCCGCCATCGCCCTCGCCGCCGCCGCGCCTGCCCTCGCGGAGAGCACCGTCGTGGAGAGCCGCGCCAAGCTGCAGGCGCTCCTCGCCGAGGACGACCGCTCCGCCGGCCGCCAGGTCAGCTCCGCCGCCGCTCCCGGGCTCTTCGGCAGCCTCTTCGGCGCGGAGATCTCCTTCGGCGCCGCCGATCCCGCCCGTGTCGAGCCCTCGGCCAACGGCCGCCCCCACCGCCTCGGCGGCCGCTTCGGGGTGAACCGCTGAGCCAGCGCGCGGGGGCGAGACGATCCGCCCCCGCGCGCGGCCCTTGTATCCCCTCCGCCGATGCTTACCGTTTGTCGGGATACTCGCGGAGGACCCCCAGCATGATCGGACGCCTCAACCACGTCGCCATCGCCGTGCCAGACCTCGCCGCCGCCACCGCGCTCTATCGCGACACCCTCGGCGCCAAGGTCTCAGAGCCGCAGGCCGAGCCCGACCACGGCGTGACCGTCGTGTTCATCGAGCTGCCCAACACCAAGGTCGAACTGCTCGAGCCGCTCGGGGAGGGCTCGCCGATCGCGGGGTTCCTCGCGAAATCGCCGGCCGGCGGGATCCACCACGTCTGCTACGAGGTGGACGATATCCGCGCCGCGCGGGACCGGCTGAAGGCGCAGGGCGCGCGCGTCCTCGGCGATGGCGAGCCGAAGATCGGGGCGCATGGCAAGCCGGTGCTGTTCCTTCACCCCAAGGACTTCAACGGCACGCTCGTCGAGCTGGAGGAGGTGTGAGATGTCGATCACGTCCGGAATCGTCTTCTACATGGTCTGCTGGGCCGTCACCTTCCTCATCATCAACCCGCTCTGGCAGACCAGTCAGGCCGAGAAGGGCGAGATCGTGCCCGGCACCCCGCCGGGCGCCCCGGTGGACCCGATGGTCGGGCGCAAGGCCCTGTGGACAACCCTGTGGGCGAGCTGCGCCTTCGTCGTGCTCGTCTGCATCATCGAGTTCGAGGTGGTGACGCTCGAGGATCTGAGCTGGATCACGCCGCCTTCGCTGCGCTGACGCGGCGATCCGCCACATAGCCCAAATTGTGCCGCCCCTGGGGAGTAGCGTTTTCAGATGTTGCGTGCGCGGGCCGGCATAGGCAAGGCCGGCGCGAGGTTACGCCAACCAGCCGACGGCGGCGTCCAGAGAAGGCCGGTCGCGCTCCGCGGGGACGACGCTTTCCCCGCCGATGTGGATAAATCCGGCCACCGTCTCGCCCTCAGCAAGCCCCAACGCGGGGCCGAGGAACTCCGGGTCGCGGGCATGGGGGCCGGTCAGCCAGTTGGCGCCCCATCCGGCCGCGAGGGCCGCCGTCAGCGCCTGCTGGCAGACGGCGGCGGCGGAGGCCTCCTGCTCCCAGCGCGGGATCTTCTCGGAGGGCTTCGGGCTCGACACCACCGCGAGAACCGCGCCGCCCTGGCCGAACTGCGCCGCCGCCTTCTCCCCGCCATCGGGTGCGCCGCGGGCATGGGCGAGACGGCGCGCGCTCTCCGCGGCGCGGGCGCGGGTCTCGGGGCCGAGGACGAGGACGCGCCAGGGGGCGAGCTTGCCGTGATCGGGCACCCGGGTCGCGATCTGGAGGATCTCGGCCAGCCCCGCGGCGTCCGGCGCCTCGCCGCTCAGCGTCTTGGCCGGGCGGGAGCGGCGCGCGGCGAGGAAGGCCAGCACCTCCGGGCGCCGGGCGAGCGGCCCGGGCGCGCCCGGCGCCGGCGCGAGGAGGGGGGCGGTGAGATCGGAGAGGCGGCTCCGCTGCGCCCCCTCCGCGTCGAAATTCTCCGGCGAGAGCCAGGCGGCATGGGCGGCCGAGACCGCGGGCCAGTCCCGGTCGAGCAGCGCATACCAGGCGGTGTCGCGGTTGCGCCCCTTGACGACGCCGGCCTGCGCGAACACCCCCTCGAAGCGGAAGCCGAGGCGGGCGGCGGCGCGGCGGGAGGCGGCGTTCTCCGCGTCGCATTTCCACTCCACCCGGCGATAGCCGAGCGCGAAGGCCCAGCCGATCATCAGGCTGAGCGCCTCAGTCGCCGCGGGCGTGCGCTGCAGCCGCGGGGAGAGGCAGATATGGCCGATCTCGATGCTGCCCGCCTGCGGCGCGATGCGGAGATAGCTCGCGACGCCGGAGGGCCGCCCGTCCTCCATCAGGATGGCGAAGAATTGCGGATCGGCCCCGCGCGAGGCGCCGGCCACCCAATCCGCATAGGCCTCCTCGGTCTCGAAGGGGCCATAGGGGAGGTAGCGCCAAATCCCACCTTCCACATCGGCGGAATTGGCGAGGAAGAGCGGCCCGACATGGGCGTAGGACAGGGGCTCGAGCGCGGCCCAGCGCCCGGAGATCGGCTGGCGGGGCGGGGCGAGGGGCGGATGCCACCCCTCGAGCGGCGCCGAGAGCTGATCGGCCGTCACTGCGCGGCCGGCTGCGGGCAGACGATGCCGGCCTCCTCGGCGAGGTTCTCTCCCGGCTGCGCCGCGCGCTGGCGGCGGCCGTTGACCCAGAAGCCCTCGAAGGTCTTGCCCGAGCGGTAGTTCATCACGCCGAAGCCGTGCTGGCGGCCCTTCTGGAAATTGCCGCAATAGACGTCGCCATTGGCATAGGTCGCCATGCCCTCGCCATGGATCTCGCCGTTCTCCCAGCCGCCCTCGTAGACGAAGCCGTCGGGCAGCGTGAGCACGCCCTGGCCCGAGCGCTGGCCCTTGTCGAAGCCGCCCTCGTAGATCGAGCCGTCCGGATAGGTGATCTTGCCGTTGCCGTGCTGCGCGCCGTTCTGCCATTCGCCGGCATAGACATGGCCGTCAGCATAGCGCATCTCGCCCTCGCCGTGGTGGCGGGCCTGGCGGAAGCCGCCCTCGTAGACCGATCCGTTGGCGTAGCGGGCGACGCCGGCGCCCCAGATCACGCCCTTCTGCCACTCGCCCTCGTAGGAGCCGCCATCGGCATAGGTGATCTTGCCCTGTCCGTCGGGGGTGCCGTCGACGAAGCGGCCCTCGTAGCGCGAGCCGTTGGGATAGCTGGCGACGCCGGCGCCCTCGATCCGGCCCTCGACCCACTGGCCGTCGTAGATATAGCCGTCCTTGCCCACGAAGCGGCCCTTGCCGTGGCGCCGGCCGTCGACGAACTCGCCGTCGTAGCGGTCGCCATTGGCGTAGACGGCCACGCCGCGGCCCTCGCGCTTGCCGTCCTTGAAGCCGCCGGAATACTTGTCGCCGTTGGCATAGACCGCCTCGCCCTGGCCGGTGATCTGCCCCGCGACCCAGTTGCCGGAATAGCGGAAGCCGTCGGGCAGGGAGATGGTGCCGACCCCCTCGCGCAGGCCCTCGACGAAGTTGCCCTCGTAGACCGGGCCGTCGGGATAGGTGACCTTGCCGAAGCCGTGCTGCGCGCCGTCCTTCCAGGCGCCCTCGTAGCGGTAGCCGTTCTCGCGGGTCATCACGCCCTGGCCGTGATGGGCGCTGTCCCTGAACTCGCCCTTGTAGCGCATGCCGCCGGGATAGGAGGCCTCGCCCTGGCCGTTGATCACCCCGTCGACCCACTCGCCGGTGTAGGAGCCGCCATCGGCATAGGTGATCGTGCCGGTGCCGTGGGGGACGCCGTCCTTGAACTCGCCCTCGTAGACCGAGCCGTTGGGGAAGCGCGCGACGCCCTTGCCCTGGATCACGCCGTTGACCCACTGGCCGGTGTATTCGTAGCCGTCGGGCGCGGTGTAGCTGCCTTGGCCGTGCTGCTTCCCGTCCTGGAACTCGCCTTGATAGACCGCCCCGGAATCGTAGGTGCGCGTCGCGACCTCGCCGTCCTGGGCTTGAGCCCCGTGCCCCGCGAAGGCGGCGATCAAGATCCCGGTGAGCATGCCCCGCATGGCTTCGAATCCTCCTCGTCTCGGCGCCGGACCGTCCCAACTCCCCCCGATGCGATAACAACTTACGGGGGCCGACGGCAACTGACAATCATAGATCGCAGGCCGAAGAAGCCGAGTCTCTCGGGCTCGGCGCTCAACCGGGGCGGGAGCGGGCCCGGCCTCCCTTGCCCGGCGGGGCGGGGGGCCGTATCTCCCGGGCGAGGCAGCCCGGGGGAGGAGCGAGCATGACCGGCGAAGAGCGCATCCGCGTGACGCTCGCGCAACTCAACCCGGTGGCGGGCGACATCGCCGGGAATCTCGACCGGGCGCGCGCGGCGCTCGCTGCGGGGCGCGCGGCGGGGGCCGATCTGGTGATGCTGCCAGAGATGTTCCTCTCGGGCTATCAGCTGCTCGATCTCTCGGTGCGCCCGGCTTTCCTGCGCGACTGTCATGGCGCGCTCGAGACCCTCGCGGGGGAGCTCGGGGCGGGCGACCCTGCGGTCGCGCTCGGCGCGCCGATGGCGGCGGGGCGCGCGGGCGAGGGCGAGCAGCTCGGCGGCGGGGTCTACAACGCCTATCACCTGCTCGAGGCCGGGCGCATCCGCGCGCAATTCCCCAAGCACCACCGCCCGAATTACGGGGTGTTCGACGAGAAGCGGCTCTATCTCGAAGGTCCGCCCTCGGGCCCCGTGGCGATCGGGGGCTGCCGCATCGGCTTCCCGATCTGCGAGGACATGTGGTTTCCGGACGTCGCCGAGACGCTCGAAGAGGCGGGGGCGGAGCTCTTCCTCGTTCCGAACGGCTCGCCCTACGACCGCGCCAAGCTCGAGGCCCGGCTCAACCAGATGGTCTCGCGCACCGTCGAGACCGGGCTCCCGGTGGTCTATCTCAACCTCGTCGGCGGGCAGGACGATCAGGTGTTCGACGGCGGCTCCTTCGCGCTCAACCCGCGCGCCCCGCTCGCGCTGCAGCTCCCCTTCTTCGAGGAGGCGGTCGAGACGATCGAGATCGCGCGGGGCGCGGCGGGCTGGCGCGTCGTCGAGGGCGCCCGCGCCCACCAGCCGGACCCGGCCGAGGCCGACTACCGCGCGATGGTGCTCGCCACCCGGGACTATGTGCGCAAATCGGGCTTCTCGGGCGTGCTGCTCGGGCTCTCGGGGGGGATCGACTCGGCCCTCGTGGCGGCGATCGCGGTGGACGCGCTCGGGGCGGAGAACGTCCGGCTCGTGATGCTGCCCTCGCGCTACACCTCGCCGGAGAGCCTCGAGGACGCGGCCGGGGTGGCGCGCGCGCTCGGCGCCCGGCTCGAGGAATTGCCGATCTCTGGCGCGGTCGCGGCCTGCGAGCAGGCGCTCGCGCCCTTCTTCGCGGGCCGCGCGCCGGACGTGACCGAGGAGAACCTGCAATCGCGCCTGCGCGGGACCTATCTGATGGCGCTCTCCAACAAGTTCGGCGAATTGCTGCTCACCACGGGGAACAAGTCCGAAGTGGCGGTCGGCTATGCGACGCTCTACGGCGACATGAACGGCGCCTACAATCCGATCAAGGACCTCTACAAGACGCGGGTCTTCGCCGCCGCGCGCTGGCGCAACGCCACCCGGCCGGCGGGGCTTCTGGGGCCCGAGGGGCCGGTGATCCCGGAGCGGGTGATCTCCAAGCCCCCGTCGGCGGAGCTGCGCGAGGGGCAGAAGGACGAGGACAGCCTGCCGCCCTACGAGGTGCTCGACGACATCCTCGAGCGGCTCGTCGAGGACGATGCGGCGACCGAGGAGGTGGTCGCGGCGGGGCACGACCGCGAGACCGTGATGAAGGTGCAGGGGCTCCTCTACGGCTCGGAATACAAGCGCTTCCAGGCGGCGCCGGGGACCAAGCTCACCCGCCGCGCCTTCTGGCTCGACCGGCGCTACCCGGTGGTCAATCGCTGGCGCGACCGCTCCTGAGGGCGCGTCCTCGGCCCTCTCGGGCCTCGTCCGGGCGCGCCTTCGGCGGATCCGCGCTAGATGGAGGGGAGCGAGGGTCAGGGAGGAGACGGCAGGTGAGCGAGGGCTCCGAGGCGGTCGGCGCGGTGCGGCGGGTCTTCCATGCGCGCCGGGGGCTCGCTTGGGGGCAGGTGCTGCTCGGCTGGGTCTGCGCGCAGGGGCTCTTGACGCTCTTGCCGATCGCGCCGCCGGGATGGGGGCCGCCCTTCCTGATCGCGACCGGCGGGGGCTTCGCGGTCTGCGCGGCGCTCGGGCTCGTGCGCGCGCTCTCCGCGCGGCCGATGCTCGAAGTGGCGCCCGAGGGCATCCGGGCCGGGGGGCGCGAGATCCCCTGGGCCGCGGTGCGCTCCTGGCGCGCGGTGCCGCAGGAGCGCCGGCTCGCCCTGGTGATCGAGCCCCGCGCGCTGCCCGAGGGCGGACCGATATCGGGGCTGATGTTGCGTCTGCGCGGCACTCTCGCCTTCGACGCACGCGGGATCGACGCGCGCTTGACCGACATCGTGCGAGCGTTCAGGGATATCCGGCCCGACCTGGAGAACCCGGAATGACCGTCACCCGTTTCGCGCCCTCGCCCACGGGGCTGCTGCATGTCGGAAATCTCCGGACCGCGGCGCTCAACTGGATGATGGCGCGCAAGGCGGGCGGGACCTTCATCCTGAGGATCGACGACACCGACCGCGAGCGCTCCGAGGAGCGATTCGTCGAGGCGATTCGCCGCGATCTGGCCTGGGTCGGGATCGACTGGGACCGCGAGGAGCGCCAGTCCGAGCGCGTCGAGCGCTACGAGGCGGCGACGGCGCGGCTGCGCGCGGCGACCCGGGTCTACGAGTGCTTCGAGACCCCGCTCGAGCTCGAGCTCAAGCGCAAGAAGCAGCTCGCCATCGGCAAGCCCCCGGTCTACGACCGCGCCGCGCTGATGCTCACCAATGCCGAGCGCGAGGCGCTGCGCGAGACGCGCAATCCGCATCTGCGCTTCCTGCTGACCGGCGGCGCGATCCGGTGGGACGACCTGATCCGGGGCCCGCAGAGCGTCGATGCCGGCTCGATCTCCGACCCGGTGCTCTACCGCGCCGACGGGCAGCTTCTCTACACCCTCGCCTCGGTGGTGGACGACATCGAGATGGGGGTGACGCATGTGATCCGCGGGGCCGATCACGTCACCAACACCGGCGCGCAGATCCAGATCTTCGAGGCGCTCGGCGCGGCGCCGCCGGCCTTCGGGCATCATTCGCTCCTGACCGGGCCGCAGGGGGAGGCGCTCTCCAAGCGGCTCGGCACGCTCTCCATCGCCGATCTGCGCGAGCAGGGGGTGGAGCCGGTGGCGCTCCTCTCCTTCCTCGCGCGGCTCGGCTCGGCGCTGCCGGTCGAGGTGACGGCGCGGATCGCGCCCCTCGTCGCCGCCTTCGATCCCGGGCAGTTCGGCCTTTCGCCGACGAAGTTCGACCCCGAGGAGCTCAGCCTCCATTCGGCCAAGACGCTGCGGGCGCTGCCGCTCGAGGCGGTCGCGCCGCGCCTCGCCGACCTCGGGGTGCCGGAGGAGCGCCGGGCGGCGTTCTGGGCCGCCGTCGGCCCCAATCTCGACCGTTTCGAGGAGGCGGCGGACTGGTGGGCGATCTGCCGCGAGGGCGCGCGCCCCGAGATCGCGCCGGAGGACGCGGCCTTCGTCGCCGAGGCGATGGCGCTCCTGCCGCCCCCGCCCTGGGGCCCGGAGAGCTGGAAGACCTGGACCGACGCGGTGAAGCGCGCCACCGGCCGCAAGGGCCGCGCGCTCTATCTGCCGCTCCGCCGCGCGCTCACCGGCCGCGACACCGGCCCCGACATGGCCGATCTGATGCCGCTCCTGCCCTTGCCCGCCGAGCTCGGCGCGCAGGGGCGGGCGGGCTGAGCCGGTTTCGCGCTTGACGCGGGTCTCCGGGCGAGGCAAGGGAGGGGCATGACCGGGACCGCCATCCAGATTCGGATCTGCATTATCCGCTGACATACGTCCGCGGCGGCCTGTCATCTTGTCCTTCCCCGAGAGTTGTCAGACCCCGCCGCGGGCCAACCCGCGCGCGAGGCCGCCGATGACCGAGATCCAGCTCCACGACACGCTCACCCGGGCGAAGCGCCCCCTGCGCCCCGGGCCGGACGGGCGCATCGGCATGTATGTCTGCGGGCCGACGGTCTACGACCGCGCGCATATCGGCAATGCGCGCCCCGTCGTGGTGTTCGACGTGCTCTACCGCCTGCTCCGCCACCTCCACGGGGCCGAGCGCGTCACCTATGTGCGCAACTTCACCGATGTGGACGACAAGATCATCGCCCGCGCGCAAGAGACCCGCGCCCCGGAGGAGACCCTCGAGGCCGCCTGCCGCAGGCTCACCGACGAGACGATCGCCTGGTATCTCGAGGATATGGACGCGCTCGGCGCGCTCCGCCCGGACGCGGCCCCGCGCTGCACCGAATACATCCCCGAGATGGTCGCCATGATCGCGCGCCTCGTCGAGGAGGGCCACGCCTATGCCGCGGACGGCCACGTCCTCTTCTCGGTGGCGAGCTGGGCAGGCTACGGCGCGCTCTCCCACCGCTCGACCGAGGACATGATCGCCGGCGCCCGCGTCGAGGTCGCCCCCTACAAGCGCGATCCGATGGACTTCGTGCTCTGGAAGCCCTCCACCCCCGAGCAGCCCGGCTGGGACAGCCCCTGGGGCCGCGGCCGCCCCGGCTGGCATATCGAGTGCTCCGCCATGGCGAAGGCGCTTCTCGGGACCCGCGTGCAGATCCACGGCGGCGGGCTCGACCTCGTCTTCCCCCATCACGAGAACGAGCGCGCCCAGTCCTGCTGCGCCAACCACACCGAGGAGATGGCCGATATCTGGATGCACAACGGCTATCTGACGGTCGAGGGCGAGAAGATGTCGAAATCGCTCGGCAACTTCTTCACCGTCAAGGACCTGCGCGAGCGCGGCATCCCCGGCGAGGTGATCCGCTACGTCCTCCTCTCCACCCACTACCGCCAGCCGCTCGACTGGACCGAGGAGCGCGTGGCCGAGGCCGAAGGCACGCTGCGCAAATGGCGCGGAATCGGAGCAGAGGCACCCCCTGCTGAGCCGCCAGAGACCGTTGTTGCAGCGCTTGCAGAAGACCTTAACACGCCGAAGGCGATCGCTGAGCTTCACGCGCTAGCGGGCCGAGGGGATATCGCTGGCCTCGCCGCCGGCGCCGGTCTCCTCGGGCTCCTGACCCCCGAACTCGCAGGCTGGGAACAAACAGTTAGCGAAGAGTACTGGCCCGAAGAATTTGTTCGCCTTCTGCGAATGCGCCATAATGCTCGACAGAATAAAGAATACACTGTTGCTGACTATATCCGAGATAGTCTGTCCAATTCTGGTGTTACCCTGAAAGATCAGCCCGATGGAAATTACGCTATAGAAATAGATTTTTTGACCCTTGTAAATTTTCATGGCGAACTTTCAGAGGACGAGCGTGTGAGGCTATATGGAGAGCATTTTCGCAATAGAGGGACCCCGATCAACCCAACACGAATGCAGTCAGCCTTCGTTAGAAGGACGTCAGAAAGAATCCTGGCTGAGCTGGAGGCCAAGGCATGAACCGGCCCGAGACCCTCGCCCCCGCCGAGGAGGGCGCGCAGGCGCCCGACGAGGCCCCCGCCCGCGAGCGCCTCTACCTCTTCGACACCACGCTGCGCGACGGCCAGCAGACCCAAGGGGTGGACTTCTCCGTCGCCGACAAGATCAAGATCCTGGAGGCGCTCGACCGCCTCGGCATCGACCATATCGAGGGCGGCTGGCCCGGCGCGAACCCGACCGACAGCGAGTTCTTCGCCAAGGCCCCCGCCACCCGCGCCCGCCTCACCGCCTTCGGCATGACCAAGCGCTCGGGGCGGTCGGCGGCCAATGACGAGGTCCTCGCCGAGGTGGTGAATGCCCGCACGCCGTCGGTCTGCCTCGTCGGCAAGGCGCATGATTTCCATGTCGAGCGCGCCCTCGCCATCCCGCTCGAGGAGAACCTCGCCAATATCCGCGAGAGCGTGGCCCATCTCGTCTCGCTCGGCCGCGAGGCGCTGTTCGACGCCGAGCACTTCTTCGACGGCTACGCCGCCAACCGCGCCTATGCGCTCGCCTGTCTCGAGGCGGCGCTCGAGGGCGGCGCGGCCTGGGTCGTTCTCTGCGACACCAATGGCGGCGCCATGCCCGCCGAGGTCGCCGAGGCGGTGGCCGATGTCCGCGCGACGCTGCCGGAGGCGCGCATCGGCATCCACACCCACAACGACACCGAGCAGGCGGTCGCCAACACCCTCGCCGCCGTCGAGGCCGGGGCGCGCCAGATCCAGGGCACGCTGAACGGCCTCGGCGAGCGCTGCGGCAACGCCAATCTCTGCTCGCTGATCCCGACGCTCGTGCTCAAGCCCCGCTATGCGCGCCGCTTCGAGACCGGCGTCGCGCCCGAGAGCCTCGCCGAGCTCCGCCGCGTCTCGGTGATGCTCGACGAGGTGCTGAACCGCCAGCCCGACCGGCACGCGCCCTATGTCGGCTCGGCCGCCTTCGCCCACAAGGCGGGGCTCCACGCCTCGGCCATCCTCAAGGACCCGACGACCTACGAGCATGTGGCGCCGGAGGCCGTCGGCAATGCGCGCGTCATCCCGATGTCGAACCAGGCGGGCAAGTCGAACCTGCTCCGCCGCCTCGCCGATGCCGGGATCGAGGCCGACCGGCACGACCCCCGCCTCGGCACGCTCCTCGCCGAGGTGAAGAGCCGCGAGGACCAGGGCTTCGCCTACGACCAGGCCGAGGCCTCCTTCGAGCTTCTCGCCCGCCGCCATCTCGGCCGGATGCCGCGCTATTTCGAGGTCGACCGCTACCGCGTCTCCGTCGAGCGCCGCTTCGACGCGGAGGGCCGGCGCGTCACCGCCTCGGAGGCCGTCGTGGTGGTCCATGTGGACGGCGAGCGGATGATCTCCGCCTCCGAGAGCCTGGATCCGATCTCGAAATCCGATCAGGGCCCGGTCAACGCCCTCGCCAGGGCGCTGCGCAAGGATCTCGGGCGGTATCAGCGGATCATCGAGGGCATCCGCCTCGTCGACTTCAAGGTGCGCATCATCGGGCAGGGGACCGAGGCCGTCACCCGCGTGCTCCTCGACAGCGTCGACGAGACCGGTGCGCGGTGGTCGACGCTCGGGGTCTCGGCCAACATCGTCGACGCGTCCTTCCAGGCGCTGGAGGACTCGGTCGTCTACAAGCTCGTGCGCTCGGGCGTCGCGCCCTCCAAGGTGTGAGCGGGCCGGGCGACACGCCGGGGGGCGCGCCGGGGGATCTGGTGCGCCGGCTCGACCCGGGGCTCTTCCTCACCGCCCTCTTCGCGCCGGAGCCGGGGCGGGGGCGGCTCCTCCTCGTCTATGCCGTCGATCTGGAGCTCGCCCGCTCGGTCCAGCCCGCGCGCAAGGCCGATGCCGGGCCGCTCATCGCGCAGATGCGGCTGCAATGGTGGCGCGATCTGCTCGAGGCGGCGGAAGCGGGCGCCGAGCCGCGGGCGCATGAGGTGGCGGGCCCCCTCGGCGCAGCGGTGGCGGAGGGGCGCCTGCCTGCCGCCCCGATCCGCGCGATGATCGAGGGCTATGCCCGGGAGATCGACCCGGAGCTCGCCCCGGAGAACTTCCGCCCCTGGGCGGAGCAGCGCTTCGGCGGGCGCCTCGCGGCCGGGCTGGCGGCGCTCGGGGCGGCGGCGCCGGACGCGCTCGTCGCCGAGGCGGGCGCGGCGCTCGGCGCGGCCTTCGCGCTCAAGACCGCGGCGCCGATGGCCGCCGAGGGCCGCACGCTCCTGCCCGGACTGCCGCCCGCCGGGCGCGCGGGCCTCGCCGAGGGCCGCCTCGAGCCCGAGGTCGCGCGGCTCGCGGCAGGCGTCGCGAAGGAGGGGCGGGAGGCGCTCGCGCGGGCGCGTGCGGCGGCCCGGGGGCTTGCTAGGCCCGCCCGTCCCGCGCTCCTGCCGCTCTGGGAGGGGGGCCGCATCCTCGCCCGCGCCGCGCGCCAGCCGGAGGCGCTGCTCGGGGGGGATCTCGCTCCTGGGCCGGCGCGCCGGGCCGCCGGCCTCGCCTATGCGGCCCTCACCGGCCGGATCTGAGTTTCACCGCCTGCGAAGCACATAGACCGTCGACTTCAAGTCGATCCCGGGCAGATGCTCGCCGTAATCGGCCACCAGCAGCTCGGCATAGCCGCAATCGACAAGCTCGTTGATGCGGCCGACGATCGTCCCGTCCGCCGCCGCCTTGTCGTTGACCGAGAAGACGAGGCAGCCGCCGGAGGGGAGCTTACCCAGGATCTCGTCGAGCACAGTCGGCGGCATGTATTCGGGGGAGATGCAGCCCACCGCGGCGGCGTTCTGATAGGTGCCCTCGGGCATCTCCAGCGGCTTCGACAGATCGCAGACGGCGAGCTCGCGATAGACCCCGGTCGCGCGGGCCTTGTCGAGCATGCCCTCCGAGATGTCGAACCCGTCGATGCAGTCGAACCCCGCGGCGGCGAGCGCGCGGCCCGAGAGACCGGTGCCGCAGGCGAGGTCCATCACCGGCGCCCAGGGCATCGCGGCATGGGCGGCGAGCGCCTCGGCGCAGCGCCGGGGCGTGACATAGCCGTTCTCGGTCACCTCGTCGTCATAGCCGGGCGCCCAGTCGTCGTAGAACTCGGCCGCCGCCTCGGCGCCGTCGACGTCATAGACGGCCGCGAGCCGGGGGGCGGCCTTTTGCGTGGCAGACATGTCATGTCTCCGTCATCGGATGTCGCTTTATGACAAGTATGAGTCGCATCCGGGGGAATGCAAGCGGGCTCACTCCGCGGCGGCGGGGCGGTCGCCTTGCGAGGAGAGCCAGCCGAGGAAGGCGGGCTTGGCGCGCTCGGTCATCGCGCGGGCGCGCTCCCGCTTGCCGCGGCGGCCCTTCGGCGGGGCCGCGAGCGGGGGGAAGAGGCCGAAATTCACGTTCATCGGCTGGAAGGCCTCGGCCTCGGCGCCGCCGGTGATATGGGCGAGGAGGGCGCCCATCGCGGTCTCCGGCGGGGGCGGGGGCAGGCGCCGGCCGAGCCGCTCCATCGCCGCGAAGCGCCCGGCGAGGATGCCCATGGCGCCCGACTCGACATAGCCCTCGACCCCGGTGATCTGCCCTGCGAAGCGCAGGCGGGGCAGGGCGCGGAGGCGCATCTCGCCATCGAGGAGGCGGGGGGAATTGAGGAAGGTGTTGCGGTGGATCCCGCCGAGGCGGGCGAAGCGGGCGTTCTCGAGGCCGGGAATGAGCGCGAAAACCTCCGCTTGCGCGCCGTATTTCATCTTCGTCTGGAAGCCGACGAGATTGTAGAGCGTGCCGTGCTTGTTCTCCCGGCGGAGCTGGACGACGGCGTGGGGCTTCTCCGGGCGGTGCGGGTCGGTGAGGCCGACGGGCTTGAGCGGCCCGTAGCGCAGGGTCTCCCGCCCGCGCGCGGCCATCACCTCGATCGGCAGGCAGCCCTCGAAATAGGGCGTGCCCTCCCATTCCTTGAACTCGGTCTTCGGCGCGGCGAGGAGGGCGTCGATGAACCGCTCGTAGTCGGCCGCCGACATCGGGCAGTTGAGATAGGCGGTGCGCTCTTCCTCGGTCTCGCCCTTGTCGTAGCGCGACTGGAACCAGGCCTTCGAGAGATCGACCGAGTCGGCATAGACGATGGGGGCGATGGCGTCGAAGAAGGCGAGCTCGGCCTCGCCGGTGATCGCGCGGATCGCCTCGGCGAGCGGCTCGGAGGTGAGCGGGCCGGTGGCGACGATCACGCTGTCCCAGTCCTCCGGCGGGAGGCCGGCCACCTCGCCCCGCTCGACCCGGATCAGCGGATGCGCCTCGATCGCCTGCGTCACCGCCGCGGAGAACGCCTCCCGGTCGACCGCGAGGGCGCCGCCGGCGGGGACCTCGGCCGGCCCCGCAGAGTCCATCAGGAGCGAGCCGGCCTGGCGCATCTCCCAATGCAGGAGGCCGACGGCGTTGGTCTCGTGATCGTCCGAGCGGAAGGAGTTGGAGCAGACGAGCTCGGCGAGGCCGTCCGTCTTGTGGGCATGGGTCTCGCGGTGGGGGCGCATCTCGTGCAGCACCACGGGCACCCCGAGATTGGCCGCGGCCCAGGCGGCCTCGCACCCCGCCATGCCGCCGCCGACGATATGGATTTCGCGCGTCATACCCCTTGTGTAGGCGCCCGGGCGCCCCGCTTCAATGGAGCGCTCAGGCGCGGAAGGCGAGGCCGACGGCATAGGCCACGCCCGCGCAGATGCCGCCGACGAGCACCGTCTCGCCCACCGCGCGGGTCAGGCTCTCCATCGTCACCTTCCAGCGCAGCAGCCCGAGCGCGGTCAGCGCCGCGAAGGTGGCGGCGACGGAGACGAGGAATGTCGTCTCGCTCGCCGTCATCAGGAAATAGGGCAGGAGCGGGATCGCGCCGAAGAGGACGAAGCTCGCAAACGTCATCGCCGCGTCGAGGACGGGGGCGCCGTCGTCCGGGTTCGGCATCCGCATCTCGTGGGCCATCATGAAATCGGCCATGAGATCGGGGTTGCGCGCGTAGATGTCGGCGAGGGCCTCGGCGTCGGCGCGGGAGATGCCGCGCTCGGCGAGGAGCGAGAGGAACTCCGCGCGCTCGCCGTCGGGATCGCGCGCGAGGGCGTCGATCTCGGAGGCGCGGATCTTGCGGTAGATTTCGCGCTGGGAGCGGGAGGAGAGATAGGCGCCGAGGCCCATCGAGGTCGCATCCGCGAAGAGATTGGCGAGGCCGAAGAGGAGGACGGCGACCGCGCCCACAGGCCCCGCCCCGTCCGCCGCCGCGCCCGCGAAGCCCGCGACCACGGCGAAGGTGGTGACGATCCCGTCATTGCCGCCATAGACCACCTCGCGCAGCGAGGCGGAGATCGGCCCGAGCCCGTGCACCTCGCGCAGATGGCGCTCCCGGTCCTCCTCGAGCTCGACCACCCGATCAGTCGACCTTGGGCCAGGCCGAGAAGGGGAAGGGGCGGGTCTCCGTCGCCGCCGTCTGGAACGCCGCGACCTCTGCGAGCCAGATCGCGAGGGACCGGCCGAAGGTCACGATATGCGGGTTCTCCCGCCCGGTGATCAGCAGGAAGCCGAACTGCACCACGGCGAGCACGGCGAGCAGCGTCTGCGCGAGCGAGAAGGCGGCGAGGAAGAGGAGCATGATCGCGCCGCGGATCCAGGTCGCGCGCCGCGTCTCCTTCGCGCCGTCGGGCGGGGAGGCGGTCTCTGTCTCGGTCATGGGGCCTCCGGGCTGCGGGTGTGGCTTCCAGATGCGCATGGGGCGGGCCGGGGTCAAGGGCCCCCTCGGCAGGCGCCCGCCGCCGCGCTATGCTCGCGCGCGATCCGGAGGAGGAGCCCATGGAGACCGACACCCCCCGCCGCACGATCTGGCGCGCGCCGGACGGCGCGGTGCGCATCCTCGACCAGACGCGCCTGCCCTTCGCCGTCGAGACGCCGGAGCTCGCGCGCCTCGAGGACGCGGCGCGGGCGATCTCGGAGATGCAGGTCCGCGGCGCGCCGCTCATCGGGGTGACGGCGGCCTACGGCATGGCGCTCGCGATGCGCGCGGACCCCTCCGATGCCAGGATCGCGGCCGCCCGCGCGCGGCTCGCGGCGACGCGGCCGACGGCGGTCAACCTCGCCTGGGCGCTCTCGGAGATGGCCGGGCTGCTCGCCCCGCTGCCGGTGGCGGATCGCGCCGAGGCCGCCTTCGCCGCGGCCGACCGCATCGCCGAGGAGGACGTCGCCCGCTGCCGCGCCCTCGGCGATCACGGCGCGGCGCTGATCCTGGAGGCGGCGGAGAGGAAGGGCGGGCCGGTCGAGATCCTCACCCATTGCAATGCGGGCTGGCTCGCCGCCGTCGAATGGGGCACCGCGACCGCGCCGATCTACCGCGCGGCCGAGGCGGGGGCGGAGCTCCATGTCTGGGTCGACGAGACGCGCCCGCGCAACCAGGGCGGCTTGCTCACCGCCTGGGAACTCGGCGCCCGCGGCATCCCCCACACCGTCGTCGTCGACAATGCGGGCGGGCATCTGATGCAGCGCGGGCGCGTCGATCTCTGCTTCGTCGGCACCGACCGCACGGCGGCCAACGGCGATGTCGCCAACAAGATCGGCACCTATCTGAAGGCCCTCGCGGCCTGGGACACCGGCGTGCCCTTCTATGTCTGCCTGCCCTCGACGACGATCGACTGGCACCTCGCGACCGGCGCCGAGATCCCGATCGAGGAGCGCGACGCGGGCGAGGTGACGGAGGTCGCCGGCCTCTGGGAGGGCCGCGCCGTGCGCCCGCGGGTCGTCGCGCCGGGCTCTCCGGCCGCGAACCCGGCCTTCGACGTCACCCCCGCGCGCCTCGTCACCGGGCTCGTGACCGAGCGCGGCTTGGCGGAGGCCTCCGCCGCCGGCCTCGCGGCCCTCTTCCCCGACCGCGCGGCCTGAGCGCGGTGTCCGTGGAGGCGGAGATCGTCGCCGCGATGCGGGCGATGGCGGCGGAGGGGCTCAACCGCGGCGCCACGGGCAACGTCTCGGTGCGCGCGGGGGAGGGGCTCCTGATCACCGCCTCCGGGGTCCCTGCGAACCGCCTGAGCGCGGCCGATGTCGTCCCGCTTCCCTGGGACGGTCCCGCCGCGGAGGGTCCGCGCCCGTCCTCCGAATGGCGGATGCACCGCGACATTCTGGCCGACCGCGCGGAGTTCGGCGCCGTCGTCCACGCCCATCCCCTCGCCGCCACGGCGCTCGCGGCGCATGGCCGCGGCATCCCCGCCTTCCACTACATGGTGGCGATGGCGGGCGGGCCGGACATCCGCTGCGCGGCGTATGCGACCTTCGGGACCGAGGCGCTCTCCCACGCGGTGCTCGCAGCCCTCGAGGGGCGGCGGGCCTGCCTGATGGCGCATCACGGGATGGTGGCCTGCGGCCGCGACCTCGCCGCCGCCCTCGCCCTCGCGCGCGAGGTGGAGAGCCTCGCCGCGCAATACCTCGCCGCCCATATCCTCGGTCCGCCGCCGCTTCTTGGCGAGGCGGAGATGGCCGAGGCGCTCGCGAAATTCGCCGCGGGCGCGGGCTACGGCTCGAGCTGAGAGGTCAGCCGAGGGCGAGGCGGTAGGTGATCGCCTCGTAGAGAAGCAACAGGAACACCACGACGATCACGGCATAGGAGGCCCAGACCGCGTATTTCGCCGTGTTGGTCTTCAGGCCCGCCTCGAACACCTCGTAGATCACCCCGTAGCGCTCGCCGCTTTCGGAAAGGCCGGTGACCTTCCGGCGCTGGGGCTCGGGCTTGCGGGCGCGCGGCGGGGGCGGCTTGGCGGCAGGGTCGGCGATCGGGCGGAACGTTCCCGTGGCGGGATCGTATTCCTCGGCAGGGCTCATCATCGTCTCCATCAGGTTCAGGCGCACAATTGGCCCTCCGTCGCTCCGGGTCAATGCCGCGCCCTGCCGCGGGTCCGGGCGGACTGTCACAGAGATTTCACCCCGCCGACCTGGGCGACAGGGTAACTTCGCAGCCGCGAAAGGGACGGGATGCCGGCGCCGTGCGCGGGCCCCCGGGCCGGGTGGGAGGTGTCGATGCGTGCGTTGCGAGGTTTGGCGCGTCTGGCCGCGTCGGTCGCGCTCACGGCGTCGGTCTGCGCCGAGGCGCAGGAGGTGCGCTACGAACTCTCCTATCTGCCGGACGAGCGGGACAACGTGATCTGCTTCTCCCGCGGCGACGCGCTGGCGCTGCTGAGCGCCTTCCACGCCGCCTATACCGGCGCCGAGGATCCGCGCGCCATGCGGCTGATGCGCGGGTTCGAGGGGGAGTTCGGCCCCGGCCGCCGCTACGACTGCGCCTTCCTGCGCTCGATCTTCGTGCCCATCCTGCCGATCGACGCGGTGGACGTGACGGTCGAGCGCGGCTTCGACTGGGGCGAGCGGGACGAGCATTATTTCGTCGCCTCCAACATCCTGATCGGCGAGACGAAATACACTCAGACCGAGACCGGCGACCGGATCTACGTCTTCGCCTCGGACTTCGTGATTGAGAAGCGCTGAGACCCCCGCCTGGGCGCGGCGCCGGGCCGCGGGGCTTGATCCCGCCGGCCGGCGGCGCTTATGTCACCCGCTCACCTGCCCAAGCGGGAGCCTGACCATGCCGACCCACGCGGAACGCCGCCGCATGCCCCACAGCGCCGAGCAGATGTTCGACCTGATCGCGGGCGTCGAGAAATATCCCGAGTTCCTGCCCTGGTGCTCCGCCGCGCGCATCCGCTCGCGGACCACGCGCGCCGACGGGGCCGAGGTGATCGACGCCGATCTCGTGATCTCCTTCAAGGTCTATCGCGAGCGCTTCACCTCGCGCGTCGTGCTCCACCGCGAGGCGCGGCGCATCGACGTCGCCTATCTCGACGGGCCATTCCGCTATCTCGACAATCACTGGAAGTTCGAGCCCGCGGGGGAGGGCGCCTGCGACGTGGACTTCTTCGTGGATTTCGAGTTCCGCTCGCGGACGCTGCAGATGGTGATCGGGGCCGTGTTCAACCAGGCGATGCAGCGGATCGTGCGCGCCTTCGAGAAGCGGGCCGAGGAGCTCTACGGGCGAAACCCTAACGCCGCGGCGGCGGTCACCACGCGCAGCTCACTCCCGGGCGCGGCCGAGTAGGAGCGCGAGCGCGGTCAGCACGGAGGCCGCGCGCACCGTCTCGCGCCCGAGCGCGCCGAAATCCCGGGTGAGCGCCTCGGTCGCCGCGCCGCGCCGGGCGGCGGCGAATTCGACCCGGCCCTCGGGCTTCGCGGGCGTCGCGCCCCCGGGCCCGGCGATCCCGGTGATCGCGACGGAGAGATGCGCGTGGCTCCGGGCAAGCGCGCCCTCGGCCATCGCCCGCGCAACCTCGGGCGAGACCGCGCCGTGGGCCTCGATCAGCGCAGGGTCGACGCCGAGCAGCTCCGCCTTCGCCGCGTTGGTGTAGGTGACGAGGCCCCGCTCCACCACCGCCGAGGAGCCCGGGATGTCGGTGAGGGCCGCGGCGACGAGCCCGCCGGTGCAGGACTCGGCGGTGGCCACCATCAGCCCCGCCTCCCGCGCCGCCTCCAGCACGGCCGCGGCGCGGGCGCGGATCTCCTCAGAGCCAGCCATGCGCCACCGCCGCGGCCAGCGTCGCCGCGAGCGCCGTGATCGCGCCGGCGGCCAGATCGTCGGCCATCACCCCCCAGGCCCCGGGCAGGCGCTCGGCGCGGCTGACGGGCCAGGGCTTCAGGATGTCGAGCGCGCGGAACAGCACGAACCCCATCGCCCAGCCGGGCCAGGGGAAGACATGCGCCGCCGCCCCCGCGAGCGTGAGCCCGAGCGAGAGCGGCCAGAGGGCGAGCATCATCCCCGCCACCTCGTCGATCACCACCTCCGGCGGGTCCGCCGCCCCCCCGGGCAGCCGCGCCACCGCCCAGAGCCCGAGCGCGATCACCGCGAGCGTCGCCGGGCCCACGAGCCAGAACCCGCCCAGCCAGTGCAGCCCCCAGACGAGCGGGATCGTCGCCGCCGAGGCCCAGGTTCCGGGCGCGGCGGGCAGGCGGCCGAGGCCGAGCCCGGTGGCGATCGCCGCGCTCACGGGGCGCCCCCGAGGATCACGGTGGCGGTGGCGAGCGCGCCCATCCCCTCCTCGCGCCCCACGAATCCCATCTTCTCCATCGTCGTGGCCTTGATGCTCACCCGGTCGGGCTCGATCGCCAGGATCTCCGCGATCCGCGCGCGCATCGCCCCGGCATGGGGCCCGATCTTCGGCCGCTCGCAGAGGAGCGTCACGTCGAGATTGGCGATGCGCCCGCCGCGGGCCGCCACCCGCCGCCCGGCATGGGCGAGGAAGACATGGCTCGCGGCCCCCTTCCATTGCGGGTCCGAGGGGGGGAAATGCTGCCCGATATCGCCGTCCCCCACCGCGCCGTAGAGCGCGTCGGCGAGCGCATGGAGGCCGACATCGGCGTCGGAATGGCCGGCGAGCGCGCGCTCGTGCGGGATCGCCACGCCGCAGAGCGTCACATGGTCGCCCTCGGTGAACACATGCACGTCGAAGCCGTGCCCGACCCTCAGATCCATCGCCCGCTCCCGCGCGACCAACGCCTCGGCGCGCAGCATATCCTCGGGGCGGGTGATCTTGAAGTTGTCCGCGGGGCCCGCGACCAATTTGACCGGGAGGCCCGCGCGGCGGAACACCTCCGCATCGTCGAGGGCCGCAGGCTCGGCCCCGGCCTCGGCGCGATGCGCGGCGAGGAGGGGGGCGAAGGGGAAGGCCTGCGGCGTCTGCGCGCGCCAGAGCCCGGCGCGGGGGCGGGGGGCGAGCGCCCAGCCCTCCGGCCCCTCCCAGAGCGCGTCGACCACCGGCTCCGCGGCGATGGCGCCGTGCCCGCGCGCCGCCTCCTCGGCGAGCGCGTCGAAGAGGGCAGGGGGCGCGAAGGGGCGGGCGGCGTCGTGGACCAGCACCACCTCGGGCGCCTCCGCCTCGAGCGACGAGAGTGCGCGACGCACGGTCTCGGCCCGGCTCGCCCCGCCCGCGACCGGGGGCGCGAGGCGCGCATCCTCGATGCCCGAAACCGCTGCCTCGTAGAGCGCGTGGGCCTCGGGGTCGATCGCCACCACCACCCGGTCGACCGGCGCGGCGAGGGCGGCCGCCAGGGTCCGCGCGAGGATCGCGCGCCCGCCGAGGCTCTGATACTGCTTCGGCACCGGCCCGCCGAGGCGCGTCCCCCGGCCGGCCGCCACGATCACCACGGCTCTGTGCATGCGCGCTCCTCCTCGGCCGGTCTCATAGGCTTGCCCCTTGCGCGGCTCAAGGGGGCGGGGTAATCCGGGCCTATGGCGAGGATTTGGGCATGACGCTGAGAATTGGCGATATCGTGATCACACCGCCGGTGGTCCTGGCCCCGATGGCGGGCATCACCGACCGTCCGTTCCGAGATGTCGTGGCGCGCTACGGGGCGGGGCTCGTGGTCTCGGAGATGGTGGCGAGCCAGGAGGCGCTGACGGCGAAGGCCTCCGTGCGCGCCAAGGCCGAGCTCGGGCGGGGGCTGACCTCGGTGCAGATCGCCGGGCGCGAGGCGGGCCCGATGGCGGAGGCCGCGCGCATGGCCGTCGATGCCGGCGCGCCGATCGTCGACATCAACATGGGCTGCCCGGCGAAGAAGGTGACCTCCGGGGCCTCGGGCGCCGCGCTGATGCGCGAGCCCGACCATGCGCTCTCGCTGATCGAGGCGGTGGTCGGGGCGGTCGCGGTTCCGGTCACGCTCAAGATGCGCCTCGGTTGGGACGAGGAGGCGCTCAACGCGCCCGAGATCGCCGCGCGGGCCGAGGCGGCGGGCGTGCGCATGATCACGGTCCACGGCCGCACCCGGGCGCAGTTCTACAAGGGCCGCGCCGATTGGGCGGCGATCCGGGCGGTGACCGCGGCGGTCTCGGTCCCGGTCCTCGCCAATGGCGACATCGCGAGCGCGGCGGACGCCCGCCGGGCGCTCGCGCTCTCCGGGGCGGCGGGCGTGATGGTGGGCCGCGCGGCGCAGGGCGCGCCCTGGCTGCCGGCCGAGATCGCCGCCGGCCTCGCCGGGCGCCCGGCGCCGGAGGCTCCGAAGGGGGCGGCCCTCGCCGAGCTGATCGCCGAGCATCTCGACGCCCATTGCGCCTTCTACGACGCGAAAGTGGGCCTGCGCGCCTTCCGCAAGCATCTCGACGCCTATCTCGCCCCGATCCCCGGCGCGAAGCCCCTGCGCGACCGCATCATCCGGCTCGACCGGGCGGAGGCCGTGATCCGCGAACTCCGCGCCGCGCTGCCCGATCTCGCAGCCCCCGCCAGGGAGGCCGCATGACCGAGAGCCTGCACGAACAGCTCTGGCACAGCCTGCCGAGCCCCGCGCTCCTCGTCGGCGCCGATCTCTCCCTCCTCAAGGTGAATTCCGGGGCGGAGCTCTTCTTCGGCGCCTCGCAGCGCCAGCTCGAGGGGCGGAGCCTCGCGAAGCTCGCGGGCGAGGACAGCCGCATGGTCGATCTCGTCCGCCAGGTGCTGCGCGGGGGCACCAAGACCGCGGAATACGACGTGGAGCTCCTCTGGCCGGAGACCCCGCCGCGCCTCGTCGACATCCATGCCGCACCCCATTCGGGGCCGGAGGCGGGCGCCGTCGTCCTCCTCCACCCCCGCGCCATCGCCGAGACGATGGACCGCTCGCTCTCCCATCGCAACGCCGCGCGCTCGGTCGCCGGCATGGCGGCGATGCTCGCCCACGAGGTGAAGAACCCGCTCGCCGGCATCTCGGGCGCGGCGGAGCTGCTCGAGATGTCGGTCGGCGAGGCGGATCGCGAGCTCACCCAGCTGATCCGCGACGAGGCGAAGCGGATCGGCGCGCTGATGGCCCGCGTCGAGCAGTTCGGCGACATCGGCCCGGGGCGGCGCGTCGCGGTCAACATTCACGACGTGCTCGACCGGGCGCGGCGCGCCGCACAGGCGGGCTTCGCCTCCCATGTCCGCTTCGTCGAGGAGTTCGACCCCTCGCTGCCGCCCACGATCGGCGATCCGGATCAGCTCATGCAGGCGCTCCTCAACCTGCTGAAGAACGCGGGCGAGGCGGCGCCGCAGGTGGGCGGCTCGATTCAGATCCGCACCTCCTACAGCGCCGGGATGAAGCTGCGCACCCCCTCGGGCGGGACCGAGAGCCTGCCGCTCCAGATCTCGATCACCGACAACGGCCCCGGGGTGCCGGAGGATCTGCGCCGGCACATCTTCGAGCCCTTCGTCAGCTCCAAGGCGTCGGGCTCGGGGCTCGGCCTCGCCCTCGTCTCCAAGATCGTCGCCGACCATGGCGGGATCATCGCCTGCGACAGCGAGCCCGGCTGGACGCGCTTCCGCCTCGCGCTGCCGGTCGCCTCGGCCGCGGAGATCGCCGCCACCGAGCGGAGCGATGCGGAGGACGCGGCATGATGCAGGGGGCCACCGTCCTCCTCGCCGACGACGACCGCTCGATCCGCACGGTCCTCTCCCAGGCGCTCGGGCGCATGGGCTGCCGGGTGCGCGCGACCGGCTCGGCCTCGGCGCTCTGGCGCATGGTGGAGGAGGGCGAGGGCGACGTGATCGTGACCGACGTGCACATGCCCGACGGCGACGCGCTCGACCTGCTGCCCGCGATCCGCAAGCGCCGCCCGGACATGCCGATCATCGTCATGAGCGCGCAGAACACGGTCCTGACCGCGATCCGCGCCACCGAGGTCGGCGCCTATGAGTATCTGCCGAAGCCCTTCGATCTCAAGGAGTTGATCTCCTCTGTGGAGAAATCGCTCGAGGATCGGAAGAGCCGCGGCGCCGCCCCCTCCGAGCCCAAGGAGGAGCAGACGCTTCCCCTCATCGGCCGCAGCCAGGCGATGCAGGAGGTCTACCGCATCATGGCGCGGCTGATGCACACCGACCTCACCGTGATGATCTGGGGGGAGTCCGGCACCGGCAAGGAGCTCGTCGCCCGCGCGCTGCACAATTTCGGCAAGCGCGCCAAGGGGCCGTTCCTCGCGATCAACATGGCCGCGATCCCGCGCGAGCTGATCGAATCGGAGCTTTTCGGCCACGAGAAGGGCGCCTTCACCGGGGCGACGGAGCGCAATGCGGGCAAGTTCGAGCTCGCCCAGGGCGGCACGCTGTTCCTGGACGAGATCGGCGACATGCCCCCCGAGGCGCAGACCCGGCTCCTGCGCGTGCTCCAGGAGGGGGAGTTCACCACCGTCGGCGGGCGGCAGACCCGGCGGATGGACGTGCGCATCGTCGCCGCCACCCATCAGAACCTGCGCGCGCTGATCGCCGAGGGGCGCTTCCGGGAGGATCTCTACTACCGGCTCAACGTCGTCCCGATCCGGCTGCCCGCCCTGCGCGAGCGGCGCGACGACATCCCCGATCTCGCGCGCGACTTCCTGCGCCGCGCCGAGGCGGAGGGGCTGCCGCGCAAGACCCTCTCGCCCGAGGCGATGGAGGCGCTCAAGGGGCATGACTGGCCGGGCAATGTCCGCGAGCTCGAGAACATGGTGAAGCGCCTCGCCGCGCTCTGCCCGGACGAGCTGATCCCCGGCGCCGCCGTCGAGCAGGAGCTGACCGCCAAGGGGCCCGAGGAGCGCGCCCGCCCAGGATCGGAGGAGACCGGGCGCACCCTCGGCGCGGCCGTCGAGCACCATCTCTCGCGCTATCTCGCGATGCATGGCGACCAGCTCCCCCCGCCCGGGCTCTACGACCGGGTGCTGCGCGAGGTCGAACTGCCGCTGATCGCCCTCGTCCTCTCCGCCACCCGGGGCAATCAGGTGAAGGCGGCGGAGCTGCTCGGCATCAATCGCAATACGCTGCGCAAGAAGATCCGAGAGCTTGACATTCCGGTCACACGTGGCAAGAGACTGATGTAGTTTCGCCACAATGCCGGGGCGCCGCACTTGTCCCTGGCCGGTCGGAGGGGTTGCGTGGGCAGGACGGCGAGGGCAGGCGCCGACGATGACGGGCGGGCGGAGGAACTGGCCGAGGTCGGGCTCCCGCATTGGCTGCGGCGCCAGGGCATCATCGCGCTCGTCCTGCTCGGCCCGATCCTCGCCGCGGTCACCGCCTGGGTGCTCGGCGACGGCTCGGCCCCGCCCGACCGGGTGCGCGTCGTCCTCCTGATCGACCTCTGCTATCTGCTCGCCCTCTTCGCGCTGATCGGGCTCAGGATAGGCTCGCTGATCCTCGCGCGCCGGCGCCGGCGGGTCGGCTCGCAGCTGCATCTCCGGCTCACCGGCGTCTTCGCGCTGGTGGCCCTCGTGCCCGCCGTCATCGTGGCGATCTTCGCCACCCTCTCGGTCAATCTCGGCATCGAGACCTGGTTCTCCGACCGGGTCGGCAGCGTCGTGCGCAACGCCCTCGAGACGGCGGAGGCCTACGAGCGCGAGCACCGCGACAATATCCGCGGCGACATCCTCGCCATGGCCAACGACCTCAACCGCGCCGGCGCCGACGGGATCGGGCAGGCGACGCTCGACGAACTCGTCCGCCGCCAGGCGCTGATCCGCGAGCTGCCCGAGGCCTTCGTCTTCAACAGCCAGAAGGAGATCCTCGCCCGCGGCGAGTTCTCCTATCTCTTCGGCTTCGAGGCGCCGACCCCCACCCAGCTCGAGCGCGCCCGCGCCGGCGAGGTGGTGATCATGGAGGACGAGGCGAACAACGAGATCCGCGCCCTCGTCTACCTCACCAACTTCTTCGACGCTTTCCTCTATGTCAGCCGCGACGTGGAGGGCGACGTGCTGCGTCTGCTGGACGACACCCGCGGCACCGTGCAGCTCTACGAACAGCTCGAGCGCAACCGCGATTCGCTCCTCTTCGATTTCGCGCTGATCTATCTCGGCTTCGCGGCGCTCGTGATCGTCGCCGCGATCCTGCTCGGGCTCTGGTTCGCCGAGCGGCTGGCCAAGCCGGTCGGCCGGCTCGCCGCGGCGGCGGAGCGGATCGGGGCAGGGGACCTCGACGCCCGGGTCAAGGAAGAGCGGGGCTCGGACGAAATCGCGCTCCTCTCCCGCGCCTTCAACCGCATGGCCGATCAGGTCCGCGGCCAGCGCGACGCGCTCGTCGACGCCAATCGCGAGACCGAGCGGCGCCGGCAATTCTCCGAAGCGGTGCTCGCGGGCGTGTCGGCCGGGGTCATCGGCATCGACGTGGAGGGGCGGATCGACCTCGCTAACGCCGCCGCCGGCGAGATGCTCGGCCAGGAGGGGCGGGATCTGCGCGGGCTCCGGGCCGAGGAGGTGGCGCCGGGCTTCTCCGAGCTGCTCGCCCGCGCCCCGCGCACGGCGGGCGGCATCGCCCGCGGCGAGGTGCGCCAGACCGTCGACGGCCAGCCCCGCGAGTTCCTCGCCCGCTGCGCGCCCCGCGCGCCGGGGCGGCCGGAGGAGGGGCTCGTCCTCACCTTCGAGGACATCACCGCCCTCGCCTCCGCCCAGCGCATGGCGGCCTGGGGCGACGTGGCCCGGCGCATCGCCCACGAGATCAAGAACCCGCTGACGCCCATCCAGCTCTCCGCCGACCGGATGCGCCGGAAATTCGCCGCCCGCCTCGGCGAGGACGGCCCGAAATTCGAGCATTACATCGACGTCATCACCCGCCAGACCGCCGATATCCGGCGCATGGTGGACGAGTTCTCCCGCTTCGCGCGGATGCCCGAACCGAAGCTTTCGGAGGAGGATCTCGGCCCCCTCGTGCGCGACGCCGTGCTGCTGCAGCAGGAGAGCCGCGGCGACATCTCCTACGAGCTCGATCTCGGCGAGGGGCCTTGGCTCGCGCTCTGCGACCGCGGGATGATCGCGCAGTGCCTCACCAACCTGTTGCAGAACGCGGCCGATGCGGTCGACGCCCGCCGCACCACCGAGCCCGAGGCGCCCGCGCGCATCCGCGTCGAACTCGTGCGCGGGCGGCGCAACCACCGCATCGTGGTGACCGATTCCGGGCCCGGCCTGCCCAAGGAGAACCGCGGGCGCCTGACCGACCCCTACGTGACCACGCGCAAGACCGGCACCGGGCTCGGCCTCGCCATCGTCACCAAGATCATGGAACACCACGGCGGCGAGCTCGTGCTCGGCGACGCGACCGGCGCGCACGGCCTCGACGGGGCGCGCGTCACCCTGCGCCTGCCGCACCGCGCGCCCACGGGCACCGCCGATCCCCGGCCCGAAGCGGCCACGGCCTGACATGGAGGGACGCATGGCCGACATCCTCATCGTCGACGACGAGGCCGACATCCGGGATCTGATCTCGGACCTGCTGGAGGACGAGGGGCATCGCGCGCGCGCCGCCGTCGACGCCGACGGCGCGCTCGCCGAGATCGACCGCGCCCCCCCAGATCTCGTCATCCTCGACATCTGGCTCCAGGGCAGCCGGATGGACGGCATCGAAATCCTGAAATGCGTGAAGCGGGACAACCCGGAGGTCCCGATCGTGATCATCTCGGGCCACGGCAACATCGAGGTCGCCGTGGCGGCGGTGAAGCAGGGGGCCTACGACTTCATCGAGAAGCCCTTCAACCAGGACCAGCTTCTCGTCGTCGTGGCCCGCGCGCTCGAGGCCTCGCGCCTGCGCCGGGAGAACATGGCGCTGCGGGCGGGCCAGGAGACCGAGGCGGAGCTGATCGGCCAGTCCCCCGCGATGAACGGGCTGCGCTCCAAGCTCGAGCGCGTCGCGCGCACGGGCAGCCGGGTGATGCTGACCGGCGGGCCCGGCACCGGCAAGGAGGTCTCCGCGCGCTACATCCACGGCAAGTCGCCGCGCAAGGACGGCCCCTTCGTGGTGGTCAACGCCGCCTCCATGGAGGCCGACCGCATGGAGGAGGTGCTCTTCGGCTACGAGGACGGCGAGGCGGGGCTCTCGGTCGGGCTCTTCGAGCGGGCCCATGGCGGCACGCTCTTCATCGACGAAGTGGGCGACATGCCCCTCGGCACCCAGTCGAAGATCCTGCGCGTGCTGCTCGATCAGGCCTTCACCCGGCTCGGCGGCGCGACCACGGTGCGCGTCGATGTCCGCGTGATCTCGGCCACGAACCGCGACCTGCAGCAGGAGATCGCCGCCGGGCGCTTCCGGGAGGATCTCTTCCACAGGCTCAACGTCGTGCCGATCGAGCTGCCGACGCTCGAGCACCGGCGCGAGGACATCCCCGTGCTCGCGCGCCATTTCCTCGAGCTCTTCGCCCGCGAGCAGGGCCTGCCGCGGCGCCATCTCTCCGACGGCGCGATCGCCGCGCTCCAGACACGCACCTGGCCCGGCAATGTCCGCCAGCTGCGCAACATGATGGAGCAGCTCCTGATCCTCGGCGCAGAGAGCCCGGAGATCGCCGCCTGCGAATTGCCGGGCGCGGGGGCTGCCGAACATGCGGAGAACGGGCTCGGCGACCTGATGGGCCTCGTCGCCTCGCTGCCCCTGCGCGAGGCGCGCGAGCTCTTCGAACGGGAATACCTCATCGCCCAGATCAACCGCTTCGGCGGCAACATCTCCAAGACGGCGAGCTTCGTCGGCATGGAGCGATCCGCCTTGCATCGCAAGCTCAAGATGCTCAATGTCGTGACGACCTCGCGCGGGGGCGTGCGCATGGCGGTGGTGGATGAGACCGGAACCCTCGAAGACGACGGACTGGCCGCCAACGACGGTTGAGGCCCGCGGCCGATGAAGACCATCGTCTGCGGCGCGGGGCAGGTGGGCAGCCAGATCGCCCGCACGCTCGCCGACGAGGGCAATTCCGTCACCGTGATCGACCAGGACGCGGCCCTCGTGCGCCGGGTGACCGATGCCTTCGA
Source organism: uncultured Limibaculum sp. (assembly GCA_964576075.1). Taxonomy (GTDB): domain Bacteria; phylum Pseudomonadota; class Alphaproteobacteria; order Rhodobacterales; family Rhodobacteraceae; genus Thermohalobaculum. The sequence goes on along the minus strand of CAZNTX010000012.1, from coordinate 24,989 downwards.
CGTCTCCGGCGTCGCCGGCTTCGCCTCGCACCCGACCGTGCTGGCTCGCGCCGGCGCCTCCGACGCCGATATGCTGATCGCCGCGACCTCGATGGACGAGGTCAACATGGTCGCCTGCCAGGTCGCCCATACGGTCTTCGAGGTGCCGACCAAGATCGCCCGCATCCGCGCCGACAGCTATCTCGAGGCCGAGTTCTCCGACCTCTTCCGGCGCGATCACATGCCGATCGACGTGATCATCAGCCCCGAGACCGAGGTCGCCAAGGTCACGATCCGCCGGCTGACCTCCAATGCCGCCTTCGACATCGAGCCGTTCCTCGACGGGCGGGTGGACTTCCTCGGCCTCCATCTCGACGACGACTGCCCGGTCATCAACACCCCCCTCGGCCAGCTCTCGGAGCTGTTCTCGACGCTGAAGGCCGTGGTCGTGGCCGTCCGCCGCCAGGGCAAGATCTGGGCCGCCTCGCGGGAGGACCAGCTCCTCGCCGGCGACGACATCTACGTCGTGGCCGCGCGCGAGGACATGGAACGCACCTACGGCATCTTCGGGCGCTCCAACATGCGCCCCGAGCGGGTGGTGATCGTCGGCGCGGGCAATGTCGGCCTGCGCGTCGCCCAGCAGATCGAGGCGATGACCCCGCTCCGCGCCAAGATGATCGAGCGCAACCGCGAGAAGGCCGAGCGCGCCGCCGATCTCCTCGAGCGCACGATCGTGCTGAACGGCGACGCGCTCGATCTCGAACTGCTCGCCGAGGCCGGCGTCGAGGACGCCGACGCCATCGTCGCCGTCACCGACGACGACCGCACCAACCTGATCGCCTGCGCCCTCGCGGGCCAGGCCGGCTGTCCGATCTCCATCGCGCTCTCGAAGGACCAGACCTTCCAGCGCATCGCCGAGCCGCTCGGGGTCAATGCGCTGATCAACCCCCGCGCGACCACCGTGTCCGGCATCCTCCGCCATGTCCGCCGCGGCAAGGTCCGCGCGGTCTACTCCATCGGGCGCGGCGAGGGCGAGGTGATCGAGGCGCAGGTGATGGCGACCTCGCCGATCGCCGGCAAGCGCCTGCGCGACGTCAGCTTTCCCCAGGGCTCGGTGGTCGGCGCGGTGCTCCGGGGCGAGACGCTCCACATGCCGCGCGGCGATCTCACCATCCAGGTGGGCGATCTGATCGTGATCTTCGCGACCTTCCAGGCGGTGCGAAAGGTCGAGCAGATGTTCCGCGTGAGCATGGACTTCTTCTGAGCCATGCGCATCCGGGGCATCCCCGTCTTCGCGCTGATGCTCGCGATCCTCGCCGCGGCGATGCTCGCGCCGGCCTTCAAGGCCGCGACGCTGGGCGAGTGGCGCATCGCGCGGACCTTCCTCTACGCCGCGCTTTTCACGGGCACCGTGGCGGCGACCCTCGGCTTCGCCATGGCCGGCGCGCGGGCCGCCGGCGGGGCGCGGCGCGAGCTCGGCCTGTTCCTCGCGGGCTGGCTGGTGATCCCGGTCTTCGCCGCGCTGCCGCTCATGCTGATCACCCCCGCGATCGGCCTCCGGGGGGCCATCTTCGAGATGATCGCGGCCTTCACGACGACGGGCGGCACGGTCTACGGCGACCCGGCCGCGCTTCCAGGGGCTGTGCATCTCTGGCGCGGGACGGTGGGCTGGCTCGGCGGGCTGATGGCGCTGACGGCCGCCTATGTGGTGCTCGCCCCGCGCCGGCTCGGCGGCTTCGAGATCGAGGCCGCGACCTGGCGCCTCGGCCCCCGCCGGCAAAGCGCCACGGTCTATCTCGGCGCCGCCACCCCCCCGCTCGAGACCCGGGTGATGCGCGCGCTCAGGGTGATCCTGCCGGTCTATCTCGGGCTCACGGTGCTCTGCGGGCTGTTGCTGAGCGCCTCGGGGCAGAGCGAGCTCGAGGCCATCGTCCACGCCATGGCGATCCTCTCCACCTCCGGCATCTCGCCCCATCCGGACGGCTTCGCCGCCACCCCCGAGATCCGCGCCGAGGCGGTGGCGCTCGTCTTCCTCGTCCTCGCAGTCCTTCGCCGCCTCTATGCCGAAGCCGCCGAATTCGGCAGCCGCACGCCGCTCGCCGCCGACCCCGAGATCTGGATGATGGCGGGCCTCGCCCTCGCCGTGGGCGGCTCGCTCTATGCGCGCCACTGGGTCGGCGCGCTCACCCTCGATCTGGAGGGCGAGCCGATCTCGCCCTTCGAGGCGGCCTGGGGCACGCTCTTCACCGTCGTCTCCTTCCTGACCACCACGGGCTTCGTCTCGGGCTTCTGGGACAGCGCGCGCGACTGGTCGGGCTGGGCCAATCCGGGGCTCATCCTGCTCGCCGTCGCCGCCATCGGCGGGGGGGCGGCGACGACGGCGGGCGGCATCAAGCTCATCCGCGCCTATGCGCTGATGCGCCACGGGGTGCGCGAGGTCGAGCGCATCGCCCAGCCCTACAGCGTGCTCGGCATCGGCGCGCGCACCCGCTCGCTGATCCGGGAGGGCCCGGCGATCGTCTGGTCCTTCATGATGCTCTTCATCTTCGCGATCTTCCTCTCGGTGCTGGCGCTGACCGCGCTCCGGCTCGATTTCATGGACGCGCTCGTCGCCGCCATCGCCGCGATCTCCAACACCGGCCCGGCCTTCGCCCTGGTCGCCGAACGCCCCGAGGGCTTCGCCGGGCTCACGACCCTCCAGCGCGAGGTCCTGGCCGTGACGATGGTGATCGGCCGGGTCGAGGTCCTCGCCCTCGTCGCGCTCTTCAACCCCGATGCTTGGGCCGGATCGAAAAGCCGACGCGAAAGGCCTGGAAAATCGCGCCCGGAGCCCCCAGACTCTCGCAGGTGACGCCGTGCCCTCCGGTCCGGCGCACCCATAAATGGCTGGAAAAAACGGGTGAATAACATATGGCCAGCGAAAAGCAGCAGAATCTGCAAGACGCCTTTCTCAATCATATCCGCAAGAGCAAGATTCCCGTCACGGTGTTTCTCGTCAACGGCGTGAAGCTGCAGGGGGTGATCACCTCCTTCGACAATTTCTGCATCCTGCTCCGGCGCGACGGACAGTCGCAGCTGGTCTACAAGCACGCGGTCTCGACGATCATGCCGGCGCAACCCTTCAGCCTCTACGAAGGCGACGGAGCCTCATGATCGGGGCAGGGGCGTCGTGACGCGGGTCCGCGTCCTCCACCCGCAGTTCCGCGACACGCCCGGCGACGGGCGCTCGGCCCTCGAGGAGGCGATGAGCCTGACCGCGGCCATCGACCTCGAGGTGTCGCAGGGCGAGATCGTGCGCCTCGCCGCCCCCAATCCGGCGACGCTCTTCGGCCCCGGCAAGGTCGCCGAGGTCGCCGAGGCCGTCGCCGAGGCGGGCGACGAGGTCGTCGTCGTCAACGGCCAGCTCTCGCCCGTGCAGCAGCGCAATCTCGAGCGCGCCTGGAAAGCCAAGGTGCTCGACCGCACCGGCCTCATCCTCGAGATCTTCGGCGAGCGCGCGCAGACCCGGGAGGGCGTCCTGCAGGTCGAGCTCGCCCATCTGACCTATCAGAAATCCCGCCTCGTGCGCTCCTGGACCCATCTCGAGCGCCAGAGGGGCGGCGTCGGCTTCATGGGCGGGCCGGGCGAGCGGCAGATCGAATCCGACCGCCGCCAGATCGACGAGAAGATCACGCGCCTGCGCCGCCAGCTCGACAAGGTCGTCCGCACCCGGGCGCTGCACCGGCAAAAGCGCAAGAAGGTGCCGGACCCGGTGGTCGCCCTCGTGGGCTACACGAACGCCGGAAAATCCACGCTGTTCAACCGCTTGACCCGCGCCTCCGTGATGGCGGAGGACATGCTCTTCGCCACGCTCGACCCGACCATGCGGCGCATCTCGCTCCCCTCGGGCCGCCGCGCGATCCTCTCCGACACGGTGGGTTTCATCTCGGACCTGCCGCTCCAGCTCGTCGCCGCCTTCCGCGCGACGCTCGAGGAGGTGCTCGAGGCGGATCTGATCGTCCATGTCCGCGACGTCGCGGATCCGGAGGCGGAGGCCGATGCGGCCGAGGTCCTGCGCGTGCTGGAGGAGCTTGGCGTGCCACCCGAGCGGATCGAGGGCATGATCGAGGCGCGCAACAAGATCGACCTCCTCCCGGCCGACGCGGCGCTGCCCGAGACCGCCCGGGCCGCGGCCGTGATCCCGGTCTCCGCCGCGCGCGGGGACGGGATGGACGCGCTTCTCGCTGAGATCGAGGCACGGCTCTATCCTCGCCGTTTCCAGTTCGATTTCGACCTCGCCCATGCCGCGGGCCAGGCGATCTCCTGGCTCTACGATCATGGCGAGGTGCGCGCGCGCACCGACGACGAGACCGGGGTGCATCTGCGCGTGGAGATGACGGAGCGCGAGTATTTCCAGTTCGCCAAGGCCTTCGGGACCGAGGCTTCGGCGGTCGTCTCGCCACGGCTGGCTGCGCAATAATTTGACATAATAATCGTTATCGCTTCTTTGGCGGGAGGCCTGGACGTCGACAAGCCCAGCCGCCGCTTGACGCTCATCGCACGGCGCGGTGCGTTCCGGCCCCCTTTCGACAGGACTGGCTGCGCACAGCTCCGGGATCGGATCCGAGCCGGGCCGAAGATCGGGCCGGCGGTGTCCGGCGCATGGCGGGCCGGCGGACCCGCAGGATCGGCGATCCGCCTCTCGCGACGTCTGCCCCACTCGAGGCCCTATCGGGCGGGCTCAAGCGGGCTCGAAGAGCTTCGAGGTCTCGGGCAGCGACGCGCCCTTCGCGATGCGCTCCGCCCAGAGGGTCTCGGCACGCCGGCGGAAGCGGTCGCGCAGATCCCGGTCGACCACCTTTTTCATCCAACGCTCGGGCCATGCAGTGGGTGCCGGCACGCCGGCATGGGCGCAGCAGGCGGCGAGAACCCGGTCCCTGTCCTCGACGAGGGCCTCGTAGGAGAGCGACAGCACCGGCCAAGGCAGGCGCTCTGCGATCGCGTCGAGCCGGCCGCATTCCCGGTCGATCTTGCCGAGGATCGCCTCCAGACGTTGCGGCGTGAGCCCATCCAGAAGCCGCTCCCCCGGCTCGGTGGGCTGGCCCTCCCGACGCACCTCGGAGCCCTCGACGGTCTTGAAATACACCCCGGTGGCGGCGGCGAGGTAGCGCGAGAGCGCCTGATCGAAACGGTCCGACCTGTCGATGCGGAAGACGGCGAGCGGCCCGATCTCCTCGGCGAGGGCCTCTAGAAAGGCCACGGCGGCGGCCTCCGGGCTCTCCGGGGCCGGAGCGCGCCAAGCCGCGCCGAGCGTCGGCAGATAGTCGGCCATCAGCTTGACGCCGACGCTGCCATCCGGGGCGCGGCCGGCCTCGAGCGCGGCCTCGAAATCGGACCGCGGCAGACGCGCGCCCTCCCCGGCCGCACGCAGCCATCCGAGGAAGTGCTCGCCCGGGCGGCCGAGCCCGCCGATCGCGGTGAATTCCGAACAGAGGAGCGTGCTCCCCGTGCGCTGGGTGGCGAGAATGACGGTGTTGGGCACGAGGCCTCCGAGGCTTTCTGCGTCTCTGCAGAGAGCCTAGGCGGCAATGGTTAACGGACGCTTAGCCGTGAAAAGGACCGCCGGGCGGGACAGACCCGGGCCCGGCGGCCAAGCGGAACGAGGGACACAGACTGCGCGCCGACCGTCCGCGCCGGCGGCAGATACCGGATCGCGGGGGACGTCCCGGTATGCGATTCACTGTATACCGCCGCCACGGTGTATGCAAGTTGCTGTATGCCCTGCCGCGCGCTCAGCCAGCGAGACCGGGGCAGCCCGCGGCGGCGAGGCGCGCATGCTCGATCTTGGGACAGCGGTCCATCACCGCCATCACCCCGCGCGATTCGGCGCGCGCGCAGGCGGCCGCATCGATCACGCCGATCTGCAGCCAGACGGCGCGAAGCCCCGGGAAGGCCGCCAGCGCCTCGTCGACCGACACGCCCGCCTCCTCGGAGCGGCGGAAGATGTCCGCCACATCGACCCGCACCCCCGATTCGGCGAGCGCGGCGAGGCTCTCATGGACCGGCCGGCCCAAGATCTCCCCGCCCGCATAGGCGGGATTGACCGGGTAGATCCGGTATCCGCGCGCCATGAGATATCGCGCGACCTCGTTAGACGGGCGATTTTCTTTCGGCGAGAGGCCGACGACGGCAATGTCTCGCATGCTCGACAGCAGATTGCAGAGGGCGTCGTCTGTGGGGTCGGGCGTGGTCATCGCGTCACAAGCGGGGCCATCTTGTCCGATACTTGATCGTTCCCGGTTGAAAAGGGCCCGCCGATGTGCATTGAAAGCGCCACCGACGGGCCAAGTCGGAACGAGGGACAGTGAGAGAGAGGCCGGCCGCAACCGGCCTCGCTTCCCACAATATGTGGGACTGGTTAGGATTTTGTAAGCCCGATCACGCGTGGGTGACCGATTTTTTTTCAACCCTGGGTTGAAACGCCCGCAGCTTCCCGAGCGTCCGTCACCGCATAGAGGGCGACGGCGGCGGCATTCGAGACGTTGAGCGAGGCGAATTGCCCCGCTGCGGGCACCCGTGCGAGGCGATGGCAGAGCGTGCGGGTGCGGGCGCGCAGGCCCGGCCCTTCGGCGCCGAGGACCAGGCAGACGGGCTCCGCCGCCTCCGCCCGCGCCGCCTGGCCGAGCGTGTCGGGCCCCTCCCCGTCGAGCCCGATCAGCCGGTAGCCGAGATCGGACAGCGTCTCGAGCGCGTCGCCGAGATTGCGGATGCGCAGATAGGGCTGGCGTTCCAGCGCGCCGGAGGCGGCCTTGGCGAGCGCCCCGGTCTCCGGCGCGGAATGGTGGCGGGGCGCGAGGACGGCCGCCGCTCCGAAGACCTCGGCCGAGCGCAGGATCGCGCCCACATTGTGCGGATCCGTCACCCGGTCGAGCGCGACGGCGAGCCGCGCCCCCTGCCCCGGCGCGCAGAGCCCGGCGAGATCCCCCCAGTCGAGCGGGGCCGCCTCGAGCGCGGCGCCCTGATGGACCGAGCCCGGATCGAGCGGCGCGGGGAATTTGCGCGCATCGGCGATCTCCGGCTCGGCGCCGGTCTCGGCGAGGACCTCGGCCAGCCGGTCGGCGGCGTTCTTGGTGAGCACGAGCCGGGTCCAGCGGCGGCGGGGATTGGCCAGCGCATCGCGCACCGCATGGAGCCCGAAGAGCCAGACGGTCTCGGCGGCGGGGCGCGGCGCGCGGGGGCGGGGCTGTCTGGGCAACGGGAACCTCTCGGCAGGTGGGCAGAGCTTAGCCCCGCAGCGCCCCGACGGACAAGGCCGCCCGTCCCTTGACACCCCGGCGGCGGGCGGTCTAGATGCCCGCCGTCGCCTACGGAGGGGTGGCAGAGCGGTCAAATGCAACGGACTGTAAATCCGTCGGGGCAACCCTACGTTGGTTCGAATCCAACCCCCTCCACCACATCGTTTGCACAATCAATTTGAATTGCTTCGATCTTTTCGCGATCGCCGGCAGTCGACCGAGAGCAGCCGGTCGCAGCGAACCCATGGCCGTATGCGCGTGACTGGTGGCGCTCGGTCATAGGCGATGCCGGCTTCCGCCGTGAAGCTGCCGCAGCCTCAACCTCTTTGGAGAGAAGGCTTTCGGGAAAGCCCGCGACATTGCGAGACAGCGGTTGGGGGACATCGGCACCACGGGCGGCGCCGGAGCCGGCCCACAAACCGGCCACAAATCCGCCTCAGATCGGACCCGAAGAGCTGAGAGCCTTATGAATGGCCGCGCAGGGCGCGCGGCCGGGCGTTTGGAGAGGTGGTCATGCCCCGTTCGGGAAGGGTTCGGAGCCTCCGGGCCGCTGCGGTCGCCGCGGCCGCGGCGCTCCTGCCGGCCAGCGCGCCGGCGATCGACTGCTCCTTCTTCGAGGACCAGGCCTACTACAAGCACGAGCTCGACTATTCCGTGCGCATGCTCGAAGCCTGCCGCGCGCTCGCGGCCTATCGCGACCGGCTGATCACGGAGAACGTCCGCTACGCCTTCGGCGAGGAGGCGGTGGCGGCGGGGCCGGAGGCGGTGGAGACGCGCGCGGCGCCGCTCGACACGTTCCACGTCCTGCCGGAGGCGGAGCGCTACTGGATCGCGCGCGAGGCCGGGGTGTTCAACGTCATCGTCGAGATACCCTGACGCAGTCGCCCCCCCGCGCGGTCGCGCGCGCTTGACGCCTCCCCCGCCCCACCGTTTTCTGGGGGCCGAACCCGGGAGGACGCCTTGGCCGACGACGCGCCGCCGCCGATCGAGGGATTTCGCGACGCGCCGCCGCGCGCGCTCTGCACCGATTGCGGGGTCAGCCGGATGCGCGACCCCAAGGCCTGCGGGCGGGCCTGTCAGTTCATCAAGCCGGACTATCCGGGGCTCGAGGCCCGGGTGCACGGGCGCGCGCGCGACCCCGAGCGGCCGGACGAGCTCCATTTCGGCCCCCATCTCGCCATGCTCCGCGCCCGCCTCGCGCCGCCCAAACCCGGGGCGCAATGGACGGGAATCACGACGCGCCTCGCAGAGCGGCTGCTCGAGACGGGGGCGGTGGATGCCGTCGTCACCATGCGCGCGGCCGAGGACGACCGCTGGCGCCCGGTGCCCGTCGTCGTCACCGACCCGGGCGATCTCGCCGCCTGCCGGGGGATGCGCATGGGCTACGCGCCGCTCATGGCGGCCGTCGAGGAAGCCGTGGAGGCCGGGCACAGGCGCCTCGCCGTCATCGGGATCCCCTGCCAGGTCTATGCGCTGAGGGCGCTCGAGGCGGAGCTCGGCCTCGAGGGGCTCTACGTCATCGGCACCCCCTGCTCGGACAACACCACCACCGAGCGCTTCTGGCAGTTCCTCGCCCTCCTCGACGATTGCCCGGAGACGATCACCTATCTCGAGTTCCGCGCCGACTACCGGGTCGAGCTGCGCTATGCGGACGGGCGGCGGCGGGAGGTGCCGTTCCTCTCGCTGCCGATCTCGCAGTTGCCGCCGGATTTCTTCCCGCTCACCTGCCGCACCTGCGTGGACTACACCAACGTGCTCGCGGACATCACGGTCGGCTATATGGGTGGCACCGGGCAGCAATGGCTGATCCTGCGCAACGCGCGGGGGCGCGCCCTCCTCGAGCGGCTCGGCGCGGAGATCGAGACCGAGGCGCCCGCCTCGAAGGGCAAGCGGGAGGGGTCCGTGAAGGGCTTCCTCGCCAACACCGAGCGCGCGGCGGGGGGGCTCCCGCTCCGGCGGATGCCTGGCTGGCTGCGCCCGGTGGTGAGCTGGCTGATGCCGCGGATCGGCCCGCGGGGGCTCGAATTCGCCCGGGCGCGGGTGGAGATGAAGGCGGTGGAGACGGTGCTGCATCTGAGACGCTCGGCAAAGGCGCGGATGCCGGCGATGGTGCCGGCCCATGTCTGGCGCCTGGTCGCCCCCTACGGCCTCGCCCCCGAGCCCGGCGAAACCCCGCAGACACGGGCCGAGAAGCGGAAACAACGCTTGCAATCCGCGCAACGTTAGCGTCGGATTGGGGGCTCATACGCGGGGATCGGACACCCGCCGCCAAGGACAAGCAGCGCAAGGGACAGCCCTATGAACAAAGCCGATTTGATCGCCGCCCTCTCCGAGAAGACCGATAGCACCAAGGCGGATGCCGGGAAATTCGTCGACGCGCTCGGGGAGGTGATCACCGAGGCGCTCGGCAAGCGCGACGAGGTGAGCCTGCCCTCGCTCGGCAAATTCACCGCGGCGCACCGGGCCGCGCGCACCGTGCGCAATCCGCGCACCGGGGAGCAGAACGAGGCGCCCGCGCATTACGCCCCCGTCTTCAAGCCGGCCGCGGCCCTGCGCGAGGCGGTGCGCAACGGCAAGGGCTGAGCCCTCCGGCGCCGGGGCCCGCGCCTACCAGTCGATCAGCCAGCCGGTCGCGGGGCAGGCGCCGCGGCCGAGCGCATGGAACAGGGCCACGAGTTCGTCGCGGCGCGTAGGCGCCGCAAAGACCGTGGCCCGCCGCTCGCGCAGCGGCTCGATCACCCGCGAGCCGTCGCAGAGACGGTAGTAGCGGTGGTTCGAGAGGATCGCCGTGCCCACTTCGCCGGCTTCGATCCGCTCGGTGACGTCCTTGGCGAAGGCCACCCGCTCCGGGGTCGCCCCCCCCTCGCGCAGGGTCGGCGGATCGAAGAGCACGTAGGTCTCGATTTCGTTCTGGAGCATCGCCTCGATCCGCGGCACCCAGGGAAAGGCCACCTGCTCGGCGAAGTCCCGCCCGCCCCGGACCGCCACGAGCGTGCCCTGATCGGCGACGAAGCCCGGATCCGTGAGGAGATTGCGCAGTTGGATGCGCTCTCCCGCGCTCGCGATCCCGGTCTCGGGCTCCGCCTCGCAGACGGCCGGGTCGCGCGCGACCTCGAGGACCAGGGTGCAGCCCTCGAAGCGGTAGGGCTCGGCGCGCACCGCGCCCTCGGGCCTCAGCGCGGGATCGTTGAGGATGCCGAGGATGCGCGCGCGCAACTCGGCCTCGTCGAGCCCCTCTGCCGCGGGCTCCGCGAGCAATTCGCTCCAATCGGCGTTCCAGAGCCGCAAAAGGGTGAAGCGCAGCGCCGAGAACGTGTCCGTCGCCGAGGCGAAGAAGACGGCTGTCACGGCGGCCACGGCGACGACGGCCCGCCAGCCGCTGCCGCGGCGGCTCCGGCCTCTCAGCTCGCGTCCGGACCGCATCCAAGGCCCTCCCAGAGCGTCCCACCGCCGGCCCGCCGGGCCCGCCGCCGGTCCGTGGATCGAGGGGTATGAGAAGGCGGGCCCGGGCGCAAGCCCGCGGGTCGCCGCCCGCGGGCCTTTGACGCGCGTCAAAGCGCGGAACGGCCTTCCACCCCACGATGGTCGCGGGACCGCCGCGGCGTTGCCTTCCCCAGCCTGTCCGCCGGCGGTCCCGCCCGGAACGCCGGAGGAATGGATGAGCGAGCACCGCGCCGCAGGCGGCCCGCGAAGGTCCGAGCGATGACCGCGAAGGAGATGGACGTCTTCGCAGCCAGCCGGCGAACCGCCGAGGCCTGGATCGGGGATCTCGCGCGGCGGACCGGAACGACCGACCCCCGTGCCGCGCTCAGACTGTTGCGCGCGACGCTGCATGCGCTGCGCGACGTGCTCTCCCACGACGAGTCGGCCCACCTCGCCGCGCAGCTTCCGATCCTCCTGCGCGGGATCTATTACGAGGGCTGGCGGCCGTCTGCGACGCCGGTGGCGGGGCGCGATGCGGCCCATGTCCTCCCCCGTATCGCGCGCCGGATCAACGGCACCCGCAGCGTGCCGGTGGAGACGGAGGTCGAGGAGGTGTTCCGGTTGCTGAACGCGCATGTCTCCGCGGGCGAGATCGCCGATATCCGGGCCGCGCTCCAGCCCAGCCTGCGTGCGCTCTGGCCGGAGCCGTCGGCGGAGCGGCCCCGGTGAGCGCGGCCTTTCGCGACCGCGCCGAGGCGGGGCGCCGGCTCGCGGAGGCGCTCGTCGATCTGCGCGCGCGCCATCCGGAGGCGCTCGCCGATCCGGTGGTCCTCGCCCTGCCCCGCGGCGGCGTGCCGGTGGCCGCCGAGATCGCCCGGGCGCTCGCCTGCCCGCTCGATCTCGTGATGGTGCGCAAGCTCGGCGTGCCCTGGCAGCCCGAACTCGCCGCCGGCGCGCTGGTCGACGGGGCCGAGCCCGTGACGGTGGTCAACGCCGAGGTGCTCGCGGGGACCGGCATGACGGAGGCGGATCTCGCCCCCCTCGCCGCGCGCGCCGAGGCCGAGATCGCGCGCCGGCGGGAGGTCTATCTCGCGGGTCGCGGGCCGCTTCCCCTCTCCGGGCGCGACGCGGTGGTGGTGGACGACGGGGTGGCCACCGGGGCGACGGCGGAGGCCGCGCTCCGGGCCGTGCGGCAGGCGGGGCCGCGCTCGGTGGTCCTCGCGCTCCCGGTCGCGCCGCAGGACGCGCTCGCCCGGCTGAGCCCGCTCGCCGACCGCACGGTCTGCCTCGCCACGCCCGAGCCCTTCCACGCCGTCGGCGCGCATTACCGCCGCTTCGATCAGGTGGAGGACGGAGAGGTCGTGCGCCTCCTCGCGGAGACCGGCGCGGGCCGTTGACGGATGTCAATGAGCCCGGCCGCGGCAAGCCGTAGCCTCGACTCGAGCGCGCCCCCGGCCGCCGGCTCGCCCCCCATCCGGCCGCGACGGCCGCGGCGGCGCGCTCGCACGGACGCCGCAGGCCCCGAGGCCGCGCGGCGCCCCGGCCCTGACCTTCCATGAAGGAGACGGAGCATGACCCGGAAGACCGAGCCGGCCCCCGAGGCGCCCGCCGAGACCCCGAAGCCCGAGGACAAGGCCGCCCACTGGGCCCCGCTCGAGGGCCTGCGCCGCGAGATCGACCACCTCTTCGAGGCCGCCCATCGCGGCGAGTGGCGCAACCCCTTCACCGGGCGATCTTTCGACTTCGAGCTGCCCTCGCTGCCGAGCGGCGATCTCGCCCCCGCGGTCGATCTCCACGAGACCGCCGAAGGCCACGAGTTGAGCGTCGAGGTGCCGGGCGTCGCCCCCTCCGAGATCGAGGTGAAGGTGGCGGGCGACCGGCTGACGGTCCGCGGCGAGAAGACCGAAGAGCGGCGCGAGGAGGCGGGCGAGCGCGTCCTCTCCGAACGCCGCTACGGCGCCTTCTCGCGCAGCTTCCGCCTGCCCGAGGGCGTCGATCCCGAGGCGATCGAGGCCCATGCGGAGAACGGGGTGCTGACGGTGCGCCTGCCGCGCAAGGCGGGCGCGGAGCCGCCGGCGCGCAAGATCGCCGTCAAGTCCGGCTGAGCGGCGGCCGGGGCGGGGATGCGCGCAGGTCTGGTCCTCGGCCTCGCCGCGGGGCTCGCGGGGCTCGCGCTGCCCCCGCCCGAGGGGCTCGACCCGGTCGCCTGGCGCGCGGCGGGGCTCGGGCTCCTGATGGCCGCCTGGTGGCTGACCGAGGCGCTGCCGCTCGCGGCGACGGCGCTCGTGCCGCTGGCCCTCTTCCCCCTAGCCGGGATCGCGGAGATGCGCGAGGTGGCGGGGGCCTATGCCCATCCCCTCATCGTCCTATTCCTCGGCGGATTTCTGGTGGCCCGCGCGCTCGAGCGCTGGGGGGTGCATTGGGCGGTGGCGAGCGCGCTTCTCTCCCGGATCGGCGGCGGGCCGGGGCGGGCGGTGGCCGGACTGATGGCCGCCACCGCCTTCCTCAGCCTCTGGATCAGCAACACCGCCGCGACGCTCGTGATGGCCCCCATCGCGACCGCCATCGCCGCGGCGCGGGCGGAGGACGACCGCTTCGCCGCCGCCGCGCTCCTCGGCGTCGCCTATGCGGCGACGATCGGGGGGATGGGGTCGCTGATCGGCACGCCGCCGAACGCGCTCCTCGCCGCCTATGCCGAGGAGCGCCACGGCATCGCCATCGGCTTCGCGGAATGGGCGGCGGTGGGGCTGCCGGTCGCGCTCCTGCTCCTGCCGCTCGCCTGGGCGCTCTTGACGCTGGTGGTGTTTCCGCTCCGGGGCGGGGCGGTGGCGCTGCCGGAGGCGGCGCGCGCGGCGCTCGGGGTGCCGGGGCGGCGGGTCGCGCTCGTCGGCGGGCTCGCCGCGCTGGCGCTCGTGCTGCGCCCCCTCGCCGACGGGCTGTGGCCGGGCGCGGGGATCACCGATGCCGGGATCGCGATCCTCGCGGGGCTTCTTCTCTTCGCCCTGCCCTCCGGCGCGCCCGAGGGCGGGCGGCTGCTCGACTGGGAGACGGCGCGGGGGCTGCGCTGGGACGTGCTGATCCTCTTCGGGGGCGGGCTCGCGCTCGCCGACGCCATCGAGGGCACGGGCCTCGCCGTCTGGCTCGCCGACCGGGCGGGGCTTCTCGCGGGGCTGCCGGTCTGGGCGGTGGTGCTCGGGCTCGCGGCGGCGGTGGTGGCGATCGGCGAGCTCGCGAGCAACACGGGCGTCGCCGCGATCTTCCTGCCCGTGGCGGGGGCGACGGCGCTCGGGCTCGGCATGGCGCCGCTGGAGCTCGCGCTGCCGGTCGCCTTCGCCGCCTCGGTCGGGTTCATGCTGCCGGTGGCCACCCCGCCGAACGCCATCGTCTTCGCCCATCCGGCGGTGACGCGGGCGCGGATGCTGCGCGCGGGCGCGGCGCTCGACGTGATCGGCGTCGTCGTCGCGGTGGCCGCGGCCATGGCGCTCGCCCCGCTCGTGCTCGATCTCGGCTAGGCCCCCGATTGCCCGGGCGGGCGCGAGGGCCTATGTGCGAGGGGCGCCCCAGCGAGCGAGGAGCCCATGGACACCGCCGCCGCGATCCGCGAGCCGTTCCCCTTCGACAACAGCTATGCCCGCCTGCCCGACCGGCTCTTCGCCCGTGTCGCGCCGAGTTCGGTGCGCGCGCCCCGGCTGCTCCGGCTCAACCGCGCCCTCGCCGAGGAGCTCGGCCTCGACCCGGAGCGTCTGGCAGAGGAAGACACCGTCGAGATGCTTGCGGGCAACCGGATCGCCCCGGGCTCCGAGCCGATCGCCATGGCCTATGCCGGGCATCAGTTCGGCAACTGGGTGCCGCAGCTCGGCGACGGGCGGGCGCTCCTCCTCGGCGAGGTGATCGACCGGCAGGGGCACAGGCGCGACATCCAGCTCAAGGGCTCCGGCCGCACCCCCTTCTCGCGGATGGGCGACGGGCGGGCGCCGCTCGGCCCCGTGCTGCGGGAATATCTCGTGAGCGAGGCGATGGCGGCGCTCGGGATCCCGACGACGCGCTCCCTCGCGGCGGTCGCGACCGGCGAGCGGGTGGTGCGCGAGGACCTCCTGCCGGGGGCGGTGCTGACCCGCGTCGCGGCGAGCCATATCCGCGTCGGCACGTTCCAGTTCTTCTATGCGCGCGACGACCTCGAGGCGCTCCGCGCGCTGACCGACCACGCCATCGCGCGCCACTATCCGGAGGCGGCGGAGGCGGAGACCCCGGCGCTCGCCCTGCTCGAGCGGGTCATGGCCGCGCAGGCCGATCTCGTGGCGCGCTGGATGGGGGTCGGCTTCGTCCATGGCGTGATGAACACCGACAACATGGCGATCTCCGGCGAGACGATCGACTACGGCCCCTGCGCCTTCCTCGACACCTTCCGTCACGGGCAGGTCTTCAGTTCCATCGACCATGGCGGGCGCTACGCCTATGCCAACCAGCCGCCGGTGGCGCATTGGAACCTCGCCCAGCTCGCGCAGGCGCTGCTGCCGCTCCTGCCGGGGACGCGGGAGGAGGCCGTGGCGACGGCGCAGGCCGCGATCGACCGCTTCTCCGATCTCTTCCGAGAGGCCTGGCTCGGGGTGCTGCGCGCCAAGCTCGGACTGGCCGAGGCCCGCGAGGGGGATGCGACGCTCGCCGGCGATCTCCTCGATCTGATGGAGGCGGGGGGCGCGGATTTCACCCTCGCCTTCCGCCGCCTCGCCGATCTGCTCGAGGGCGGCGCAGGGCCGCGGACCCTCTTCGCCGACCCGGCCGCCTTCGACGCCTGGGCCGAGCGCTGGCGCGCCCGCCTCGCCGAGGAGCCCGCCGCGCCGGAGACCCGCCGCGCCGGGATGCTGGCGGCGAACCCGCTCTTCATCCCGCGCAACCACCGCGTCGAGGCGGCGCTCGCGGCGGCGGCGGAGGGGGATTTCGGCCCCTTCGAGGCGCTCGAGGCCGCCCTCGCCCGGCCCTTCGAGGACCAGCCGGAGCGCGCCCATCTCGCCGAGCCGCCGGGGCCCGACCAGGGCGTTCACCGCACCTTCTGCGGCACCTGAGGCGCCCGCCCGCCGCGGGCGGCGTTGACCCTGCGTCCAGCCTCGCCTAACCGGCGGCATCGGACCTCGCGGGGGGGCGGTGCGGGATGGGCGAGCGCTTGGGCTACCGGCCCGATATCGACGGGCTGCGCGCGGTGGCGGTCGTCGCGGTCGTCGTCTTCCACGCCTGGCCCTCGGCGCTGCCGGGGGGCTATGCGGGCGTCGACGTCTTCTTCGTGATCTCCGGCTATCTGATCGCGCGGATCGTGGCGGAGGAGATGCGCGCCGGGCGCTTCTCCTTCGCGCGGTTCTACGAGCGGCGGGCGCGGCGGCTCTTCCCCGCGCTCTTCACGGTGATCGGAGCGGGCTACGCCGCGGCCTGGGTCCTCGCGCCGCCCCACGATCTCGACCAATACGCTCTCTCCGCGCTCGCCGCGCTCGGCTTCGCGGCGAATTTCCACTTCAAGGACGCGAGCGGGTATTTCGAGCCGGAGGCGGAGTTCCTGCCGCTCCTGCACAGCTGGTCCCTCGGGGTGGAGGAGCAATTCTACATCGCGATGCCGCTCCTTCTCTGGCTCGCGCTCCGGCGGGGGGTGGCGGCGCGCGGCGCGCTCGCGCTGGCGGCGGTCTCCTTCGCAGGCGGGCTCTGGGCGACGGCGGCGGCCCCGGAGATCGCCTTCTACATGATGCCGTTTCGCGCCTGGGAGTTCGCGGCGGGGGCGGCGGTGGCGCTCGGCGCGGTGCCGCTCTGGCGCGCGCGGTGGGGCCGGGAGATCGCGGCGGCGCTCGGGCTGTCGCTGATCCTCGCCGCCGCGGCGCTTCTCGACCGGGGGACGCCCTATCCCGGCGCGGCCGCGCTCCTGCCCGTCCTCGGAACCGCGCTCGCGATCCATGCCGGCGCCTCCGGCCCCACGCTCGCCGGGGCGGTGCTCTCGCTCCGCCCGGTGGTGGCCGTCGGGCTCGTCTCCTATTCGCTCTATCTCTGGCATTGGCCGATCCTCGCCTTCCTGCGGCTGCGCGCGGGCGAGGTGCGGCTCGAGGCCGGGGAGACGGCGGCGGCGCTGGCGGCCGCGGTTCTCCTGGCGGTGCTCTCCTGGCGCTATGTGGAGCGGCCGTTCCGCCGGCCGGGAACGGTCGGACGGGGCGGCGTCGTCGCGGGCACGGCGCTCGGGGCCGGCGCGCTCGCGGCGGCGGGGCTCGCGCTCCATCTCTCCGGCGGGGCGCCGGGCCGGGCGGCGCCCGAGGTTCTCGCGCTGGCCGAGGGCGCGGGCGACATCGACCCGGACCGCGCCCGCTGCGTCGCCCGTCTGCCCGACGGCCCGCCCTGCCGGATCGGGCCTGCGGGCGCGCGGGAGGAGGTCCTCGTCCTCGGCGACAGCCATGCGGCGGCGGCGATCGGGGTCTTTCGCCATCTCGAGGGGGCCGCGGGGCGGGCCTTCCGGGTGGCGGCGCTGCCCGCCTGCCCGCCCGCGCTCGGCGTGACGGTGGCGGGCGGGGACACCGAGGCCGCCTGCCCCGCCCACACCGCCGCCGCGCTCGACTGGCTCGCGGGCGAGGGGCGGCATGTCCGCCGGGTCTGGCTGGTCGCCCGCTGGCCGTTCTACGCCACCGGGCGCTTTCCCGAGGCGGAGGGGCGGGACCGGGTCTTCCCCTTGCGCGAGGTCGACGGCGCGCCGGGCCCGCTCGCCGAGAACCCGGAGCGCCTCGCCCGGGGCCTCGCGCGGACGGTGGCGCGGCTCCGCGCGCTCGGGGTGGAGGTGACGCTGCTCGCCGCGGTGCCGGAGATCGGCTGGAGCGTGCCCCGCGTCCTCGCTGCCGCCGCCTGGGCGGGGCGCGCGCCGCCGCCGGGGCCGAGCCTCGCCGAGAGCCGGGCGCGCAGCCGCTCGGCGGATGCCGTCCTCGCCCGCCTCGCCGAGACCGAGGGGGTCCGCCTCGTCGATCCCGCCCCCCTCCTCTGCCGCCCCGATTGCGCGCTCGCCGCGGAGGGACGCCCGCTCTACACCGATGCCGACCATCTGAGCCGGCACGGGGCGGAGCGGGTGCTCGGCCCCCTCCTCGCCCGCGAGCTCCCGGAGGCGCGCTAGCGCGGTGCCGTCCGGGCGGCGACGAGGGTGCCGATCGCCTCGGCGAGGAAGGGGGTGCCGCAGACCTGCCAGCGCTCCAGAAGCCGCGCGCCGCGGCCGGTCTCGGCGATGGCGGCGAGCGCGGGGTGGCGGGCGCTCTCGAAGGCGCGACCGTGCTCGGCGCCGGAGATATGGGCGCTCCGCACGAGGAAGGGGCGCATCATCACGAGCGATTCGAGGTCGAGCCGGGCGACCCCCTCGATCCCGGCCTCGGCCGCGGCATTGGCGAGGCCCGCGCGGTCGAGCACCTCGGCGGCGAGGGTGCCGGAGCCCGCGGTGAAATTGTTGGGGTAGTGATAGGCCGCGCCCTCGCGGGGGAGGCCGGCCGCGCGCTCTGCCAGGGCCTCGAGGCGGGCGTCGAAGCGGGCGAGGACCGCCTCCGCCTGCGGCTCGCGCCCGAGGAGCCGGCCCATCCGGCGGAGCGCGTCGCGCATCTCCGCGACCGAGCGCGCAGGCGCGAAGATCTCGACCCGCAGCCCGAGCCGGCGCAGCATCGCCACCGTCACCCGGTCGCTGAAGGCGCCGGCGAGGACGAGATCGGGCTTCAGGAGAAAGACCTCCTCCGCCGCGCCGGAATTGGTGCCCACGGCCCGCGCTTGCGCGACCATGTTGGAGGCGCTCGGGCGCACCGCCCAGTCGGAGACCGAGGCGAGCTGACCGGGGCTTGCGAGGAGCAGCGCGAGCTGGTCGGTGCAGAGGTTCATCGAGACCACGCGCTCCGGCGCCGCCGCCGCGGAGGCGGCGAGGCAGAGGAGCACCGCCAGGGATCGCACAAGGGCCGCCATCGCGCCTCTCCGCTTCGCTCCCTCCCGCATACGCGGCCCGGGCGGCCGGGGAAAGGGCGGCGCGGGGTTGCCCTTCGCGCGCGGCCGGTCAAGATCGGGGGGCGCGGGCAAGGGGGGAGAGGCATGAGCGAGGCGGGCTGGGCCGGGCTCACCGGCGATCAGGCGGGGCTCTTCGCGATCTTCCTCGCGGTCTTCGTCCTCCTCGTCTGGGGGCGCATCCGCTACGATCTCGTCGCCTTCGCCGCGCTCGTGCTCGGCGTCGCGGCCGGGCTCGTGCCGAGCGAGGGCGCCTTTTCGGGCTTCGGCCATCCGGCCGTCGTCATCATCGCGCTGGTGCTGATCGTGAGCCGCGGGCTCGCCAATTCCGGGGCCATCGAGATCGCCGCCGCGCGGCTGCTCGACGAGGAGCGGGGGACCTCGGCGCATATCGGGGCGATGGCGGTCGCGGGCGCGGCCCTCTCGGCGGTGATCAACAACGTGGCGGCGCTCGCGCTCCTGATGCCGCTCGACATCGAGGCGGCGGAGCGCGCCAAGCGGGCGATCGCGCGGACGCTGATGCCGCTCTCCTTCGCCACCATCCTCGGGGGGATGATCACGCTGATCGGCACGCCGCCCAACATCGTCGTCGCGCAATACCGCGAGGAGGCGCTCGGCGCGCCCTTCGCGATGTTCGACTTCGCGCCCGTGGGCCTCGCGGTCGCGGTCGCCGGCGTCGCCTTCGTCGCGCTTCTCGGCTGGCGGCTCCTGCCCGACCGGCAGGGCTCGCACGAGATGCGCGCCGAGATCGAGGGGGAGAGCTATGTGGCCGAGCTCCGCGTCGGCGAGATGGGGGAGGAGGACCGCCCCCGCCTCGCCGATCTGCAGCCGGTGGCCGAGGAGCAGGACCTGACGCTGCTCGGTCTCGTGCGCGGGGGGCGGCGCATCTCGGGCTTCGCGCGCTGGCAGACGATCGAGCCCGGCGACGAGATCGTCGTCGAGGGCGACCCCAAGGCGATCGAGGCCTTCATGGGCAAGGCCGGGGTGGAGTTCACCGCCCTCGAGGACCACGAGGGCGGGCTCACCAGCGGGGGGCTCTCGCTGATGGAGGCGATCGTGCCGGACGGGGCGCGGATCGTCGGGCGCACGGCGCGGGGGATCGACCTGCTCGGGCGGCAGGGGGTGAGCCTCGTCGGCGTCGCGCGGCAGGGCCGGCGCTTCCGGGCGGAGGCGCGGCGGGTGGCGATCGAGCCGGGCGACGTGCTCCTTCTTCTCGGCGCGCCCGACCGGCTCGACGCGGCCGCCACCGGGCTCGGCCTCCTCCCCCTCGAAGGGCGGCGCACCGGGCTCGTGCAGCGGGAGAAGGCGGGCCTCGCCATCGGCCTCTTCGGCCTCGCCATCGCCGCGGCGGTGCTCGGGCTCGTCTATCTGCCGGTGGCGCTCGCGGCCTGCGTCTGCGCCTATGCGGCGCTCGGGCTCGTCGGCGGGCAGGAGGTCTACGAGGCGGTGGAGTGGAAGGTGATCGTGCTCCTCGCCTCGCTGATCCCGCTCGGGCAGGCGCTCGAAGCCTCGGGGGGCGCGGCGCTCATCGCCTCCGGCCTCGTCGACGCGACCGAGGGGTGGCCGGCCTGGACCGTGCTGCTCGCGCTCATGGTCGTGACGATGACGCTCTCGGATTTCCTCAACAACGTCGCCACGACCCTGATCGCCGCCCCCGTCGGCGTGGAGATCGCGCAGTCGCTCGGGGTCGATCCGGACCCCTTCCTGATGGGCGTGGCGGTGGCCGCCTCCTGCGCCTTCCTCACCCCGATCGGGCACAAGAACAACACCATCGTCATGGGCCCGGGCGGCTATCGCTTCGGCGACTACTGGCGCATGGGCCTGCCGCTCGAGCTGCTGGTCCTCGCCGTCTCGGTCCCCGCGATCCTCGCGGTCTGGCCGCTCTGAGCCTCAGCGCTCCTCGTCGCGCTGCGGGTGGAGATAGACGAACCAGTAGACGAGGGCGACGAGCACGCCGCCGCCGAGGATGTTGCCGACCGTCACGGCCGCGAGGAGGCGCGCGAAATCGCCGAGGCCGACCGCCACCGGCTCCCGCCCGATCGCCTCCCAGAAGGCGGGCTCGGCGAGCGCCCCGATGAGCGCGGCGGAGGGCAGATAGACCATCACCGCGATCGCGTGCTCGAGGCCGAGGACGTAGAACGCCGCCACCGGGGGCGTGAGCGCCACGATTCGGTCGACCGTCGAGCGCCCGCTATAGGTGAGCCAGACGCCGAGGCAGAGCAGGCTGTTGCCGAGCACGCCGAGGAGGAGCGCGTCCACCGTCCCGAGCTCGACGATCCGCTCGGCCGCGGCGAGGAGCTGCGCCCCCACCTCGCCGCCGAGCTCGCGATGCCGCCCGGAGAGGATCAGCAGGCTCGACATCGCCACCGCGCCGATGAAGTTCCCCAGAAACACCACGGCCCAGGCGCGCAGGAGCCTGAGCGTGCCGAGCCGGCCATGCGCCCAGGCCATCACCATCAGGTTGTTGGTGGTGAAGAGCTCCGCGCCCCCGACGATGGCGAGCACATAGGCCAGCGTGAAGGCGAGCCCGCCGGCGAGGGTGACGAGGCCGACCGGAACCTCCTCCCCCGCCCCCGCCGTCACGGCCGCTGCGAAGGCCGCCCCGAAGGCCACGAAGGCGCCGGCGAGGGCGCCGAGGGCGAGAAGCCGGATCGGATCTTGCCGCGCCTTCTCGGCGCCCGCCCGTTCGGCGAGCTTGGCCATCTCCTTCGGCAGCACGGCGTCGATCTGCGCCGGCGGGGGTCTGCGCTCCGGGTCTTCGCTCGCCATCTCCGGTTCCGTCTCCTCGGGTCCGTCTCCGCCCCCGGTCCTGCGGATACGATGCCGCAGCCACGGATTGAAGAGGACACGAGACCGCCCTCCCCCACTTGTCGCCGAGCGATCCTCGCGAGGCTGATCGGGCTCGTCGCGATCTCCGAGACGACCGGCGACATCTCCGCCGGCACGCGCGCGGCCCGGGAACGCGCTGGCCGCGCGCTGTGTCCGCGCCCGTCCAAGGGGCGGTGGGAGCCCTCGGAGCGTGGTGTTGCAATCCGCCCGCCTCGAGCCCGCTCCGGAGGCGCTCTTCGGCGGCGCCGTGCCGGACGGAGACCGACCGCTCGGGGGCGATGCGCGCCCGGCCCTCGGCTTTCCTCGAAGGCACCCGGGACCCAGAGCGATCCTGCCCTCGGGGTCTGCGAGCGCACCGTTAGACCGAGCGATGGCCTCGGCGCGAAGGCGCGCGGCGCAGGATTGCGGAAGAATCTGGAGGGCCCCGGACCCGGATCGGCACCGAATGCGGACCGGACCGGCGGCGGGGCTGCGCTGTGGAGGCGACGGCCGGAATCGAACCGGCGTACACGGATTTGCAGTCCGCTGCGTAACCACTCCGCCACGTCGCCCGAAGCCCCTCCATAGACCTCGCCGCGAGCGGACGCAAGCGGGACGGCGCGGCCTGCGTGTCAGTTGCACGGCCCCGCCTTCTGTGGCAAGCCTGTCGCGAAACGACAAGCGGACGGCGAGGCATGACGGATTACGCGGCGGCCAGAGAGGCCATGGTGGACTGTCAGGTGCGCCCGGCGGACGTGACCCGCTATGCGATCATCGAGGCGATGCTTTGGGCGCCGCGCGAGCAGTTCGTGCCGCGGACCGCCCGCCCCGTCGCCTATGCAGGCGCAGAGATCGAGGTGGCGCCCGGGCGCGCCCTGCTCGAGCCCCGGATCCTCGGCAAGATGCTGGAGGCGGCGGCGATCCTGCCCTCCGATCTCGTGCTCGAGATCTGCCCGGCCACCGGCTACTCGACGGCGATCGTCGCGCGGATGGCCGAGGCGGTCGTCGCCGTCGAGCCGGATGCGGGGCTCGCGAAGCAGGCGCAGGCGACGCTGGCCGCGCTCGAGGCGCACAACGCGGTCGTCACCACCGGCGACCCCACGCTGGGCGACGCGGCGCACGCCCCGTTCGACGTCATCTTCGTCAACGGTGCCGTGGAGGTGCTGCCGGACACGCTCCGCGAGCAGCTGCGCGACGGCGGGCGGCTCGTGGCGGTCTTCGCCGAGGGCGGGGTCTCGCAATGCCGGGTGCTGACGCGGAGCGGCTCCGCGGTGTCGGAGCGCTACATGTTCGACGCGCCCGCCCCGGTGCTGCCGGGATTCGAGCGGCGCTCCGAGTTCGTGTTTTGAGCCGGGCGCCGCGGCGCGGATCGCAGGAGAGGGGAGAGCGAATGACTGTGCGCGCGTCGATCGGCGGGCTGGTTGCGGCGGCGGTGGCGCTCTGGCTGGGGGCGGCCCCCGCCCGCGCCGCCGAGAGCCTCGCGGACGTGATGGTGGAGGCGTATCTCAACAGCCCCGATCTCGCCGCCCAGGTCGCCGACATCAAGATCGCCTCCGAGACCGCCGTGCAGGCGCGCGCCGGCGGGCGGCTGCGCGTGCAGGGTCAGATCGGTCTTTCGGCCGAGGCGCGCGACGGGGACAATGCGGTCTTTCCGACGACAATGCAGCTCCTCGCCACCCAGCCGCTCTACACCGGCGGGCAGGTGGAGAATCAGACCGAGGCGGCCGAGCGGCGGATCGACCGGGAGGAGGCGGTGCTCATCGCCACCGAACAAAGCGTCCTGCTCGACGCCGTGACGGCCTTCCTCGACGTGCGCCGCGACGGGTTCCTCCTCGATGTGGCGCGCAACAACGTGCGGGTGCTGACCGAGCAGCTCCGCGCCGCGCGCGAGCGATTCGAGGTGGGCGAGGTGACGCGCACCGATGTCGAGCAGGCGCGCGCGGCGCTCGCCGCCGCGCGCTCGCGCCTCGCCGGGGCGAAGGGCCAGCTCGAGATCAGCCGGGAGAACTTCGCCGACGTCGTGGGTCGCCCGCCCGCCGAGCTCGCGCCGCCCCCGCCCCTGCCCGACCTGCCAGACGCGCTCGAGGCCGCCGTGCAGCTCGCCGTGCGCAACGAGCCCAATCTGCGCGCCGCCCGGATCGAGCGCGACGCGACGGGCTTCGACGTCAAGGCCGCGATCGGCGCGCTCCTGCCCCAGCTTTCGCTGCAGGGCGAGCTCAGCGCCTTCGACACGCTCGTCGACGGTCTGCCCGGCCAGCAGGCCGCCTCGATCGGGCTCAACCTGACGATCCCGTTCTACACCGGCGGTGCCAACTATTCCGCCGTGCGCCAGGCGCAGGCGACGGTGGAGGGCGCGGAGGCCTCGATCGCCACGGGGCTGCGCGAGGCGGTGCGCAATACCGGCGTCGCCTGGTCGACGCTCGAGGTAGCGCGCGCCTCGATCCAGGCCGGCCGGCTCGAGGTCCGCGCCGCCCAGCTCGCCTTCGAGGGCGTGACCGAGGAAGCCAAGGTCGGCGCGCGGACCACGCTCGACGTGCTCGATGCGGAAGAGGACGTGCTCTCGGCCAGGGCCAACCTGATCACCGCGCAGCGCGACGAATACGTCGCCGCCTATCAGTTGCTCGCCGCGATGGGGCTCCTGACCGTGGACCATCTCGGCCTCGACATCGGCGCGCCGCCCGACGCCACCGGCTATTACGCGAGCGTCCGGGACCGGAATTTCGGCTACGACCCCTCGGACGACACGGTTTGGTCGCTTTCCTACCGCCCCTGAGTTGTGGAATACTCGCCCCGATAAGCGGGGCCGGGGCTGAGCGGCCCCCCAAGAGCGACAGGCAAAGGCGAAGGGCATGAGCAGCAACGGCGGAAACCGCAAATCGATGGACGACGTCCTGGCGTCGATCCGCAGGATCATCGGCGCCGAGAAGAAGGGCGGATACGACGATCTGCCCGCCGCCGATCAGCCCGGCGAGGAGCCGCTCGCCCTCGGCACCCCGATCCGCGAGGGCAACCCGGAGAAGGCCCGCGGCCCCGAACCCGCGCCGACCGAGCCCGCCGCCGACCCGCTCTCGCTCACCCCGAACATGCGGGTGGACTTCTCCAAGCTCACCGAGGACGGCCCGGCCGAGCCCGTGCGCCCCGAGCCCGCCGCGGCCGAGCCCGCGCCGGGGCCGCTCGGCGCCGCGCCGATGCCCGAGCAGATCGGCGCAGGCCCGGCCGAGCCCGCCGAGGCGCCCGTCCACGAGGACGAGGCGGTCGTGATCGACGAGGCGGCGCTCGAGGAGATGATCCGGCGCATCGTGCGCGAGGAGATCGACGCGCGGATGGGCGCGGCGGCCGACGAGGCCGCGGCGCGCGAGGACGACATGCGCCGGGTCGTGCGCGAGGAACTGATGGGCGAGACCGGGCAGAACATCAGCCGCAACGTGCAGAAGATGATCCAGGCCGAGGTGAAGCGCCTCTCCGGCGAGGGCGGCTGAGGCCGCGCGGCGTCGCGCCGGCCCGCCGCCGCCCCCACCC
>CAZNTX010000011.1:0-63529 GCA_964576075.1 uncultured Limibaculum sp. | reverse complement strand
CGGGCGGGGGCGGGTGGGTGGGAGCCCGCCCCCGCGCGTCTCAGACGTTGGCCAGAGGCAGGAACCCCGCCCAGCGGAGCGCCTCCGCCGCCCCCGCGCAAAGATCGGCCGGGTCCCGGATCGCCCGCGGCTCGACGGGCGGCACCGTCGTCCCCACCCGCTCGGCCTCCGCCCGCAGCGCTGCGAGCCCCGCCTCGTCGCGCCCCACAACCACCATCCGATGCGCGATCTGCGGCAGGCGGCAGACGAGGCTCGGCATCACGAAGGGCGCGATCAGCACGGTCCCCGGCCGCGCCGTGTCGAGGATCCGCCCCTCCATCGCCGCGAGCGCCTCTGGCTCGCGCAGCGGCGCGCACCAATAGATCACGTCGTAGTCGCCATAGCCCTCGAAGCGCAGCGCATCGCCCGCGATCAGGCGGTTGCCGGGGGCGAGCCGGTCGGTCACGCAGGCGGACCGGGCGAGATGGCCGGAGTCGATCTCGAGCCCGTCCGCGCGGGGGAAGATCCGCTCGGCGATGAGGAGTTTCGTGCCCGCCCCGGCGCCCACGTCTAGGAACCGCGCACCGGCCGCCCGGCCCTCGGCGGCGAGCACCCGCCAGGCGCCTTGGAGGAGCGCGACGAAGAGGGCCGGGTCGAAGGGGACGAAGGGATAGCGCCCCGCCACCTCCTAGGAGGGTCCCGCAAGGCCGATCTCCGCGGCGAGGAAGGCGTGCTTGAGCGTCTCGACCCGCCGGTTCTCCGCGCCGGCGAGATCGGGTGCGGCGAAGAGGGGGGCGCCGGGGAAGGCGAGGCAGTCGGCGAGCCCTGCCTGCAGATCGGGGAGCGAGCGGCGCGTGGCGGCGAGGCGGGCCTCGGCCTCGGCCCTGCGGCGGCCGGCCCGGCGGGCGGTGCGGTCCGTGCCTGCGGTCGCGGGCACCTCCCCCAGCCGGTCTCCCGCGCGCCGCGCCTGCCGCCAGAGCGTGTCGAGCGACTCCGCGAGCGCCGCGAGCCGGGCGCCGTCCCGCGCGCCGGGGCGGGGGGAGACCTCTGCCGCGATCGCCTCGGCCGCCGCTTCGAACCGGGCGAGGGCCGCCTCCAGATCGGCGAGCCGGCGGGCCTCCGTCCCGCCCCGGCTCACGGCGCGAGCCCCGCCCGGTCGAGCGCGGCGACGAGCGGCGCGAGCGGATTGCGCCGCTCCCCGGGCACCCGGCGGCGCGCGGGCGGCGGGACGGTCGGGCCGACCCGCTCGGCCTCCGCACGCAGCCGCCCGAGCGCGGCCCCCTCCACGCCCTTGACGAACACCCCCGGTGCGAGCGCCGGCAGCCCGTGCAGGAACGACCGGCGCAGCATCGGCGCGAGCACCACGGTGCCGGGTGCGGCCATCTCCCAGAGCCGTTGCTCGAAAGCGTCCTCGAGGGCGAGATCGCGGAACGGCACGAAGAAATAGATCACGTCGAAGGCGCCGTAATGCTCGTAGGTCAGCGCGTCGCCCTCGAGCAGAGAGACCCCCTCCGCGGCCTCGCCCAACACGCCCGCGCGCGCGACATAGCCAGGGTCGATCTCCACGCCCACCGCCTCGCCGAACACCTCGCGGGCGAGGAAGAGCTTGGCCCCGGCGCCCGCGCCCATCTCGAGAAAGCGCGCCCGCGCCGGCAGCCCCATCGCCGCACGCAGCCGCCAGGCGGCCTGGAGCATGTCGAGGAAGCGGTCCGCGGCCAGCGGCACGAAGGGATAGCCCGTCTCCGCCACGCCCGGGTCCTGCAGCGCGCCGTTGATCGCGAGTTCGAGGGCGATGAAGGCGTCGCCCAGGAGGGCCGTGCGCCGCGCCTCCGCCGGATCTGCGGCGGGGCGGGGCAGGAGCGGCCAGCGCCGGTCCTCGAGCACGGGCGCGAGGGCGGCTTGGATCCGCGGCAGGGCCTTCTCCGCGGCCCGCGCGGCGGCGAGGGGGCGCTCGGCGGCGGGCTCGTCGCGGCCGCCGCGGCGTCGGAGCCAGGAGGCGGCCTCGGCCAGCGCGGCGCCCCGGGGGGCGATCTCGCCCGCCAGCGCCGCGATCGCGGCCGGGTCGCGCGCCCCGGGCGCGGGGGGCAGCGCCGCGGCGAGGCGCTCCGCCGTCTCGCGGAGCGCGGCGAGGGCGGCGTCGAGCCGGGCGAGGCGGCGGGCGGTTCTCGTGTCGGCCGGGGTCACGGGCGCTCCTCGGATCGGC
Organism: uncultured Limibaculum sp.; assembly: GCA_964576075.1. Lineage (GTDB taxonomy): Bacteria > Pseudomonadota > Alphaproteobacteria > Rhodobacterales > Rhodobacteraceae > Thermohalobaculum. The sequence continues at coordinate 61,347 of CAZNTX010000011.1, read as the reverse complement.
GGGGGAGGTCAGCCTAGCCGTCCCGCGCGCAGGGTCCAGCCCTCAGCCCTCGGAGGCGACGACGTGGTCCTCCTGCTCCTCCTCCGCCACCTCCCATTCCGGCACGGTCTTGCCGCGCACGGAGATCCCGGCGCGGTGGACGCTCTCCGGATCGCCCGAGACGAGCGGGTGCCACTCGGCGAGCCCGCGCCCCTCGTGGAGCCGGCGATAGGCGCAGGAGCGCGGCAGCCAGGGCGCGACCGTCGGCAGATTGGCCGGGGTCAGCACAACGCAGCCGGAGACGAGCTGGGCGCGGAGCGCATAGTTGCCGCAGCGGCAGGTGCGGTCGTCGAAGAGGCGGCAGGCGATGTCGGTGTAGTGCACGCGGCCCGTGTCCTCGTCCTCGAGCTTGAGCACGCAGCAGCGCCCGCAGCCGTCGCAGAGCGACTCCCACTCCTCGGGGCTCATCTCCGAGAGCGCCTTTCTCTCCCAGAAGCGGCTCATGCCCGGCGCGGCCAGATCTTGAGGGCGAGATCGCCGAGCAGCGTCCCCGGCGCGTAGCGCGCGACGAGGAAGGCCATGGGCAGCCCGGTGAGCGTCAGCACCGTCAGCACCGCAGGCACCGAGAGGCCGAGGGCGACGAAGACCGCGACGGCCCCCGCGGAGACGACCATCAGCGCGGCGTCGATCACGTTGGAGCAGGCGATGAACTGCGCGCGCCGCTCGTCCGGGCTCTCGGCCTGCAGCACGCAGTTGAGCGGCGTCACATACATCCCCGCGAAGGCCGCGAGCAGGACGAAATCGACGAGTATGCGCCAGCCGGTGACGCTCGAGAAGAAGGCCGCGCGGTCCATCAGCGCCGCGCCCTCGGGCGGAGGCGGGGGCGTGGCGAGGTAGAGCTCGACCGCCATCACCGCGAGGCCGAGCGCGCCGATGGGCGGCAGGGCGACGCCGATGGTCCCGTGGGTCAGCCGCTCGGTGGCGAGCGCGCCGATGGCCACCCCGATGGAGAAGGCGGCGAGAAGGACGGTCAGCACGCCCTCGTCCACCCCGAGCGCCTCCTTGGCATAGGCGGGCAGGAGCGAGAGGAAGGTCGCGCCGAGGAACCAGAACCAGGAGATCGCGAGGATCGCGCGGAAGGCCGGGGGATGCCCGCGGCAGAGCTTCACGAGATGCCAGATCGCGCGCGGGAACACCCAGTCGACCGGCTTTCGCACCGTCGTCACCGGCCCGGCCGAGGGCTGCAGAAGGCTCGCGACGAAGCCCGCCACGGCCACCGCGACGACGATGACGGAGACCACGAGCACGCCGTTCTCGGTCAGGATCAGCTCGTTGCCGATGATCGTGCCGAAGATGATGGCGAGGAAGGTCGAGCCCTGCACCAGCCCGTTGCCGCCGACGAGCTCGGCGCGGTGGAGATATTGCGGCAGCACCGAATACTTGATCGGCGCGAACACGGCCGATTGCGCGCCCATCAGGAACAGGACGAAATAGAGGAAGACCACGTTCTCGGTGTAGTAGCCCACGACGGCGAGGCCCATCACCACGATCTCCCAGGCCTTGATGAAGCGGGTCATCACCGCTTTGTCGACCCGGTCGGCGATTTGCCCCGCCGTCGGGGTGACGATGGCGAAGGGCAGGATGAAGAGCGCCGAGGCGATGACGCCGAGGAGCGCGATCGGCATCTCCAGCTCGTCGGCGAGGCGGTAGGTGATCAGCGCGACGAAGGCCTTTTGATAGACCTGATCGTTGAAGGCGCCGAGGAACTGCACCAGGAAGAGCGGCAGGAAGCGCCGCGTGCCGAGCAGGGCGAACTGGTTGGGCGCGGGCGCGGCGCCGGGGGTCTGTGTGGTCGCGTCGCGCATCGGGTCCTCCGCTGGTCTCCTCGGGAGCCTAGCACGCGGGCGCGCCCCGCCCAGCCCCGGCTCACGCGCGCGTCAGCCCCCGCGCAGCCGCGCGAGCAGCGCCTCGGTCACGTAGCCGTCCGGGACCAGCCCGCGCGCGGCCTGGAAGGCGCGGACGGCGGCGCGGGTGTTGGGCCCGACGCGCCCGTCGACGCCCTTGGTGTCGAAGCCGAGGGCCGTGAGGCGCTCCTGCAGCTCGATCTTCTCCTCGCGGGAGAGCGCGCGGTCGCCCCGCGGCCAGGAGAGCTCCGCCACCCCCATGCCGCCGCCCGCCACTTCCTGGGAGAGGAGCGAGACGGCCAGGGCGTAGGAGGTCGAGGGGTTGTAGCGCTTGATCACCCGGAAATTCGGATAGACGAGCCAGGCCGGCCCGCGGTGGCCTGCGGGGAGGAGGACGGCGGTCTCGGCGGCCTCCGGCAGGGGCGCGTCGGTGACCGGGCGGATGCCCGCCGCGCGCCAGGCCGAGACTGGTCGGGTGATCGACTGCTCGGCGCTCGCATAGTCGAACCCCTCAGGCAGACGGATACGGCGGACGGGGGGCTGTCCTTGCGTCCAGCCGGCGCGGGAGAGGAACTCCGCGGTCGAGGCGAGGGCGTCCACCGGGCTCTCGCCCCAGACGTCGCGGCGTCCGTCCCCGTCGAAATCCTGCGCGAATTTCAGGTAGTTGGAGGGCAGGAGCTGGGTGTGGCCCATCGCGCCCGCCCAGGAGCCGAGCATCGCGGCGGGGGCGATCTCGCCGGCCTCCAGGATGCGCAGCGCCGCGAGCACCTCGGTCTCGAAGAAGCGCCGGCGGCGGCCGTCATAGGCGAGCGTCGCCACCCCCTCGATCACCGGGGTCGTGCCCTTGAAGCCGCCATAGGCGCTCTCGAGCCCCCAGATCGCGAGGAGGACGCCGCGGTCGACCGCCCAGCGCCCCTCGATCCGGGCGAGCGCGCCGGCCTGCTCGGCGGCCTTCTCCCGGCCCGTGGCGATGCGCGTCGGCGAGACGGCGCTGTCGAGATAGTCCCAGATCCGCTTGGTGAATTCGGGCTGGCGCCGGTCGAGGCGGACGATCTCGGGGTCGGGTTCGACGCCGGCGAATGCCGCATCGAAGGTCGCCGGAGAGATGCCCTCGGCGAGGGCGCGGGCGCGGATCGCGTCGCGCCAGGCGGGGAAGCCGGCGGGGGACATGGGCGGCAAGGGCACCTCCTCTGCTCCCGCCTCTGCGCCCGCGCCGAGCGCCGCGGTCCGCTCGCCCGCATCGGGGCGGGCCGTGGGCAGTGGCGCGGTCTCCTGCGCGCAGGCCGAGGCGAGCGTCAGGCAGAGGAGGGGGGCGGCCGCGCCGAGCGCGCGGGCGGGGCGTCTGGCGGGGATGGGGCGCATCGGGGCTCCGTTCGCTGCTCTCGACGGGGGCTTTTTCCCGGAGCCTACCGGGCCGGGCGCCCTCAGTCGAGCCGCGCGATGCGGGTGACGGGCCCGCCGCCCTTCGCCGCGATCCGTCGGCGCGCCTCGGCGAGCGGCTCGGCGGCGACGGCCATGTGGTGCAGATTGGCGTGGAGCAGGCGGGTGCCGTTCAGCAGGATGCCGATATGGCCCTTCCAGAACACCAGATCCCCCCGCCGGGGCCGCTCGCCCGGGGCGAGGGGCCGGCCGAGGGCGGCCTCCTGCTGGTCGCTGTCGCGGGGGCAGTCGATCCCGGCGGCCTGGAGCGCGACCTGCACGAGGCCGGAGCAGTCGACCCCGAGGCTCGTCCGCCCGCCCCAGAGATAGGGCACGCCGAGGAGGCGCTCGGCCTCCGCCACGGGGTCCGCGGGCGCGCCGAGCGGGGCGATGTGGCGCTCCGGCACGAAGCCGCCGGCCGCGAGCCGGGCGAAGCCGTCCTCCGCGCCCGCCACCGCGATGCGCGCGCCATAGGGGACGCCGCCGGCCGGGCGGGCCTTGAAGGCGGGCTCGGGATAGACATGGGTGCTCGGCGCGGCGACCCGGTGCGTCGGCCCCTCGGCGCCGAGGATCTCCGGGGCGTCGAGGCAGCTCCGGGGCACATAGCCGACATAGCCGTCGAGCGCCGACTGCCCCCAGGCCCAGTGGCCGTCGTCGTCGAGCATGTCGAAGCGCTCGCCGAAGAGGAGCTGGCTCGTCATCTCCGCCGCCCCGTCGGCCTCGGCGGTGACCGGCGCCGCGGGGACGCAGACGAGCATCGCCCGCGGCTCCACGAAGCGCGCCGCCGCGACCCGGCCTTCGAGATGCGCCGCGGCGAGGTCGGGCCGGGCGGGGGTGGTGCGCGGGTCCGGGCGCGCCATGGTCAGCGGGCGTAGCGGCGTTCGAGGACGGCGAGGCAGGCGCGCGCGGCCTGGCACTCGCCCCCCTTCGGCCGGCCGGGGCGGTCGGACTGGCTCCAGGCGTAGATGTCGAAATGCGCCCAGGCGGTCTCGCCGACGAAGCGGCGCAGGAACAGCGCGGCGGTGATCGCCCCGGCCATGCCGCCGGAGGGGGCGTTGTCGAGATCGGCGATCTTCGGCTCGATCATCCGCTCGTAGCCCGGCCAGAGCGGCAGCCGCCAGACCGGATCGGCGACGCGGGCGCCGGCCGCGACGAGCTCGCCTGCGAGCGCGTCGTCCTCGGTGAACATCGCGGGCAGTTCCGGGCCGAGCGCGACGCGGGCGGCCCCCGTGAGCGTCGCCATGTCGAGGATCACCTCCGGCGCCTCTTCGGCGGCCAGCGTCAGCGCGTCGGCGAGGACGAGCCGGCCCTCGGCATCGGTGTTGTTGACCTCGACGGTGAGCCCCGAGCGTGCGCGCAGCACGTCGCCCGGGCGCATGGCGCTGCCCGAGACCGCATTCTCCACCGCCGGGATCAGCACGCGCAGCCGCACCGGCAGGCCGAGCGCCATCACCATATGGGCGAGGCCGAGGATCGAGGCCGCGCCGCCCATGTCCTTCTTCATCAGCGCCATGGCGGAGGCGGGTTTGAGGTCGAGCCCCCCGGTGTCGAAGCAGACCCCCTTGCCGACGAGGGTGACCGGGGCTGCGTCCTCCTGCCCCCAGCGGATGTCGATGAGCCTCGGCGCGCGGGCCGAGGCGCGGCCGACGGCGTGGATCAGCGGCAGGTTCGCCTCGAGGAGCGCGTCGCCCGCGGTGACGGCGATCTCCGCGCCGTGGCGCTCGGCGATCTTGCGGGCGGCGGCCTCGAGACCGTCCGGCCCCATGTCGTTGGCGGGCGTGTTGACGAGGTCGCGGGCGATGTAGACGCCCTCCGCGACGATGCCGAGGCGCTGCCCGTCGACGCCCTCGGGCGCCAGGAGATGGGCCTCGGGCGCGGGCTCGCCGCCTTTGTAGCGGTCGAAGCGGTAGCGGGCGAGGAGCCAGCCGAGCGCCACCGTCTCGGCCTCCTCCGCGGGGAGCGGCGTGTCGATCCGGTAGGTGCCGGCCGGGGCCTGCCCCGCGAAGCCGCCGAGGGGGAAGAGCTCGCGCGCCCGGCGCTTGGCGTCGCCCCAGCCGAGGAGCAGCCGGTCGCGCTCGCCCTCCGGCCCCGGCAGCGCCACCGCCTGGCCGAGCCGGCCCTTGAAGCCCTGCGCCCGCGCCCAGGCGGCCTGCGCCTCCGGCAGGGCCGCGAGCGCCGCCTCGAGGCCCGCGGTCTCGACGAGGGTGATCGGGATCGCCTCGTCCCCGCCCGTGCCGACCGTCTCGCTCATCGCTGCCTCTCCCTCGCGCCGCGCTCCGCTGGGCGGCCAGCCTAGCCGTCCGCCGCCGCGGCGCAACCCCGCCGAAACCGCGCCCGCCCGCGCCATCGCCATGGCCGATGGCGGCCCGTCCGATCAGGACTTCCTTAACGGAAATGGTATACAACCCATGGTAGATGCGTCACACTGCCGTCGTCCTGTGGCGCGATAGGTGGCGGTTGGGAACCCGCCAGCGGGAGAGCGAGACGTGGAGCAGAACAGGGGAGAGATGCGCATCGACCGGCCGGCCGCCGCTCCGGCGGCTGCGGGCGCCGCCGCGCTCCCCTGGCGGATCGGGGACGAGGCGGCCGAACACCGCGCCGCGCTCCTCGCCCTCGCCGAGGCGCTCGCGGAGGCGCTGCCCGCGGGGCATGACGCGCCGGTGCGCGCCGCGGTGGCCGAGTTGCGCGCGCGGATGCTGTCCGTCGTCGCCGTCGGCCTGCCGGGCGCGGGGACGACGGAGCTCCTCGGCGCGCTCGGACAGGTGCCTGGCCTTCTCCCGGCCCTCGTGCCGCCGAAATCCGCCCCCGTGGTGCGGCTCCAGTTCGCCCGTCCGGGAGGCCCGCGCGCCGGGGGCTATGTCCGCTTCTTCGGCACGTCCGAGTGGGAGCGCCTCGCCGCGGAGCCCGGCCGGATGCGCCCGGAGCTCGGCGCGGAGGCGCGCGCCGCGCTCGGCCAGCGCCTCGGGCGCCTCGTCGAGGAGATGCGCACCCGCGCCTATATGCGCCTCGGCGACCGCTTCCGTGCGCTGACCGGGGAGGGCTGCCGCCTCGAAAGCGCGACGCCCAAGGAGATCGCCCGCTATCTCGGCGCCGAGGGCCTCGTGCCGGACGGCGCCCCGGTGCCCGAGCGCGCCCGCTACGCCGACATGACGCGCGAGCTCGACCTCTTCTTCCCCGGCCCCCCCTTCGCGCTCCCGGTCTCCCTGGAGGCCGCGCCGGGGATCGATCCTGACTTCCCGATCCGGGAGGAGCGCAGCGCGGAGTGCCTCGCGGGCGCCGATCTCGTCCTCGCCGTCGTCTCGGGCGACGCGCCGCTCGGGGCGGAGACGCGGGCCGCGCTCTCCCGGCTCGTGGCCGAGCATCGCGGGCGCATCGCCGTCTTCGTCGACGTGACCGGGCGCAAGGCGGCGGGGCAGCGGGCGGATCCCCGGGCGCTGCTGCGCGCGGTCTCGGAGCACTGCGCGCGCGCGGCGGAGGGAGCGGAGGGGGCGGAGGGGGCGGAGGTGCCGGTGCTCCTCGGCGCCTCGACGGCCGCGTCCCGAGCGCTCGGCGATCTCGCCGCCGCGGCCGATCCGGCGCGGGCCGCCGCCGCCCGCGAGCGCCTCGCCGCGAGCGGTCTGCCCGCCCTCGCGCGCCGGCTCAACGATCTTCTCTTCTGGGGCCCGGCGCTCGGCGAGGCGGCGCGCGTCGCGGCCCGGCTCGAGGCCCATGCCGCCGAGGAGATCGCCGCCCTCTCGCGCGATCTCTCCATCATCCGCGGCGGCGTCGGCGCCGGCCCGGACCGCGAGGCGCGCTTCGCCGCCGCGGCGGAGGCGCTCGCCGAGGCCGAGCGCCGGGCCGCCGCCGCGCTCGACACCGGCCTCTCGGGGCTCTGGGCCGAGTTGCGCGCCGAGGCGCTGCGGGCGCTGCGCGAGGAGGCGAAGGCGGTGCTCGAGAGCGGGGCCGACGCGCTCGATGCGCTGCCCCGCCGGCTGCGCGCGGCCTGCGAGGCGCTGCTCGGCCGCCATCGCCAGGCGCTGTCGGACGCGCTCGCAGAGGGCCGGGCGGAGATGGCCGCAGCGCTCGCCGGGATTGGGGCCGAGCCGCCGGCCGAGGGCGGGCTCGCCCGGCTCTCGGTCGATCTCCACGCCGTCCTCGCCCCCATCGCGGAGACGGCGGAGGCGGAGCGGGCGGCCTCTGCCGGGCGGGCGCCCCCCCGCCGCGGAGAGGAGGGGCAGCGCCGGCTGATCTCGCCCTATCTGCAGACGGTCGAGAAGGTCGTCGACGCGACCACGCTCGCTCTCTCCGCCGCCGCACGGGAGGCGTTGTCCGGCCTCGGCGAGGCCCACCGGGCCCATCTCGCGCGCTACGCCACCGCCGCGGGCAAGGCCGACCGGATCGACCGGATGGAGGCGGCCCTCGCCGCCACAGAGGCCGCCGCCGCCCGCCTCGCCGCCTTCCGGACCGCCTCCGACCCGGCCTGAGCCGCCCTCCCCGATCCTGCGCTCCGCCTGCGGTCGGGCGCTGGGATGTGCTGCCACGAAGGCCGGCGCTCTGGGCCCTGCGCCTTCGCTGTCCGCCACCCTGGACGCGGAGCCCACAGCCTCCGGCCCGCTGCCGGGGCGCGCCGCCCGTCGGGCGCTCCTCTCGCCGCAGTCGCTCGTCCTCCTGCCCTCGGATCGCTCCGGCGGAGGGCCGATCGGCGGTCGGCAGACCGTCGTCCGGCGTCCGCCGGTCTCTGGGCCGCGCGCCGCGGGGCCTGTGCCGCCCTCCGCCGGCCTCTCTCGCGGCGGCTGCCAGCTTGGGGGGCGAGGGCTTGCGGTCGGGCGCTGCGAGGCCCGGCCCCGTTGCGCTCCCGCCGATGCCTCGACGGTCGGGACGGGAGGTCTCCGCCGCCGCGCGCGCCTGGGCCGAACGGGTCCGCGCTCCCGACGGGGCGCCGGTCGCCGTTGCACAGCTGGCCAATCCGTGAGGCGCGGTCCCGGACAGGGGCGCCCCGGCGGGGCGGCGCCTCGACCTCGGCGATCCGTCCGCGGGGGCGCTCGGGGCGGGCGCCGTCAGCCGGTGCGCTCGCGCCAGAGGGCGGGGTCGACGGAGGCGGCCATCGCGGCGGTGTCGAGGTCGAGGCCGAGGAACTCCGCCATGCGCGCCGCGGCGGCGGCGGGGTCGGCGAGCGTCTCCCGGTGAGAGAGCGTCAGATGGGGCACGGCGTGGGCGTCGAGCAGGGCGCGCGCCCGGGCGGTCTGCTGGGCGAGGGCCTGCTTCAGCCGCTCCCGGTCGAGATCGGCGCCCTCGCGGGCGAGGCGCTCGAGCATCCGGTCCTGCGAGGCGAGGATCTCGTCGAGGTCGCGCTCCATCAGGATCACCCGGTAGTCGCAATGCTGGGCGAGGGCCGGGAGCAGGGGGGTCACCACCTTGAGGGCCTTGCCGCGGGCCTCGTCGAGCCAGTCGTTCTCGGTGGCCAGGCGCTTGACGCGCTCGAGCTCGAGATAGCCGCGGGGGTTGCTCTCGTCGGGGCCGCGCTCGGCGTCGGTCATGGGGGCGAGGCCGCCGGCGACGAGCATCTGCATCGCCATCGAGGTGCCGGACCGGGGCAGGCCGGAGACGACGGTGACGAAAGGCGCGCCCGGGCGCTCCGGCAGCCGCTCCGGGCGCGGCACCGGGGCCGCGGCGAGCGGGGGGACGAGATGCTCCGGCGGCTTCGGCCAGACGGGGAGTTCGGCGTCGAGGTCGATCCGCTCGAGCTCGGGCAGCGCGACGGCCGGGCGCTCGGCGCGGCTCTCACGGCGGGCGGCGCGGATCGCGCGGGCCTCCATGCGGTGGCGCGTGGCGCGGACCACGTCGCCCATCATCCGCCGGTGGATCTGGGCGAGCGCGACATGGGCCTCGGGGAAGTTCGGGTTCTGCGCGATGGCCCGTTCGAGCGAGGCGATGCCGTCGGCGACGCGCCCGCTGCGCGCCTGGGCGAGACCGAGGAAGAAATGCGCGGGCGGGAACTGGTATTTCAGCGCCACCGCGGCGCGGGCGGCGGCGAGGGCGTCCGCCGGGCGGCGCTCCTTCAGGGCGATGCGGGCGAGGCCGAGATGGGCGTTCGGGTTCTCCGGGTCGAGGGCGAGCGCCCGCTCGAAGCAGGCGCCGGCCTCGGGCAGGCGCTTCAGCTCCACATAGGCGTTGCCGAGCTGGATGTGGAAGCCGGGCGCCTCGGTCTCTCCCTCGCGGGCGCGCTCGAGATGGGCGAGCGCTGCGGCATGGTCGCGCCGGGCGGTGGCGACGCTGGCGGCGAGATAGTCGAGGGTGCGGGCATTGCCGCGGGCGATGCCGCGGAGCGTGCGCACGACGCGCCGCTCCGGCTCTGTCATCAGCTGGGGGCGGCCCGGGGCGGGGGGCGCGTCCTCGTCCTCGGCCTCGGCCTGGGCCTCGGCGGCCGCGATGACGGCCTCGGCAGCGTCGTCGGCGGCCTGCGCCGCCTCCTCCGGGGCCGCCTCGGCGCGGGCGCGGCGCCGGGCCTGCAGGAGCGCGCGGATCTCGGCGAGGCGGGCGCGGGCGCGCTCGGAGGCGCGGCGCCAGTTCTCGTTCAGATGGTCGAGCACGCGGGCCATCTCGTCGGGCCGCTGCATCGCCTGGAGGCAGAGGGCGAGGCGGATGCCGAAGCGGAATTCGAGCGGATAGGCGCGGTAGAGCTCGGCCAGGATCTCGGCTGCCGCCGGGTGGCGGCCCGCATCCATATAGGCCAGCGCCAGATTGTAGCGCTGCTCGCGGACGGTCTGGGCGACGGCCTTCTCCGCGTCGTCGTCGGGCTTCTCGATATAGCCGAGGGCGACGAGCTGGCGGAGCGTCTCGCGGGCCTGGTCCGGGTCGGCCTCGGCGCCCGCGGGGTGGCGCCCGGCCTCGCCCTCGACCGCGTCCCAGGAGGGGAGGGTGCGGATCTCGGGCGGGCTCTCGAAACAGTCGAGCAGCGGGCGGCCGTCCATGTCCTCGCCGACGGGCAGGCCGAAGAGCGCGAGCACCGTCGGCGCGATGTCGAGCAGGCTCGCCCCGGTGACGAGGTGGTCGCGCTTGATGCCGGGGCCGGCCATCAGGAAGATCCCTTGGTCGCGATGCTCGATCGCCGGGCCCGCGGGCTCGAGCGGCATCGCCTGGGGGCGCAGATGGTCCGGGTGGAAGCCGTGATCGGAGACGAGCATGACCACGGTTTCCTCGCCGGCGAGCTCGATCAGCCGGGCGAGCATCATGTCGTGATAGATATAGCCCGCCGAGACCACCTGCTTGTAGATCTCGAAATCCGCCTCGGCGACGATCTCCTGCTTCGGCGGGTGGTATTTCATGAAGCCGTGGCCGAAATGGTCGATCGCGTCGTAGTAGATGCCGGCGAAGTCCCAGGGCTCTTCGGCGATCAGATGGGTCGCGGCGGCGTGGATCGAGGTGCAGTCGGCGAGGATGCGCAGGATGCTGTCGAGGCGGCGGTCGCGGTCCTGGTCGATCTTGTGGCCCTGCGGCACGAAGAGGCGGACATGCTCCTCGCCGAGCTCGGAGGGGTGGAGGCGCAGCTCCGCCAGCGTCTCGGCGAGGCGCTCGGGGTGGACGGTGCCCGCGGGCATCGGCCAGGGCGCCTTGGGGTCGCGCGGCGCGCGCTGATACTGGTTGGAGACCATGACGCCGGAGATCGGCTCGGCCGGATGCGAGGGCCACCAGCCGACCACATGGGAGCGCATTCCCTGAAGCGTCAGGATGTTCCAGATCGCCCGGGTGGTGCGCGACATCGAGGTGACGGGGCGGACCGCCTTGCCGTCCGGCGTCGGCTCGGTGAAGCCGTGGACCCCGTGCTTGAAGGGCCGCTTGCCGGTGGCGATGGAGGACCAGAGTATCGGCGAGAGGATCGGCGAGAGGGTGGCGAGATTGCCCATCACCCCGGTCTCGACGAGGCGCTTCACCGTGGGCATGTAGCCCGCATCCATCAGCGGATGGATCATCTTCCAGTCGGCCGCGTCCCAGCCGACGAGCATCACGCGCCTCGGTCCGCTCATCGCCCCCTCATCGGTTGCCTGGAGCTTCGGCTAGCGGATCGGGCAAGCGCGCGCAACCTCCTGCGCGGCGGGGAGATTTCGCGGGCCGGTGCGGCCGGCTCAGCCGGCGGCGACGGCGGTGCGCTTGCGCCGGAGCCCCGCGGCGCCGAGCGCGAGGAGCCCGAGGCCCGCGAGCGGGAGCGTCGCGGGGAGCGGGATGGCGGTCGGCCCTTCGCCGGCGCCGATCGGCGCCCCGGGGGTCGTCTCGTAGGCGGCGGCGAGATAGGCGACCGTCCCGCCCTGCCCGCCGAAGGAGACGCGCAGCCAGCCGAGCTGGTTCGCGTCGGTCCGGAAAGCGACGGTTCTGGTGCCGGTCGAAGAGGCAGTTGCAAACACGCCGGTGGCGAAGGTCAGACCGGTCGTGATGGTGGCTGGGGCGGTGCCGATCCAGCCGAGGCTGCCGCTGACCGCCGGAAAGAACCCGCTCGTCCCGCCGAACGACTTCCCATAAGCGTTGTTGAAGGCCGCGAAGGTGCCGATCGCGCTCGTGCCCGCGAGGAGCTGCACATACGCGTCGGCGACACCGAACGTCCCTGCGCCGTAGGGCAGCGTGGCCGGCGTGGCGGTCAGCGACACGACGGCGGCCTCGGCCGGACCGGCGGCCAAGCCGGCGAGCGCCACGCCGAAGGCCGCGCTCGCCGGGGCGGAGATTTCCCGATTCATGGTCAGGCTCCCTATCCTATAGTGAAAGATTACCGTCCTTTCACGATAACCTCCAGCCCCACGATCCCGCAGGACGATGCGCGCGGCGCCGGGCCGGATGGGCGGCCGGCTCAGCCGCCTTCGCCGAGGGCTTCCGCGGCGGCTTCGAGGGCGGCGACGCCGGCTTCGAGGCGGGCGGGGACGGTGGCCGGGTCGCCCCCCGCCGCGGTCTCGACGGTGAGGCTGAGGAGCCCGCGCGCCGCCGCCCCGGCCTCGGCCTCCGGCGCGGGCGGGGCCTCCCAGAGGAGCGCGCGGGCGCCGGTCTCGGCGGCGAGGGCGTCGAGCGCCGCCCAGTCTTCGGCCGAGGGGACGGCCCCGGCCTCCCACTCCAGGCTCGCGATCTCGAGCTCGTAGGCCCGCGCGAGATACTGGTAGCGCGGATGCGAGGCGATCATCGCCACCCCGGCGAGCCGGGCCCCGGCGGCGCGGGCGCGGGCGTCGAGGGCGGCGAGCTCGGCCTCGAGCGCGGCGAGCCGCTCCGCGATGGCGGCGGCCTCCCCGGGCAGGCGGGCGGAGAGCGCCTCGGCCACGGCGCGGGCCTGCCGGGCGGCAAGGGAGAAGTCGAGCCAAGTGTGCGACGCCGTGCCCGTATGCGAATGCGCGCCGTCCGGCCCGTGGCTGTGGGTGACGGTCTCGGTCGCGATATAGCGCTCTGCGAAGCCCGCGGAGGTGTCGACGAGGCGCGCCCGCGGCAGGCTCGTCCGCGCGGTCCAGGCGGCATAGCCCGCGCCGTTCAGCAGGATCAGATCGGCGGCCTGGACCGCGGCGATGTCGGCGATGGCCGGGCGCCAGAAGGCCGGGTCGCGGTCGGCGGGCACGGGGAAGACGACCGCCGCCGCCTCCCCTGCGAGGCGCTCGGCGAAATGGGCGAGCGGGGCGGTCACCGCATGCACCGCGAGCGGCTCGGCCCGGGCGGGCAGGGCGAGGGCGGCGAGGAGGAGGGCGAGGGGCAGGACGCGCATGGAGGTCTCCCTAGGCTCGGACATCGGCGAGAAGGCGGGCCGCGGCCTCCGGCGCCAGCGCCGCGACGCCCGCGGTGACGAGCGCGGCGAGGGCGGCTGCGGCCAGGAGCAGAAGGAGCGCTTCCGCCCCGACGAGGCGCGCCACCAGCCACCGGCTCGCGCCGAGCTTGGCGGCGGTGGCCATCTCCTCCCGGCGCAGTTCGACCGAGAGGTAGAGCACGAGGCCGAGCGCGGTCAACGCCGCGGCGGCGACGATGGCGACCACCGCGTCGATCGCCCCCTTGATCCGCAGAAGCTCGGCGAGAAGCCCGCCGATCACCGCGGCGGGGACCACCATCTGCTCCGCCCGCTCCGCCTCGAGATAGCGCCCGCGCAGGAGGGTGCCGGCGCGCGCGTCGTGCGGCACGGCGATGATGGCGGTGACCGGATAGGTCTGCGGATCGCCGTGGAAATGGAAGCTCTCCAGCGTCTCCGGGGCGATCTCGCGATAGGCGACGAGGGCGGGGTCGGCCTGCACGGGGCCTTCCGCCCCTGCGGCGACGTCCTCGTGGCCGTGGCCGATCCCGGCGATCACCCAGGCCGTCTTGATGTCGACGAGGACGGCGCGGTCGTCCGGGCTCCCGGTCGGCGCCAGCACCCCCACCACCTTCATCGCGAGCGGATAGGCGCCGGCGAGATCGAAGAGCGTGGCCGGCGCCGAGACCAGCCGGTCCCCCGGGCCGAGGCCGAGACGGGCTGCGACGGCGGCCCCGAGCACCGCCTCTCCGAGCACCGCGAGCCCCCGGCCCTCGGCGATCTCCAGCCCGCGGAACTCGAAATAGTCGAGCGTCGTGCCGAGGATCGGCGCGCCCTCCGCCTCGAAGCCGAGATGGAGCGGGATGGCCGTCGCGAGCCCCGAGTCCCAGATCCGATCCACGGCGGCCATGGTGACGGGCTCCGGCCGCTCCGGGGTGAAATGGAGCGCCGCCATCGCCAGATCGAGCCGGCTGCCGCGGGCGCCGACGAGGAGCGGCGTCGCCTCGGCGCGGGCGGAGAGGGCGCGCTCGGCCGCCCCCATCAGGCTCGCCACCGCCATCGGCACGGCGAGGATCGCGGCGAGGCAGAGCACGATCACCGCGCTCTTGCCCCGGTGATGCGCGAGATAGGCGAGCGCGAGGCCGAAGGTCCCGCTCATGCCGCACCCGCCCGGCGGAACTCGGCGAAGTCCGCCACCCGGTCGAAGCGGGGCAGGAGCGCGTGGTCGTGGGTGACGGCGAGAAGGCTCGCCCCCGCCGCCCGGGTCTCGGCGAGGAGAAGGCCGAGCACGGTCTCCTTGGTCTCCGGATCGAGATTGCCCGTCGGCTCGTCGGCGAGCACGAGATCGGGGGCTGCGATCAGCGCCCGGCAGATCCCGACGCGCTGGCGCTCGCCATGGCTGAGCCGGTCGGGCCTGCGGTCGAGCTTCCCGGCGATCCCGGCGGCCTCGGCGAGGCGCCGGGCGCGGGCGCGGGTCTCGGCATCGGCGCTGAGCCCGGGCAGGACGCGGCAGGGATAGAGGATGTTCTCCCCCGCGCTCAGATAGTCGAGAAGCCGGAAGTCCTGGAACACGAAGCCGATCCGCCGCGCCCGGAAGGCCCGCCGCTTCGCCTCCGACAGCGCGGCGAGGTCGGTGCCCGCGACGGCGAGGCGCCCCGACCCGGGCGCGAGGATGCCGGCGACGAGCTCCAGCAGCGTCGTCTTCCCGCTCCCGCTCGGGCCGACCACGGCGAGCGAGGCCCCGCGCGCGAGCCCGAGGGACGGGATCTCGAGCGCGAAGCCACCCCCAGGATAGGCGAAGGCGAGGTCCTCGATCTCGACCGCCGGCGCGGTCATTCCACCGCCTGCCGCTCGATGTCGAGGAGGTCGAACCCGGTCAGCCGCCAGCCCTCCGCCCGCGGGACGAGGCGAAGTTGCGCGGCATAGGCGTTGCCCCGGACATGGACATGGTCGCCATGCTCCACCGCCCCGATCGCATGCCAGCGCGCCGCGATCTCGAAGACGCCCGCGCGTTCGGAGAGCGCGGCCTCCGTCACCTCGATCCCGTGCAGGCTCTGCCCGCTCGCCCCGCTCGCCGGGTCGAGAAGCGCCGCGCGTTTTTCGAGATAGAGCGACTCCAGCACCTCGCCTTCCGCGACCTTTGCGAGCGCGTCGTAGATCGCCGCCTCCTCCCGCTCGCCGAAGGCGGCGTAAAGGCGGGCGAGCACGTGTTCGGCGAGCCGGGCCGGCGCGGCGCGGGCGGCGGCCGGGTCGGGCCCCGCGCCGGGGGCCGGGAGATGCCCGTGCCCGCCGCCCGCGAGGAGCCCGAAGGCGACGAGCCCCCCCGCGAGCGCGAGCGCCGCGAGCCCGAGCGCCGCGCGCAGCCGCCCCCCTCTCCCGGCCGGCTCGCTCACTCGACCGGCACCATCATCACCGCGCGCAGCACATGGGCGTCGATGCCCGGCGCCTCGGCCTCGTGCTGCACGCGCACCGCCCAGAGCCCGGGCGCCCAGGGCGCGAGGGTGGCCACCGGCCCCGCCTCGCTCTCCCGCGTCTCGGTCAGATAGGCATAGGTCCCGGGCAGATCGGAGAAGCCGAGGAAGGTTGCCGCGACCTGCGCCTCCACCGGGCGCCCCTCGTGCAGCACCTGCAGCTCCAGCGTCTCCCCCACGGCGAGTCCGGCGGGGTCCGCGAGCGGGACGATCTCCAGCGCGTCGCCGATCGGCTGCGTGGCGAGCCCCGCATCGCCGCCATTGAGGAGGACCTTGACGAACTTTTCGTATTTGTTGGTGAACTCGGCCTCCGGGGCGACGTCGCGCCCGCCTTCGACCCAGCCCTGCGGGGTGCGCGACCAGACCTGCCCGAGGCGGTGCGCGGCGAGCCAGGCGGTCCCGCCGTCGGACGCGGCGGTGCCCACCAGGCGCTGCGCCTCGGGCTCCTCGGCGACGGCGATCTCCTCGGCCCCCGCCGCGCCGACGAGGCGCACGGCGACGCTCTCGGCGCGCTCCATCTCCTCGGGCGACCCCCAGACATGGGTCGAGTGGACCTCGAAGCCGATCTCCTCGCCCGCCCCGACCGCGAGGCGCTCCGGCAGCAGGACGAACTCGTGGGCCGCGGCGGGGCCCGCGGCGAGGGTGGCGAGGCCGACCAGGAGGGCCGGGATCGAAACGGTGACGCGGCGCATCGCATGTCTCCATCAGCGCTGCGGGGCCGGCCCGAACCGGACGGCGGCCCCTCGTTGGGGAAAGCCGAGCGCCGCGCCCATGTCGCGACACTCTATCTCAACCGTCTCGAGACATTCCGGAGAGCGTCGCGAGACACATGCTCCAACCGTCACTCCTCCGCCGCACGAATATCCGCCGGCGTGAGGATCCAGTAGCCGTCATGGCCCTTGCCGGTGCGCACCTCGATCCGCAGCCCGCTCTCCCGCCCGCGCGGGTCGAGCGGCAGGCGCAGCGTCCCGTCGGCGCCGAGCGGGTGGCGGCCGAGCTCCGCCTCGGTGCCGTCATGCACCGTCACCACCCCCTCCGCCGGAAGGCGACCGTTGGAGAACTTGGTCTCCACCACCACCTCCCCGCCCTCGACGAAGGCGAAGACGAGGAGCCGGTGCGCCGCCGCAGGCGGGGCCGTGGCGAGGAGGAGCGCAGCTCCGAGGAGCCCCCCCGCGAGCCCGCGCAGGCTCATCGCGCCGTCCAGGGCTCGAAGCGCACCCAGATCACCGCGCCGAGCTCGACCGCCTTCTCCTCGCCCTCGTGCGGCAGCGTGTAGTCCGCCGTGTTGAGCGCGGCGAAGCCCCACCAGCCGGCACCGGGCGCGGCATAGGTGAACACCCCGTCCGCATCGGCCTTGATCGTCTGGGTGATCATGTAGTCCGCGGGCGCGACCGCCGCGCCGTCCTCGTTGTAGTGCTCGACCTCGACCTCGGCATGGGGCACCGGCTCCCCGTCGAGCAGCACGACGCCCTGGAAGACGTTCCCCGCCCACTGCCCGAAGGGCTTGGCGAGCGGCACGATCTCGGTCTTGAGCCCGAGCGCCTCGTCCCAGCCTTCGTCGTCGCCGAACGCCGCCACATAGGTCTTGGTGTAGTGGACGATGAAGGCGTCCTCGGCCGGCTCCCAATAGGGCTCGGGCTCCATGGCGAAGACATGCACGCCCGGGCGCTCGACGTCGTAGCTCGTGCGCCAGGCCTTGGCGCCGCCGAACTCGGTCTCCTCGAGCGTGTCCAGCAGGTCGGTCGCCGTGCCCTCCGAGGTCACGGTGAAGCTGCGGGGCTTGGCGAGCGTCATGCCCTCGACCTCGAAGGGATGGGCGAAGGCGAGCGAGAGCGCGATCCGCCGCTCCTCGCCCTGCATCACCATCTGGTCCGACGGGATCACCATCCCGTAATGCGCCTCCGCCGCCGTGCCGAGCGCGAGCGCCGCAGCCGCGGCCAGTCCGATCCGTGTCATCCGTCCGCCTCCGATCAAGGTCCGATCCGTCGAGGCGGACACTCCTCCGCCCCCTGCCGCATCGCAACGCGAGAGCGCCCGGCACGGGCTTTCGTGACGCGATCTTCACGCCGATTACCGGCAGATTACGCGGCAGCCCCCCGGAGGCCGCCGAGGCCGCATTGCCAGCGCGCCGCCGCTCGCGTCAGATCGGGCGGGACGGCGACGGCGATTCGGAGGCGGCCTCGATGGCTTCGATCCTGCTCGTGGAGGACGATACCGAGATCGCGGGCTATATCCGCGCGGCCCTCGCGGAGGCCGGGCACGAGACCACCCATGTCGCGCTCGGCCGGGAGGCGCTCGCCCGCGCCGGCGAGGGCCGGCACGGGCTCGTGGTGCTCGACCGGATGCTGCCCGATCTCGACGGGCTCGCGATCCTCGAGGCGCTCCGCGCCGCGCGCTTCCGCCGCCCGGTGCTCTTCCTCTCCGCGCTCGGCGCGGCGGCGGAGCGGGTCGCGGGGCTCCGCGCGGGCGCCGACGACTATCTCGCCAAGCCCTTCGAGATGGCCGAGCTGCTCGCGCGCATCGACGCGCTCTTGCGCCGGCCGGATCCGGAGCCCGGCCCCCGGGTCCTGCGCTGCGGCGATCTCGAGCTCGACCCGGAGGCCGGTCTCGCCCGGCGCGGCGGGCGGCTCCTCGATCTCAAGCGGCGCGAGGTGCAGATGCTGCGCTTCCTGCTCGAGCGGCGCGACCGGGTGGTGACGCGGGCGATGCTGCTCGAGGGGGTGTGGGACTTCCCGGGCGATCACCCCTCCAACATCATCGAGGTCCATGTGAGCCGGCTCCGGCGCAAGGTCGACGCCGAGGGGCAGCGCCCGCTCCTTCACACGATCCGGGGGGTCGGCTACGTGCTGTCCGACAGCCTCGGCCGGTGAGCCGCGCGCCCGGCCTCCGCCTCGGCACCGCCGCGCGGCTCGCGGCGATCCAATGGGCCGTGACCTTCCTCTCGGCGATCCTCGTCTTCTGGCTCGTCTTCCGAGCGATGTCCGATCTTCTGGAGGCCGAGGCGCGGGCGCGGGCGGAGACCGAACTCCGCGGCCTCGCCGAGCTCCACGGGGCGGGCGGGGCCGCGGCCCTCGCCGGCGCGATCGAGGACCGGCTCGCGGGCGCGGGGCGGGAGGCCGCCGTCTATCTGCTGCTCGACCGCGAGGGCCGGCGCCTCGCCGGCAACCTGCCGGCCTGGCCCGAGGGGCTCGCCCCCGGCGGGCCGCCCGCGACGCGGCGCCTCGCGCCGGTGGGGGGGCCGCCGCTCGCGGTCGATCTCCATGCGCGCGCGCTGCCGGACGGGGCGCGGCTCCTCCTCGGGCGCGACGCGCGGGCCGAGGCGCGGGCGCGGGAGGCGCTCGGCGGTGCGATGCTGCTCGGGCTCGGGGCGGCGGCGCTCGTGGCCGGGCTCGTCGGCTGGGCGGTCTCCCGGATGCTGATCGAGCGCATGGCGGGCATCACCGAGGCGGCCGAGGGGATCCTCGCGGGCGATCTCTCCCGGCGGGTTCCGGCGCGGGCGGAGGGCGACGAGTTCGACCGCCTCGCCCAGCTTCTGAACGCGATGATCGCGCGGCTCGAGGCGCAGATGGGCGAGCTGCGCCTCGCCTGCGAGAGCATGGCGCACGATCTGAGAAGCCCGCTCACCCGGCTCTCGCTCCATCTCGCCGCGCTGCCCGAGGCCGCCCGGGGCGAGGCGCTCGACCGGGCGCGGGCGGAGCTCGCCGGGATCGAGCGCATCATCGCCGCGCTGCTCGAGATCGCCCGCGCGGAGGCCGGGATCGGGCGCGCGCAGATGGCGCGCCTCTCCCTCGGCGCGGCGGCGGCCGACACGGTGGAGTTCTTCGAGCCGCTGGCCGAGGCGCGGGACGTGCGCCTCCTGCTCGAGGGCGGCGCGGCGGGGCCGGAGGTGCTCGGCCATCGCGAGCTGCTCGTGCTCGCGCTCTCCAATCTCGTGGAGAACGCGCTGCGGGTGGCGCCGGAGGGGAGCGCCGTCTCGGTCGCCGCGGAGAGGACGGCCGGCGGCGCGCGGCTCACGGTCGCCGATGCCGGGCCCGGCCTGCCGCCGGAGGGGGCGGAGGGCTCGGCGGGCGCGGGGCTCGGGTTCTCTCTCGTGCGCGCGGTGGCGCGGCTCCATGGCGGGCGGCTCGTCTTCGAGACGGCCGAGCCAGGGCTGCGGGCGAGGGTCGAGCTCCCCGCCGAGCCGCCCGACTAGCCCGCGGTCTCGAGCGCCGCGCGGCGCTCCGAGAGGCGGCGGCGGACGAGATCGACATGGACCCGCGCCGCATAGGCCTGCCCCCGATAGGCCGGCGGGACCTCCGAGGTCTCGAGCCCGCGGTCGATCTCCGCGAGGCGCCGGTCGAGCCGGTCGAGATCGCCGGGGCGCGCCGCCTCCTCCGCCGCGCGCTCGATCTTCGCGAGCGCGGCGTAGTTGCGGTAGATCCGCGCCCGCATCCACCAGGCATAGAGCGACGGCCCGGTGCGGAAGAGCGGCAGCAGCACCAGGAAGAGCGGCACGATCAGGAGCGCGATGGCGTTGATCTGCGCCACCGCCCAATAGGGCAGCCAGGCCTCGAGCGGGCTCGGCCCGTGGACGATCAGGTCCCGCGCATAGGGCTCCATCGGCACGCCGAGGCGGGCGGTGCTCGGGAAACGGCCCTCGGCGCTCACCACGTCGCCCGGCCCATGCACCAGCCGCGCGGCCCGCACGATCCGGTTGACCGCCGCCGGGTGCAGCCCCGGGCGCGCGACGAGCCGGGCGACGAAGGCGATCAGCTCGATGTCGCGGTCGGGCGTCTCGCGGGCGTAGTCGAGTCCGTATTCGGGGATGGTGACGATCTCCGCATGGTCGAGGCGCCAGGCCAGGGCATCGGCGTGGCGGATCTCGGCCAGGCGGATGTCCTCGCGCTCGACGAGGGGGCGCAGATAGGGGGCGCTCGGGGGGGCGACGAAGACGGCGGCGTCGACCTCCCCGGTCTGCAGCGCGATCGAGGCGGCGGTGCCGGAGACGGGCACGGGCGCGATCCGGGCGGGGTCGAGCCCCATCAGCTTGGCGAGCCGCTCGAAGACCGCGCGCGTCCCGCTCCCCTCGGCGCCGACGGCGAGGCGCAGCCCGTCCCAGTCCGGCGGATAGGTCACCGGATCGAGCGCGCCGGCATGGAGGAGGAGGAGCGGCTCGAGGAACACCGCGCCGAGGCCCTCGAGCCCCGCCTCGGGGTCGATCTCGAGCCCGCCCTGGACGAGCGCGAAATCGGGCGGCGTCTCCCCGGTCAGCCGGGCGAGGTTCTCCGGCGAGCCGCCGGTCTCCAGGATCTCGAGCTCGATACCGTCCTCGGCGAGGATGCGGCGGTATTCGAGGGCGATGCGGTGATAGCCCGTGCCCTCGGCGCCGGCGGCGACGGTGAGCCGGCTCGGCGGCACGATGTCGAGCGCGCGCACGCCCCAGACGAGTGCGGCCCCCGCCGCGGCGAGCACCAGGAGCCCGAGGGCCGCCGCCGCGATGACGAGGCGCAGCGAGATGGCCGGCCCTCCCCCGAAAGCTGCGAACCGCGGCAGCCTAGGCCGGCGGCCCGTGCCTCGCAAGCGCGCCCGGCTCAGAGGCCGCGGACGGCCAGCCCCGGCGCACGCCGGCTGAGCGGCGGGCGGGCGAGCACCAGCTCGGGCAGCGGGCGGGCGCCGGCCTCCTCGGCCGGGCGGGCGAGATGGAGGACCGCCTCGAGATGCGTGCGCGAGGGCGCGCCGAGCCCCTCGTCCGGGCGCGCGGAGAGGTCGGCGAGCGTCTCGCGCCGCTCCCGCGCGTCGGCATAGCGGCGATGGGGGAAGGGCCGGCCCCAGCGCTCGGTCAGGAGCCCGGCCGTTTCGAGCGCGGCCTCGATGCCCTCGAGCCCGGTGCCGCGGAGCGGGAAATAGAGGACCCAGGGCCGGCGGCGACAGGCGGCGAGCACGCGCCCGAGCGTCGCCTCCCCGATATAGCTGAGCCCCCCGGTGATGGTGACGAGATCGGTGTCCGCGACCAGCGCCGCCTCCCGGGGCGAGAGCGGGCGCGCCTCGAGATTTGCTTCGATCGCGGCGTCGAGAAAGCCCGCGGCGGTGGCGTAGGCGAGGGCGTTGCCGGCCACGTCCTGCCCGATCACCCGCGGGACGGGGCCCGGGCGGCGATGCGCGGCGAGCTCGGCCCGATCCGCGGCGGCGGAGGGCGCGGCCTTGGGGTCCGCATAGCGGCGGTAGAGCGCGTCGAGGGTCGTGTCGCATTTGGCGAGCGCGCCGTTGACCCCGTAGCCGGAGCACAGATCGAGCATCTGCGGCCGGGCGCGCCCGCGCAGCCGGGCGAGATCGGCGAGCGCCCGGCGGATGACGGGCTGCGCATGGGCGGGGGTGCGGTAATCGAGCGGGCGCAGGCTCGCGAAATAGGGCGCAGGGGTCGGCGCGTCGTAGACGGAGGTGAAGGAGGCCTTCGCGGCGGCGGCCTCGGCCCCGGCCTCGTCGGACGGATCGGTCTCGCAGGCGCGACGGTCCATGGGAACGCTCCTCTCGGGGGTGTCAGGGTCGTAAGCCGGCGGGCGGTTTGCCGCGGATGCGTCGGACGCCTGTCCGGATCCGGCACGCTGCCGCCCTCTATGGTCGGTTTTAGACCAATAGGCGTCGTTTTCAAGTCCTAACCGAGAGTGCGGCGCAACACGAGCCCGCCGCGGCGGGCCCGGGTGCTCGGAAATGGCGGGGGAGCGCGGGGGGGAGGCCCCCGCCCCCGGCAGAGGGGGGCGGAGGCCGGAGGGGCTCAGCCGTAGAGCTCGTGGACGCCCTCGGCGGCGGTCAGCAGCGTGACCTCCTCGGTGATGTGGTTGCGCTCGTTGTCGCGCGAGCGCTCCTCGGCGATCGTCAGGCGGATGCTGTCGGCCTGCAGGTCCTTGAAGCGCATCGAGGCGGTGTCGCCGCCGTTGAGCGTCTGCATCGCGGCGAGGGCGACGGGGGTGCCCTCGATCGGCTCGAACTCCTGCTCGACATAGCGATGCGTCATGCCGCCCTCGATCTCGGTGAGGTCGAGGAGGCCGGGGATGTCCGCGTCGACCGCGATCCAGTCGATGCGCTCGTCGTCGTGCAGGCCGTCGCTCAGCTCCTCCTCCTGCATCTTCACCTGGAAGTCGCGGGAGGTGATCTTGTCGAGCCGGGGGGTGACGGCGGCGTCGTCGTTGGCCGAGGCGATCTGGGCGAAGACCGCGGGCGCCGTCTCGAAGCCCTCGAGCGGGACGGTGACGCGGGCCTCGTCGCGGGCGGTGACGCTGCCGGCCGCGATCGTCTGCCCGGAGGCGAGCTGGTGGGTGCCGGCGGTGACGGCCATCCAGCCGACGGTCTCGGGGATGTGGGCGCCGTCGTGATAGTCCCACTCGTCGATCTGGAACTCGAAGCCGGTCTCGGTGACGTTGCGCACGCGGACCACCGCGTCATGCCCGCCATTGTGCTCGAGCGGGCCCATGACGACGACCGCGTCCTCGATCACCCCGCTGAAATCGACGCGGTGCCATTCCTCGGAATTGGCCTGGGCGACGGTCTCCGAGCCGAATTCGAGGCGGCCGGTGGGGGCCGGCTCGGGCGCGGGCTCCGGGGCAGGCTCCGGCTCAGGCTCCGGCACCGGCGCAGGCTCAGGCGCAGGCTCCGGGCCGGGGGCCGGCTCCGGCTCGGGGACGGGCTCCGGGAGCGGCTCGGGCTCGGGCACCGGGATCGGCTCCGGCTCCGGTTCGGGGGCGTCGGCGACGATCTCGAAGCCGATCTCCACCCGCTCGAGCAGATCGCCCGAGCCGCGATTGCCCGAGAAGACCTCGAGCGTCACCCCATGGGCGCCGAGGCCGAGGGGATCGCCGCCGGAATAGTCGCCGCTGCGGTCGCCGAACTGGGCGTAGGGCTCGATATTCTCGACCTGCGTCCGTCCGTTCGCGGTGATCTTGACGCTCTCGGTGGCGTTGCCGCCGTCCTTCTCGTAGGCGACGACGGCGAGCTTGCGGCCCTCGACGGCGCTCTCGGGGATCTCGAGGCCGTCGGAGAGGAGGGCGACGAGCGTGTCGGTCTGGGTGTCGTAGAGGCCGATGTCGAGATAGGCGCTGTCGCCGGCCGGCGGCTCCGGCGCGGGCTCCGGCGCGGGCTCGGGCGCCGGCTCGGGCTCGGGGATGCCGCCGAAGGGATCGGCGCCGAGGGCGGCGGGGTCCATGCCGTTTTCGTGCAGGATCACCGCCTCGAGCACGCCGATCGAGCGGTCGAGCACGGAGATGTCGGAGATCTCGCCCTCGAAGACCCATTCGAGCCGGTCGTCGCTCTCGGTGCGCTTGCGGGCCGAGGCGCCGATGATCGTGCTCTCGGCATTGCCGAGCATGCCGGTCGCGTAGCCGTCCTCGGCATCCACGAGATCGCCGTCGACGAAGAGCTTCACGCTCTCCGCGTCGTAGGAGAAGGCGATGTCGTAGCGCTGGCCCGCCTCGATCTTCGCGTCGCGATAGACGAGATAGGTGTCCTCGGTCTCCGACTGGAAGCGCAGTTTGAGCTCTCCGCGGTCGGTGATCCAGATGGTGAGGTGCCCGCCCTCCTGCTTGTTGACGAAGTCCTTGGAGAGCAGCGCCTGATGGCCCTCGCCGGGGCGCGCGGCGGTGAAGCTGAAGGCATAGGTGCCCTCGGTCTGCTGCTCGCCGGGGGCGTGGGGCATCACCTGGTGGGTGGCGCCGTCGAAGCTGCCGCCGGGATGGGCGTTGACCACCGCGAGCGGGCCGAGATCGCCGACCGTCTGCCAATCGAAGAGGGCCTCGGCGGTCTCCATATAGGGGTTGACCGAGTAGGCCATCGGATCGGAGGTCATCGGCCGGCCCGGGACGTCGCGGTCGTCATAGCCGAAGACGTCGCCCGGGCGGGCGACCGGCGAGGGGGCGTCGGAGGGCGCGAGCGCCTCCTGCAGCTCGTCGATGGTGTCGACGATGCCGTAATGCGCCCCGGCATCGGTCTCGATCATCTCCTCGGTGACCATGTCGCCGATCACCAGCAGCAGGCCGAGCTCGTCCTCGTCATGGGCGCCGCCATTGTTGCCCTGCTGGGAATAGGCGCGGACGATGGAAAGGATGGCGTCGTCCGTCCCGTCGCCGTCGGTGTCGACCGCCTGATAGTCGATCTCGATCTCGGTGGTGTGGCCGATGATCGAGATGCTGTCCTCGCTGGCGTCGAAATCGCCGAAGATGTCGATGCCGAAGCCGTCGACCCAGTGGTCGTGGATGCGCGCGTTCTCGCCGGCGACGCCGTGCCATTTGATGTCGCGCGTGCCGGGGATGACGTGCTCGAGGATGATGTCCTTCTTGGCGTTGATGTAGGTGCGGACGGCCAAGTGGTCGGCGCCCTCGCCTCCGAGGAAGATGTCGTCGGCATAGAGCGGCTGGTCGATCCAGTCGACGAGCTTGAGCAAGGCGTCGTCGATCGAGGGGTCGGGGAAGGGGCGCGAGGGCTCGCCGAGGACGAGCTGGCCCGCCCGGTCCTCGCCCACATCGCCGCCGGCGATCATCAGGTCGTCGCCCTCCCCGCCCATCACGAGGTCGGAGCCGCGCCCGCCGTTCAGCGTGTCGTCGCCCGCGCCGCCGCGGATCAGGTCGTCGCCGTAGCCGCCCTCGATCAGGTCGTCGCCCGCGCCGCCGTCGAGGGTGTCGTCGCCGGCCTCGCCGAGGATCGTGTCGTTCCCGCCGGCGCCGTCGAAGACGTCGTCGGCCGCGGTCATCGGCTGCGGGCCGGAGGGGTTGGCGAGCGCCGCGCCGGGGCCGTTGGCGACGAGCTCGGCAAGCTCGGCCTCGGTCAGCGCGTCGTCCTTGGAGACCCCGCCCCAGAGCGCGAATTCGGCGATGGCGCCGGAGAACGGGTTCTCGAGGTCCTCGTCGTCGGTGGCGAACTCCGCCGCCGTCTCGTTGAGCTCGGTGCGGCGCTGGTCGGCGCCGAAGACCCAGGGCTCGGCGTTCTGCAGCAGATAGGCCTCGCGATAGGCGCCCGGGGTCGGCACGTCGCCCTCCTTGGGGGTCCAGAGCCCGTCCGGGATCGCCTGGCCGTCCTTGTAGACCGTCACCCCGTCCTCGGTGAAGCTGACGGCGAGATGCGCCCAGACGCCCGCCTCGAGCACGGGGGCGGTGGTCTGCCAGGCGCGGTTGCTGTCGCCGTCGCCCGGGGCGAAGCGCAGCAGCAGCTTGCCGTCCTCGAGCTGGACGAGGCGGAAATGCCCGCCCTCGCCAGTGTTGCGCTGGTCCTTGGTGACGATGGCGCCGTCGTCGGAGAGATCGTCGGCGCGAACCCAGAGCGCGATGGTCCCCTGCGTCACCTCGAAGGCGTCGTCATGGGGGAGATAGGCGAACTGGTCCTCGCCGTTGAAGGAGAGCGCCGCCCGCCCGCCGGGGCCTGCGACGCCGCCATCGGCCCGTGGCACCGCCTGGTTCTCGTAGAGCGTGTAGGCGCGGGCTGCGGGCCCCTCGCCGCGGGCCTCGGCGAAGGCGGTCTCCCCCGCCCCGAGCTCCCACACGCCGAGCGCGCCGGGTAGCCCCGCGGGCGCGGGCGCAGGCGCAGGCGCGATCAGCTCGCCCGCCTCGGTGCCGGTGCGCGTCTCGCCGGGGGCGGCATCGAAGCCGAGCGGCTCGAACGGGTCGCGGGTCGGCTCGACGCCGTCCGGTGGGGTCGGCCCGGCGATCAACGCCTGCGCCTGGGCCTCGTAGGGGTTGTCCATCAGATCGAAGGCCGCGCCCTCGGGCGCCCGGGTCGCCTCGCGCGGGCCGCGATAGTCGTAGCCGTGGTGGGTCGTGCCGCCCTCGGTGAGCGTCTTGGTCTCGCCGATCTGGAAGAGCGCCTCGGCCACGTCGTCATAGCCCTCGACGACGCCGTAGGTGACGCCGGCATCGGTCTGGATGTCGTCCACATCCACGAGATCGCCCTCGACGAACACCACGCCGATCAGGTCGCGGTCATGCGCGCCGCCATTGCCGTGCTGCTTGGAGATCACCGTGACGATGCTCTCGTCCACCCCGTCGCCGTCGTAGTCGCCATGCTCGACGAAGACGTTGGCCGTGTGCCCGATCACCGCGATGTGGTCCGCCTCGGCGTCGTAGTCGGCGATCATGTCGAAGCCGAAGAGGTCGACCCAGTGGTCGTGCTGATAGGTGTTCTCGCCGGCCACCCCGGCCCAGCGGATAGAGCCGTCGGACTTCACGTGCTCCTGGATGATCGGCAGCGTGGCGTTGAGCTGGGGCAGGATCGCGAAGGTGTCCGCGCCAGGGCCGCCGACGAGGATGTCGTCGCCGATCAGCGGCTGGTGCTCGTAGCCGAAGAGCTTGTCGAACTCGGGGTTGACCTGGCCGCCGTCGGGCCGGGTCTCGGGGATCACGTAGCGCTGGGCGATCTTCTGTTCGCCGCCGTCCGAGCGGGAGACGAGGAGGTCGTCGCCCTCGCCGCCGATCAGCAGGTCCGAGCCGTAGCCGCCGTCGAGGAGGTCGTTGCCGGCCTCGCCCTCGAGGATGTCGTCGCCATAGCCGCCGCGCAGGATGTCGTCGCCCGCGCCGCCCGAGATGGTGTCGTTGCCGCCCTCGCCGTCGATCTCCTGGTGGCCGGGGCCGGCCTGGATCGCGTCGGGCTGGTCGAGCACGAACTCGCCGAGGAACTGCGAGGGGTGGTAGTCCGCCACCGGGACGAGGGGCGTGTCGGCCGGCGGGTCGGTGACGTCGCTCGCCGCGAGGTAGAACGCGCTCTGGTCGAAGGGCAGCCCGTCGAGCCCCATCTGCAGCGCCATGCCGCCGCCCGCGTCGTAATAGACGAGCTCCATCTCGTAGAGCCCGCCCTCGAAATTCACCGTGCGCGCGGTCTCTCCGGGGCTGCGCCGGCCGTCGTAGTCCATGATGTCCACCCCGCCGAGGCGGAGCGCGAAGCCGTCGTCCGAGACCACGGAGATCTCGTGCGCGCCCTCGGGGATGTAGACATAGCCGCGGATCACGAGGCCGGAGGGGCCCATCTCGAGATCGCCGTCGCCGCTCGTCACGGCGCCGTTCTCGGCGAGGAACTCGGCGAGGGTGGTGTCGCTGTCGCGCGCGCCGAAGCCGATCTCCTCCACCGAGAAGCGGGCGTCCGGCCCGGCGCTCGCGGCGATCGCCTCGGCCAGGGCCGCGAGGGAGGAGATCCGGCTGCCCGGCGCATAGGCCTCGCCGGAGAGCCCGGTGCCGCGGGCGGGGATGCCGGATATCTCCGCCGCCGCCACCGCGGGGGCGAGGCCGGGGATGTCTTCGGCGAGGCTCGGATCGACCAGAAAGATGTTGCTGTCCACGTTTGTCTCCTTTCGCGCAAGCGCGCGGCTCTTCGCTCGCCGGACGGGCCGGCGAGGGGGGCGACTTGGAAACACGGAAAGCCAGGCAGGGACGCGCCGTCTCTCGGCTCTGCCGACGGTCCCGGGCGCACGGCCCGGTCTCGGGATGACCGAGCGGAACACTCAACCCACGCGTGTGTCTATTGCCTGCGAATGAGGGCGAAATCAAGGCATAGTGGTTTGCTATCGTCGCCGCGGCCGTCCCGTCTCGGGACAGCCCCCGCCGGTCAGCGGAGCGCCCGGGCCGCGAGCCGCTCGTAATGGGGCATGGCGGGGGCGACGAGGCGGGCGAGCTCCGCCTCGAGGGGCGCGGGCCGCGCCTCCGGCGGGGCGAAGCCCGTGGAGGCCGCGACGGCGCCATACCAATGCGCGGCCCAGACACCGTCGCTCGCGCGCAGCCCCGGCGCCCAGGACAGCATCGCCGGATCGAAGGCGATGCCGAGGGCCGCGCAGAGGGCCGAGAGCGTCGCCTCCGGCGCCCGGCGGAGATCGGCCGCGTCAACCACCGGGGGCGGGCGGCCGAGCAGGGCCGCGGCCGCGTCGAAGAGCTCGGCCTGCCGTGCGATGCCGAGATCGGCCAGGTCGAAGCGCTCGCGCTTGGCGGCGTAGCTCGCGGCGACTTCGCGCGGGTCGCGGATCAGGAAGGCGATCCGGGCGCCGGCCATCCAGTCGAGCCCGATCGGCGGGACCATGTGGTGGGTCATATGCTTTTCGTAGCGGATACGCCCCGGCGGGGCGGGGCGGGCGCAGGCGGCGGCGACCTCGCGCCAGTCCGTCGGCTGGGCGGCGAGGACCGCCGCGCGCATCGGGTGCGGGCTGCCGGAGAGCGCGAGATAGGCGGCGTAGAACGGCTCGTCGACGACGTCGGTGTCCGCCCGGTTGCCGAAGCTGCGCATCATCGCGGTCGAGAGATTGCGCGGGCCGGACCACATGACGACCCGCATCAGGCCGCCCCGGTGTCCGCGGCGACGAGGTCGCGGTAGAGCGCGGAGAGCCGGCGGGTGACCGGCCCGCCGGGGCCGGCGCCGATCCGCTTGCCGTCGATCTCCGCGACCGGGGTCAGCCCGCCGAAGCTGCCGGTGAGGAAGGCCTCGTCCGCGCCGTAGGTGTCGAAGAGGGAGAAGTTGCGCTCGAAGACGGGAATCGCGTGCTCGCGGCAGAGGCGGACGACGTTGGCCCGCGTCACCCCGTTCATGCAGTAGTCCCCCGTCGAGGTCCAGACCTCGCCCTTGCGCACGATGAAGAAGTTGCAGGCGTTGGTGGTGTTCACGAAGCCGTGGGGGTCGAGCATCAGCCCCTCGTCGGCCCGGGCCTGCTCGGCCTGCAGGCAGGCGAGGACGCAGTTGAGCTTGGAGTGGCTGTTGTATTTCGCGTCCTGGCTCATCGGGAGGCCGCGGACCTGGGGGACGGTGGCGAGCCGCACGCCGCGCTCCCAGACCGCGCCCGACGGGGTGGAGTGCTCGATGATAATCACCACCGTCGGCCCGCTGCGCGACAGCGAGGGATGCTGGAACGGCCGCACCTTCACCCCGCGCGTCACCATCAGCCGGCAATGGGCGTCGGTGGTGATCCCGTTGGCCTCGGCGGTGCGGGTGAGGGCCTCGAGCACCCCGGCGCGGTCCATCCCGATGTCGATCGAGACGGCGCGGAGGCTCTCGAACAGCCGGTCCATATGCGCGTCGAAAAAGGCCCAGCGGCCGTTGTGGAGCCGCATCCCCTCCCACATCCCGTCGCCGAGCAGGAAGCCAGAGTCGTAGACCGAGACCTTGGCCTCGGCCCGCGGCAGGAGGTCTCCGTTCACGTAGATCAGGATGTCGCGGTTGCGCGGGTCTTCGGCGGCGTCGTGGGTGGTGGGGCGTTCGGGGTCTTCGGGGCGCATGGGGGCTCTCCGGGGGTGGACGGTCGCTCAGGCCGGGCGGGGCGCGCGCGCCCGGGCGCGGCGCTCCGCGGCGAGGGTGGTGAGGCCCATATCGTCGAGGGCGGCGTAGAAGGCCGGGACGACGAAGAGCACGAGGAGCGTCGAGGCGAGAAGGCCGAAGGCGAGGCTCGTGACGAGCGGGGTCAGCACCTGTGCCTGCAGGCTCGTCTCGAGGAGCATCGGGAAGAGCCCGGCGACCGTGGTCAGCGAGGTCAGGAAGATCGCGCGGAACCGGGCGCGGGCCGCGTCGGGCACGGCGTCGGCCACCGTCGCGCCGGGGCGGTGGTGGTGCTTGATCTGGAAGACGAGGAGGATCGAGTCGTTGACCACCACCCCCGCGAGGGCGGCGAAGCCGAGGAGGCTCGGCATTGAGAAGTCGATCCCCATCAGCATGTGCCCGGCCACCGCGCCCACGAAGGCGAAGGGGATCAGCGTCATGACGATCACCGGCTCGACATAGGAGCGGAACTGGAACGAGAGCACGAGATAGACCCCGACGAGGCCGAGCAGGAAGCCCGCGAGCATGGAGCCTTGGGTCTCGGAGGCCTCCGCGTTCTGCCCCTGCAACTCGATCCGCACCCCCGGATAGGCCTCCGCGAGGCGCGGGCCGAAGCGGGCGAGGGTGTCGGAGACGATCTCGTTGGCGTTGGCGAGGCGGGTGTCCACGTCGCCCTGGATCGAGATCGTGCGCCGCTTCTGCACCCGGGCGATCCGGGCGAAGCCGCGGTCGCGCGCGATGTCGGCTACGGAGGAGAGCGGCGCGAGGGCGCCCGAGGGGGTGGCGACGACGAAATCGTCGAGGGCGGCGACGTCGTTGCGGTCGGCGCCTGCGAGGCGGGCGTCGATCTCGTAGGACTCGGTGCCGACCTGGATCTCGTCGACGGTCGAGCCGTGGAAGGCGGCGCGGAGCTGATCGGCGATGTCGCGGGCGGTGAGGCCGAGGGTCTGGCCTTCCTCGTTGATGCGGAGCTCGATCTCCGGCTTGCCGAGGCGCAGATCGTCGAGCACGTCGACGACGCCGACATAGCCCTCGAGCCAGGCCTTGAGCGCCTCGCCCGCGGCCTTGAGCTCGCGGAGGTCGTCGCCGGAGAGGCGGATGTCGATGGCGCGCCCGGCCGGGCCGAGGGTCGGCTCGGTGAATTTGAGCGCGATCACGTCCGCCTGCGGGCCGGTCTCCCTGCGCCAGAGCTCGAAGATGCGCGCATTGTCGATGCTGCGCTCGGCGGAGGGCAGGAGGTCGAGGCTGACGGTCGCGACATGGGGGCCGGTCTCGTGGGCGTCCTCGTTCTCGTTGAAACGCACGGTGCGGTGGAGGACGAGCCCCTGTCCGCCGGGCTGCTCGGGCGCGAACCGCCGGTCGATCCGCTCGGCGGCGGCGAGCACCTCGGCGACCACCTCTTCGGTGCGCTCGAGCGGGGTGCCCTGGGGCAGCAGGATCCGCGCCTCGACCGTGTCGCCCTCGATCTCTGGGAAGGCGGCGAATTTGAGCGCCCCGCCCGCGATCGCCGTCGCCGAGAGGACGAGCGCCGCCACCGCGAGGCCGAGCGTCGCGTAGCGCCGGCGCGCGGCGAATTCCGAGAGGCGCACCGCGCCCCGGTCGCGCAGCGCCGCGAGCCGGGCCTCGACCCAGGCCTGCACCCGCCCCCGTCGCGGCTCCGCCTCGAGCGCATGGCGCAGGTGGTGGGGCAGGATGAGGAACGCCTCGAGGAGCGACATCGCGAGCACCGCGATCATCACCACCGGCACGACGCGCAGCACCTGCCCGATATTGCCCTCCAGAAAGGCCAGCGAGCCGAAGATGCAGAGCGTGGTGGCGAAGGAGGACACCACCCCGGGCGCCACCTCTCGCACCCCCTCGACCACCGCCTCCGCCGGCGCCGCGCCGGCCTCGCGCTTGGTGGCGATGCTCTCGGAGATGACGATGGCGTCGTCCATCAGCAGCCCGACGACGATCAAGAGGCCCACCATCGTCAGCATGTTGAGCGAATAGCCGAGCACCGCCATCGCCGCGATCCCGCCGACGAAGGCGACCGGCAGCCCCGCGGCGATCCAGAAGGCATAGCGCGCGCCGAAGAAGAGCCACATGGTCAGCGCGACGAGGGCGAGCCCCAGGAGGCCGTTCTCGATCAGGAGGGAGAGGCGGTCGCGCACGATATCGGCCGAATTGCGCAGGATGGCGAAGCGCATGCCGGGCGGGGCGCGCGCCCGCTCTTCGGCGAGGAAGGCCTCGATCCGGTCGACCACGCGCAAGAGATCGTCGCTCGCCGATTTCGTGACCTCGAGGAGCGCCGCCGGCTCCCCGTCGAACAGGATCTTGACCTCCTCCGCCTCGAAGCGGTCGTCGATCCGGGCGATGTCGCCGAGCCGGATCTGCCCGCCCTCGGCGCTCGCGACGACCACGAGATCGCCGAGCTCGGCCGCGCTCCGGCGCTCGTCGGCGAAGCGCAGCAGGATCTCGCCGGAGCGCGCCTCGATGGTGCCGACGGGCAGGTCGACGTTCTGCAGGCGGATCTTGCTCGCCACCTCCTCGAGGCTGAGCCCGTATCGCCGGAGCGTCGCATCGGCGATCTCGATGCGGAACTGCCGGTCCGAGAAGCCCTTGACCTCGACCTTGGGGATGCCGCCGAAGGCCTGCATCCGGCGCTTGATCGCCTCGGCGTAGGATTTGAGCTCGGGCCGCGTGGCCGGCCCCGCGATGGCGACGGAGGCGACGAAGTCGGTCCGGCCGAGCTCCTTGACGATCGGGGTCTCGACCACGTCGGGGAAATCGTCGATCGCCTCGATCTCGGTTTTCACGTCGGCGGCGAAGCGCTCGAGCGCCGCGCCCTCTCGCATCTCCACGGTGGCGGTCGCGAGCCCCTCGAGCGACTCGCAGGTGATCTCGCGCACGTCGTCCACGCTGTCGACCGCGTCCTCGATCCGCTGACAGACCGCCTCCTCCACCGTCTCCGGCCGGGCGCCGGGATAGACGACGGTGATCTGCACCCGGTCCGGCTCGATCCGCGGCAGCGTCTCGCGCTGGAGCGTCGGCAGGAGCGCCGCGCCGAGCGCGAGCACCCCCACCATCAGCAGATTGGCGAGCGTCGGGTGGCGGGCGAAATAGGCGATCATTCCGCCGCCGCCTCCGCCCTGTCGGCCGGGACCGGGTCGAGCAGCATGCCGGGGATCGCAGGCGTGAGCGCGCTCACCACCACCCGCTCGCCGGGCGCGAGGCCCTCCGCGATCAGCGCCTCCTCGCCCTGCACGGCGCGGACCTCCACGGGGCGGATCTCGAGGCGGTTCTCCGCGGTCGCCACATGCACGCGCCCGTCGTGCAGCGCCGCACGCGGGACGACGATCCGTCCCTCGAGCGGCGGGCCGCTCAGCTCGACCCGCACGAACATCCCCTTTACGAGCGGCGGGCGGCGCCCGGGGCGCACGTCGCGATAGGGCTCCTCCACCTGCACGATGACGCCGACCGTGCGTGTCGTGGCGTCGATCGTGTCGGAGGTGCGGCGGATGCGGGCGGGCCAGCGCGCATCGGTGCCGGCGAGCCCGAGCGAGACCTCCGCCGTCCAGCCGAGCGACTCGAACATCGCCCCCATCTCCCCCTCGCCGCCGAACTCCGCGCGGAAGTCCTCCGGGGTGGCGAGCGCCACGAACTTGGCGAAGCGGTCCTGCGGCACCTGCGCGACGATCTCCGCCGCCCCGATATCGCCCGCCGAGGCGAGCCGCGCGCCGGCGGAGACGAACTGCGTCGCCTCGACCATCGACTCCGCGATGCGCCCGCGGAACGGCATGCGGATGCGCGTGCGCTCCAGATCGAGCTCGGCGATGGCGAGGCGCGCCGCGGCCACCTCGATCTGCGTCTCCTGGGTCTCGATCTCCGCGGGCAGGAGCAGGGCGGTGTTCTCGAGCTCCTGGACGCGGACCTGCTGCTGCAGGACGTCGCGCTCCACCACGTCGAGCGCCGCGTCGCTCGACACGCCCCGCTCCACCAGCCCGCGCTGGCGCTCGAATTCCGCCCGCTTGATCTCCAGCGCGCGGCGCTCGATCTCGAGCGAGCGGTCGGTGTTGGCCGCCCGGGTCTCGAGCTCGCGCAGCCTCGCCTTCGCCGCCTCGAGATTGGCGGTGGCCTCGCGGAGGGCGAGCTCGTAGTCCTCCGGCGAGATGCGGATGATCTCGGTCCCCTCCGGCAGCACGGCGCCGACCCGCAGATCGGGATGGACATAGGCCACCCGCCCCGGCACCTGCGCCACCGCATCCCAGCTGCGCGCCGGCGCCACGCTGCCATAGCCGACCGCGCGGGGCACGAAGGGGCGGGGCGCGACCGCGATCACCCGGGCCGACTGCGCCCGCTCCCCGGGCTCGGTGCGCTCCGGCGGCGCGCGCCCCGCCACCACGGCGACGAGCACCGCCACGGCGAGCGCCACAGGCACCGCGAAGCTCACTCCTCGGATCACGCGCCGCCTCCTGTCAGCCGCCCATGCGCCCCCCGCCAGACCATGCGCGCAAGCGGCGCCGATTCCGACCCCGCAGGCGAGCGGCCCTTCACCGCACCCGGCGCGCGCCCGGCCCGCAGAGGGGTGCGCCGGCCGTGCGGAGCCGTTATCGTTCGAGACGGACCGACGCTGCGCAGACCACGGGGCCGCCATGGCAGACTCGATTTTCAAGACGCATCCGTTCTCGCTCGAGGAATTGCTGAGAGACTGCGGGAAGGGCGCGATGCAGCTGCCGGATTTCCAGCGCAGCTGGGTTTGGGACCAGGACCGGATCCGCGGCCTCGTCGCCTCGATCTCCCGCGCCTTCCCCGTCGGCGCGCTGATGACGCTGGAGACCGGCGGGCCCGTCAACTCCCGCTGACCGCCGTCTTCGACTGGGACGACTGGCAGGACGGGCTGCTCGACTTCGGCGACAATGACCGTCACGCCCGGTTCAAGGTCTTCAAGAAATCGGTGCTCGAGACCTTCAAGAGCTACCAGATCCCGGTGATCGCCCTCGACCGCGAGACGTCGAAGGAGGCGGTCTGCGTCGTCTTCGAGAAGGTGAACACCGGCGGCAAGCCCCTCGACGCGTTCGAGCTCGTCACCGCCATGTATGCCGCCGACGGCTACGAGCTGCGCAAGGACTGGTATGGCGACGGCGCCGGCCCGGGCCGCGCCGACCGGCTGGCGACCGCGCTGAGGGCGCCCGGCGAGGAGACCGGCGTCCTCGAGAACGTGGCGAACACCGATCTCCTGCAGGGGGTCTCCCTGTTCTCGACCCGCGAGAAGCGGCGCGCGGCGCGCGACGCGGGCAAACAGGGCAAGGAGCTCCCCGCCGTGACCGCGACCCGGCAGGCGCTCCTCTCCCTGCCGCTCGCGGACTACCGGCGCTGGGTCGACACTGTGGAGGCGGGCTTCG
This sequence comes from uncultured Limibaculum sp., assembly GCA_964576075.1. Taxonomy (GTDB): domain Bacteria; phylum Pseudomonadota; class Alphaproteobacteria; order Rhodobacterales; family Rhodobacteraceae; genus Thermohalobaculum. Next base: position 26,228 of record CAZNTX010000011.1, on the reverse strand, counting down.
TCACCGCGGCGAAGTTCCTCCACATGCAGCATGTCTACCGCGCCTTCGATCTGCCCTATCAGTCGCAGTTGATCCCGCTCGCGGCCGTCCTCGCCGAGCTCGGCGATGCCTGGGACCACGAGTCGGCGCGCCGGAAGCTCGCCCAATGGTATTGGAGCGGGGTGTTCGGCGAGCTCTACGGCTCGGCCACGGAGAGCCGCTTCGCGCGGGACTTCGTCGAGACGCCGGCCTGGATCGCGGGGGGCGAGGTCCCGACCACGGTGCGCGAGGCGACCTTCCGCGCCGACCGGCTCGAGACCATGCGCACCCGCGTCTCCGCCGCCTACAAGGGCGTCAACACGCTGCTGATGAAGGAGGGCGCCCGCGATCTCCGCTCCGGCCAGAGATTCGACCACACCGTGTTCTTCGGCGAGAGCGTGGACATCCACCACATCTTCCCCAAAGCTTGGTGCAAGAAGGCCGGCATCCCCGCCACACGGTTCGACTCGATCGTCAACAAGACGCCGCTTTCGAGGCGCACCAACCAGATCATCGGCGGCTCGGCGCCCTCGCAGTATCTCCGCCGGCTCGAAGAGGGCGGGCCGGAGGCCCCGCCGATCCCGCGCGAGACCCTCGACGAATGGCTGCGCTCGCATCTGATCGAGCCCGAGGCGCTGCGCGCGGACGATTTCGAGGGGTTCCGGCGCGACCGGGCAGAGAAGCTGCTCGGATTGATCCAGGAAGCCACCGGACAGGACGTCTATCGCGGCACCGCCCGCGACGACCCCGGCGAGGACCTCGTGGAGCCGGAGGTGCTCCGCGACGCCGCAGCCCGCGCCGAGGATGCCGCGTAAGCTGCCGGGCGCGCGGGGGGTCGGGTCGGGCGGAGGGCCTCTCGGCTGCGGAGCACGGGCCGGGGGACGGTGACGCTGCGGCGTGTCGCTCTGGCCGTCCAGCAAGGGGCGGGAGTCCAAATCGGGCGAGGACGGACCCGGCACCCCGCCGCCGCGTCGCCGACCGACGCCTTGTCGCTTGGAATGGGACCGGGTGTCGTCGGAGGTGGAGGGCTCGATCGGCGGGCCCTCCGCTCAGAGCGCGAGGCGCAGGCGGGTGAGCCCCTCCATCCCCGGCGTCGTCTCGGCGACGAGGCCGAGGCGGGCGGCGGCGGCGGCGAGGTCGCCCCGCACCCGGCCCGCGCGTTCTGCGACGAGTTCGAGGCAGGGCCCGTCGGCCCGCTCCCGAAGCGACAGCATCACCATCTGCCCGGCGGGCCGCGCCGGGCAGATCGCCGCGAGCAGCGCGTCCCAGGCCCCCTCGAGCCGGGCCGCGGCGGCGCCGGCCCGCTCCGGCGCGATCCCGGCGCAGGCTGCGGCGTCGGCGAGCCAGCGCGCGGCGCGGGCGGCCTCGTCGGTCGGGGCCGTCAGCACGATGGCGGGACGGGGCGGGGACGGGAGCCGGGGGCCGGGCGACGGTCTGCATCTCTCTCTCCTCGGGCGGGGCGTTTCGGGCTGCGATGGCGCGCGCTCGCCCGGTTTCGCTCGGTCCGGGCGAGGGGGGTGGACTGCGGCGGCCGGATCGGGCAGGAACCTCTGACAGCGGAAGAGCGCACGCGCCCCCGATTCTGCAGAACGGCGGCCGAGTGCTCGGGTGTGCGGTTCGGCTGTCGCCCTGGGGGCGCGGTGGCGGTCCTCCAAGGTGCCGACTCAGGCACCGGTTCCCGTATTTTGACGGCGTGGCGGCTCAGGCCCCAAATTCTTGCGTCAAGGTGGTCCTCAAAGATTGCGTTCGGCTGTCGCTTTTGCGATACTTCGAGGCAAAAGAAGGGCGATGTCGCCCAATGGGCGCCATACCGGCGGCGGGATTCCGAGAGCAGGGGTGACCCGAATGGAGCTTCGGGGGTTCGACGACTACGAGGTCACGCTCGGGGACGAGATCCGCGGCGAGCGCGCCTCCATGGGCAAGACGATCGAGGACGTCGAGCGCGAGCTGCACATCAAGGGGTCGCTGATCCTCGGGATCGAGAACGCCGATCTCGGCGCCTTCCCCAATCCGAGCGTGGTCTCAGGCTATGTCCGCTCCTATGCGCGCTATCTGCGCAAGGACCCCGAGGAGATGTATCGCCGCTTCTGCCGGGAATCGGGGTTCGTGCCGCCGAGCGTCGCTTTCGGGGCGTCGGCCGCGGGGGAGGGCGGCGGCGCGCGCGCGAGCTTCGGTGCGGGCGCCAATCCGTTCGACCAGTCCCGTTTCGCCACGCCGCCGGCGCAGAGCCGCTTCGCCGCGCGGATCTCGCTCGGCTGGCTCGCCTCCGCCTGTGCGCTCCTCGCGCTGGTGGCCGGCATCGGCTATGGCGGCTATGCGCTTCTCCAGAACGTCCAGCGCGTCGGCTTCGCGCCGCTGCCGGAGGCGCCGGAGGTGGTGGCGGAGCCGCCGCGCGTGCTCGCCGCGGGGGCGCCGGCGGGGCGGCCGGATGCCGGGGCCTATGGGACCGACGGCGTGCTCGCCGCCGTTTTCGCGCCGGACGACGAGCCGCCGATCCAGCGCCGCGACGGGCCCATTTCGGCGATCGACCCGGAGGAGGCGGGGGTCTTCGACCAGCCCGCCCGCAGCGTCGCGCCGCGGGTCGAGGGGCCGGAGACCGAAACCGCCTGGGCCCGTTCCCCCGGGGCCGATGCCGCTCCGGAGGCCGGGCGCCCGCTCGACGCTCAGGCCCCGGTGGTCGCCGCCGCGACCGCCGCGCCGGAGCCCGAGCCGGAGCCCGTCGAGCGCGGCATCGCGATCCATGTGATCGACCGCGCCTGGGTTCGGGTGCGCGACGAGACCCGGGCGGTGATCTTCGAGGGCATCCTAGAGCCCGGCGGCCGCTACGATGTCCCGGAGCGCGTGCGGCGTGCGGAACTCCATGCCGGCAATGCCGGGGCGGTCTATTTCGTCGTCGACGGGGAGACCTTCGGGCCGGCCGGGCGCCCCGGCGGGGTGGTCCGCCGCGTCGGCATGACGCGGGAGGAGATTGCGGAGGCCTACGAGGTCGCCCCCACCGCCCTCGCCGCCTATCGGACGGGAGAGGAGGAGGGCAGCCGCCAGGCCGCCGCGCTCCCGCAGGACTGACCTGCCTATCGGAAGATCAGGGCGCCGGGGCGGACACCGCCAGGTAATGCACGGCGAGCCGCAGCGCGCCGCCCGCGAAGTCCCCCCCCTCGGCCGTCAGCACCAGCGATGTCCCGCCGTAATAGGCCTGTGGCTGGGCGGTGACGCCCTCGGCGCGGCTGCCCGCGGCGGGGGAGAAGCCCGAGCCGTAGCGGTCCGCAGCGCCTGCGACGCCGAGGGACCAGCCGCTCGCGCCGAGGATCTCGGCGGTCACCCGGGCCGAGATGCCGATCACCACCGCCTTGTCGGGGATCGCGGGCGCGGTGGTGGAGGTGGCCCCGGGCGCGATCGCATGGTCGATCTCGGCCACGCGGGCCATCAGACCCGCACCGGAGGGGCCCGCCGCGAGGAGGCCGGGAACCCATCCGTCCGGCAGATAGGTGGCCGGCGCGCCGATTTCGGCGTCGAAGAGGCGGAGCCCCGGCCAGGGGTCGGCGAATTCCCAGCCGCCGCCGAGGCGAAGGGCGAGCCGGCCCTCCTGTCCCGCCCACTCCCCCGTCGCACCGGAGCCGACGCCCCAGACCTCGCCCTCGGCCGGGGCGGGCGGGGGCGCCGTCGCGGCCAGCGCCTCGGCGCGGCCGGCGGCGAGCGCGTCGAGCCGGGCGAGCGCCTCGTTGACGGTCATGTGCTTCTGGGCCTGCGCCGCTTCGAGGAGGGTGAGGCCGAACCGGGGGGTGTCAGTCATCGAAAACCAGTCCTTTTTCCAGGCCGGGGCCGTAGTCGGCGGAGAGTTGGGCGATGCGGATCTCGAGGGGCCCCGCGGCCCCGTCTGCGGCCTGGTCGGCCGCGGTGTAGAGCGCTTCGGGCGCGGCGGTCTCGATCCGGCGAAGCTCTGCCCCGCCGGAGAGGAGGCGCAGGCGATAGGCCTCGCGGGCCTCGCCGAGGGGGATGTCCGGCCCCTCCCACCCGTCGCCGCCGAGGCGGCTGCGCCGCGTCCAGGCGATCCGGATGTCGCCTGCCCCGGTGCGCTCTGCGGAGAGATGGACGGGCGGGAACGGGCGGAGGCCGAGGGCGGCGCCGGCGTGCTCTACCGATAGGTAGCTCGCATCGGTCGGGGGCTTCGCGGCCGGGCCGATCCGGTAGGTGCGCGGCACGCCGCGGGCGTCGAGCGGCATCGCCAGCCGCGTCACCGCCTCGTCGAGGAGCACCGCGCGCGCGCCCGCGGGGATCGCCGCGGCGGCCAGCGCCTCGGTGCCGCGCCGGCCGCGCAGGAGCCGGGAGAGGCGGAGCTCGGCCGGGCCCACGAGCTCGGCCTCCGCCGCCTGCAGGATCTCCCAGACCCCGGGGGCCGCCTCCACCGCGAGCGCGTTCGCCCCGCCGAGCACCGCCAGCCGGTCGCGCGAGACGATCCGGCCGGGCGGGACCCGCAGGCGCACCGACACCCGCTGCCAGAGCTGCGGGTCGCCGGGGGGCAGGGGCTCGAGGAGGGCGCCGATGGCCGCCGGGATCCGCCGCTCGCCGAGCAGCTCGGTCCCCCCGCCCGGGAGCGCGAGATGCACGGCGACGTCCCCCGGCCAGGGATCGGCCGCGACGGCGAGGAAGGGAGCGGCGTCCTCCGGCCCCCCATCGGCGAGGGGCAGGTCGAGGAAGACCGCCTCGATCGGCCCGGGTGCCGGCCGCGCAGGGGTGGGCGCGAGGCGCTCGGGGATCGCGACGGGGGTGTAGGCCGCCCGATCGACGCGCACCGCCTCGAGCCGCCGGGCCGTCCCCTCGCCGATGCGCTCGATCCGGTAGGTCTCGGCGCGCCCGGGGCCCGGAAGCGTCACCAGATCGCCGGGCTCGAGGGCGAGGGCGGAGGGGGGCAGGGCGAGCTCCAACCGGTCGCGCGCGCCGGCGCTCTCGGCGAGCCAGCGATCGGCGATGGCCTGGGCCCGGGAGGTCGGCAGGCAGAGCGGCAGGGAGCGGGCGGCGACGCGGGTCTCGGCGCCGTCCGGCGTGCGGGCCTCCGCCGCGCCGAGGCGGTAGTCGCTCTCGGCCTCGAGATAGGAGAGGCGCACGGTGTCGGGCAGGCCGCCGGCGCTCTCGCGGGCGCGGACGGCCGGCCCGAGCGGGTCGCGCGCGCCGGCCGGGTCGTCGGCGGCGAGAAGGCGGGCGGGGTCGAGGGCGGCGCGGGCCTTGGCGAGGGCGCGCATGGCGAAGACGATCCGCCCGTCGGATTCGTGCGCGTCCACCCCGAAGGCGAGGAGGAGCGGCTGCAGCGCGGCGCGGGCGCTGTCGGTGTCCTCGACGAGGACGCCGGGGACGGAGTCGTAGAGCCCCGAGACGTCGATATCGGCGAGCCCCGCGTCGAGGCAGATCTCGTGCACGATGTCCGCCAGCGCCCCGTTGCCGACGCGCCCGGTGATCCAGTGGCCGACCTGGTGGACCGGGCCGTCCGACCAGGCGCTCTCGCGGGCGGGGAAGTCGGGGAAGGGCCGGGCGTCCCAGGTCCAGACGAAGATCCGGTCGGTCGGGATCATCGGCGCGCCGTAGAGCCCGTCGGGGTTGTTGGCGGGGCTCGCCCAGTGGCCGAGCTTGGCCTGGAGGAAGCGGCGCTGCATCTCGTCGTCGCGCGCGCCGACGGAGCCCGGGGGGAGCCCGCTCTCGGCCGATTTCGGGTCCCAGAAGAGGTTGGGCCGGTTGGCGCCGAGATCGACGGCGGGGCAGCCGGTCTCGGTCAGCCAGATCGGCTTGGAGCGCGGGATCCAGGCGGTGGGCTGGGGCTGGCGGACGCCGTCGATCCGGTCGTGATGGGCGTTCTCCCACCAGGCGCGGAGGTCCTTCGGGCGGTAGACCCAGTGCTCGCCATGGGCGGTGTCGAGGATCGGCGTGCGGATCTGCGCGGCGCGGTCGGCCTCGGAGGCGTAATACCAGTCCCAGTGCTCGCCGCCGGTCATACCTGCCTGCAGATAGGGGAGCGAGTAGACCGAGGGCGCGGTCTCGCCGTCGAGATGGCCGTCCTCGTGGCGCCAGTCGGAGAGGGGGAGGTAGTCGTCGATCCCGATGAAATCGATGTTGGGATCGGCCCAGAGCGGGTCCAGATGGAAGATCCGGTCGCCCGTCCCGTCGCCGGGCTGATGGCCGAAATATTCCGACCAGTCGGCGGCATAGGAGATCTTGGCCTCGGGGAGGAGGGCGCGCACCTCCGCGGCCAGCGCGACCAGCTGATCGACCGCCGGATAGGTGGTCTTGCCCGAGCGGATCGTCGTCACCCCGCGGAGCTCGGTGCCGATGCAGATCGCCTCGACGCCCCCCGCCGCCGCGCCGAGGGCCGCCATATGGAGGGCGAAGCGCCGCCAGGTCCACTCCTCGGGGCCGGTATAGGTCACGGTCCCGTCGCCGATCTCGAAATCCGCCGCCCGCGCGGTGCCGAAGAAGGCCGCGACCTCGTCGGCGGCCGCGGCGGTCCGGTCCGCGCTGCCGGGCTCGCCCGGCGCGGCGTCGAGGGTGATGCGCCCGCGCCAGGGGAAGGGCGGCTGCTCGGCCCGGCCATAGGGGTCCGGCAGGCCGTTTCCGCCGGGGATGTCCATCAGCAGGAACGGGTAGAGCATCACCGAGAGCCCGCGCGCCTGCATCTCCCGGATCGCCTTGACGACCGAGGCGTCCGACGGCGTGCCGCCATAGACCGGACGGCCGACACCGTCGCGGGTGACGAGGCGGGCGGTGTCGACCCCGAGCCCCGCGACCGACCAGGGCGCCGGACGCGCGGAGCGCCCCGCCGCCTCGGCCCGCGGCTCGACCCGACAGCGCGAGAGCCTGAGATCGTCGCCGAACCAGGAGACGATGAGCGACACCGCCCGCGCCTTCGGCAACTCCCCCTCGAGCTGGTCGAGGGAGACGAGGAGATCGGGCCGGCCCTCGGGGTTGTTGACATTGGCGGGTTCGACCGCGCCGCCCTCGTAGAGATGCGCGGCCGGCTCGGTCTCGAGCGCGAACTCCCCGGTGCCCGGGGAGAGCGCGACGCCCTCGATCAGATCGGGGAGCGGGGCGCCTGCCTCCGGGCCGGTCGCCGGGCGCTCGGCGGAGCGGAAGACCTCGACGGTAAGCTGCGGGATGCGATTGCCGAACTGGCCGAGGGGCAGGTCCTCGATCACCAGATAGGCGGTGCCGCGGAAGGCGGGGGCCGACCCCTCGACGGCCTCTATCTTCGGGTCGGGAAGCTGGTCCTCGGTGCCGAGATGGACGCGGATCTCCAGGTCCTCGGTCTCGAGGCGCTTGCCGTCGGCCCAGATCCGCCCGATCCGGTCGATCCGCCCCTCGCAGAGCCCGACGGCGAGGGAGATCGAATAGGAGAAGGCCCGGGTCTCGCCGCCGGTCCCCTTGCCGCTGCCGGATTTGCGGACGGTTTCGAGGAAGCGGGTCGACCAGATGATCTGCCCCGCGACGCGCATCCGCCCCCAGAGCCGGGCCATCGGCGCGCCGGGGGTCGAGCTTTGCAGCCGGAGCGAGCGGGCGCGCCCGGTCTCGACGGCGCGCGAGCCGCCGCCGAGAATGCGCTGGTCGATCGCGGCGCCCGCGACGGCGCCGGCCACCTGCCCGATGGCCGCGGCCGAGACGCCGAGGACCGAGCCGCCGATGCCGGCGCCGATCGCCTGTCCGGCGGCGGAGAGGAGGAGCGTCGCCATCAGCCGTCCCTCCGTGCGGGGAAGCGGAACGCGCCGGCGATCCGCCCGATCCAGGCGGGCGTCAGCGGGCTCTCGAGCACCCGCGCGCCGGAATAGGCGTGCAGGATGCGCCCGGGCTCGAGCCAGGGGGTGGCGAGGATCGCCACATGCTTGGCCGGCCCGCGCGGGCGCATGCGGAAGATCAGCACGTCGCCCTCGCCGGCCTGCAGGACCGGGATTTCGCGCAGATGGCGCCCGGCGACGGCGAGGAGGTCCTCCGCCCCGGCCTCGGCCCAGTCGGGCGTGTAGGGGGGCGGGGCCTCCGGCTCGGCGCCGTAGAGCGCGCGCCAGACGCCGCGCAGGAGGCCGAGGCAGTCGGTCCCCGCGCCGAGTGCGGAGGCTTGGTGGCGATAGGGCGTGCCGACCCAGCGGCGGGCCTCGGCGAGGATGGCGCGGCGCGTGGCCGGGTCAGCTTCGGAACAGCGATCCGCCGTCATGGGCATCTCCCGAATTGGGGTAGCGGGTGGCCCAGTCGTCGCCGGGCATGAAGGGGAAACCGCGGAAATTCAGCAGGTTGTCGAACTTCGCCGCGCAGGTGGCGGCGGACTTGTCGCAGCCGGCGAGGATCTCGAAGGCGTCGCCCGGGGCGATCTCGGCGGGCGGCGGGGCCCAGAGGGCGAGGGTGACGGAGGCCGCCGCGCGGTGGGCCTTGACGCGGGAGACGCGCCCGGCATTGGCGCCCGTGGTCCAGGCCAGGCGGCCGCGGTCGAACCAGCGGCTCTCGAAGCCGCCGAGCCCGGTCGCGGCGATCCGGTCAGGGGCGAGGACCGTATCGACCAAGCCTGTCGACCGATAGGCAGGCGCGGAGAGATCGACCCCGCAGGCCGCATCCCCGAGCCGGGCGTCGCAGGTCTGCAGCCAGGCCCGGCCGGTCGGCTGGTTGAGCGCCTCGGCGAGGCCCGCGATCTCCGCCTCGAAGGCCAGCGTGCCGCGGCGGACCTCGCCGATCCGGCCGCGGGCGAGGAGGACGCGCGCCGCCGGGTCGGTCCAGTCGACGAGCCAGAGGCGGATCTCCGCGCCGTCATAGAGCCCGGCCTCGAGGTCCGCCTCGGTGATCGCCGCGGAGGAGAGCGCGCCGGTGACCGACTGGCTGTCCGGGCTGAGGCCGAGTCCCTGCTCGAGTTCGGAGGCGGTGAAGCCCGCGCCGGGCTCGAAGGCGATCCCGTCGAAGGCCAGCGGGCGGTCGTGGTCGGTGAAGCCGAGGGTCTGGCCGTCCGCGCGGGTCACCGCCCAGGCACGGGCGAGGGTGGTGACGCCGGAGGCCAGCCGCTCGGCGAGGGCGGGGGGCAGCGCACGCATCAGAGGCGGATCTCCAGGATCGGGATGGCGGGGATTTCGCCGGCCTCGAAGGCGGCGAGGTTGACCTCGAGCCGGTCGGACCCGAAGCGGACGGGCACGTCGAACTCGAAGCCCGCGGTGACCGCTGCGCCGGCCGGGGGCGGCGTATCGAGCGTGACGAGACCGGTCGCGGTGTCGACCGCCGCCGCGACCGGGACACCGTCCACCGCCACCGAGACGCTGCCCGCGACGGGTTTGGCGATGGGGCGGAGGAGCTCTGGCATGCCGCCATAGGACTTGACCAATTGATAGGTCAGAACCTCCCCATCCCCGGTGCCGATCGACTGATCGGTCGGCGAAGGCGTCGCCGAGGGGGCGCAGGACTTGTGGTCGAGCCAGTCCTTCCAGCGGAAGCCGTGGAGCGGCCCGCGCCGGGCCTCGTAGAAGCGCAGCACCTCGTCGAGATCGTCGAGCGAGCGGACCCCGAGGCCGGCGTCCCAGCGCCGGCGGGCCTGCTCCCAAGGGGTGTTGCGCTCCTCGTGGCCGTTGACGAGGGTCACGATCTCGGTGCGCCGTTCGAGCCCGCCGGTGGCGGCAAAGGAGAGCTTCGGCGAGAAGCGGAAGTCGTGGAAGGCCATGGGCGTCTCCCGATGGATAGGTCAGAGCCGGGCGGAGCCGCGGCTGACGGCGCGGGCGAGCTCCGCCGCGATCTGCCCGCGCGAGCGCTCGAAGCTCGCGATGTCGGGCGTCTGGATGGTGACGTTGACCACCGGAGCGGCCGGGGCGCCGCCGCCTGCGCGCACGCCGAGCCGTCCGTCGGGCCCGCGGGCGAGCGGCAGGATCGCCTCCGCCCCCGCTTCGCCCGCGAGCCCGATCCCGCCGCGCATGGGGAAGAGCGTCGGCCCGTCGACCACGCCGCCTGAGGCGAAGGCGCGGACCCGCCCGCTCTCCACCACGCCGCCGCGCGCGAAGCCGATCGCCGAGCCGAGCCCGCCCGCGAGCCCCGAGAAGAGCCCGGCCACTCCGCCGGAGAGCGCCTGGCTCACGGGCTTGAGCGCGATGTCGACGGTGCGCCCGAGCAGGTCCGCGCCGAGGCTCTTGACCACCTCGCCGAGCTTGGCGCCGCAGAAGATCGCCCGGTCGAGCGCCGAGCGCAGCGACGAGCCGAGCGAGCGGGCGAGCCGCCCCGCGGCGCTGTCCATCCCCCGCATGGCGGAGGCCGCCTCGCCGAGCTCCTCGGCGAAGCCCTCGGTGAGCCCCCGCATCTCGGCGAGCGCCGCGGAGAGGCCACGGGTGCCGGGGCCGGGGCCGTCGGTGTCGAGCTCCATCTCAGTCCTCCTTCGGTCTGTCGGGATAGGCGGCCATCAGATCGGCGAGCCTGCCGCGGTCCATCGCGGTGCCTGGGGCGCGGGCGAGCCCGGCGCCTTCGAGGGCGAGGCGCAGCTCCGCCGGCGTCATCGCCCAGAAGACCTCCGGGGGCAGGCGGAGCGCGCCGAGGCCGAGGCGCATGAGCGCCGCCCAATCGGTCGGCGGCGCCCCGCTCACGGGCCGTCGGCGCGGAAGGCGGCGGCGAGGAGGCGCATCCCGGCCTCCATCGCGCCGACGGCACCCCCCTCGATCTCGGCCGCCGCGAGGTCCTCCGCCGTCACCGGCTCGCCGGCGCCGCGCAGCCCCGCGGCGAGGAGGGCGAGCAGGTCCCGCGCCGAGACCTCCCCCCGCTCGAACCGCTCGGCGAGCGCCACGAGGCTCGGCTCGGCGAGCGCCGCCTCGAGCTCCGCGAGCGTGCCGAGGGTGAGGCGCAGGCGCCGCGCCATCCCGTCGATCGTGAGCGAGATCTCCCCGCGCGCGGGGTTCGCCGGGGCGCTCACGGGGCCTCCTGGAAGGCGATGGGCCCGGCCGAGACGAGGCTGACCTCGTAGGTCGCAGCCCCGTCGTGCTCGCCGGCATAGTCGAGGCTCGCGATCTGGAAGGGCCCGGTGACGCTGCCGAAATCCGGAATGACGATCTCGAAATCGGGATGCGTGGCGTCGAAGAACACCCGGCGCAGCGCGGCATCGGCGGCGGCGTCCTTGAAGACGCCCTGGCCGGTGACGGCGGCCGAGCGCACGCCCGCGCCAGAGAGCAGCTGGCGCCAGCGCCCGGCGCTCTCGGCGGTGGTGACGTCGACGGTCTCGGCGTTGAAGGCGAGCCGCGTCGTGCGCAGCCCCGCGACGGTGACGAAGCCGGCCCCCGTCTCGTCGAGCTTGATCAAGAGGTCCTTGCCTTTCTGGGCGGTCATGGCGGTCTCCCGGATGGGTGGGGGTGGGTCAGGCGTCCTCGAGGAGCGCGCGGAAGGTCAGCGCGATCCGGCGCAGCGCGTCGTCGGCGAGGCGCTCGGTCTCGGCGGCGCGGAACACCACCGTCACGACGCGGCCCCGCGCGAGGGGCAGCGGCGCGCCGAGGAGCGCGTCGCAGACCGCCGCCGCGGCCTGCTTGGCCTCGGAGAAGCCCGCGCGGGGGGCGGTGACGGCGATGCGGATGTCGTGGGTTGCGCCCGCGCAATCGGCGGTCGACCAGTCGCGGGCGGTCTCGTCGCCGAGGGTGAGGTAGATGTCGCGGGCCTCGCCGGTCTCCGGCGGGGCGGCGTCGTAGATGCGCCCGCCGACGATCGCCGCGAGCGCGGGATCCGCGGCGAGACGGGCATAGAGGGCGGCCTGCAGCGGCCAGGCGAGGGCGTAGGTCACGAGAACGGCCCCTCCTCGACGAAAAGCGTCAGATGCGCGCCGTCCGGTTCCTCGACGACGCCGTGGATCGCGAAGACCCGCGCGCCGGCGCTCAGGCGCTGGTCGGTGCGCGGGCGGCGTCCTGGCTCGGCGAGGAGGCGGATGCGGTGGGTGATCCGCGCCGTCGGGCGGTCGGCGAGGGCGGGCTCGCGGGCCGAGCGCGGCTCGACCGCGCCCCAGAGCGCGCCGACCGGCTGCCAGGCGATCGCGTGCCCGCCGCCGCCGTCGGGGGTGCGGACCGGGCTTTCCAGCACCAGGCGGGTGCGCCGGGCGGAGATGTCGGAGACCATCGCCGCCCCCCTCAGAGCCGGATCGGGCGCCAGGGGGCGAGCAGCCGGTCGATCTCCGGCGGCACGGGCCCGGTGCGCTCGGCATAGAGATGGGCGGCGCGGCGCAGCACCGCCTCGGCGAGATCAGCGGGGATGTCCGCCGGCCCCGGTCCGAAGCCCGCCTCGAACTCGAGCGTCGCCGCCCCGCCCGCCGGGATCGCCGGCAAGGGGGCGCCGCCCCGCGAGAGGCGCTGGCGCGTCGGTCCGGGCCCGAGGGAGAGCCCGGAGAGCGGGGTGCCGTCGATCTCGCCCGACTGGATCGCGGCGACCGGGCCGACGGGCAGGGTGAGCCGCCCGTCCGCCTCCCAGGCCGCGACGCGCAGCCGGCAGCCGCGGCGCACGAGCGCCGTCTGCGTGCGCGCCTCCACCTCGGCCGTGGCGGCGGCGAGATAGCGGTCGAGCAGCGCCTCCTCCGGGGAGGGCTCCTCGAACCCCTCGGCGAGGCGCAGATGCCGCGCGAGCGTCTCCCGCGCCACCGGCAGCGCCGCGGGCGGGGTGGTGATGGTGAGCTCCAACATGGCTCCTCCGGGACTGCGGCCCGGCCGGGCGCGCGCCCCTCCGCGAGGAAGGGCGCCTGTACGCGCCGGCCGGGCCTCGACTGCGTTGGCCGGGCCTCAGACGGTGCCGAACTTCAAGAGCTTGATCGCCTTGAAGTCGGTCACGTCGCCGCCCACCCGCTTGGTGGCGAAGAAGGTGACGTTGGGGCGGTTGCTGAACGGATCGCGCAGGATGCGGATGTCCGGGCGCTCGGCGATGGTGTAGCCGTGGGAGAAGTCGCCGAAGGCGATGGAGTAGCTGTCCGGCGCGATGGTCGGCATCGCCTCGACGATCTGCACCGGATAGCCGAGCAGCCGCGAGGGCTGTTCGCCGCCGAGCCCCTCGACCCAGAGGAACCGGCCGTGGCCGTCCTTGATCTTGCGCAGCTCGCCCGCCGTCTTGGAGTTCATCACGAAGGCGGCGCGGGCGCGATACTCCGCGCCCAGGGCGTAGACGAGATCGACGAGCGCGTCGCCCGGCGCGTTCGGGTCGAAATCGCCCGAGGTGCCGGTGACCACGTAGCCGAGGCTCTCCCACGCCCAGGACGCCTCCGCGACCTTCGGATGGGTGAGGAAGCCCGTGGGCTGGTCGCTCCCGGTGCCCTCGACGAAGGCCGCCGATTCCGCGCGCAGGAACTTGTCGGCGATGCGCTCGGCGAGCCAGGCCTCCATGTCGAAGGCGGTGTCGTCGAGGATGCGCTGGGAGGCCTGGGGCGCGGCGGAGAGCTCGTGGAGCGGGATCGAGATGCGGTCGACCGCGGCGGTGACGTCCGCGGCCGTGCTCGCCGTCTCGCTGGTCCAGGCGGCGCCGATATCGGTGGTGTCGACGAGCACGTCGTAGGCGGTCGCCTCCACCTGCACCACCTTGGCGAGCGCGCGGATCGAGGCGCCGGACTCGAGCACGTGGTTGACCATGCCCGAGGTCTCGGGGTCGACGAGGAACCCGCCCTCGGCGTTCATCTGCGTGTTGTAGCCCTTCATGTCGAGGCCGAGCGCCTTCAGCGCGTCGTCGTCGCCCTGGCGGACATAGGCGGCGAAGGCCTTCCGATGCGGCGGCTGCTCGGCCGCGGCGCCGGCCAGCTTCGGGCGCTTGGAGCCGGCCTCGCGGCGGTCGAGCCGCTCGAGACGGGTGCCCATCTCGCCCATGCGGCGCGAGACGTCCTCCTTGAACTCGGCGAACTGCTTGAGGAAGGCGCCGGCGGCGGATTTGGCGTCGAGATCCTGGCTGCGGTCGGTCATGGATATGGTCCTCGGGGGTTGGTGGGAGGGGTGGGTCAGGCGAGGCCGCCCGCGCGGGCGAGGGCCTCTGCGAGCGCCCGGTCGAAGGCGTCCGGGCCCGCATCCGGGGCCGGCGCGCCGAGGGCCGCCCGGGCGGTCGGCAGGAGCGGGAAGGTGACGAGCGACACCTCCCACAACTCGATCTCGGCGAGGCGGCGCCCGCCGGTCTCTGGGTTGGGCTCGGCGCGGATCGTGCGGTAGCCGATGGAGAGCCCGTCGATCGCGCCGGCGGCGAGGAGCGCGATGGCGTCGGCCCCGCGCGTCACTTCCGGCAGGATGCGCCCCTCGGCGCGGAGCCCGCGGGCGTCCTCGGCGAGCGCGGTCCAGACGCCGATCGGCGTCGCCGGGTCGTGCTGCCAGAGGAACTTCACCGAGCGCCCGGCCGCGGCGGTGCGCGCGAGCGAGGCGGCGAAGGCGCCGGGGAGCACCACGTCGCCCGCCTGATCGGCCTCGCCGAAGAGCGAGGCGTAGCCCTTCACGCGCCCCTCCTCCACGCCGGGCTCGAGGGCCGCGACCGGCACGAACTTCGTCTCGAGCCCGCTCGCGGCGGGCCCGGTGCTGAGCTGGTCCATCTCTGTCTCCTTGAGGGGGCTCAGGCGCCGCGGGGGGCGAGGCCGAGGGCGGCGCGCTTCTCGTCGTCGGAGAGGAAGTCGGCCTCCGTCACCCGCTTCCAGCGGGCGTCGCGCTCGGGGCCGAGGGCGGGGATCTGGTCGAGATCGGGCTCTAGGAGGAGCGCGCGCCCCCCCGCCTCGCCGAGCCACTGCGCCACCGCCGCGCCCACCTTGCGCACGAGCGGCAGCACCGTCTGGCGGTAGAAGGCGCGGTTGGCCTCCTGGTAGTTGGCATAGGTCGAGTCGCCCGGGATGCCGAGGAGCATCGGCGGCACGCCGAAGGCGAGCGCGATCTCGCGCGCGGCGGCGTCCTTGGTCTTGAGGAACTCCATATCCGCGGGCGAATAGCCCATCGGCCGCCAGTCGAGCCCGCCCTCGAGGAGCATCGGGCGCCCGGCATTGCGCGCGCCCGCATGGTTTTCCTCGATCTCGTCCTTCAGGCGGCGATACTGGTCCTCGGTCATCGTCTCCCCGCTCTCCGCGCCGAAGACGATGGCGCCGGAGGGGCGGGCGGCGTTGTCGAGGAGCGCCTTGGTCCAACGCGCCGCGGCGTTGTGCACGTCGACCGCCTGGGCCGCGGCGGCGAGCGGGGAGAGCCCGTAATGGTCGTCGAGCGGGTGGAAGGCCTTGAGATGCAGCACCGGGCGGCACTCGGGCGTGATCTTCCAGCGCTGCACCGCCTGGCCGACGCGATACTCGAAGCCGCAGGGCCAGCCGTCGTTGCCCGGGATCACGCGCATCCGGTCGGGGCGGAGCGCATGGAGCTCCGCCGGCCAGCCCAGGCTGTCGGCCGCGGCGGCCTCGAGATAGGCGTTTCCGGCGAGCTGGAGCTGGCCGTAGACCGTCTCGAGGAAGGACCGCCCGTCCTGCCCGGGATTGGGCTGGGCGAGGAGCGAGATCACCGGGTGCTCGCGCATCCGCCGCCCCTCTTCGGAGAGGAGGAGCGGGATCGCCGCCGCCGCCTCGGCCACCATGCGCACGGCGCGGAAGCCGACGACATTGCCCTCGTAGCCGGTGCGGATCAGCGAGACCTGGTCGCGCGGGCTCCAGACCGCGCGGCCGAGGCCGTGGAGCGCGAGCACGGGACCGGCCGCGGAGGCCTTGCGCTCGCGGGGGGCGGCGCGCGCGCGCCGCGTCAGTCGGAAGTTCATGGGGTCCTCCTCTCGAAGATGGCGGGTCAGAGGAGGCGCACCCGGGAGCCTGACCCCCGGAGCGCGCTCTCGGTCAGATCGGCGACGGCCCAGACGAGCGCGTCGAGGCGGTCGGGGCTGGTGCGGGGGGCGTCCGGCGCGCCGAAGCGGCACATCTGGTCCTCGAGCTCGGGGAAGGCGCCGGCATGGCGCACCCGCCCCTGCTCGTAGAGCGCGGCCACGGGCTCGGCCCGGGCGATCTTGCCCCGGCTCGCGCGGACCGCGCGGAACGGGATCGCCGGCGCCTCCTGGCGCAGCACCGCCTCCACCAGATCGCCCCCCTGGTTCACTTCGGCGACGACCCGGTCCGCTCCATGATCCTCGTAAGCGCGGACAGCGCGGCGCGCCCAATCATGCGGGCTTTTTCCTTGAGCTGAGCGATCAGCCAGGACCACGATTTCCCAAGCATCGGGCTCTCCTTTCCGGGTCAGACCCGCGACGACGATGCCGCACTCGTCAGAGCGGGCCGTGGCGGTGACCGGCGGGTCGACGGCCACCACGATGCGCTCGAGGGGCGGCGCGGCGGCGATCCGGCAGGCCTCGATCGCCTCCCGGCTCCAGAGCGCGCCCTCGTGGGACTCGAGAAGCTCCCCCTCGATCTCCTGGCGCCCGAGCGCCGTGCCGCCGTAGCGCCCGGTCAGCCGCTTGAGGAAGCCGGGGGCGAGGTTGCGGGCGTTGGCCGCCGTCCCTGCGCGGGTCACCGCCGTGTCGGGGGCGGCGAGGAGCTCGCGCAGCACCGGGTTGTCGCGCGGCGTGGTGGTGACGATGGCGCGCGGGTCGCGGCCTTGCGCATCGGCGAGGCGCAGGCAGAATTGCAGCATGTCCCAGGCCTCGCGGCAGTAGCGCCATTTGGCGAGCTCGTCCGCCCAGGCGGCGTCGAACTGCGGCCCGCGCAGCGCCTCGGGGTTGGCGGCGGAGGCGAGATGGGCCTCGGCGCCGTTCGCCCAGATCACCCGGTTGAGCGAGGGGCGGAACTCCGGGCGCCGGTCGGGCGGGGAGCAGGCGAGGAGCCCGCTCTCCCCCTCGACCATCACGCCGCGCACCTGCTCGATGGTCTCGCCGATGAGGGCGACGCGGCGGCAGAGCCCGGGGGCTGCGGGCGTCGGCCCCTCCACGCGGGTGCGGATCCATTCGGCGCCCGCCCGCGTCTTGCCCGCGCCGCGCCCGCCGAGCAGCACCCAGACCCGCCAGTCGCCCTCCGGGGCGAGTTGGTGGCCGGGGATCGCCCAATGCTCCCAGAGCCAGGGCAGCGCGCCGAGGGCGTTCGGCGAGAGCGCGTCGAGAAAGGCCTTGCGCACCGCCTTAGGGAGCGAGGCGAGCGAGGCGACGGTCGATCTCTTCACGGGCGGACTCCAGATCGAGCAATTGCCGGCCGCGCTCCTCGGCGCCGAGGCCGAGCTTGGTCTCGATCTCGACGACCTTGAGGAGCGCTTGTTGGGCGAGCTGGATCAGCGCCTTGACGGATTTGATCCGGGCTTCGTCATGCGCCTCGATCTCGAGCGCGCGGAGCTCTCGGATCTCGGATTCGAGGAACGCGGTCACGTCGGCGAAGAGCCCTTGCGCCGTCTCGAGGGTGTGCTCGAGGCAGCGGTCGCAGGGCTCCGTTCGCCGCTCGGCCGCATCGCCGGGCGTCGGTGTCACGGGGGCTTGCCTTTCGGATATGCGCGCGCCGCGGGGCCTGGCGGGCCCGCGGGGAGGAACGTCGTCTGCGCTGGGGACCCCGGCCGGGCCTTGCGAGACCCACTTACCGGAGGATGACGAATACCTACACCGGAGCGCGCGCCGTGTCAATCGGAATTTCGCCGAAAGCCGAGCGAAATCAAGAGGTTGCGTTAACCGCTCGTTAACCCCTCAAGGGCTACTCCCCCTGCGCCTCCCGGGCGCGCTGGCGCTCGATGCGCCGCCATTCGCGGACATTCGCGTTGTGCTCGGTCAGGGTCTCGGCGAAGGCGTGGCCCCCGGTCCCGTCCGCGACGAAGAAGTAGTAGGGCGTGTCGGGCGGGTTCACCGCCGCCTCGATGGAGGCACGGCCGGGATTGGCGATGGGCGTCGGCGGCAGGCCGTCGATGCGGTAGGTGTTGTAGGGGGTCTCGCGGACGAGCTCGGAGCGGCGCAGGCCCCGCCCGAGCGGCCCTTCGCCATTCGTGATCCCGTAGATCACCGTGGGATCGGTCTCGAGCCGCATCCCCCGGCGCAGGCGGTTGACGAAGACGCTCGCCACCGTGCCCCGCTCCTCCGCGACGCCGGTCTCCTTCTCGATGATCGAGGCGAGGATCAGCGCCTCCTCGGCCGTGTCGATCGGCAGGCCCTCGGCGCGCGCCTCCCAGGCCTCGGCGAGGATCGCTTCCTGGGCGGCGCTCATCCGGGCCAAGAGCTCGAGGCGCGCGGTGCCGCGGTCGACGAAATAGGTGTCCGGCGCGAGGCTGCCCTCCGGCGGGATCTCCGCGATCTCGCCCGTCAGCACGTCGACCGAGCGCAGGAGTTGCACCACCTCCCAGGAGGTCAGCCCCTCCGGCACCGTCACCGCGAACTGGATCGAGCGCCCGGAGGTGACGAGATCGAGGATCTCCTCGACGCTCGCCCGCGGCGGCACCCGGTATTCCCCGGCCTTGAGCGCGCGGGCGCGTCCCTCGGCGCGGGCGAGCACCTTGAAGAGCTGTTCGCCCTCGAGCAGGCCCCAGACCGTGCGCTCGGGCAGCACGCCGGCCTGCGAGAGCGCCGCGGCCGCCTCGTCGAGCGTCGCGCCCCGCTCGATCACGACGATGCGCGGCTCCTGCGCCGGGCCCGCCTCCTTAACATCCTCCCGCCCCTTGCCGATCGCGATGGCGATGGCCAGGAGCGCGACGATCAGGAGCGTCAGGACATTGGCGGCGACATGGCGCATGGGGCTCTCCCGCGGGCGCTCACACCGCGCCGAAGATCACGCTCGCATTGGTGCCGCCGAAGCCGAAGCTGTTGGAGAGGGCGACCTTGATCTCGCGCTCGCGCTTCTCGTGGGGCGCAAGGTCGATCTCGGTCTCGACGGAGGGGTCGTCGAGATTGAGGGTGGGCGGCGCCACCTGGTCGCGGATCGAGAGGATCGAGAAGATCGCCTCGATCGCGCCGGCCGCGCCGAGCAGGTGCCCGGTGGCGGATTTCGTGGAGCTCATCGTCACCTTGCCGACCCGGTTGCCGAGGAGGCGGGTGACGGCGGCGAGCTCGATCTCGTCGCCCAAGGGCGTGGAGGTGCCGTGGGCGTTGACGTAGTCGATCGCCGACGCCTCGAGCCCGGCATTGCGGAGCGCGGCCTGCATCGAGCGGAAGCCGCCGTCGCCCTGCGGGTCTGGCGAGGTGATGTGATAGGCGTCGCCGGAGAGGCCGTAGCCGAGCACCTCGGCATAGATCCTGGCCCCGCGGGCCACCGCGTGCTCATACGCCTCGAGCACGACGACGCCCGCCCCCTCGCCCATCACGAAGCCGTCGCGGGCGCGGTCATAGGGGCGGGAGGCACGCTCCGGCGTGTCGTTGAAGCCGGTGGAGAGTGCCTTGCAGGCGCAGAAGCCCGCCACCGAAATCTCGCAGACCGGGCTCTCGGCGCCGCCCGCGAGCATCACGTCGGCATCGCCGAGCATGATGAGCCGGGCAGCGTCGCCGATCGCATGGGCGCCGGTGGAGCAGGCCGTCACCACCGCGTGATTCGGCCCCTTGAAGCCGTAGCGGATGGAGACGTGCCCGGAGCAGAGATTGATCAGGGCGCCGGGGATGAAGAAGGGCGAGACGCGGCGATGGCCCCGCTCCTTCAAGGTGATCGCGGTCTCGGCGATCGACTCGATGCCGCCGATGCCGGAGCCGATGAGGACGCCGGTGCGCGCCTGCGCCTCCGGATCCTCGGGCCGCCACCCGCTGTCCGCCACCGCCTGATCGGCGGCGCAGAGGGCGTAGGTGATGAAGCGGTCGATCTTGCGCTGCTCCTTCGGCGCGACCCAGTCGTCGGCCTTGAAGGTGCCGTCGGTGCCGTCGCCGAGGGGGAGCTCGCAGGCGATCTGCGCGGGGAGGTGGCTCGCGTCGAAATGGCGGATGCGCCCCGCGCCGGATTTCCCGGCGAGGAGCCGCGCCCAACTCTCCTCCACCCCGCAGGCGAGCGGCGAGAGAAGGCCGAGGCCGGTGACCACAACGCGTCGCATGCCGCTCCTCCGTCCCGGGGCCGCCGCGGTCGCCCGGTCCCCGCCGCTCAGGCCGACTTCTCGGAGATGAACTTCACCGCGTCGCCGAAGGTCTGGATGCTCTCGGCGGCGTCGTCGGGGATCTCGATGCCGAACTCCTCCTCGAAGGCCATCACGAGCTCGACGGTGTCGAGGCTGTCCGCCCCGAGATCGTCGATGAAGCTCGCCTGCTCGGTGATCTTGTCCTCCTCGACGTCGAGATGCTCGACCACGATCTTTTTGATCCGCTCGGCGATGTCGCTCATGTCCTCTCCTCGTCGTGCCGGCCCGAAGGGGCTGTTATGGTGTCGTCGTCCGGGCCGTCAGGCGGCTCCGCCCGCATCCGCGCGCAGGGTCGGGGAGGGCGGAGGGCCCGCATGGGGGCCTCCAGGTCGCGGTTCCCTTAGCAACATCGTCTGGGGGGCGCAATCCGTCATCAGGCCGTGGGCGCGATCCGGCGACGCGACATCGCGCCGGCCCGCGCTAGCTCTCGCCCCGCGGGGCAGGCGGAAGGGAGACGGCCATGGACGGGGCGGCGGACAGCCTCGAGGCGACGCTCGACGAGGTCTGGGCGAGGCTCGCCCGCGGCGTGGCCGACGCCCGGGCGCCCGCGCGCCATCCGGTGCTGGCGACGCAGGGGACGCGCGGCTTCGCCGAGGCGCGCACGGTGGTCCTGCGCGGGGCCGACCGCGCCGCCGCGCGCCTCGAGATCCACACCGATGCGCGCTCCGCAAAGGCGGCGGAGCTCGCCGCCGCGCCGGGGGCGACGGTGCATGTCTGGGACAAAGGCGCGCGGCTGCAGATGCGGCTGCGCGTGGCGGTGGAGATCGTGACGGGCGCGGAGGCGGACGCCGCCTGGGCGCGGGTGCCCGAGGGCGCGCGGCTGCAATACGGCGGCGCGCCGGCGCCCGGGGCGGAGATCGCCGCGCCCGACGCCCATGCCCCCGGGGCCGAGCGCGCGCAGTTCGCCCTCCTCGCCTGCGCGGTTCGCGAGATCGAGACCCTCAGGCTCGGCGAGCCCCATGCCCGCGCGCTCTTCCTTGCGGAGGCGGGGTGGCACGGGCGCTGGCTCGCCCCCTGAGGCGCTCAGACCATCGCCATGCCGCCGTTCACATGGATCGTCTGCCCGGTGACATAGGCCGCCTCCGGGGAGGCGAGATAGACCGCCGCCGCCGCGATCTCCTCGGGGCTGCCCATGCGCCCAGCGGGGATCGCGCCGAGGATGCGGCCCTTCTGCTCCTCGGCGAGCTTGTCGGTCATCGCGGTCTCGACGAAGCCGGGCGCGATGCAGTTGACCGTGATCCCCCGGCTCGCGACTTCGAGGGCGAGCGACTTCGACATGCCGACGAGCCCCGCCTTCGCCGCGGCGTAGTTGGCCTGGCCCGGATTGCCGGTCTGCCCGACGACGGAGGTGATCTGCAGGATCCGCCCCCAGCGGGCGCGCATCATCCCCTTCAGCACGGCGCGGGAGAGGCGGAAGCAGGCGGTCAGGTCGATGTCGATGACCGTCTGCCAGTCTTCGTCCTTCATGCGCATCGCGAGGGTGTCGCGGGTGACGCCGGCGTTGTTGACGAGGATGTCGAGCGCGCCCATCGCCTCCGCCGCGCGGGCGGGCAGGGCGTCGACGGCGGCGGGGTCGAAGAGATCGGCGGGCACCACATGCGCGCGCGCGCCAAGCTCGCCCGCGAGCGCCTCGAGCGGCTCGGTCCGGGTGCCGGAGAGCGCGACGGCGGCGCCCCGGGCATGCAGCGCCCGCGCGATCGCCCCCCCGATGCCGCCAGAGGCGCCGGTGACGAGCGCGCCCTTGCCTGTGAGATCGAACATATCCGGCCCTCCCTGACTGTTTGGGGGAGGGCCATGCCACGGGGCGGGGCCCCGCGTCCATCCTCAGCGGCGCCGGGCGGCACCCCAAAGCAGCCCGAGCCCGCCGAGCATTAGCCAGCCCGCCGCCGGCAGCGGCACATGCGCCGTCTCGGTGAAGCGAGCGTAGACCAAAAGATCGTCGTTGCCCGTGTCGGTGAACGCATTGATTACGCTGGAAGAAGCGAAGTCAAAGTCCTCTCGAAAATCATTTCCGGCTATGCCAACCCTTGTGGTGTCTCCGGAGCGATCATAAGGAATGAGCGCCCGACAGTCGCCAGCGATGGAGCAGCCGTTGGTTAGAGCGGGGCTCGAGTCGAACTCCATTCCGCTGCCCATGTCGAGGAACACCTGGTCGAGCAGCGCACGGGCTGCGGCCACGGCGTCCGCCTGCGTGAGGAAGGCGAGATCCGCCGCCTCGTCGCAGCCGTCGAAGAGGTCGATGCAACTGCCGTCGACGAAGGCCACGTCGTAAGTTGCGCCGCCGACGGTCACGCCGGTTGCGCCCGTCAGCTGGCCGTTGACATCGGTGAGGCGCGTCGCCGCCCCCGCGCCGCTCGCGCAAAAGACGCCGAGCGCCAGACAAATCCCGCGAACCCCCGTCATGGTCTCTCCCTCGCGACCCGTGACCCCACAGACCGTACGTTACCGAGGAGGACCGCAACGTCAAGCGGAGAGCGCCTCGGCGAGCTTCTTCACGTCCTCCGGGGTCGAGACGGCATGGGTCGCGATCTTCTTGTCGACGCGCTTGACCATGCCGGAGAGCGCCTTGCCCGCGCCGATCTCGACGGTCTCGGAGACCCCCTCCTCGGCCATCCGCGCGACGCTCTCGCGCCAGCGCACCCGGTGGGTGACCTGCTCCACGAGGAGGCGGCGGATCTCGTCCGCATCCGACACCGGGGCGGCGGTGACATTGGCGATCAGAGGGACCGCGGGGGCCTGGATCTCGGTCTCGGCCAGCGCCGCGGCCATCGCCTCGGCGGCGGGCTGCATCAGCGGGCAGTGGAAGGGCGCGGAGACGGGGAGCAGCACCGCCCGCTTCGCCCCGTGCTCCTTGGCGATCAGCACCGCCCGCTCGACCGCCGAGCGGTGGCCGGAGACGACGACCTGCGAGGGGTCGTTGTCGTTCGCCGCCTCGCAGATCTCCCCCTGCGCGGCCTCCGCGGCGACGACGACGGCCTTCGCGTAGTCGAGCCCCAGAAGCGCCGCCATCGCGCCGATGCCGACCGGGGTGGCCGACTGCATCGCCTGGCCCCGCAGCCGCAGGAGCCGCGCCGTATCGGCGAGGCCGATGGCGCCGGCGGCGCAGAGGGCGGAGTATTCCCCGAGCGAGTGGCCCGCCACGAAATCGGCGGCCTCGAGGCCGACGCCCTCCGCCTCGAGCGCGCGCAGCGCGGCGATGGAGGTGGCCATCAGCGCGGGCTGGGCGTTCTCGGTGAGGGTGAGCTTGTCCTCTGGCCCCTCCCACACGGTCGCGGAGAGCGCCTCGCCGAGCGCCTCGTCCACCGTGTCGAACACCGCCTGCGCCGCCGGATAGGCCTCGGCGAGCGCGCGGCCCATGCCGACCGCCTGCGCCCCCTGGCCCGGAAAGATGAATGCCCGCATCGGCCGTCCCTCCCGTTTTCCGGGTTTCCTGAGCGAGCGCCGGGAGACTGTCAACCCGCGCGGCCCGCCGCTCTCAGAGCCGGCGGAACACGATGACGAGCCCGACCCGGTCCTTGTGCGGGTGGTCGGCGCCCTCGTAGACCGCGATGTGGCGGAAGCGCACCGGCTCGATCCGCCCCGTCGCCACGAGATCGGCGAGCGCCGAGCCGAAGCCCGCGCCGTCGAGCACCTCGGCGATGGTGCCGCAGACGAAGAGCGCGCCGGGCCGCGTCACCCGCAGAAGCTCGGGCAGGCAGGAGGGGCCCACATGCCCGTGGGTGAAGGTGCCGCAGGAGACCACGCCCCCATAGGCGCCGTCCTCCATGGGCAGGGGCTTGGTCGCGTCGGCCTCGATCAGGCGGCGGTAGAGCCCCTTGCCCTCGGCGATGCGCAGCATCTCCGGAGTGATGTCGAGCGCGTCGACCTCGACCCCGCCGAGATGCTCGGCGACGAGCCCGGTCCCCGCCCCGAGATCGAGAACGGGCAGGTTCCCGTCCGCCATCTCGGACAGGTAGAGCCGCGCGATCTCGCGGGGGGCGACATAGCCCCAGCCTTCGCCGAAGGCGCTGTCGTAGGTCTGCGCCCAGTCGCCGTAGAGCCGGCGCGCATCCTCCGCCCCGTCGATCTCGTAGGCGCGGTCGAGGTCGTAATCGGGCATGGCGATCTCCTTGGGTCTGCGAAATGACGTGGGCCTGACGGCCGAGATCCCTCCGTGGTAGGCTCGCCCGGCGCTGATAGGAAGGGTGGGGGAAGCCATGCGTCCGCGTCCGATCGTCCTTTTCGAGCGGCTGTTTCTCGGCTCGCTCCTGCTCGGCCTCGTATCGGCCGCGCTCGACCCGGTCTCGCTCGCCGAGCTGTCGGAGGGGCAGGAGGGGCTCGTCCTCGTCATCGGGGCGCTGGTGGTGGCGGCGGTGGTGGCGATGATCCTCCTCGTCTCGCGGCGCGGCTCGCGGATCGCGAAATGGGTGATCACGCTCTTCACGCTGACGGGCGCCGTCGGCATCGTGCCGCAGATCGCCGAGGATCTGGAGCGCGCGCCCCTCGTCGGCGCGATCGCGCTGGTTCAGGCGGGGATGCAGCTCGCCGCGATCTGGCAGCTCTTCCGCGCCGAGGCCAAGCCCTGGTTCGCCCCCGCCTGAGCCGGGGCTTGCGCGGGGCTCGGCTCTCGGCTATTGGGGCGCTCTCCCGAGACGGCACATATCCGCGCCGCTCCACCCCGGGATCGGGAGGGTCATCCCCCGGGAGAGGAAGCGCGTGAGACCAGGAGGGCGGGCACCGATGCCGCTCTACGAGCATACCTTCATCTCGCGTCAGGACATCTCCAACGCGCAGGCCGAGGCGCTGATCGAGCAGTTCGGCCAGGTTCTCTCCGATCAGGGGGGCACGGTGATCGGGTCCGAATATTGGGGCCTGCGCACCCTCGCCTACAAGATCAACAAGAACCGCAAGGGTCACTACGCCTATATCCGCTCCGACGCGCCGGCCGAGGCGGTGCACGAGATGGAGCGCCTGATGCGGCTGCACGACGACGTGATGCGCGTGCTGACCGTGCTGGTCGAGGCGCATGAGGAGGGGCCCTCGGCGGTCCTGCAGGCGAAGTCGAGCCGCGACGAGCGCGGCCGCGGCCCCCGGCGCGACCGCGACGACCGCCCGCCCCGGCGCGACCGCGACGACCGCCCGCCCCGGCGCGACTGATCCCGGAACGGAGAGGAGAGAGAGATGCGCAAGCCGTTCTTCCGCCGGCGCAAGACCTGCCCGTTCTCGGGCGACAACGCGCCGAAGATCGACTACAAGGACGTCAAGCTGCTGCAGCGCTACATCTCGGAGCGCGGCAAGATCGTGCCGAGCCGGATCACCGCGGTCAGCTCGAAGAAGCAGCGCGAGCTCGCCCGCGCGATCAAGCGGGCGCGCTTCCTCGCGCTCCTGCCCTATGCGGTGAAGTGAGGAGGCTGCGATGGACGTGGTTCTTCTGGAACGGGTCGAGAAGCTCGGCCAGATGGGCGAGGTGGTGAAGGTCCGCGACGGCTATGCGCGGAACTTCCTGCTCCCCCAGAGCAAGGCGCTGCGCGCGACCAAGGCAAACATGGCGCGGTTCGAGGCCGAGCGCGCGCAGCTCGAGGCCAAGAACGCCGAGGCCCGCGCCGAGGCGGAGCGGAGCGCGGCCGGGCTCGCCGGCAAGCAGTTCGTCGTGATCCGCGCGGCGTCGGAGGCGGGCGCGCTCTACGGCTCGGTCGCGCCGCGCGACATCGCCGAGCTCGCCAAGGCCGAGGGCTTCGAGGTCGAGCGGCGGATGGTGGTGCTCGACAAGCCGATCAAGGAGCTCGGGCTGCACAGCCTGCGCGTTCAGCTCCACCCGGAGGTGATCGTCGAGGTGACGGCCAACGTGGCCCGCTCGGCGGAGGAAGCGGAGATGCAGGCCTCCGGCAAGTCGATCCAGGAACTCCGCGCCGAGGAGGAGGCGGAGGCCGAGTTCGACATCGCCGAGCTGTTCGACGACATCGGCGGGGCGGCCTCCGAGGAGGAGGACGATCGGCGCGACCGCGACGAGGGCCCGGTCGACGTCCCCGAGGGGGATGTCGGCGGCGAGCAGCCCGGCAGCTGAGCCCTGGCCCCCGGCGCGGCCGGGGAGAAGAGACATCGGGCGGGGCGGGCGCGGCGGCGTCCGCCCCGCGCGCGTTCGGGGCCGGGCACCGCCCGGGTGCGCCTCGCGGGGGCTCGGCGGGGCGCGCGGTGCGGCCGGCCCCTGGAACGGCGGGGGTCGCGCGCGTGGCGCCGGCGACCGACCCCGCCGCC
>CAZNTX010000010.1:0-65341 GCA_964576075.1 uncultured Limibaculum sp. | reverse complement strand
GGGGGTGGCGGCGGGTCCGGGTCGGCCGGTGCCGCCGGGTGCCGAACTCGCCTCAGCGCCCCGTCAGATCGGCTGGTCCTCCCAACGCTCCACCAGGAGCGGCTTCGGCAGCTTCGGGAAATAGTCCCCGTTCGCGGCCAGCAGGAAGTCGCGGAAAGCGCGGCCCGTCGCCGAAAGCTCCGCATTCGCCGGGCGCACCAGATACCAGTGGCGGATGATCGGCAGCCCCTCCATCCGCAGCATCACGAGCCGCCCCGCCTCGAGCTCGGGCACCACCGTATGCGCCGAGATGATCGCGAGGCCGAGGCCCGCCATCACCGCCTGCTTGATCGTCTCGTTGGTCCCCATCTCGATCATGCGATAGGGCCGGCCCTCGCCGATGCGGTCGAGATAGCGGCGCATCAGGATGCGGGTGCCGGACCCCGGCTCGCGGCCGAGGAAGGTCTCCTCGAGCAGCGCCTCGGGGTGGACGTCGGGCAGTTGCGCGAGCCGGTGGTCCGGCGGCGCGATGACGATATAGGGATGCTCGCCGAGGATCTCGGCCTCCACCGGCGGGTCCTGCGGCGGGCGGCCCATGATGGCGAGCTCGATCTCGCCGCGGCCGAGCGCCTCGACGATGGTGTCGCGGTTGCCGACCTTGAGGCCGATCTCCACCTCCGGCAGCCGCTGCTTCAGCCGCGCGACGAGGCCGGGCGCGAAATACTTCCCCGTCGAGACCACGCCGATCGAGACATAGCCCGCCATGCCGGCCTTCAGCGCCTCGATCCGGGCGAAGGACTGGCTGAGGGCGGTCTCGATCTTGTGGATCGTGCCGAGGAGCTCGCGGCCGACGGGGGTGAGGCTCACCTTGCCGTCGGGCCCGCGATGGAGCACCTGCGCGCAGACGCTCTCCTCGAGCGATTTGAGCTGGGTGGAGACGGCGGGCGGGGTGACGTGCAGCGTGCCGGCTGCCGCGGTGATCGATCCGGTCTCGACGATCGCCGCGAGCGCGCGCAGCTGCTTCAGGGTGATGGACTTCGGATGCGCCATTTCGCTCAGCTTAAACGGTCGAAAGCCAATCTAATAGCTAGGGGCATCCGGTGAAGATAGGAAAAAAAAGGAGCGGCTGATTGCCGCTCCGAATGATGGCTCGAACCCTGGGAGAGCGTTCGGCCAGCGCGAAGCAAGCCCCGCGCTCATCGGCTATATGGGCCCCGATCCCGCTGCAGGGAATTCGAATTTTCTACAAGGGCGCAAAGGAATTGCTTGGCTCCTGCGGCGAAATGGCCGGAAAAGCCTCACCGGCGCCAGAAGGACGGGGCAAATAGGACGAGAACCGAAATGAATTCGAGGCGTCCGAGCAGCATTCCCGCCGAGAGGAGCCATTTTGCCGCATCGGGAAGGTCGGCGTAATTGCCCGACGGCCCGATCTGCGCGCCGAGCCCGGGGCCGACATTGGCGAGCGTCGCCACCGCCCCCGAGATCGCCGTGATCGCCGGCAGGCCGAACATCGACAGCAGGATCGCCCAGACCGACAGCGCCGTCACGAAGACGAAGAAGAAGGCCATCACCGAGGAGAGAACCTCCGGATCCACGACCCGGTGATCGTAGCGCAGCGGAAAGACGCCGGACGGGGTGTGGATCCGCCGGATCTGCTGGGTGAGGGCGGCGAAGAGGATCTGATAGCGGAACACCTTGGCCGAGCAGGAGGTCGACCCCGCGCAGCCCCCGATCAGCGCCACCATGAAGAAGAGCGCGATCGGGAAGCCGCTCCAGGCGTCGTAGGGCTCGGAGGCGTAGCCCGTGCCGGTGGTGATCGAGGTGATGTTGAAGAGCGCCGCGCGGAAGCTCTCCTCGACCCCGGTGCGCCCGTCGAGCAGGAGCCAGAGCGTGACGAGGCCGCTCACGACGCCCACCACGGCGAGGAACCCGCGGATCTGGATGTCGTGGAAGAGCGGCTCGGCATTCCCGCGCGAGAGCTGGATGAAGCGGATGAAGGGCAGCGCCGCGAGCACCATGAAGAGCACGGCGACGTATTGCGTCGCGGCGGGGAAGCTCGCGAAGCTGTCGTCGTAATTGCCGAGGCCGCCGGTGGAGACGGTGGTCATCGCGTGGCAGATGGCGTCGAAGGCGCTGAGCCCGGTGGCGGAATAGGCGAGCATGCAGCCGAGGGTGAGGCTCAGATAGATCCAGAAGAGCGAGCCCGCGACCTCCGCCGCGCGCGGCAGGATGTCGGTGCCGACATCGAACGCCTCGGAGCGGAAGAACTGCATGCCGCCGATCTTGAGCGCCGGCAGGAACACCATGGCGAAGACGACGATGCCGACGCCGCCATACCATTGCAGCAGCGCCCGCCAGAAGAGGAGGCCGGGCGGGGCGTCCTGCAGCCCGGACATCACCGTCGCGCCCGTGGTGGTGAGCCCCGACATCGCCTCGAAATAGGCGTCCGTGTAGGAGAGCGCATAGGGCGTGCCCGCCGGGCCGAGATAGAAGGGCAGGGCGCCGAAGACCGGGAGCGCCATCCAGACCAGGGTGGTGAGCAGGAAGGCCTGTTGGCGGGTGAGCCGCTCGAGCGACTGGCGGCGGGTGACGAGGGAGAGGGAGAGCCCGGCGGTCGTCGTCAGGAAGGCCGCCATGGTCATGCCGCGCCAGTTGGCATGCCCGCTCGCGGCGTCGACGCCCGCGGCGAGGACCATCGAGCCCCCGAGCACCACGGTCAGCCGGCCGATGACCGAGACGACGGGGCGGATGTCGTGCATGCGTCAGAAGGGGACGTCGGAGCCCGGAGACTGGTTCTCCGCGCGCGAGACGAAGCGGGCGACCACCTTCTTCTCCCCGGCCTTCTCGAAGGCGACGGTCAGCTTGTCGCCCTCGACCTCGGTCACGCGGCCGTAGCCGAATTTCTGGTGGAAGACGCGGGTGCCGGGCTCGTGCGCGGGGCGCGCCTCGGCGTCGATCACCAGGGCGCGGGTCTCGCTCGGCTGGTCCATCGGGCGCTGGCGGGCGCGGGCGGCGAAGCGCTTCCAGCCGGGCGAGTTGTAGCTGTCGGCCGAGACCGCCTGCGCCTCGAGGAGCGAGCCGCCCGCGGCGCCCGCGGCGGAGGCGGCGGGGCCGCCATGGAGGCCGGGCGGGGTCAGCACCTCCACATGCTCGGGGGGCAATTCGTCGACGAAGCGGGAGGGCAGCGCGGACTGCCAGCGCCCGTAGATCTGCCGGTTGGCCGCGAAGGAGACGGTCAGATGCGCCTCGGCCCGGGTGATGCCGACATAGGCGAGGCGGCGCTCCTCCTCGAGCCCCTGGAGGCCCGACTCGTCCATCGACCGCTGCGAGGGGAAGAGCCCGTCCTCCCAGCCGGGGAGGAAGACCTGCGGGAATTCGAGCCCCTTGGCCGCGTGCAGCGTCATGATGGAGACCTTCTCGCCGCCCTCCTCGGTCTCGTTGTCCATCACGAGGGAGACGTGCTCGAGAAAGCCCTGGAGGTTCTCGAAGCCCTCGAGCGCGCCCATCAGCTCCTTGAGGTTCTCGAGCCGGCCCGGCGCCTCGGGGGATTTGTCGTTCTGCCACATGGCGGTGTAGCCGGATTCGTCGAGGATCCGCTCGGCGAGTTCGACATGGGAGAGCCGGGCCACCCCCTCTCCGGTGGAGACGGGGCCGAGGGTCAGCGGATGCCAGCGGTCGATCATCGCGACGAGCCCGCCGAGGGAGGCGGCGGCGCGCTTGGTGACGCCCTCGCCCCCGCCGGCCACTGTGCGCGCGGCATCCACGAGCGAGACCCGCTCCTCCCGGGCGAGGCGCTGCACGGCCTGGAACGCCTTGTCGCCTATCCCGCGCTTCGGCGTGTTGACGATGCGCTCGAAGGCCAGATCGTCGTCCGGGCTGACGGCGACGCGGAAATAGGCCATCGCGTCGCGGATCTCCATGCGCTCGTAGAAGCGCGGGCCGCCGATCACGCGGTAGGGCAGGCCGATGGTGAGGAAGCGGTCCTCGAAGGCGCGCATCTGGAAGGAGGCGCGGACCAGGATCGCCATATCGTCGAGCCCGAGGGGCGGGTTGCCGCGGGTGCCGCGCTGCGCCGCCTCGATCTCCTCGCCGATCCAGCGCGCCTCCTCCTCGCCGTCCCAATGGCCGATGAGGCGGACCTTCTCGCCCGCCGCCGCCTCGGTCCAGAGCGTCTTGCCGAGCCGGCCCTCGTTGGCGGCGATGACGCCGGAGGCGGCGCCGAGGATATGCCGGGTCGAGCGGTAGTTCTGCTCGAGCCGGACCACCTTGGCGCCGGGGAAGTCGCTCTCGAATTTCAGGATGTTGCCGACCTCCGCCCCACGCCAGCCATAGATCGACTGGTCGTCGTCGCCGACGCAGGCGATGTTGCGGTGGCCCTGCGCCAGAAGGCGCAGCCAGAGATACTGCGCGATGTTGGTGTCCTGATACTCGTCCACCAGGATATACTTGAACCGCTCCTGGTATTGCGCGAGCACGTCCGGGTGGGACTGGAAGATCGTCACCACATGGAGGAGCAGATCGCCGAAATCGACGGCGTTGAGCGTGCGCAACCGGTCCTGATAGGCCTCGTAGAACTCGGCCGCGCGGTTGCCGGCGAAGCCCGCCTCGTCCGCCGGGATCTGGTGCGGGCGCTGCGCCCGGTTCTTCCAGCGGTCGAGCAGGCCGGAGAAGACGCGGGCGGGCCAGCGCTTCTCGTCGATCCCCTCGGCGGCGAGGATCTGCTTGATCAGGCGGATCTGGTCGTCGGTGTCGAGGATGGTGAAATTGGACTTCAGATCCGCGAGCTCGGCATGGCGGCGCAGGATCTTGACGCAGATCGCGTGGAAGGTGCCGAGCCAGGGCAGCCCCTCGAGCGGCCCGCCGAGGAGAGCGGCGCAGCGCTCCTTCATCTCGCGGGCGGCCTTGTTGGTGAAGGTGACCGCGAGGATCTGCGAAGGCCAGGCGCGGCGCTGGTGGATCAGATGCGCGAGCCGGCTCGTGAGCACCCGGGTCTTGCCGGTGCCGGCGCCGGCGAGGACGAGCACCGGGCCGTCGAGCGCCTCCACAGCCTCCCGCTGCGCCGGGTTGAGCCCGGCGAGATAGGGCGGCATGGGGGCGGCCTGGGCCGACAGCGGGGCTCTCTCGCGCGCATGCTCGTTCATGGGCGCGAGCATAGCGCGGGCCGGGCGCTAGGGAAAGGGGTGTTCCAGGCTTGTTCCCCTATTTCTTGTGGCGTTGCCGGGGATGGGAGGGCGGCATACCTTATTTGAGGGCTAGGAAAAGGAGGGTCCGATGTTCGGATTTCTGACGCGCGCGGCCGGGGCGATGCCGACCGCGGAGACCGCGCTGCCGGGGCGGGCGGAGCCGATCCCGACCGCGGAGACGCATTTCGTCAACGACCGCCCGCTGAAGGGCCCCTATCCGGAGGGGACTGAGCGGGCGATGTTCGCCATGGGCTGTTTCTGGGGCGTCGAGCGGATGTTCTGGACGCGCCCCGGGGTCTGGGTGACGGCGGTCGGCTATGCGGCGGGCTTTACCCCGAACCCGACCTATCGGGAGGTCTGTTCCGGCAAGACGGGGCATACCGAGGCGGTCCTCGTCGTCTACGACCCTGCGCGGATTTCCTATGGCGATCTGCTCACCATCTTCTGGGAGGGGCACGACCCGACCCAGGGCATGCGCCAGGGCAACGATGTGGGGACGCAATACCGCTCCGGCATCTACACCTACGGGCCGGAGCAGGCGGCGGCCGCGGAGGCCACGCGCGCGGCCTTCCAGGAGCGGCTGAGCGCTGCGGGCTTCGGGGCCATCACGACGGAGATCGCGCCGGCGCCGGAGTTCTACTTCGCCGAGGATTACCACCAGCAGTATCTGGCGAAGAACCCCGGGGGCTATTGCGGCGTCGGCGGCACCGGGGTGCGCTGTCCCGAGGGCGCGCTGCCGCAGGGGTGACGGGCAACGGGCGCGCCCCGGGGAGGGACGCGCCCGCGCCGGCCGTGCGGCCCGCGGCTCACTGGGTGAGCTGCGGGGTGTAGCGCTCGATCGTCTCGCCCTCGCCGATCAGCTCGATGAAGACGCGGGTCTCCTGCAGCCCGTCGAGGGCCGGCACCGTGTTGTCGCAATGTAGCCGCGACCAGGGGTCGTCGACCACGTCCTCGCCGGTCGCACCGATGGCCGTCAGGATCTCGTCCTCGGTGCTGTCGCTCGGGTCGAGGTAGCCGCAGAACATGGTGGCCGGGCGGGGCAGGAACCAATCGATGGTGCCGACAACCTCGGTCTCGTAATTGCCGTCCGCGTTGGCGCCGGCATCGACCGCCGCCTCGCAATCGACGAGCAGGCTGCGGAAGCGGCGGCGCTCCTCCGTCTGGTCGAACAGGCAGCTCATCGGATCGGAGGCGGTGCAGGTGCGGAAGGTTCCGGCGGCGTCGGTGAAGCTCATGCCGGACATCGCGGCGGCGTGGCGATCCGGCATGTGCTTGGCGTCGGTCCGCGGGTTGGCGCCGGGCGAGTCGGCCATGGCGGAGGCGTCGGCCGCATTGGCGATCGGCAGGCCCGAGGGGCCGGTCAGCGCAGCATCGTAGACCTTGTGGTAGGTCGCGGAGATGTTCTGCGCTGCGTCGTAGTCCGGCGCAGGGGCCATCGTCAGCTGGTTGAGGCGCATGAAGCGGTAGGCCTCGTACCAGGTATCCGCGTCCGTGGGCAGGGTGAGCGTCGGGCCGGAATAGGCGGCGAGGCCGCCCTCCGCGCCGCCGGTCTCCGAGAAGCCGCCGGTCAGGCCGCCCCCGCCGGTCAGGCCGCCGCCCCCGCCGAGGCCGCCGCCGCCCCCGCCGAGGCCGCCGCCGCCGCCGAGGCCGCCGCCGCCGCCCGTGAGGCCGCCGCCCGTGGTGCCGCCGCCGGTTCCGCCGGAGCCGCCGGTGCCCTCGCCGAAGACGTCGCCGTAATAGGCGCTGATCATCTCCTTGAGATCCTCCGGCGCCGTCGTGTTCCCGTTGGAGATAAAGTCGATCGCGCACGGGTTGGTCGCCGGCTCGCCGAGGGCGGCCTTCTGCGTGTTGGAGTGGCAGCGGTGGAAGCCCCACTCATAAGGGTTGTTCATGAACATGTTGAGGGTCATCCCCGGCTCCGGGATGCCCTGATAGCCGCCGCCGAGGGGGTAGTCCTCGTAGTCGTAATAGACCGAGCGCCCGCCGGGGGTGGTAACGTCATCGTATTGCGCGTGGGGGTCGCCCGTGATGTCGAAGCGCATGTCCTCCCAGGGGGTGGCGACCTGCAGATCCGGCTCGAAGAAGGTCCCGGCCGGGACCGACCCGATGGCGGTGGTCGGCGAATAGTAGGTGCCGGGGAGGAAGGGGTAGTTCTGCATGTCGAAGCGCGTGTTGAGCGCGGCGACGACCGTGTCGGCCCGGGCGGGGCGGATCTCCACCGTGTCGCTCCAGCAGACGCGCTGCGGGGTCTGCGCCATGAGGCAGGCCGAGGTCGCGAGATCCGCCGGCACGCCGGGGAAGATCGAGGCCACGTTGGTGGGCGTGCAGGCGACCCCGGTGGAGACGGGGTCGACCAGCTCGAAGAGCTGGTTGCGGATGTTCCAGTCGAAGGGCGAGTCGGAGGCGAGCGGCTTGCCGGGGGTCGTGTCGGTGTCCGCGAAGGTCATGATCGTGCGGCCCTGGATGTTGTCGGCCGCGAGCTCGTCCTGATAGGTCGGCGTGATCGGGTCGCTGTCCTCCCAGGGGTTGCACATCACCAGCGTGGTCACGTCGGCACAGGTGTCCATGAAGAGGGTGGCGACGGCGATCGTGTTGATCTTGGCCGAATCCGCCGGGCCGCTGTCCGGCGCGATATCGATCATCCGCCCGAAGCCCTGAGCGATGCGATACATCGCGCCGGCGAAGCTGTCGATCGCCACCGCGTCGATCTCGGCGGCGACGAAGCGGGCATCGGCGCTCGCTGCCTGGAGCGCGGCCGACTGCAGCGGATCGCCGGCGAGCGCGCAGAGATCGGAGCCCCCGCCCGCCTTCACGAGATAGCCGACATTGTGGCTGATGTCGGGCTGGGTCTTGCGACCCGTGCCCTCGTCGAACTGGCTGTAGAAATAGAGCTGCTTGATCTCGAACTGATGCCCGCCGGACTCGGTGTCGCGGATCAGCGCGCCGCTCTCGTTGACGCCGTTGAACCCGCTCTGCACCCGGCAGGCGCGGGCGATCGCGTCCGGCTCGCCGTCGAGCTCGGCGGCGGCGGCATGGGCCACCTGGTCGGCGAAGCTCTGCATCTTGGAGTGGATCTGGTAGATCCGCCCCGAATCGAGCACCATCCCCGTGGTCCCGAACAGCAGGATCGAGAGGATGAGCATCTGAATCGTCATCGTCCCCGACTGGGACTCGAAATACGCCGAAGTCCGAGACCCCGAAATCGCCCGCCCGGCCGCGCGCACGGGCCGAACTCGGGTAAGCCGCTTAACGCACCCCGTCAGCACTCCAGTCATCTGGCGCCTCCGATCCGATCTGTGAAACGTGCGAATCCACTCCCTCAAATCTCAGACTAGCGTATTGACGCGCTTTGCGCATCGCCTTTTTGTGAAGCGCGGTCTGGGGCAGGGGGGAGCCGGGTGAGCACCTACACGGCGATGACGACGGTTTCGAGCCGAGGCCCGGCCGAGGCGCTCGGCGAGGCGCTCGAGGCGCTCGATCCGGCGCCGACGGGGGTCGGGGTCTTCGAGATCGAGGACGGCAGCGGGGCCTGGGAGGTCGGCGCCTATTTCGAGGCGCCGCCCGATCGCGCCGGGCTCTTCCTCCTCGCCGCGGCGCATGGGGCGGCGGAGTTCGCGGTCAGCCGGCTCGACGATCGGGACTGGGTGGCGCAGGTCAGGCGCGAGCTGCATCCGGTGCGCGCGGGGCGCTTCGTCGTTCATGGCGGGCACGATCGCCATGTCCCCGGGCCGCAGGAGATCGGCCTCGCGATCGAGGCGGCGATGGCCTTCGGCACCGGCCATCACGCGACGACGCAGGGCTGCCTGCTGCTCCTCGACCGCATCGCCAAGGCGGGGCTCAAGGCGCGGCGGGTGGCGGATATCGGCTGCGGGACAGGGGTGCTCGCCATGGCCGCGGCGCGGCTCTGGCACGTGCCGGCCTATGCCGGGGATGTCGACGAGGTGGCGGTGGCGACCGCCCGGGCCAATGCGCGCGCCAACCGCATCTCGCCGCCCATGCTGACGGTCCGCGCCGCGGGCTTCGAGAGCCCCTGGCTGCGGCGCACGGCGCCCTACGATCTCGTGTTCGCCAACATCCTCGCGGGCCCGCTCAAGCGCCTCGCGCCGGAGATCGCGCGCCATCTCGCGCCCGGGGGGATCGCGGTGCTGTCGGGGCTCCTCTCGAGCCAGGCGGCGGGGGTGGAGGCGGTCTATCGCGGCTGCGGTCTGCGGGCCGCGGCACGCCTCGACCGCGCGGGCTGGACGAGCCTCGCGCTTTGGGGGCGACCCGGCCGGCTGCCCTGAGCGCCGGCCGGGCGGGGTCTCTCAGAGGCGGCCGGAGCGGCGGTAGGCGTCGATATCGGCGAGGGTGAGGCCGATGTCGTCGAGCTGCTCGGGCGAGAGGCGGGAGAGCTCTTCCGCGGTGCGGCGCGAGCGGCTCCAGGCCTCGGCGCGCTCGGCGAAGTCGCGCACCGAGGTCACGATCCGGTGGACGGTGATGGCGCCGAAGGGCAGGGTGCGGGAGGCGGTGTGGGTGGTCATCGTCTCGGTCCTTTCGGGTCTTCAGGGCACGGCCGCGGCCGGCGGGGAGGTGGCGCGGCCCGGGGGCCGCAGACAGGCCCGCCGCCGGACCCGGGGATCGCGGCGGCGGGGAAGCGGGAGGTGCCCGGCCCCTCTCGGGCCGGGATCGCGGCCGTGGCCGCGGGTCAGGCGCCCAGTCGGTCGACGTCGCCGAGCGTGAGGCCGATGTCCTCGCGCTCCTGCGGCGATTTGCGGGACAGGCGGGCCGCCTCGCGGCGCGCCTCGATCCAGGCGACAAGCTTCTCGAGGAGAAGCGGGCGGGCACGGAATTCGATCGGGTCCTGGCGCATGGTCTGTCTCGTTGGTCTCGCGGTGGATAGGTCGCTGCGGCTCCGTCGTCTGAGGCCTAGATGGCGCCTGCAAGCCGACTCCACAATTGCGATAACCGCATGGCATGCTTGCGTTTTTCGCAAGTGTTGCGGCGCAGCGAAATTCTGTCGCGGACGGGCTGCGGGATGTCGTTTTCCGCCCCTTCTCCCCGGATTCCCCGGTGGCCCCCGTTCCCCTTTCGTGCTAGCGGTGAAGAAAGCGTGACGGAGGGGCGGCTGAGATGCGCGTGATCGGGATCGATCCGGGGCTGAGGCACACCGGCTGGGGGGTGGTGGAGGCCCGCGCGGGCCGGCTCTCGGCGGTGGCCCACGGGGTCTGCCGTTCGGGCGACGGCCCGCTGGCCGACCGGCTCGCCCGGCTCTACGACGCCCTCGAGGCGGTGCTCGCCGAGCACGCCCCCGCGGCCGCCGCCGTCGAGCAGACCTTCGTCAACCGCGACGCGGCCGGCACGCTCAAGCTCGGGCAGGCGCGCGCCGTGGCCCTTCTGGTCCCGGCCCGCGCCGGGATCGCGGTGGCGGAATACGCGCCAAACGCGGTCAAGAAGGCGGTCGTCGGCGTCGGCCATGCGGACAAGGCGCAAGTGGCGCATATGGTGCGGATGCTGCTCCCGGGCGCGCTCGCCGCGGAAGCGAAGGACGACGCGGCGGATGCGCTCGCCATCGCGATCTGCCATGCCTGGACCGCGGGCGCCGAGGCCCGCCGCGGCGCCCTGGGGGCGAGATGATCGGCAAGCTGACCGGACGGGTGGACTATGTCGCCGCCGACCATGCGCTCCTCGAGGTTGGCGGCGTCGGATACGTCGTCCATTGCGCGCCGGGCACCCTCGCGCGCCTGCCCGCGCCGGGCGAGACCGCGGCGCTCTATGTCGAGCTTCTGGTGCGCGAGGATCTGATGCAGCTCATCGGCTTCCAGACCGTGGCCGAGCGCGAATGGCACCGGCTGCTGACCTCCGTGCAGGGCGTCGGCGCCAAGGTGGCGCTCGCGATCCTCGATGCGCTCGGGCCGGAGGGGGTGAGCCGGGCGCTCGCCCTCGGCGATGCGGGGGCGATCCGCGGGGCCCCGGGCGTCGGCCCGAAGCTCGCCAACCGCATCGTCAACGAACTGGCGGAGCGGGCGCCGTCGGTCCTCGCCCTCGGTGCGCAGGCGGGGCGTGCGGCGGCCCCCGCCCCGGCCGAGGCGCCCGACGCCGCCGCGGCGGGGGACGCCCTCTCCGCGCTCCTCAATCTCGGCTACGACCGCGCCGCCGCCGCCCGCGCCATCGCGGAGGCGGGCGATGCGGGCGCCGAGGGCGCGGCCGATCTGATCCGCGCCGCGCTCCGCCGCCTCGCCCCCGATGTCTGATCCCCGCGAGCCGGTGCTGCGCCCCGAGGAGGGCCCGGACGACGCCCCCGAGCGCGCGCTCCGCCCGGAGCGGCTGGCGGATTTCACCGGCCAAGCCGCCGCGCGCGCCAATCTCGCGGTCTTCGTCGAGGCCGCCCGCCGCCGTGCCGAGGCGATGGACCACCTTCTGCTCCACGGCCCCCCGGGCCTCGGCAAGACGACCCTCGCCCAGATCGTCGCCCGGGAACTCGGCGTCGGCTTTCGCATGACCTCTGGCCCGGTGATCGCCAAGCCCGGCGATCTCGCCGCGGTGCTGACCAATCTCGAGGCCCGCGACGTTCTCTTCATCGACGAGATCCACCGCCTCTCCCCGGTCGTCGAGGAGATCCTCTACCCGGCGATGGAGGATTTCGAGCTCGACCTCGTGATCGGCGAGGGGCCGGCGGCGCGCACCGTCCGCATCGGCCTCCAGCCCTTCACGCTGATCGGCGCGACGACCCGGCTCGGCCTCCTCACCACCCCCTTGCGGGACCGGTTCGGCATCCCCGTGCGGCTCGAATTCTACTCGGCGGAGGAACTCGGCCTCATCGTCGCCCGCGCCGCGCGGCTCATGGGGCTCGAGGCGAGCGAGGACGGCATCGCCGAGATCGCCGCGCGCGCCCGCGGCACGCCGCGCATCGCCGGGCGGCTCCTGCGCCGGGTGGCGGATTTCGCCGTCGTCGAGACCGGCGGGCGGATCGACCGCGCGCTGGCCGACCGCGCCCTCGGCCGCCTCGGGGTCGACCGGCTCGGCCTCGACGCCGCCGACCGGCGCTACCTCTCCCTCGTCGCCGAGCATTACGGCGGCGGCCCGGTGGGGGTGGAGACGCTCTCCGCCGCGCTCTCGGAGGCGCGCGACGCGCTCGAGGAGGTGATCGAGCCCTATCTGTTGCAGGCCGGCCTCATCCAGCGCACGCCGCGGGGGCGCCTCCTCACCCGGGGCGCCTGGCGCCATCTCGGCCTCGAGCCGCCGCGCGGGCCGGCGCCGCCCGATCTCTTCGAGGACGGCGGGTGACGGCGCCCTGCGCGCCGGCCATAAAGGGCGCATTGCCTGAGGGAGAGGAGCCCCGCGATGCCGCCCCGCCCGTTCGAGAGCCTCGAGGAGCTGACGGAGGCCGAGCGCACCGTGATCGCCGGCCTCCCCTCGGGCCATATCGTGCGCCTCGGCGACGGCCGGTTGCCGGGGGCGGAGGCCGGGGCCGACCGGCGGGTCCGCGCCTCGGTCCTGCGCTGGCTCGCCCTCGGCGGCGACGGCGCGGATGCCGCGTCGGCGGACGCCATCCGCCTGCCCGCGACGGGCCTGCGCATCGCCGGCGCCCTCGTCGTCTCCGACGGCACGCCGGACCCGGCCTTCCCGCCCGAGGAGACCACCGCGGGCCTCGACCTCCAGGGCTGCACCCTCCCCGCCGATCTCGTGCTCGTCAACTGCCGTTTCGAGGACCGCCTCGTCCTCCTCGGCGCCCGGCTGCAGACCCTCATTCTCGACGGCTCGATCCTCCCGGGCCTCTACGCGGACCGCCTACGCACGGAGGGTGGCGTCTTCCTCCGCGGCGCGACGGTCGAGGGCGCGGCCCGGCTCCTCGGCGCCCGCCTCGGCGGCGATCTCTCCTGCACGCGCGCGACGCTCCGCAACCTGGAGGGCCCTGCGCTCGGGGCCGACGGCCTGCGCGCGGAGGGCGACGTCTTCCTCAGCGGCGCGACGGTCGAGGGCGAGGCGCGGCTCCTCGGCGCCCGCCTCGGCGGCGATCTCGACTGCGACGGCGCGACTCTCCGCACCCCGGGGGGCGATGCGCTCTTCGCGGACGGCCTGCGCGCGGAGGGTGACGTCTTCCTCCGCGGCGCGACCGTCGAGGGCGTGGCGCGGCTCCGCGGCACCCGCCTCGGCGGCAATCTCTCCTGCGTCGGCGCGACGCTCCGCAACCCGGGGGGCGATGCGCTCGTCGCCGACGGGGCGCGGATCGAGGGCAGCTTCTTCTGGCGGCAGGGGGCGACGCTCGAGGGGCGGATCGATCTCACCGCCGCGGAGATCGGGGACATCGACGACGATCCCGCCTGCTACCCGGCCGCGCCGGGCTGCCTGGTGCTAGAGCGCTGCGTCTACGGCGCCTTCACCGGGCAGGGGGTGAGCGCGGAGGCGCGCATCCCCTGGCTCGACCTGCAGCGCCCCGCCGAGTTCGGGTGGGACTTCAGGCCGCAACCCTGGGAGCACTGCGCCAAGGTCCTCCGCGAGACGGGCCATCCGGAGGACGCCCGCGCCGTCCTCATCGCCAAGGAGATCCGCCAACGCGCCGACCGCCGCCGCCGCGAGCGCGACCCCTGGATGCGCCTCGGCCGCCGGCTCGCGGACGCCTTCACCTACGAGGTGGTGCGCCACGGGCACCGGCCGCTGCGCGCGGCGCTCTGGCTCGGGCGGGTCTGGCTCGTCGGCGCGGCGATCTTCTGGATCGGCTGGCAGGCCGACGTCTTCAAGCCGAACAACCCCTTCATCCTGCGCTCGGCCGAATGGGTGCGCTGCGCCGCGCCCGCGGGGGAGGCGATCGACCTGTCGGCCACGCGGGTGGCGGGGGCCGCACCGGTCACGGGCCTCCGCGCCCCGGGCGAGACGCGGGCCGGCTGCTTCCTCGCCACCGCCGAGGGGGCCGGTTTCCCGAGCTTCAACCCTTGGATCTACTCGGCGGACGTGCTCTTCCCCCTCGTCGAGATCGGGCAGCAGGACGCCTGGGTGCCGGACGAGGACACCCCCCCGGGGGTGGCTCGCCAAGGCGCTGGTCTATCTCCAGGTGCTCGCGGGCTGGGGGCTGTCGCTGCTGGCGGTGGCCGGGTTCGCGGGGCTGGTGAAGAGCGAGGGAGGCGAGACATGAGCGAGGGAGCGGCGGCGCGGGTCGAGGCGCTGTTCACGCGGTCGGACGGGGGGTATCGCTTCGCGCGGTGGGAGCGGGACCTCGCGCCCGCCATCATGGGGACGGAGGCCGAGGGGGAGCGGCTCCTGCGCGAGGGGCTCGCGGCGGCGGCGGGGCTCGCCGGGCGGCGCGTGGTGGAGAGCGACCCGGACCTCGGCGCCAACTATCTCGTCTTCCTCGTCGACGCCTGGCCGCGGCTGAAGGAGGTCCCCGGCATCGAGCGGCTGATCCCGGACATCGACCGGCTGATCTCCGTGCTCGGCGCGTCCGGGGCCAACCAGTATCGGATCTTCGACTTCGAGGAGGCGGGCGCGATCCGGCTGACCATCACGCTCCTGCGCCTCGACGCCGATCTCGCCAAGCTCCCGCCGCGGGCCTTCGCGCTCTCGCAGGCGGTGATGGGGCTGCTTCTGTGGTCGGACCGGGCGTTCCTCGGCGAGAGCCCGGTGGCGATGACGGAGGGCGGGCGCGCGGTGATCCTGCCGGAGTTCCA
Source organism: uncultured Limibaculum sp. (assembly GCA_964576075.1). GTDB lineage: Bacteria > Pseudomonadota > Alphaproteobacteria > Rhodobacterales > Rhodobacteraceae > Thermohalobaculum. Next base: position 50,538 of record CAZNTX010000010.1, on the reverse strand, counting down.
GGAGATCCTGCGCGCGGCCTATGCGCCGGACCTGCCGGCCGCGGCGAGCGATCCCGCCCATGCCGGGGAGATCGCCGCGCGGATGGGGGCGTGAGCGCATGCACCGCCACGACATCCGCGTCTATTACGAGGACACCGATCTCGCGGGGGTCGTCTACTACGCCAACTACCTGCGCTTTCTCGAGCGGGGGCGGACGGAGGCGCTGCGCGCGCTCGGGATCGACCAGGGGCGGCTGAAGGCGGAGGCGGGGCTCGTCTTCGTGGTCGCCCGCGTCGAGATCGACTATCGCGCGCCCGCCCGTTTCGACGACGTGGTGACGGTCGAGACCGCCCTCGCGCGGCGCACGCCCGCGCGGGTCGTCATGGCGCAGGCGGTGCGACGGGGGGAGGCGCTCCTCGTCGAGGCGGAGGTGACGGTCGCCTGTATGGGGGCGGACGGGCGGCCCCGGCGGCTCCCGGAGGCGGTTGCCGCGGCGCTGGACCGGATGGGCCTCTCGGAGTAAAAGACCTCCACGAGCAATGTCCGCCGGGCGCGCTCCGCCACCCCGCCGCCAGATGCGGGGGCCGGGGCGCCGGGGGTCGGCGGCCAGCCGGGGGCGAGAGGCGCCCGGCCGAGGAGAGCAGGCATGGACCTATCCGAGGTCAGCACCCTCGCCGCCCTCGCCGCGGCGCAGGCGGCGGGCGAGGCGGCCGGGCTCGCCGCCGCGCGGGCCGAGGCGGTGGACTTCTCCGTCATGGCGATGTTCGCCAAGGCGACGCTCGTCGTGCAGATCGTGATGGTCCTGCTCGTCGTGCTCTCCTTCTGGTCCTGGACGATCATCGTGGCGAAGGCGGTGGCGCTGCGCCGGCTCGGGCGGCAGATCGCGGCCTTCGAGGAGGCGTTCTGGTCCGGCCATGCGCTCGACGACCTCTACGAGCGCGTCGCCGAGCGCCCGCGCAGCCCGGCGGAACGGGTCTTCGTCGCCGGCATGCGCGAGTGGCGGCGCTCCTTCCTGCCGGGGGGCGGGATCCTCGTCGGCACCCAGGCGCGGGTCGACCGGGCGATGTCGGTCGCCATCGCGCGGGAGGCGGGCGCGCTCGAGGCGCGGCTCTCCTTCCTCGCGACGGTGGGCTCGGTCTCCCCCTTCATCGGGCTTTTCGCGACCGTCTGGGGGATCAAGCACAGCTTCGAGTCGATCGCGGTGGCGCAGAACACCAATCTCGCCGTCGTCGCCCCCGGCATCGCCGAGGCGCTGCTCGCGACGGCCCTCGGGCTCCTCGCCGCGATCCCGGCGACGGTGGCCTACAACCGCCTCTCCTCCATGGCGGGCGATCTGACCGCTCGGCTCGAGGCCTTCGCCGACGAGTTCTCCACCCTCCTCGCCCGCGAGATCGACCGCGCCGAGAGCGCCGCGCCCCCAGCCGCCCGGGCGGTGCGCTGAGATGGGCGCGGGCGCCGAGCCGCGGGGCCATGCCGCCCGCCGCCGCGGGCGCCTCCGCCCGATGTCGGAGATCAACGTCACGCCCTTCGTCGACGTGATGCTCGTGCTGCTGATCATCTTCATGGTGGCGGCGCCGCTCCTGACCGTCGGTGTGTCCGTCGAGCTGCCCGAGACCGACGCGCCCCCGCTCCCCGCAGAGCAGGAGGCGCCGCTCACGGTCACGGTGGACGCCGGCGGCACCGTCTCGATCCAGGACAATGCGGTGTCCTTCGAGGAGCTCCCCGCCCGCCTCGCCGCGATCCGCGAGGCGCGCGGGCCGGACGACCGGGTCTATCTGCGCGCCGACGAGCGGGTCGATTACGGGCGCGTTGCCCGTCTCATCGCCGCGCTCAACCGGGCGGGGTTCCTGCGCATCTCCTTCGTCCACGACCAGCGCGTGCCGGAGGCGGAGGAGTGAGCGCGCGGGCGGCAGACGAGGCCCCAGGGGCCGACCCCCTCCGCGCCGGCGCCGAGGCGGAAAGCGCGGAGACGAGCCCCGAGCGCATCGGCCTCGTCGTCGCCGGCGCGCTCCATGGCGGCGCGATCCTCGCCGCGGCGATCGCGCCCTTCCTCGTGACCGACCGCGTGATCGCGCCGGCCCTCACCACCGAGGTGACGGTGATCGACGCGGAGGCCTTCGCGGCGCTGCGGGGCGGGGCGGCGCCGCCTGCGCCGGAGCCTGCGCCCGAGGCCCCCCCCGAGGCCCCCGCGGTCCCCGCAGTCCCCGGGGAGGACGCGGCCCCGCCGCCCCCCGAGGCGGCCGAGCCCGCGCCGGAGCCGGAGCCCGCGGCGCCCGAGGCCGTCGCGGCGCCGCAGGCGCGGCCCGATCTCCCCGTCCTCGCGACCCCCCCGGCGCCGACCACCGTGCCCTCGGAGGCCGTGCGCCCCTCGATCGCCGAGACGCCGGTGCCGGAGACTCCGCCCATACAGTCCCCGGTGCCCGAAAGCCCGCCCTCCACCGAGCCGGTGCAGCCGCTCGCCACCCGCGAGGCGCCGATCCCGGGCGCGCGGCCAGAGCGCCCGCCGGAGCCCGAGCCCCTGCCCGCGGAGGCGCCGGCGCCCGAGCCCGAGCCCGAGCCGCTGCCGGAGGTCGACCCCACCGAGACCGAGATCGCCGCCGAGCCGGAGGCGCCGGAGGGCCCCGCCCCGCGAGAGGCGCGCCTGCCGGTCGCACGCCCCGCCGAGATCGCCGCCGCCGCCCCCGCCTCGCGCGAGACGCAGCAGGCGCCGCCCCCCGAGACGCCGGAGCCGGAGCCCGAGACGGAGGTGCGCCCGGAGACCCCGCCCGCCCCCGCGGCCGCGCCTTCGCGCTTCGCGAGCGTCATGAGCCGGGGCGAGAAGGACGCGCTCGCCATCGGCATCAAGCGCTTCTTCTCCTATACCGGCAACCGCGCGGATCGCGCCCTCGAGGTGACGCTCGCCATCGGGCTCGACGCGCAGGGGCGCATCGTCGAGGGGCCGGAGCTTCTCGACGCGCGCGGCGGCGAGGCCGGCGCACGCGCCGCGCTCTTCCAGGCCGGGCGCCGGGCGCTCCTGCGCGCGCAGAACGCCGGCGTGTTCCAGCGCCTGCCGCTCGCGCAATACGACGCCTGGAAGCGGATGCACGTCACCTTCACCCCCACAGGCCCGGGGTTCGACTCATGAGACAGTCCCTCTCCCTCCTTCTCCTCCTCCTCGCCGCCCTCCTCGCGCCGCCGCCGCCCGCCGCGGCGCAGGGCGGGCCGCTCGAGCTGCGCATCGAGGGGGCGGAGTTCGAGCCCCTGCCGATCGCGCTCCTGCCCTTCGAGGCGGCGCCCGGCCTCGCCGGGCAGGCGGCGGATATCGCCACCGTGGTCGAGGCCGATCTCGAGCGCTCCGGGCTCTTCCGCCTGATCTCGCCCGCCGCCTTCATCGACCGCGAGGTGCCCTTCGACACCGTCCCCGACTATGCCGACTGGCGCGCGATCCGGGCCGAGGCGCTGGTCACCGGCCGGGTGCTCGCGGCGGCGGACGGGCGGCTGCAGGTGCAGTTCCGCATCTTCGACGTGCTCGCCGAGACCCAGATCGAGGGGCTCCAGCTCCTCGCCGAGCGGGAGAGCCTGCGCCGGGTCGCGCACAAGGTGGCCGACGCGGTCTATGCCAAGCTCACCGGCGAGGGCCCCTATTTCGACAGCCGCATCGCCTTCGTCGACGAGACGGGCCCGAAGGGGGACCGGCGCAAGCGCCTCGCCATCATGGACCAGGACGGCGCCAATCTCGCCTATATCCCCGGCGCCGACGGGCTCGTGCTGACCCCCCGCCTCTCGCCCGACACCCGGCGCATCCTCTACATCTCCTACGAGACCGGGCGGCCCGAGATCGTGCTGCAGGACATCGCCTCCGGTGCGCGCGAGCGGCTCGGCAACTTCCCCGGCATGAGCTTCGCCCCGCGTTTCTCGCCCAATGGCGGGGAGATCGCGCTGTCGCTCTCGCTCGAGGGCAATACCGATGTCTATGTGCTCCGCCTCGGCGACCGGCGGCTCCGGCGGCTGACCCGCAGCCCAGCGATCGACACCGCGCCCTCCTTCTCGCCCGACGGGGAGCGGATCGTCTTCGAGTCCGACCGCGGCGGCAGCCAGCAGCTCTACATCATGTCGGCCTTCGGGGGGCCGGCGGAGCGGATCAGCTTCGGCGGCGGGCGCTACGGCACCCCGGTCTGGTCGCCGCGGGGCGATCTCGTCGCCTTCACCAAGATCGTCGGCGGGCGGTTCCATATCGGCGTGATGCGCACCGACGGCTCGGAGGAGCGGCTGCTCGCGCAGGGCTTCCTCGTCGAGGGGCCGAGCTTCGCGCCCAACGGCCGGGTGCTCGCCTTCATGCAGGAGAGCCCGGGCGCTGCGGGGGCGCCTAGGCTCATGTCGATCGACGTCACCGGGCGCAATCTGCGCCAGATCCCGACGCCCAACGCCGCGTCCGACCCGGCTTGGTCGGCGCTCCTGCCCTGAGCTCGCGGCCGGCCCTTGCGGGGGAGGGACGGGGCGCGGATACTCGGGGCCAAACGGAAGACGCCGGCCCGGGCGGGCCGGTCCGCGATCCGACAGAGCATAGAGGCAGAGATGAGCAACAGCAGTCCATCGAGCGTCGCGCGCGCCCTCGCCGCGGCGCTTCTCCTCACGGCGGGCGCCTGCGCGTCCGACCCCGAGGAGGCGGGCGGGCCGGCCGTGGCGCCCGGGCCCGTCGATCCGGCGCCGGGGGGCGGGGGGGTGTCCGACATCCGCTCGGTCGAGTATTTCAACGTCGTGGTCGGCGACCGGGTGTTCTTCGAGACCGACCGGCACGAACTCGACGCCGAGGCGCAGCGCGTCCTCGTGCGCCAGGCCCAGTGGCTGAGCCAGAACCCCGCGGCCACGGCCGTCATCGAGGGCCATGCCGACGAGCGCGGCACCCGGGAGTACAACCTCGCCCTCGGCGCGCGCCGGGCCAATTCGGTGCGCCGCTTCCTGCTCTCCCAAGGCGTGGCGCCGGAGCGGCTGAGCACGGTGAGCTACGGCAAGGAGCGCCCGGTCGCCCTCGGCTCCGATCCCGAGTCCTGGGCGCAGAACCGCCGGGCGGTGACGGTCGTCGCCAAGACGCCCGGAAGCTGAGAGCGTGGGGGAGGGTCCGATGGCGGGCATGAGAGCGGCGACCCTGGCGATGGCGCTCGTCCTCTGGGCGGGGGCGGCGGCGGCGCAGTCCTGGACCGGGAGCGGCGACACGATGCAGGACCTGCGCTACCGTCTCGGCATTCTCGACGCGGAGATGGCGGATATCCGCGCCCGGCTCGAGGCGCTCGGCGGCGGCGCGCCCGCGCCCCGCGCGCCCGGGAGCGGGGCGGGGGCCGGCGAGGCGATGGTCCGGCTCGACCGGCTCGAGGCCGAGCTCCGCCGCCTGACCGGCATGGTCGAGGAGCTCCAGTTCCAGCAGCGCCGCATCGCCGAGGACGCCGCGCGCCGGCTCGGCGACATCGAGTTCCGCGTGACCGAGCTCGAGGGCGGCGATGTCGGCCAGCTCGCGCCGCAGGAGCCCCTCGGCGGCACCGGCCAGGCCCGGCCCCCGGCGGCGGCCGATCCCGAGCCCCGCGTCGCCGCCGCGCCGGCGCCCGCGCGCTCGGGCCCGCGGACCGATCTCGACCTCGCCATCGCCGACATCCAGCAGGGCCGCTTCGACCAGGGCGAGGACCGCCTGCGCGACTACATCGCCGCGAATCCGGACGGGCCGCGCACCGCCGAGGCGCAGTTCTGGCTCGGCCGCAGCCGCTTCGTGCGCGGCGATTTCGCCGAGGCCGCCCGGCGCCACCTCGCGGGCTACAATGTCGACCGCGCCGGCCCGGCCGCGGCGCGCAACCTGCTGCAGCTCGGCGTCTCCCTCGGGCGGCTCGGGCAGGTCTCGGAGGCCTGCCTGACGCTGCGAGAGGTGCGCAACCAGTTCCCGAACGACCGGGACGTCCTAAACGCCGCCGATGCCGAGCGCGACAGCCTCGCCTGCGCCCCCTGATCCGGGCGGCGGGCCCGGGGCGGCGCTCGCGGCGGCGCTCGACCGGCTCGCGCCCGACGGCCCGCTCGGGGTCGCGCTTTCTGGGGGCGGGGACTCGGCCGCGCTCCTTCTCCTCGCCGCCCGCTGGGCCCGCGCCCGGGGCCGGCGGCTCGAGGCTGCGACGGTCGACCATCGCCTCCGTCCCGAGAGCGCGGCCGAGGCGGCCGAGGCCGGGCGCCTCGCGGCGCGGCTCGGCGCGTCCCATGCCGTCCTTCCCTGGGCCCAGTCGCCCGGGCGGGGGAACCTTCAGGCCGCCGCTCGCGCCGCCCGCCGGCGCCTGCTCGCGGGCTGGGCGCGGGAGCGGGGGCTCGCCGCCATCCTCACCGGGCACACGCGGGACGACGTGGCGGAGACCTTCCTGATGCGCCTCGCCCGCGGGGCGGGGGTCGACGGGCTCTCGGCCATGCCCGAGCGCTTCGAGGCCGAGGGCGCGCTCTGGCTCCGCCCGCTCCTCGGCGTCGGCCGGGCGGCGCTGCGGGAGGTGCTGCGGGCGGAGGGCGTCGGCTGGGCCGAGGACCCGACCAACGAGGACCCCCGGTTCGACCGCACCCGGGCCCGCGCGGCGCTCGCTTGCCTCGCCCCCCTCGGGATCGACGCCGACGCGCTCGCCCGCACCGCAGAGCGCCTCTCCGGGCAGCGTCGGGTGCTGGAGTCCGCGGCGGCGCGGCTCGCGGCGGAGGCGCGGCGCTGGGGCCCGCTCGGCGATGCGAGGATCGCCGCAGGCCCGCTCGCCGCGGCGGAGGCGGACACGGCGCTCCGCCTCCTCGCCGACACGCTCGCCCGCCTCTCCGGCGCGCGCGGCGGCTATCCCCCCCGGCGCGAGGCGCTCGCCCGGGTGGCGGCGGGGGGCGCTGGCACGCTCGCGGGGGTCGCCTATGCGCCCGAGGAGGGCGGCCTGCGCCTCTGGCGCGAGCCCGCGGCCGCCGCGCCTCCGGTCCCCCTTGCCGAGGGCGCGGTTTGGGACGGGCGCTGGCGGGTGCTGGAGGCCGGCGGGCTCGAGGGCGCGACGCTCGGCGTTTTGGGGGAGGCGGGGGCGGCCGCGCTCCGCGCCGAGCCTGGCTGGGCCCCGCCGCCCGCCTGGGGCGATGCGCCGCCCGGCCTGCGCGCGGTGCAGCCCGCGATCCGCCGCGCCGGGCGTCTCCTCGCCGCGCCGACCCTCGGCCACCGCGCCCCGGAGGCCGCGCGCCTCGCCCTCGAAGACCGCGCGTCGCAGCCCCCGGACAGCGCCCGTTCGTCGCAAGACTTGCCCTGACCCGCCGCCTGTCCCACCTTAGGGGATACCTCACAGACCACGCATCGCGCCGCCCGGGGGCGGCGACCACCGGGAGAGCACTTTTGGGCAACGCGAAGAACCTGGCCTTCTGGGCCATCCTGATCCTCCTTCTCGTCACGCTGTTCAGCGTGTTCCAGGACGGCGCGGGCAACGGCGCGAGCCGACAGGTGCCGTTCTCCGACTTCCTCAACGCCGTCGATCGCGGCGAGGTGCAGGAGGTCACGATCGACGGGGAGCAGATCACCTACCAGACCGCGACCGGCGAGCGCCTCAGCACCATCCAGCCGCCCGACACCGACGTGACGCAGGACCTGCGCGCCAACGGCGTCGAGTTCGAGGCGGTGCCCCAGGAGCAGGGCGGCTTCCTGTCGACGCTCGGCTTCTGGCTGCCGATGCTGATCATCTTCGGCATCTGGATTTATTTCCTCAACCGCATGCAGTCCGGCGGCCGCGGCGCCATGGGCTTCGGCAAGTCGAAGGCCAAGCTGCTCACCGAGCGCACCGGCAAGGTGACGTTCGACGAGGTCGCCGGCATCGACGAGGCGAAGGAGGAGCTCGAGGAGATCGTCGAGTTCCTGCGCGATCCGCAAAAATATTCCCGCCTCGGCGGCAAGATCCCGAAGGGCGCGCTCCTCGTCGGCCCGCCGGGCACCGGCAAGACGCTTCTCGCGCGCGCGATCGCGGGCGAGGCGGGCGTGCCGTTCTTCACCATCTCGGGCTCCGACTTCGTGGAGATGTTCGTCGGCGTCGGCGCCTCCCGCGTGCGCGACATGTTCGAGCAGGCGAAGAAGAACGCGCCCTGCATCGTCTTCATCGACGAGATCGACGCCGTGGGGCGCCATCGCGGCGCGGGCTATGGCGGCGGCAACGACGAGCGCGAGCAGACGCTGAACCAGCTTCTCGTCGAGATGGACGGCTTCGAGGCCAACGAGGGCGTCATCCTCATCGCCGCCACCAACCGTCCGGACGTGCTCGACCCGGCGCTCCTGCGCCCCGGCCGCTTCGACCGTCAGGTGGTGGTGCCGAACCCCGATATCGGCGGGCGCGAGAAGATCCTCGCCGTCCATGCGCGCAAGGTGCCGCTGGCGCCCAACGTCGATCTCAAGGTCATCGCCCGCGGCACGCCCGGCTTCTCCGGCGCCGATCTCGCCAACCTCGTGAACGAGGCGGCGCTGATGGCCGCGCGCGCGGACAAGCGCCTCGTGACCATGGAGGATTTCGAGCTCGCCAAAGACAAGGTGATGATGGGCCCCGAGCGGCGCTCGATGATCATGACCGACAAGGAGAAGGAGCTGACTGCCTATCACGAGGCGGGCCACGCCGTGGTCGGGCTCAACGTGCCGAGCCACGACCCGATCCACAAGGCGACGATCATCCCCCGCGGCCGCGCCCTCGGCCTCGTGCTCAGCCTGCCCGAGCGCGACCATCTCTCCCAGACGCGGGAGCAGCTCACCTCCAAGATCGCCATGGCCATGGGCGGGCGCGTCGCCGAGGAGATCGTCTTCGGAGACGATCAGGTGACCAACGGCGCCGCCTCCGACATCCAGCAGGTGACCCGCATCGCCCGCGCCATGGTCACCCAGTTCGGCATGTCCGAGAAACTCGGCGCGATCGACTACGCCAACGAGCAGGACAGCTATCTCGGCGTCATGCAGGGGGCGAGCAAGATCTCCGGGGACACCCAGAAGGCGATCGACGAGGAGGTCAAGCACCTCGTGGACGAGGGCTACACGACCGCCAAGCGGATCCTGACCGAGAAGCGCGACGATCTCGAGCGCCTCGCCCAGGGCCTCCTCGAATACGAGACCCTGACGGGCGACGAGATCCGCAAGGTGCTCGCCGGCGAAAAGCTCGACCGCTCCGACGACAGCGGCCTGCCGCCCGCCCCGAGCGAAGGCGGCCGCGCTGCGATCCCGAAGGCCGGCAAGCCGAAGCGGGGCGACGACGGTCTCGAAGGCGGCCCAGAGCCCCAGCCGACCTGAGCCGGCCCCCCCTCCGACGACCCGATCGACCGCCCGCCGCGCCCCAGCCGGCGGGCGGTTCGCGTTTCGGCCCAGCCGTGCCCGCCGAAGGCGGCGGCGCCGAGCGCCCGCCACCGCCCCCGCCCACCCACCCGGCGGCGGCGGGCGCTCGGCGCCGGCGCCACCCGCGCGAGCCTCCCCCGCCAGGGCGCATCGCCCGCCCCTGAGCCCCGTGACCCGTGCTATCCTTCGGGCATCGACAAACCCTGGGAGAGTCGCCCATGACCCGCAGCCTGAAGGACATCGCCGAGGCGCTCGTCGCCCATTGCCGCGAGGGGACGGAGGCGGAGGGCCTCCGCACCCTCTACCACCCCGATGCGGTCTCCGTGGAGGCCGCCGCGATGCCGGGCGCCGATGGCCGCGAAGCCAGCGGCCTGGACGCGATCCGCGCCAAGCACGACTGGTGGGCCTCGGCCATGGAGGTCCATTCCGCCTCCACCTCGGAGCCGTTCCTGCATGGCGAGGACCGCTTCGCGCTGATCTTCGAGGTGGATGCGACCGAGCGCGCGAGCGGGCAGCGCCGCCAGATGCGCGAGGTCGCGGTCTATACCGTCGCGGACGGCCAGATCGTCCGCGAGGAGTTCTTCTACGCCGTCTGACCCCGGCTCAGCGCACGGGCTCCGGCTCCTTGTCCGCGGGAGCGGACGGGGGGCCGGCCTCCTCGGCTGCCGCTTCGGCCGCCTCCTCGTCGGCGCGGGCTTGCGCCTGCGCCTCGGCCTGCTCGGCCACGTATTCCTGCGCATAGCCGCCGGCCACCGGGCTCGCCACCATGGCGATCGGCGCGACCGGCAGCGTCTCGTCCACCGGCGTGCCCGCGCGCACCGTGCTCCGGTAGAGCGCGTAGAGGGCGATCGCGCCCATGAGCCCGCCCACGAAATAGAGGAACACCACGGGCCCGTAGCCCTCCATCAGATAGCCGAGGAGGATCGGCGTCCCCACCGCCCCGACCCCGTTCATCATGATGAGCCCGCCCGCCGCGGAGGCCATGTCCTCGGGCTCCAGGAAGTCGTTGGTGTGCGCGATGAGGAGCGAATAGAGCGGGTTCGCCACGCCGCCGACCACGAACCCCGCGAGCACGATCGCGCCGAAGCCGCCCCCGAGAAGGGCCACCGCGAAGCAGGCGGCCGTGCCCACCGCCGTCACCGCGATGATCAGACGGCGCCGGTCGATCCGGTCCGACACCCAGCCGATCGGATACTGGCACAGCATGCCGCCGAGATAGATCGCCCCGATGAAGATGGAGATCTGCTGGTTGGTGAGCCCCGACTCGGTCGCATAGACCGAGGCCATGCCGAACAGGCAGGCGAAGACCCCGCCGAGCAGCGTGCAGCCCACCACCCCGAGCGGCGAGGCGCGGTAGAGCGCCGCGAGCGTCATGCGCCTCGTCGTCTCGAACACCGGCACCGGCGTCGCCGAGAGCAGGATCGGCACCACCGCGATCGATACCGACACCGCCATGATCACGAAGAGGTCGTAGCCCGCGGGATCGAGGAAGGTCAGGAAGCTCTGCGCCAGCACGATCCCGAGCATCTGCACGATCAGATAGGCCGAGAGGACGCGCCCGCGCTGCTCGTTCGGCGCGCTGTCGTTCAGCCAGCTTTCCGCTACGACATAGCAGCCCGACATGCAGAGCCCGATGATCACGCGCATGGCGATCCAGGCGGCCGGGTCCACCACCGTCGCGAAGAGGATCATCGCCGCCGACATCAGCGAGGCGAGCGCCGCGAAGACCCGCACATGGCCGACCCGGCGCAACAGCCAGGGCGTGAGCTGCGCCCCCGCGAGGAAGCCGAGGAAATAGCCCGACATCACGAAGCCCATGACGAAATTGCCGAACTCCTCGATGCCGCCGCGCACGCCGAGGGCGGTGCCCTGCAGCCCGTTGCCGAGCATCAACAGGAACATGCCGAAGAGAAGCGGCGCGGAATTGGCGAAGACGGCGAACATGGGGCCTCCCGGGGGTCTCCGCCTTTCCTTGCCCGATCCGCGCAGGGCGGAACCGCCTGGAAACGCCGTCCGCATGTCGCGGGCTGACCGCGGCGGGTGACGCTTTCGCGACGGCTCAGGGGATCAGCAGCGAGCCGTCGCCATAGGAGTAGAACCGGTAGCGTTCGGCCACGGCATGGGCGTAGAGCGCCTTCATCCGCTCGGTCCCCATCAAGGCGCAGACCAGCATGAAGAGCGTCGACCGGGGGAGGTGGAAGTTGGTCACCAGCCCGTCGATGGCGCGGAAGCGGAAGCCCGGGCGGACGAAGAGATCCGTCTCGCCGGAGAAGGGGCGGACGCGGCCGGTCTTCGCCGCCGCGGTCTCTAGGAGGCGGAGCACGGTGGTCCCGGCCGCGATCACCCGGCCGCCCCTGGCGCGGGCCTCCTGGATCGCCTCGGCCGCGCCCTCGCCGATCTCGCCCCATTCGCCGTGCATCCGGTGGTCCTCGACCCGCTCGGCGGTGACCGGCAGGAAGGTCCCGGGGCCGACATGGAGCGTGAGCGTCGCGCTCAGCACCCCGGCGGCGTCGAGGGCGGCGAGGAGCGCGTCGTCGAAATGGAGCGAGGCGGTGGGGGCGGCGACGGCCCCCTCGCGCCGGGCGAAGACGGTCTGGTAGTCCTCGTCGTCCTGCGCGTCCGCGGCGCGGCGGGCGGCGATGTAGGGGGGCAGCGGCATCACCCCCGCGGCCGCGATGGCGGCGTCGAGCGCCGGGCCCTCCCGGTCGAAGGCGAGGCGGACGGCGCCGCCCTCGCGCGCGGCCACCTCCGCGGAGAGCCCGGCGGCGAAGCCGATGCGGTCCCCCGGCGCGAGGCGCTTGGCGGGGCGGGCGAGGGCCTCCCACTCCGCCGGGCCGAGCCGGTGGGCGAGCGTCACCTCGATCCGCGCGACCCCCTCGCCGGGCGCAGCCCCCGCGCGCCTGCGCTCGCCGAAGAGGCGGGCGGGGATGACTCGGGTGTCGTTGAACACGAGAATGTCGCCCGGGCGAAGCGCCTCGGGCAGGTCGCGCATGTGGAGATCGCGCGGCGGGCGGCCCGCGGGCCCCGCGCCCTCGGCATAGAGCATGCGCGAGGCCGGGCGCGGGCGCACCGGGCGCAGCGCGATCAGCTCCTCGGGGAGCTCGAAGTCGAACTCTGAGAGATCCACGGGAGGCGCGCCGCGCGGGCCCGGCAGGGTCGCCCCCGCCGGGCGCGGGTCACTTGTCGGCGGCGACGCGGACGGAGATCATCCGGTCCGGGTTCGCGGGCGGCTCGCCGCGGGTGATCTGGTCGACATGCTCCATGCCGTCGATCACGCGGCCCCAGACGGTGTATTGCCCGTTCAGGAAATGCCCGTCGGCGAACATGATGAAGAACTGGCTGTTGGCGCTGTTCGGGTTCTGCGCCCGCGCCATGCCGGCGGCGCCCCGGTCGAAGGGCACGTCGGAGAACTCCGCGGGCAGGTCGGGCTTCGAGGAGCCGCCGGTGCCGGCGCGGCGGATGTTGAAGCCGTCCTCCATATCGGCGAACTCCACATCGCCGGTCTGCGCCATGAAGCCCTCGATCACGCGGTGGAAGGCGACGTTGTCGTATTCCCCGTCGCGGGCGAGCTCCTTGATGCGCGCGACATGCTGGGGCGCGACGTCGGGCAGCATCTCGATCACCACCTCGCCGCTCTTCAGCTCGATGATCAGGGTGTTCTCGGGGTCCTTGATGTCCACGGCGAGCGCCTCCGTCAGGGTGAGGGTGAGGAGGGCCGCAACGAGGCCGAGGGTCTTCAGCATGGGTGTCCTCCGGGTCAGGGTTCGCCCCCCCTCCTAATGATCGCCCGCCCCCATGTCCACGGGGCGCGGGCGGTCGATCGGGCCGGATGCTTGTGCGAGGCGGCGGACGGCCTCAGCGGGCGAATTTGGCCTTGAGTTGGGCGGCGATGGGGGGGGAGACGAAGCGGGAGACGTCGCCGCCCATGCGGGCGATCTCCTTGACGAGCTTGGAGGCGATGGCCTGGTGCTGGGCGTCGGCCATCAGGAAGACCATCTCGATGCGGTCGTTCAGCGCGCGGTTCATGCCGACCATCTGGAACTCGTATTCGAAATCCGAGACTGCGCGCAGCCCGCGGACGATCACCTCCGCGCCCACCTCCTCGGCGAACTGCATGAGCAGGTTCTCGAAGGGGCGCACCTCGATCCGGGTGCCGGTGGCCTCGGAGATCGGGCGGGTCTCGGCCTCGATCATCGCCACCCGCTCCTCGAGGCAGAAGAGCGGGCCCTTGTCGCGATTGATCGCGACGCCGATGATCAGCTTGTCGACGAGCTTCGCCGCGCGGCGGATCACGTCCGTGTGCCCGAAGGTCACCGGATCGAAGGTCCCCGGATAGAGCCCTACGCGCATGCCCCCCTCCTGCCTGTCGCGCCCTGGCGCACCCGATCATTCCGGCGCCGCACGGTCAAGCAAGAATATGTCGCGCGTGCGAAGAGCTCAGCCGTGGAGCATCGTCTGCATCTGGGTGTTCTCCTCCTCCATCTGCGCGAGACGGGCCTTGACCACGTCGCCGATGGAGAGGATGCCGGCCATGCGGCCCGCCTCCATCACCGGCATGTGGCGGAAGCGGCCCTCGGTCATGCGCTCCATCACCGAGACGACGCTCTCGTTCGGCGCGCAGGTCTCGACCTTGCGGGTCATGAGCGTGGAGACCGGCTTCTCGAGGCAGGCGCCGCCGTAGTCGCCGAGGCCGCGGACGATGTCGCGCTCGGAGAGGATGCCGGAGACCGTCCCGTCGCCATGGGTCGCGACGAGGGCGCCGTAGCGCTTGACCGAGAGGATCGCGACGGCCTCGCCGACGGTCGCCTCGGGGGAGATGGTCGCGACGTCCGCCGAGCCCTTCATCGACAGGATCTGCTTGACATTCATGGCGTGTTTCCTCCGTGTGTTATCGGAAAATCGTGCGGCGCGCGCGCCCGCCTTGTCAATGCCGGCGGCTGCGCCAGCGCGTCCCCCAATCCTGCGAGCCCCCCTGACGGACCCGATGCTGAAACTCGTGATCTTCGACGTCGACGGCACGCTGATCGACAGCCAGGCCGCCATTCTCGCCGCCATGGCCGAGGCCTATGCGGGGCAGGGGCTCGCCCTTCCGCCGCGCGAGGAGGTGCTCGGGATCGTCGGCCTCTCGCTGCCGGAGGCGTTTCGCAGGCTGAGCCCCGATGTCGGGCCCGCGGCCTGGGCCGGGCTCGAGGCGGGCTACAAGGGGGCCTTCCGGATGCGGCGCGAGGCGGGGGCGGGCGAGGCGGAGGCGCCGTTCTACCCGGGCGCGCGCGAGGCGATCGACCGGCTCGACGCGGCGGGCTTTCTCCTCGGCATCGCCACGGGAAAGGCCCGGCGGGGGCTCGCGCATATGCTCGAGAGCCACGGGCTCGGCCCGCGCTTCGTCGCGACGCAGACGGCGGACGACGCGCCCTCGAAGCCGGCGCCGGAGATGGTGCTGAACTGCCTCGCGCTCACCGGCGTCGCGCCGGCGGATGCGGTGGTGGTGGGCGACACGGAGTGGGACATGCGCATGGCCCGAGCCGCGGGGGTGCGCGCGCTCGGCGTCGGCTGGGGCTATCATCCGGAGGCGCGGTTGAGGGCGTCCGGGGCGGAGGCGGTGCTGCCGGGCTTCGAGGCGGTCGATGCGGCGCTCGCGGGGATCTGGAGGCCGGCATGAAGCGCTTCTGGGAGGCGGCGGCCGTGACGGAGGAGCCGGGCGGCTGGGGCGTCCGGCTCGATGCGCGTCCGCTCAACACGCCGGCTGCGGCGCGGGTGGTGGTGCCGGCGCGCCCGGTGGCGGAGGCGCTGGCGGCGGAGTGGGAGGGGGTCGGCGAGACGCTCGATCCCCGCGCGATGCCGGTGACGCGGGCGGTCAACGTGACGATCGACCGGGTCGCGGGGGCGCGCGCCGAGGTGGCGGCGGCCATCGCGGCTTATGGGGAGGCCGATCTCCTCTGCTACCGCGCGCCGCACCCGCCCGAGCTCGTCGCGCGGCAGGCGGCGGCCTGGGATCCGCTGCTCGACTGGGCGGCGGAGGCGCATGGCGCGCGGCTCCTCTGCGCGGAGGGGGTGATGCATGTGGCGCAGCCGCCCGAGGCGCTCGCGCGGCTCGCCGCGGCGGTCGAGGCGCTCGATCCCTGGCGGCTGACGCCGATGCACGAACTCGTCACCGGCTCCAGCTCGCTCGTCATCGGGCTCGCCGTGGCCGCCGGACGCGTCGGCGCGGAGGAGGGCTGGCGGGCGAGCCGGATCGACGAGGACTGGAACCTCGAGCAATGGGGCGAGGACGCGGAGGCGGCAGCGCAGGCGGCCCGACGGGAGGCGGATTTCCTGTCTGCGGCCAGGCTGATGGCGCTTCTCGAGAGCGGCTGAACCCGCGCCGGCCCGGACCGGGCCCCGTCGCACGCCCCACCCGCCCACCCGCGCGCGCCGCGGCCCGGTCCGGGCCGGCGCGGGGCGCTTCGGCGCGGCCTGGGCGCAGGGCGGGGGCGGTCCGGCCGGTCGGATCAGGTGCCGGGGGCGAGGACGACCTCGACCTCGCGCTCGGTGCCGTCGCGCCAGAGGCGGACGGGGACGCGGTCTCCCGGTGCGTGGCGCTCGAGGGCGGAGAGGAGATCGTCCGCGCTCGCCACCGGGCGGCCGCCGAGGCCGAGGATGATGTCCCCCGGGGAGAAGCCGCCGGAGGGGGTGCGGGTGACGCCCGACAGGCCGGCGGCCGCGGCCGGGCCGTCCGGCAGGGCGCGGAGCACCACCACGCCCTCGATCCCGAGCCTGGCGGTGACGCGCTCGTTCAGGCGGCTGTCGATCTCGATGCCGAGGCGCGGCGGCGCGTAGCTGCCCTCTGCGATGAGGCGTGGGACGACGCGGTTCACCGTGTCGACCGGGACCGCGAAGCCGATCCCCGCACTGGCGCCGGAGGGCGAGAAGATCGCGGTGTTCACCCCGATCAGCCGGCCCGCGCTGTCGAGCAGGGGGCCGCCGGAATTGCCGGGGTTGATGGCCGCGTCGGTCTGCACGAGGCCGCGGATCGCGCGCCCGCCCTGCTCGCGGGGCAGCGTCCGGTCGAGGGCTGAGACGACGCCTGTGGTGAGCGTCCAGTCGAGGCCGAAGGGGTTGCCGATGGCGAGCACGCTCTGCCCGACGCGCAGGCCCGCGCTCTCGCCGACGGGGATCGGCGGCGGGCGGTCGACGCCGACGCCGATGCGGAGCACCGCGAGGTCGTGGTCGGGCGAGGCGCCGATCGGGCTCGCCTGGAACGCCCGCCCGTCGGCGAGGCGCACGGTGGCGGAGGCGGCGCCGGCGACGACGTGCTGGTTGGTCACCACATGGCCCTTGCGGTCCCAGACGAAGCCGGAGCCTGCGCCGCGGGGGACCTCGAAGCTGTCGCGGGTCCAGGGGTCGCGCGTCTGCGCGGTGGTCTCCACATAGACGACGCTCTCGCGGGCGGCCTCGAAGACCTCGATCACCGAGCGCTCGTGAGGGGCGAGCGCGCCCCGTGGGGTGACGAGGCGCGGCTCGCCCCCCGGGCCGAAGAGCGCATCCGCCACCCAGGGCCCGGCGCGCCAGGAGAGGACTGCGACGGCGATCGCCGCGGAGAGGAGGGCGAGCTGGCGGTAGAAGCGGCGGGTCTCGGGGTCCATCTGGGGCTCCGGGCTCTCGTCTGGCGATGGGGCGAGAGGTAATCGGGCGGGCGCGGGGCGCAACCCGGCGACCGGTGTCGCCGCCGCGGGCGATCTGCTAGGCTCGGATGGCGGCCGGCGCGGGGGAGAGCGCGATGGAACCGAGAGCGACGGAGGGGTTCCTCCAAGCCCCTGGCGGGGAGACGGCGGCGGAGCCCTCGGAGTATGGCCCGCTCGACGTCACGGACCATGCCGCCCGGCTTCTCGACGAACCCTGGGAGCTCGCCTTCGCCGCCGTGGCGGCCGGGGTGGTGCTGTTTCTGATCTCGCAGGGCTTCGGCCCCCGCGGGCCCGGCCCGGGCGGGCCGAGCGGGGATGGCGGCGGCGACGGGGGCGGCTGAGCGCCCCCGGGCGGGTCAGAGCTGGCGCTCGACCATCATCTTCTTGATCTCGGCGATCGCCTTGGCGGGGTTGAGCCCCTTCGGACAAGCCTTCGCGCAGTTCATGATGGTGTGGCAGCGATAGAGGCGGAAGGGGTCCTCGAGATCGTCGAGGCGCTCGCCGGTCGCCTCGTCGCGGCTGTCGATCAGCCAGCGATAGGCGTGGAGGAGCGCGGCGGGGCCGAGATAGCGGTCGCCGTTCCACCAGTAGGACGGGCAGGAGGTGGAGCAGCAGGCGCAGAGGATGCACTCGTAAAGCCCGTCGAGCTTCGCGCGGTCCTCCTCGGACTGGCGCCACTCGGTCTCGGGCTCCGGCGTCTCGGTCTCGAGCCAGGGCTTCACCTGGGCGTGCTGGGCGTAGAAATGGGTGAGGTCCGGCACGAGGTCCTTCACCACGGGCATGTGGGGCAGGGGGTAGATCTTGATCGGGCCGGAGACTTCGTCGATCCCCTTGGTGCAGGCGAGGGTGTTGGTCCCGTCGATGTTCATCGCGCAGGAGCCGCAGATCCCCTCGCGGCAGGAGCGGCGGAAGGTCAGCGTCGGGTCGATCTCGTTCTTGATCTTGATGATGGCGTCGAGGACCATCGGGCCGCACTCGGCCGCGTCGATATAGTAGGTGTCGACGCGGGGGTTGTCGCCGGTGTCCGGATCCCAGCGATAGACACGGATCTCGCGGAGATCTTTCGCCCCCTCGGGCTTCGGCCAGGTCTTGCCGACCGTGATGCGGGAGTTCTTGGGCAGGGCGAGCTCAACCATCCTCGTCTCCTCGTCTCTGGCGCGGGGCCGCCGCGTCTGTCGCGTGAGAGATAGCCCCTTCGCCCGGGGCTGGGCATGCGTCGTGACGTCCGTCCGGGCGGCGGCGGGCGAGGAAGATGTGGCTCGCCACCTCGGGCTGGAAGCCGACAGGACTCGGGCGCACCTCGAGCGGCACGAAGCCCGCCTGGTCTAGCAGGCGGAACACCGTCGCCTGGGGCAGGAGGTGGAATTCCATCTCCCCCGGCGCCGCATCGAGATCGGCCGTGAGATCGTAGCCGTAGCCCTCCATATAGGTCGGCAACTGGAACCAGGCATAGCCGCCGGGCGCGACGCGGGCGAGGGCGCGGGAGAGGATCTCGGCGATCACCGGGGGCGGGTTGTGCTGCAGCACGATGACGGAGAACAGAAGGTCCACCTGCGGCAGATCGTCGATCTCCGCGAGGCGCGTCAGGCGGCGGAACTCGGCGCGGCCGGGGCCGACCCCCTCGCAGGCCTTCCGGGCGAGGGCGAGATGGGGCTCCGAGACGTCGACCCCGATCACCGCCTTGCCCGCCCGCGCGAAGGCCGCGCTCACCCGCCCGACCCCGCAGCCATAGTCGAGCACCCGGGAGAGCGCGGCGAAGTCCGCCCCGGCGCGGGCGAAATCCCGGCGCACCCGGTCGATCTCCGCCTCGCCGGAGCGGTAGAAGGCGCGGGCGGTCTCGCCGATGCGCTCGGCGCGGTAGGCCGGGTCGGTCAGCACCGACCAATGGGGCTCGCTCTCGCCGAAGGCGCGCCAGCTCTCCTCGATCCGCGCGACGAGGCGGGCGCGCGCCTCCTCCCCGGCCTCGACATCGACGCGGATCGCCGGCGCTGTCGCGTGGCGGGCCTCGAACTCGCGCAGCGCCCGCAGCCGCGCCGAGGGCTTGCGATGCGCCCAGGCCCAGAGCAGCCAATCTCGTGCGTTCCGGGCATTCCGCAGAAGCCGGGCGAAGGGGGGGCGGCGGCCGGGCGCGGGCAGGCTCATGGGGCCCGCCCCGCGATGAAGACCCGCTCGCCGCGGTGGAGGCCGTGGGCGGAGACGTCGGGCTCGGTCGCGGCGAATTCCGAGAGGGCGAGGCCGGCCGCGCGAATGCGGTCGCGGAAATCCCGGCCGTAGAAGCGGCGGTGGTCCGGGTCGCCGTAGCGCTCGGCCCGGGTCGCCGCGTCGAGCCCCGGCACTTCGTAGGTCTCGTCCCAGCCCTCGACGAGGGGCACGGTGAGGAGCGCCCGGCCGCCGGGCTTCAGCACCCGCGCGATCTCGGCCAGCGCGCGGGCGTCGTCCACATGCTCGAGAACGTGATTGGCGATGAGGAGATCGAGGCAGCCATCGGCGAGGTCCATCGCCTCGATGTCGAGGCGGAGATCGAAGGCGTCGGTGATGTCGGCCGTGCGGTAGCGCGCGCCGCGGGCCTCCATCCAGCCGCGCACCCAGGGCTCGGCGGCGAAATGGATCACCTCCGCCCCAGGGGGCAGGGCGAGCGCCCGGTCCATCCAGAGCCGCATCAGCCGGTGGCGCGGGCGGCTGTCGCATTGCGGGCACCAGATCGCGGGCTTGTGGCGCACCGGGGAGAACGCCCCGCGATAGCCGCAGATCGGGCAGAGCCGCTCCGGCCCCGCTTCGGCGAGGGCGCGGACATGGCGCATCGCCCGGTCGGCGCGGAAGGCGCGGATGCGGGCGATCTCCTCGGCGCTGCGCGAGCCGGGCGGCGACCAGCGTGGCTTGCCCTCCATCGCCCCCTCAGCCCTCCGTGCGGCGGCAGAGAAAGAGCCGCTCGCCCCATTGCAGCGCATGGCGGGCGCAGTCGGCCCCCGTGCTGCCCACCTCCTCGAGCGCGAAGCCGGCCGCGGCGATGCGCTCGCGGATGTCTCGGCCATAGAGGCGGAGATGGTCGCCCTGCCCGAAATGGAGCCGCCGCTCCGCGACGCTCCGCGCCTCGGGCGCCTCGTAGGTCGCGTCCATCCCCTCGATCACCGGCGTGGTCACGACGGCGACGCCCCCCGGGCGCAGCACCCGGCCGAGCTCGCGCAGCGCGGCGGCGTCGTCCGGGACGTGCTCGATCACCTGGTTGCAGAGGACGGCGTCGAACTCCCCATCGGCGAAGGGCAGATCGGCGATGTCGGCGGTCACGTCCACCCCCGGCATCTCGAGATCGGCGGTTACGTAGCGGCGGCATCGGGCGCGCAGCCGCTCGGAGATCGCGGGCTCTGGCGCGATGTGGAGGAGGTCGATCCCTTCCGGCAGAAGCCCCGTGCGCTCCATCGCGAGAAACAGCAGGCGATGGCGCTCGAGCCCGCCACAGCCCGGGCAGATCGCGTCGAACCGAGGCACGAGCCCCGCGAAGGAGCGAAACGGCCCGCGATACCCGCAGACCGTGCACTCGCGCACCCCCCGGGAGGGGACGACCACCGACTCGCGGTCGAGCGTCACGATCGCCCGCACGACCGGGATCGACACGAGCCTGAGGGCCGGCGCGAGCCGGCGCTTCAGTCCTAGGGGCAGGCCGATCCCCACGCGCGCGATCCGATCAGGCCGCGTCGGCGCCGCCCGCGACGCGCCGAGCGGTCAGGACATGGCGCGTGCTCCGCCGTCCCGCCTTGCGATGGAGAAACTCGCGCTTCGACGCGCGCTCGATCTCGAAGCCCAGCATGGCGAGCACATGGTCGAACACGCCGCGGGAATTGGTCCAGAACACGTAGTCGACATCCGGATTGGCGCGGTCGCCCATGAATTCGGCCACCTTGCGGTCGGTCTCCAGCATCGGGGTGACGATGATCATGTGCCCTTCCGTGCGCCGGGCGATGGAGGCGAGCGCCTTGATCGGGTCGGCGAGGTGCTCGAGGATCGAGCCGACGAGCGCCACGTCGAACTGCCCGAGCCCCTCTGGAAGTTGGTAGACATCGCCGTAATGCGCTTTGGCCCGGGAGCCTAGCGCCGCATGGGCCAGCCAATAGGCGTTGTGCCACTGCGCGATCCAGGCGTTGTGCGCGGCGTAGTGCGCCTCGGGGTCGCGATAGCGGAGCTTGTGGTGGAAGGGCAGAAAGTCCTGCCGGCAGGAATGATCGAGATCGAAGGAGACGATCTCCGCCGCGCCGGCCTGCTCGGCCGAGAACGACAGGAACCCGCTGCCCGCGCCGATGTCGAGCACGCGCTTTCCGGCGAAGTCGAAGGCATTGGTGTAGGCCTCGAACTCGCCGCGGAGATCCCAGACGCCCTCCACGGTTCCATGCCCGGGGAGGTCCATCGTGTGGTAGAAGTGGCAGTCCGCGAGCGAGGTCGGGTGCGTCGGGTCTGCGTAGATCGTGTCCATCATCGAGACTCTCCGGGGCGACCCGCGTCAGTAGACCCGCGCCTTGGGGGCGACGCGGGCGAGGGGGATGCCGCCGGCGTTCTCGGCGGTGAGGGGCTGGGTCTTCACCGGGCGATAGCCGAGGCGGGTCTCGCCGTTGACCCAGGCGAGGGAGTGCACCCGCCAGGCCTCGTCGTCGCGGTCTGGGTAGTCCTCATGGGCATGGGCGCCGCGGCTCTCCTTGCGCGCCTCGGCCGAAAAGACGGTGGCGAGGGCGTTCGGCAGGAGGTTGGCGAGTTCCAGCGTCTCCATCAGATCGGAATTCCAGATCAGCGAGCGGTCGGTGACGCTCACATCGTCGAAGGCGGCGTCGACTTTGGAGACCCGGGCGCAGCCCTGCCGCAGGCTCTCGGAGGTGCGGAAGACGGCGGCGTCCTCCTGCATCGCCCGCTGCAGCTCGCGGCGGAGCGTGGCGGTCGGCACGCCGCCCTTGGCGTGGCGGAGCTTGTCGAACCGGTCGAGCGCCTCGTCGACGGCGCGGGCGGGCATCTCCGGGTTGGGCCCGCCCGGCGACATCACCGCGGCCGTGCGGATCGCGGCGGCGCGGCCGAAGACCACGAGATCGGTCAGCGAGTTGGAGCCGAGGCGGTTCGCGCCGTGGACGCTCGCGCAGGCCGCCTCGCCGCAGGCCATGAGGCCGGGGACGACGCGGTCGGGCTCCTCCTCCGTCGGGTTCAGCACCTCGCCCCAATAGTTCGTCGGGATGCCGCCCATGTTGTAGTGCACCGTCGGCAGCACCGGGATCGGGTCGCGGGTCACGTCGACGCCGGCGAAGATCCGCGCGGTCTCTGAGATGCCGGGCAGGCGCAGCGCGAGCTGCTCCGGCGGCAGGTGGTTGAGGTGGAGATAGATGTGGTCCTTCTCGGGGCCGACGCCGCGCCCGTCGCGGATCTCCATGGTCATGCAGCGGGAGACCACGTCGCGCGAGGCGAGGTCCTTGTAGGTCGGCGCATAGCGCTCCATGAAGCGCTCGCCCTCGGAGTTGGTGAGATAGCCGCCCTCGCCGCGGGCGCCCTCGGTGATGAGGCAGCCTGCGCCGTAGACGCCGGTGGGGTGGAACTGCACGAACTCCATGTCCTGCAGCGGGATGCCGGCGCGGGCGACCATCCCGTTGCCGTCGCCGGTGCAGGTGTGCGCCGAGGTGCAGGAGAAATAGGCGCGCCCGTAGCCGCCGGTGGCGAGCACAACCTGCTTGGCGGAGAAGCGGTGCATAGTCCCGTCGTCGAGCTTCCATGCGATGAGGCCGGCGCACTCGCCGTCGTCGGTCATGATCAGATCGGTCGCGAAATACTCGATGAAGAACTCGGCGTTCTCCTTGAGCGCGCGGCCGTAGAGGGTGTGCAGGATCGCATGGCCCGTGCGGTCGGCGGCGGCGCAGGTGCGCTGCACCGGCGGGCCCTCGCCGAATTCGGTGGTGTGCCCGCCGAAGGGGCGCTGGTAGATCTTGCCCTCCTCGGTGCGGGAGAAGGGCACGCCGTAATGCTCGAGCTCGAGCACCGACTCGGGCGCCTCGCGGGCGAGATACTCCATGGCGTCCATGTCGCCGAGCCAGTCGGAGCCCTTGACGGTGTCGTACATGTGCCACTGCCAGTGGTCGGGGCCCATATTGGTGAGCGAGGCGGCGATGCCGCCCTGGGCCGCCACGGTGTGGCTGCGGGTGGGGAAGACCTTGGTGACGCAGGCGGTCTTGAAGCCGCGCTCGGCCATGCCGAGGGTCGCGCGCAGGCCGGCCCCGCCGGCGCCGACGACGATGACGTCGTAAGTATGGTCGATGAGATCGTAAGCAGCCATGTCGGTCCCTCTCGCGGATGGGCGGCGCGGGCCGCGCCTCAGGCGGGCGCCGGCGCCGAGACGGCGATCATCAGAATGGCGAACACGCCCGCGAAGCCCAGGAACCCGCAAAGCAGCGTGTTCGCCAGGAGCGCGAAGGTCCGCCAGCCCTTGTGGTGGACGTAATCCTCGATCACCACCTGCAAGCCCTGCGCGTGGTGGTGGAAGGTCACGGCGACGAACAGCGCCGCGACGATCGCGTGAAAGGGGCTCCGGTAGAGCTCGAGCACCGCCGCGTGCCCCTCGCCGAGCGCCCCCGCGAAGGGAACCGCCCAGAGGATCGCGAGCGGGATCAGCGCGACCGAGGAGACGCGCTGGCTCCACCAATGCCCGGTGCCGTGGCCGGCGGCGCCGAAGCCGGTGACGCGGGCCTTCGCCGTGCGGTAGCTCATCTCTCCCTCCTCAGGCGAGCAGGATCAGCAGGCCGGTCAGGACGACCGAGGCGATGAGAACGGCATAGCCGGATTTCTCCGCGGTGCCGAGTTCGAAGCCGTAACCCATGTCCCAGAACAGATGCCGGATGCCGTTCGCCGTGTGGTAGGACAGCGCCCAGGCCGAGCCGATCAGCACGAGATGCCCGATCCAGGAGGTCAGCACCCCGTCGGCATAGGCGAAATATTCGGGCCCCGTCGCCGCGGCCACCAGCCACCAGACGACGAGGACCGCGCCCAGGCTGAGCGCGACCCCGGTGATCCGGTGCAGGATCGAAAGGACGGAGGTGTATTGCGGCCTGTAGATCGTCAGATGCGGCGAGAGGGGCCTCGCCCCCCGGTTCACGTCTGCCATGGTCTCTCCGGTTGCTCGAGAGCGGTTGGCGCGGACCGTATGCCTCGGCCCGGACCGTTTCCACATCGAAATTGACGCAGCCCCCCTTGCGGGCGGACAGGCGGCGTCGCCTCGGTCTTGCCCTGCCCTTGGGCAGATTTTCGAGATTGACGGTTTTTTGACGCTCTGCAAACTGGGCGGGCGTGCATCGCCACCATCAGGGAGCCATCCGATGACCCGTCTTCTCGCCGCCGCCCTGGCCGCCGCCGCCCTCGCGGGCCAGGCCGCCGCCGCCGATCTGCGCATTTGCGTCGAGGGCGCCTATCCGCCGTTCTCCGAGGTGACCGCGTCGGGCGAGCTCAAGGGCTTCGACATCGACATCGCGGATGCGCTCTGCGAGGAGATGGGCAAGGAGTGCGAGCTCGTGCAGACCGAGTGGGACGGCATCATCCCCGCCCTGCTCGAGCGCAAATGCGACGCGATCGTCGCCTCGATGTCGATCACCCCGGATCGGCAGAAGGTGATCGACTTCACCAACAAGTACTACCAGACCCCGGCCAAGTTCGTCGGACCCGAGGGCGCCGGGCTCGAGGACACGCCCGAGGCGCTCGCCGACAAGGTCGTCGGCGTGCAGCGCGGCACGATCCACCAGGACTTCATGGAGAGCGAGTTCCCCGAGGTCGAGCTCAAGCTCTACGGCACCCAAGACGAGGCCTATCTCGACCTTCAGGCCGGCCGCGTCGACGCGATCATGGCCGACTCGGTCGCCATGGACGACGGCTTCCTCAAGACCGAGAACGGCGAGGGCTTCGCCTTCTTCGGCCAGGACTACTCGATTCCCGAATATCACGGCGAGGGCGCAGGGATCGGCCTGCGCAAGGGCTCGGACGAGCTGAAGGCCGAGTTCAACGCCGCCATCGACGCGCTGCGCGAGAGCGGCACCTATCAGTCGATCGCCGAGAAGTATTTCGACTTCGACATCTACGGCGGCTGACCGCGCGCGCGGGCCGGGCGGCCGGGGGATGGAGAATCTTCTCGCCTATGCCCCCCTCCTCGGCGAGGGGGCGGTGGTGACGATCTCGCTGGCCGTCCTGTCGCTCGGGCTCGCCACCGCCCTCGGCGTCCTCGGCGCCGCGGCCAAGCTCTCGCGCGGGCTCCTCTGGCGGGGGCTCTCGCAGGTCTACACGACGATCGTCCGCGGCGTGCCCGATCTCGTGCTGATCCTGCTCATCTATTTCGGCGGGCAGCGGCTCGTGAACCAGATCGGCGGCGCCCTCGACCTCCCCTATATCGAGATCTCGAAGTTTTGGGCCGGGGTGGCGGCCATCGGCTTCATCTACGGCGCCTATCTGACGGAGACCTTCCGCGGCGCCTATCAGTCGGTCCCGCGGGGGCAGGGGGAGGCGGCGCATGCGCTCGGGCTCTCGCGGCTGGCGACGCTCTGGACGGTGCTCGCCCCGCAGATCGCCCGCCTCGCGCTGCCGGGCTACGGCAATGTCTGGCTCGTGCTCGTCAAGTCCACCGCCGTGGTCTCGGTGATCGGGCTGCAGGATCTCGTGGGCCTCGCCGACAAGGCGGGCAAGGCGACGCGCGAGCCCTTCCTGTTCTTCCTCGCCGTGATCTTCGTCTATCTGGCGATCACCTCCGCCTCGGGCTGGGCGCTCGGGCGGCTCGAGGCGCGGGTCAACCGGGGGCAGACCGCATGGACCTGACGCTCCCGCTCGAGCACTGGGACCTCTTCGCCGAGGGGGTGTGGGTGACGCTCCACCTGACCGCGCTCGCCCTCGCCATCGGGTTCTGCATCGCGCTGCCCTCGGCGCTCGCGCTCTGCCGCGGCTCGCGGTGGTCGCCGCTCATCAATGCTTATGTCTATCTCTTCCGCGGCACGCCGCTGATCGTGCAGACCTATCTGATCTATTACGGGCTCGGGCAGTTCGAGGCGGTGCGGGAGAGTTTCCTCTGGCCGGTGCTGCGCGAGGCGTGGTGGTGCGCGCTCATCGCCTTCTCGCTCAATTCCGGGGCCTATGCGACCGAGATCCTCCGGGGCGCCATCGCGACCACGCCGAGGGGCGAGCTCGAGGGCGCCCGCGCGCTCGGGCTGACCGAGGGGCAGGTGACGCGGCTCGTCCTCCTGCCCTCCGCGCTCCGCCGGGCGCTGCCGCAATACGGCAACGAGGTGGTCTTCATGCTCCACGGCAGCGTGGTGGCCTCCGTCATCACCCTGCAGGACATCCTCGGCGCCGGGCGCACGCTCAACGCGAAGTATTACGTGGCCTACGAGGGCTTCCTGACGGCGGCGGCCCTCTACATGCTCATCACCTTCGCCATCGTCTGGGTCTTCCGCCTGATCGAGCGGCGCTATCTCCGCCATCTCGACATCCAGCCCGCCGGCAAGACCGCCGCCGCCGCGACGCCCGGCGCCCTCGATCCGGCGGCGGCGCGCTGAGGCTCAGCGGGGCATCAGCACCCAGTAGTCGAAGTCGAGCACCACGCCCTCGGCATATTTGCCGTCCGCGTCCTTGAGGGGGAAGCCCTCGGCGAGGCGGTTCTTGACGGCGACGGTGCGCAGCCGCAGCGCGCCGACGGAGGGCTCGGAGGTCTCCGCACGGTCGAGCACTTCGGACCAGGCGTAGATCGTGTCGCCCGCGAAGGCCGGGGCGGTGTGGCTGCCGCCGTTGATCGCGGCGATTACCTGGGCGTTGGCGAGGCCGTTGTAGGAGAGCGCGCGGGCGAGGCTGATGATGTGCCCGCCATAGATGAGGCGCGGGCGGCCGCCCCGAACGGCGGGGTTGAAATGCACCTTCGAGGTGTTCTGCCAGAGCCGGGTGCCCATCATGTGCTCCGACTCTTCGATCATCACCCCGTCCACATGGTCGATCCTCTCGCCCACCTCGTAGTCGCCCCAGACATGGGGGCTCCCGGCGGTCACCTTGTCGTAGCCGCGGAAATGGAGGTTGTAGGGGACCACGAGGTCCTCGGCGGCCACCGCCGCGGCGAGGTCGGGGACCACCGGCTCCGGCGCCGGGCTCGCCGCGTCCCGCTTGTGCACCAGCACCCAGCGCACATAGCGCAGCACCGCGCGGCCGCGATGGTTGAGCCCGGTGGTGCGGACATAGACGACGCCCGCATCGCCCTTGGAGGTCTCGCGGAGGCCGATCACCTCGGAGGAGGCCGAGAGCGTCTCGCCCGGGAAGACCGGGGCGAGGAAGCGCCCCTCCGCATAGCCGAGATTGGCCACCGCGTTGAGCGAGATGTCCGGCACCGATTTGCCGAAGACGGTGTGGAAGGCGATCAGCTCCTCCACCGGGCGGCCCTGCAGCCCGCTCGCATGGGCGAAATACTCGGAGTGATAGAGCGCGAACCGGGTCGGGTAGAGCGCGGTGTAGAGGGCGATGTCGCCCTCGGTCAGCGTGCGCGGCGTCGGATGCTGGATGGTCTCGCCGACCGCGAAGTCCTCGAAGAACCGCCCGGGATTGGTCTTGGTCATCGGCCCTGCCCCCTGCTCAGCCATGGTCACGCTCCGCTATTGGCAGAGCGCGACGGCCTTCGCAAGCGCAGCAATCGCCTCAGGCCGGCGGGTTGCCGGCGAAGGGCCAGACGCCGAGCCAGTTGTGCACCCAGCCGATGGCGGCGACGAGGGCCAGCGTGACCACGAGATGGAGCGCGTCGCGGCTCCAGGGGCCGGCGGCGGGCTTCGGCCCCTTGCCGTCGCGCTTGTTGATCCCGACCATTGCCGCCGCCGCCCAGAGGAGCAGCCCCCCGAAGAGGATCACGGCGGCGAGGTGGCCGTTGACCAGGAGATGCGCCGCCGCCCAGATCTTGACGCCGGTGATCTGGGGGTGGCGGATCCAGGCGCGGACATGGCCGTTGAACGCGCCCGCGCCGTAGACGAAGATCGCGATCACCATCAGCAGGTTGTTGAGATGCACGGTCCAGCCCGGCGGGGTCCAGAGCGCGACGTACTCCGCCTGCTGGTAGCCGTGGACCATCAGCGCCACCGAGGCGAGCAGCGCGACCGCCATGCCCCCCTTCACCGCGCCTTCGCCCACGCTTTCGACCCAGCGCGCGCGCATCGCGGGGGCGTGGATCTTCACCCCGTGGGCGAGGGTCCAGAGGATCAGGCCGAGGATCAGGAGGGTCATTGGCGCGGGTCCTTCGCTGCGATCGGTCGAGGGTGTCTTGCCACATCCGGGCCGGCCGCGCGAGGGGGATCGGGCGGGCTCAGGCCTCGGCGAGATCGGCCTCGAGCTCGGCGATCATCTCGGCCTGTTTGAGCATGCGCTTGGCGTTCTCCACATGGAGGTTCTCGACGAGCCGCCCCTCGACCACCGCGACCCCGCGGCCCTGCGCCTCCGCCTCCTCGAAGGCGGCGACATAGCGCCGGGCGAGGTCGAGCTCCGCCTCGGAGGGGGCGAAGACCCGGTTGGTCACCGCGATCTGCGCGGGGTGGATCAGGGTCTTGCCGTCGAAGCCCATCTCGCGGCCCTGCCGGCAGGAGGCGGCGAGCGACTCCTCGTCCTGGATCGCGTTGTAGACGCCGTCGAGGATCGCGAGCTTGTAGGCCCGCGCGGCGAGGATGCAGAAGCTGAGCGCGGTCAGCACCGGGATGCGCGTCTCGGTATGCTCGGCCTGGAGTTCCTTCACGAGGTCGTTCGTGCCCATCACCAGGGAGGCGAGGCGGGGGTGGGCTGCCGCGATGTCCGGCGCGCGGAGCATCGCGAGCGGGGTCTCCATCATCGCCCAGATCGCCACATGGTCGGGCGCGCCGAGGGTGGCGAGGCGGCGGGCGACATAGGCGACCGTGTCAGGGTCCTCGACCTTCGGGATCAGGATCGCGTCCGGCCCGACGAAGGCCGCCATCTCGAGATCGGCCTCGCCCCATTGGGTGTCGAGCCCGTTGATGCGGACGATCACCTCGCGCTTGCCGAAGCCCTTCTCGCGCACCGCGGCCGCGACCATCGAGCGCGCGGCATCCTTCTCGGCGATGGCGACGGCGTCCTCGAGATCGAGGATCAGCGCGTCGGCGGGGAGGGTCTTGGCCTTCTCCAGCGCCCGGCTCCGCGAGCCCGGCATGTAGAGGACGGAGCGGCGGGGGCGCACGGTCTGCATCGGTCGTCCCTGTCTTGTCTCGAAACTGCGCGAGCCTTCTATGCGGCGACGCAAAATTGCGCAATGGGCCTTGCGCTGGCCTGCGGGCGGCGTATGGTCAGCAGTATTGACATAATGGAGAGCGCGATGGCCGAGGCGGAGCTGCCGCCGGAGGGGGAGGGGCGCCCAGATCCGGCCGGGTTCGGGCGGGCGATCCCCCGCGGGCTCGGGATCAATCTCCTGGTGCGCGACATCGCCGCCGCGGCGCGCTGGCAGGCGGCGGTCCTGGGGGCGGAGGTCGAATACTGGGACCGGGATTTCGCCATCCTCTCCGCGCAAGGCGCGCGCTGGATGTTCCACCACGACCGGACCTATGCGGCCCACCCGCTCCGCGCCGCGCTCACGGGGGCGGAGGCGCGCGGCGCGGGGGCGGAGCTGCGCCTCTACGGGCGCGACCCGGACGCGGCGGCGGCGCGCGCCGAGCCCGCGGGCGGCACGGTGCTCGCCCCGCCGGCCGACAAGCCCCACGGCACCCGCGAGGCGCATCTGCTCGACCCCGAGGGCTATTGCTGGGTGCCGACGGTCCCCGCTCCAACCGAGCGTTAACCATTCCGCGCTAGCGTCTTTCCTCAGGCACGACAGGTCTCGGGACGCGCGGGGCCAAGGGCGGGGCGATCCCCCGCGTTGCAGCGAGATGCGCCAAGGCCCGCGGCCCGCGCAAGTCCCATCCTCCCGCGGGTCGCGGCGCCTGAAAGGACCGCCATGACCCGATCCGCGCGACCCTCCCCGCTCCTCGCCCTCGCCGCCCTCGCGGCCGCCGCCGCGCCGCTCCCCGCCGCCGCCGAGGGGCAGCTCCGCTGCGGCGAGCGCGAGCGCATCGTCGCCCATCTCGAGCGCAAATACGGCGAGACCCGCCGCTCCATCGGCCTGCAGCAGGACAGCCGCCTCGTCGAGGTGTTCGCCAACGCCGAATCGGGCAGCTGGACGATCCTGATCACCACGCCGCACGGCGTGAGCTGCCTGATCGCCGCGGGCTCGGCCTATCAGGGCCTCGCGCCGGTCGCCGTGGGCGAGCCGGCCTGAGCCTGCCCGGGGGCGGGCCGCGGCGCGGGAGGCCGTCCCGCGTCACGGTGCCGCCGCGGCGCCGGGGGTCGCGCGACGGGATTGATCTCGCCTCTGCGATGGGGCACGCCTTCTGTGCCGTCCGGCGCGGCCGCGGGGCCCGCCACCGGCCAACCGCAAAGGAGAGAGCCATGGCTAGAGCCAAGATCGCGCTGATCGGCGCCGGGCAGATCGGGGGCACGCTCGCCCATCTCGCAGGGCTGAAGGAGCTCGGCGACGTCGTCTTGTGCGACATCGCGGAGGGCATCCCACAGGGCAAGGGGCTCGACATCGCCGAGAGCGCGCCGGTCGACGGGTTCGACGCGAAGTTCGTGGGCGCGACGACGGAGAAGGACAATCCCGGCTCCTACGCCCCGATCCAGGGCGCCGATGTCTGCATCGTCACCGCCGGCGTCCCGCGCAAGCCCGGCATGAGCCGCGACGACCTGCTCGGCATCAACCTCGCGGTGATGAAGGGCGTCGGCGAGGGCATCGCGAAATACGCCCCCGACGCCTTCGTGATCTGCATCACCAACCCGCTCGACGCCATGGTCTGGGCGCTGCAGAAATTCTCCGGCCTGCCGACGGAGAAGGTCTGCGGCATGGCCGGCGTGCTCGATTCGGCCCGCTTCCGCCATTTCCTCGCCGAGGAGTTCAAGGTCTCGGTGAAGGACGTGAGCGCGTTCGTGCTCGGCGGGCATGGCGACACCATGGTCCCGCTCGTGCGCTATTCGACGGTGGCGGGCATTCCGCTCCCCGATCTCGTCGAGATGGGCTGGACCTCGCAGGAGCGCCTCGACGGGATCGTGCAGCGCACCCGGGACGGCGGCGCGGAGATCGTGGGCCTCCTCAAGACCGGCTCGGCCTTCTACGCCCCGGCCGCCTCGGCGATCCAGATGGCCGAGGCCTATCTCAAGGACCAGAAGCGGGTGCTCCCCTGCGCGGCCTGGGTCGAGGGCGCCTACGGGCTCGAGGGGATGTATGTCGGCGTGCCGACGGTGATCGGCGCGGGCGGGATCGAGAAGGTGATCGAGATCGCGCTGAACAAGGACGAGCAGGTGATGATGGACAAGTCGATCGAGGCGGTGCAGGGCCTCGTCGCCGCCTGCAAGGGGATCGACGAGAGCCTCGCCTGAGGCCCGGTCGGCCTGCGCCGCCCCGTGAGCGCGCCGCCCGCCGCCATGCCGGACCGGGCGGCCATCCTGTTGCTCGCGCATCGCCTGACCCCGCGGATCGCGCGCCTCCATGCCCGGCTCGAGGCGGCGGCCGAGGGGTGGGCGGACGTCTTCCTTGCCTGCTATCTCGACGATCCGGCGGCGCTTCCCGAGGCGATGCGCCGGATCCCGCGCCGCGCGGTCTATGGGCGGGACGACCTTCTCGCGCTGCCCTACCCGGTCAAGGCCGCGGCGGAGGGGTGGCGCATCCTGCCCGGCAACAACGATCTCGTCACCCTGCGCTTCGCGGCCGACCATCCGGGCTATGCGGCGATCTGGGGGATCGAGGGGGATGTGGACTACACCGGCGATCTCGGCGCCTTCTTCTTCGCCGCGCTCGCGGGGGAGCCGGCGGATCTCCTCTGCGTCGGCTATCTCGACCGGCCCCGGGCCTGGGAGCATGAGGCGCGCTCGCAGGCGCCGCCGGGCTGGCCGGGGCCCGAGACCTGCCCGCGGGTGGTGTTCCTGCCCGTCTTCCGGGCGAGCGCGGCGATGCTCGAGGCGGTGGACGGCTTCTATCGCGCGGGCGGGGACGGGCATTTCGAATGGGTCTGGGCCTATGCCGCGGAGACCGCCGGGCTCCGCATCGCCGATATCGGCGGCAGCGGGCCCCATGTCGCGCCCCACATGCGCAACCGCTTCTATCGCTCCGTCACCTGGCTCCACGGGGGCACCATGCGCTTCTGGCCGATCATGACGCGCCCCGGGCGGCGGGCGAACATGCTCTGGCATCCGATCAAGGACGGCGCGCGGGTCTCTCCCTTCGCGCTCCTGCGCCCGCAGCGCTTTCTGGTCGAGCGGTGGCTCAAGGCCCGCGCGCCCCGGCTCCACCGCCGCGTGCTGCGACTCTACGTCCGTCTTTTCGGCGGACCGATCCCATAGGGAGGGCGGGCTTTCCGGTTGAAGGGCCCTAAAGGCTGGGCTAATGCTCGCCCCTGGCATCCCGGGCGGCCCTCTGGCCGTCCATATCCGTTCCTCGCGGCGAGCGGCCCCGAGACCGCGCCGAAGCACCGGGAGATCAGAGCCTCATGAACATCCACGAATACCAGGCCAAGGAGATCCTCCGCGGCTACGGCGCCCCGGTCGGCAAGGGCGTGGCCGTGCTCGATGCCGCAGACGCGCAGAAGGCGGTCGAGGAGCTCGGCGGCCCGGTCTGGGTGGTCAAGGCGCAGATCCATGCGGGCGGGCGCGGCAAGGGCAGCTTCAAGGAGGCCGAGGCCGGCGAGAAGGGCGGCGTGCGCATCGCCAAGGGCGAGGACGAGGCGGTCGGCCATGTGGAGCAGATGCTCGGGCGCACGCTGGTGACGCACCAGACCGGCCCCGCGGGCAAGCAGGTCGGCCGGGTCTATGTCGAGGAGGGCGCGGCGATCGCGCGCGAGCTCTATCTCTCGCTGCTGGTCGATCGCGAGACCTCCCGCATCTCCTTCATCGCCTCCACCGAGGGGGGGATGGACATCGAGGAGGTCGCCGCCGAGACGCCGGAGAAGATCCTGACCTTCTCCGTCGACCCCGCGACCGGCGTCATGCCCTTCCACGGCCGCAAGGTCGCCAAGGCGCTCGGGCTCGAGGGCAACGCCGCCAAGCAGTGCATCAAGCTCGTCGCCACGCTCTACCGGATGTTCGTGGAGAAGGACGCCTCGCTCGTGGAGATCAACCCGCTGATCGTCACCGAGGACGGCAATCTCCTCTGCCTCGACTGCAAGATGAACTTCGACTCGAACGCGATCTACCGCCACCCGGAGATCGCCGAGCTGCGCGACGAGACCGAGGAGGACCCGAAGGAGCTCGAGGCCTCGAAATTCGATCTCAACTACATCGCGCTCGACGGCGAGATCGGCTGCATGGTGAACGGCGCGGGCCTCGCCATGGCGACGATGGACATCATCAAGCTCTACGGCTCCGAGCCCGCCAACTTCCTCGACGTGGGCGGCGGCGCGACCAAGGAGAAGGTGACCGAGGCCTTCAAGATCATCACCTCCGACCCGCAGGTGAAGGGGATCCTGGTCAACATCTTCGGCGGCATCATGCGCTGCGACGTCATCGCCGAGGGGGTGATCGCGGCGGTCAAGGACGTCGGGCTCTCGGTGCCGCTGGTGGTCCGCCTCGAGGGCACCAATGTCGAGCTCGGCAAGCAGATCATCAACGAGTCCGGCCTCGACGTCATCGCCGCCGACAACCTCGCCGACGCCGCCAAGAAGATCGTCGCCGCCGTCAAGGGCTGAGGCGTGATCGTCTCCCACACATACGGCTTCATCTTCCTCAAGACGGAGAAGACGGGGGGGACGAGCGTCGAGCGGGCGCTCGTCGAGATCCTGGGCGAGGGGGATTTCTGGCCGCACGGGCCGCGCCCGCTCTGGGGCCGCGCGATCCCGGGGCTGCACGGGGCGCTGACGCGGAGCGTGCCGGAGCTCTTCGGGCTCCACGCGCACGCCACCGGCGCGCAGGTCCGCCGGGTGTTCGGCCAAGCCGTGTGGGACCGCTATTACAAATTCGCCATCGAGCGGAACCCCTGGGACCGTCAGGTCTCGCTCTATGCCCATCGGCAGTGGAAGCGCGGCCGGGGTCCGGAGGGGTTCGACCGTGACATGCGCTCGCCCCTCTACCGCGCGACGGAGCATTGCCGGCTCGACAATTGGGGGATCTACAGCCTCGGGGGCAAGCTCGCCGTCGACCGGGTGCTGCGCTATGAGACGCTGGAGACCGATCTCGCGGGGCTCGCCGCCGATCTCGGCCTGCCGCCGCTGAAGCTGCCGCGGCTCCGGGTCTATGCGCCCGACCGGCCGCATTATTCGAGCTTCTACAGCCCGGAGACCCGGGACCTGGTCGCGCGCTGGTATGCGCCCGAGATCGCGGCCTTCGGCTACCGCTTCGAGGGGGCGCCCGCGGCGGCCCCGGTGCCGGCGGGGGCCTGAGCCGATGCGGGGGGGCGCATCCGGGGCGGCGGAGAGCGGGGCGCGGCCGGTGCCGGTCGCCATGCTCTCGGCCTTCGACCGGCTGCGCCGCAAGCTCGGCGAGCCGGAGGCGCTCGGGGCCGCCATCGCCGGGCTCGGCTATGCGCCGGTGCCGCTCGCGGTCGCGGCGGAGGCCTCCGCCGCGCTCGCCGCGCTCTCGCCCGACGGGCGGCTGACCGCGCTCGTGGATGTGGACGCGCTCACGGGCCGCGCCGCCGTCTCGCTGACGGCCGAGGCCGCGGCCGAGCTCGATGTCGAGGTGCTGATCGAACTCCTCGTCTCCGCCTACGATCTCTCCGATGCCGAGGGCGAGGCGATCGAGGCGGAGGCGCCGGCGGCCTGGGGGGTCGCCTGGGCGGTCGTCTTCGACGAGGTCGCGCAGCTTCTCACCCTCGCCGTGCTCGAGGACGGGCGCGTCCGCCTCGCCGCCGAGACCGACGCCATGATGCGCCTCGCCGCCGCCGAGGCTCTCGCAGAGGCGGAGGGCGCGCCATGACCGGCCGCCCCCGCCGCGCCGACCGAATCCCAGATCCAGGGCGCCCGCGCCCGCGCAATCGCGTCTCATCCCCGGAGGACAACTAGATGGCCGTGCTCGTCGACGAAAACACCAAGGTGATCTGCCAGGGGCTGACCGGCAGCCAGGGCACCTTCCATACCGAGCAGGCGATCGCCTACGGCACGCAAATGGTCGGCGGCGTGACGCCGGGCAAGGGCGGCTCCTCCCATATCGGCCTGCCGGTCTTCGACACGGTGGCCGAGGCGCGCGAGGCCACCGGCGCCAACGCCACCGCGATCTACGTGCCGCCCCCCTTCGCGGCGGACGCGATCGCCGAGGCGATCGACGCCGGGATCGAGCTGATCGTCTGCATCACCGAGGGCATCCCGGTGATGGACATGATGAAGGTCAAGCGGATGCTCGCGGGCTCAGCCTCGGTGCTCGTGGGGCCCAACTGCCCGGGCGTCATCACGCCGGACGCCTGCAAGATCGGCATCATGCCGGGCCACATCCACCGCCGCGGCAAGGTGGGCATCGTCTCGCGC
Organism: uncultured Limibaculum sp.; assembly: GCA_964576075.1. Taxonomy (GTDB): domain Bacteria; phylum Pseudomonadota; class Alphaproteobacteria; order Rhodobacterales; family Rhodobacteraceae; genus Thermohalobaculum. The sequence goes on along the minus strand of CAZNTX010000010.1, from coordinate 15,096 downwards.
TCGGGCACGCTGACCTACGAGGCGGTGGCGCAGACCACCGCTGCGGGGCTCGGGCAGTCGACCTGCATCGGCATCGGCGGCGACCCGATCAAGGGCACCGAGCATATCGACGCGCTCGAGCTCTTCCTCGGCGATCCGGAGACCGAGTCGATCATCATGATCGGCGAGATCGGCGGCTCTGCGGAGGAGGACGCCGCGCAGTTCATCGCCGACGAGCGCAAGAAGGGCCGGGCGAAGCCGGTGGCGGGCTTCATCGCCGGGCGCACGGCGCCGCCGGGGCGCCGGATGGGCCATGCGGGCGCGATCATCTCCGGCGGCAAGGGCGGCGCGGAGGACAAGATCGAGGCGATGAAAGCGGCCGGCATCGTCGTCGCCGAAAGCCCGGCGAGCCTCGGCGAGGCGATCCTCGCGGCGATGCAGGGCTGAGCGATGGGCTTTCAGGAGGCGGTCGCCACCTGTTTCGAGAACTATGCGACCTTCTCGGGCCGGGCGAAGCGGCCCGAGATGTGGTGGTTCATGCTGTTCGGCTTTCTCGGGGTGCTCGGGCTCGGGGTGCTCGATGTCCTGATCTTCGGGCCGCAGGGCGGGCCGGCGCCGCTCGCGGGGGTGTTCTATCTCGTCATCTTCCTGCCGACGCTCGCGGTGCAGTGGCGCCGGCTGCACGATCTCGGCAAGCCCGGCTACTACGCGCTTACGCCGCTTCTCGGCGGGGTGGTGGCGATCGTCGGCCTCGCGATCGGCTCGCCGGATATCGAGACGGTGGGCAGCGGGCTCTCCTTCATCCTCTCGATCCTGCTGCTCGTGCTCTATGCGAGCCGCGGGCAGGAGGGGCCGAACGCCTATGGCGTGGAGCCGGTCTCCTGAGCCTGCGACGACACGGTCGGTGCCGTGGGGGCGGTGTGTCTCCGAAGCGCAGCGGGGGCTTGTGGATTCGCGCTGAAGAGCGTGTTAGCTCTCCTTAAAACCAGACCTGGGAGCGCGGGCGCATCCGCCCGTCGGACGCCGATGAACGATCAGACCGACAACGAAGAGTTCCGAGCCTCCTCCTTCCTGCAGGGGCCGAACGCCGCCTATATCGAGCAGCTCTATGCCGCCTATGCGCGCAACCCCGCCGCGGTGGACGAGAGCTGGCGGGAGTATTTCGCGGGGCTCGGGGACGACGGCGCCTCGGTGACGGCGGAGGCCGCCGGCGCCCCCTGGGCGCGGTCGGACTGGCCGCCGCAGCCGGTCTCCGAGACCATCGCCGCGCTCGACTCGAACTGGGACGCGCTGCCCGACCCCAAGGCGCTGCGCAAGAAGATCGACGAGACGGCGAAGAAGGAGACCGGCGGGATCGGCGAGGAGGAGCTGCGCGCGCGCGTGCTCGATTCGATCCGGGCCATCATGTATATCCGCTCCTTCCGCTCGCGCGGCCATCTCGGCGCGGATCTCGACCCGCTCGGGATCACCGGCAAGCAGGACCATCCGGAGTTCGACCCCAAATTCTTCGGCTTCACCGAGGCCGATCTCGACCGGCCGATCTTCATCAACAACGTGCTCGGCCTCGAGACCGCGACCATGCGGGAGATCCAGAGGCTCCTGCGCCGCACTTATGCGGGCACCTTCGCGCTCCAGTTCATGCATCTGATCGACCCGGAGGCGAAAAGCTGGCTGCAGCAGCGGATCGAGGGCTACGGCAAGGAGATCCAGTTCACCCAGCAGGGCCGGCGGGCGATCTTCAACAAGATGGTGGAGTCCGAAGGCTTCGAGAAATTCCTCCACGTCAAGTATCAGGGCACCAAGCGCTTCGGGCTCGACGGGGGCGAGGCGCTGATCCCGGCGATGGAGCAAATCATCAAGCGGGGCGGCGCGCTGGGCGCGAAAGAGATCGTCATCGGCATGCCCCATCGCGGGCGGCTCAACGTGCTCGCCAACGTGATGGGCAAGCCCTTCCGCGCCATCTTCAACGAGTTTCAGGGCGGCAGCTTCAAGCCCGAGGACGTCGACGGCTCGGGCGACGTGAAATACCACCTCGGCGCCTCCTCCGATCGCAGCTTCGACGGCAACAACGTCCATCTCTCGCTGACCGCCAACCCCTCCCATCTCGAGGCGGTGAACCCGGTCGTGCTCGGCAAGGTCCGCGCCAAGCAGGAGCTCTACGACAACGACCGGCGCACGGTGATCCCGGTGCTGCTCCACGGCGATGCGGCCTTCGCGGGGCAGGGGGTGGTGGCGGAGTGCTTCGGCCTCTCCGAGCTCAAGGGGCATCGGACTGGCGGCACCATCCACCTCGTCGTCAACAACCAGATCGGCTTCACCACGGCGCCGCACCATTCGCGCTCCTCGCCCTATCCGACGGACATCGCGAAGATGGTCGACGCGCCGATCTTCCACGTGAACGGCGACGACCCCGAGGCGGTGACCCATGCCGCCAAGGTCGCCACCGAATTCCGCCAGAAATTCGGGCGGGACGTGGTGATCGACATGTTCTGCTATCGGCGCTTCGGCCATAACGAGGGCGACGAGCCGATGTTCACCCAGCCGCTCATGTACAAGAAGATCAAGCAGAAGCAGACGACTCTGCAGATCTACTCCGAGCGGCTGATCGCGGACGGGCTGCTGTCCTCCTCCGATGTCGAGGAGGCGAAGACCTCCTTCCAGGCGTTCCTGTCGGACGAGTTCGAGGCGGGCAAGACCTACAAGCCCAACAAGGCCGACTGGCTGGACGGGCGCTGGTCGGGCTTCGAGACCTCGGAGGGCGAATATCAGCGCGGGCAGACGGCGGTCTCGATGGATCTGCTCAAGGAAGTCGGCGCGGCGCTCACCAAGGTGCCCGAGGGGTTCAACCTGCACCGCACCATCGCGCGCCAGCTCGAGGGCAAGGCCGCCGCGATCGAAGCGGGGGAGGGGATCGACTGGGCCACCGCCGAGGCGCTCGCCTTCGGCACGCTGCTCTGCGAGGGCTACAAGGTCCGCCTCTCGGGCCAGGACTCGACGCGCGGCACCTTCTCCCAGCGCCATTCGGCCTTCGTCGACCAGGAGACGGAGCAGCGCCACTACCCGCTGCAGAACATCCGGCCGGATCAGGCGACCTTCGAGGTCATCGACTCGATGCTCTCCGAATACGCGGTCCTCGGCTATGAATACGGCTATTCGCTGGCCGAGCCCCGGGCGCTGACGCTCTGGGAGGCGCAGTTCGGCGATTTCGTCAACGGCGCTCAGATCATGATCGACCAGTTCATCTGCTCCGGCGAGCGAAAATGGCTGCGCATGTCGGGCCTCGTGATGCTGCTTCCGCATGGCTATGAGGGGCAGGGGCCGGAGCACTCCTCCGCCCGGGTCGAGCGCTTCCTGCAGCTCTCGGCGGAGGACAACTGGATCGTCGCCAACTGCACGACGCCGGCCAACTATTTCCACATTCTGCGCCGCCAGCTCCACCGCTCCTTCCGCAAGCCGCTGGTGCTGTTCACGCCGAAATCGCTCCTGCGCCACAAGCAGTGCGTCAGCCGGCTCGAGGAGATGGCCGAGGGGTCGTCGTTCCACCGCGTGCTCTGGGACGATGCGGAGTCCGAGCGCCACGACTTTTCCCTGAAGCCCGACGCCGAGATCCGCCGCGTCGTGCTCTGCTCGGGCAAGGTCTATTACGACCTGCTCGCGAAGCGGGACGAAGAGGGCCTCGACGACGTCTATCTGATGCGCCTCGAGCAGTTCTATCCCTTCCCCGCGCTCTCCATGACGCGCGAGCTCGCCCGCTTCCCCAATGCCGACATCGTCTGGTGCCAGGAGGAGCCGAAGAATCAGGGCGGGTGGTTCTTCGTCGAGCCCAATATCGAATGGGTGCTCGGCCGGATCGGCGCCAAGCTCGGCCGCCCGATCTATGCCGGCCGTCCGGCCTCGGCCTCGCCCGCCACGGGCCTCGCCTCGCAGCACAAAGCCGAACAGGACGCGCTCGTCACCGCGGCGCTCACGATCTAACCGAGCAAAGGGCAGGAAAATGGCTATCGAAGTCCGCGTTCCCACATTGGGCGAGTCGGTGACGGAGGCCACCGTGGCGACCTGGTTCAAGAAGCCGGGCGACGCGGTGGCGCAGGACGAGACCCTGGCCGAGCTCGAGACCGACAAGGTGAGCGTCGAGGTGCCGAGCCCCGCGGCCGGCACCCTCGGCGAGCTCGTCGCCAAGGAGGGCGAGACGGTCGGCGTGGACGCGCTGCTCGCCACCATCGAGGAGGGCGCGGGCGCGAGCTCCGGCGGCCAGTCCGCCCCGGCGAAGGCCGAGGGGGGCAACGGCGCGGCGGCGCCAGCGCCAGCGCCTGCGGCCTCCGGGGGTGCGGCGGTCGAGGTCCGGGTGCCGACGCTCGGCGAGTCGGTCACCGAGGCCACCATCGCCTCCTGGTTCAAGCAGCCGGGCGAGAGCGTCGCCGCCGACGAGGTGATCGCCGAGCTCGAGACCGACAAGGTGTCGGTCGAGGTCACGGCCCCCGTCGCGGGCGTGCTCGGCGGGCACGAGGCGCGCGAGGGCGCGACCGTCAGCCTCGACGCGCTGCTCACCACCGTCAGCCCCGGCGAGGGCGGGTGCGCGGCCCCGGCCGCCGCGCCGTCGGGCTCCGGTTCGGGCGGGCGGGACATCGAGCACGCCCCCTCCGCCAAGGCCGCGATGGCAGAGGCCGGGCTCTCGGCCGACGACGTCAAGGGCACCGGCCGCGACGGGCGGATCATGAAGGAGGACGTGGCCCGCGCCGCCGCCGCGCAGCCCGCGCCGAAGGCCCGCGAGCCCGAGCCCGCGCCGCAGCCCGCCCCGGCCCCCAAGGCCCCGCCCCGCGAGCCGATCGCCGTGGAGGACGCGCCCCGCGAGAAGCGGGTGAAGATGACGCGCCTGCGCCAGACCATCGCCCGCCGGCTCAAGGACGCGCAGAACACCGCCGCCATGCTCACCACCTACAACGAGGTGGACATGACCGGCATCATGGACCTGCGCAACGAGTTCAAGGAGCCCTTCCAGAAGAAGCACGGCATCAAGCTCGGCTTCATGTCGTTCTTCGTCAAAGCCTGCGTCCATGCGCTGCGCGAGGTTCCCGCGGTCAATGCCGAGATCGACGGGACCGATATGGTCTACAAGAATTACTACCATATCGGCGTCGCGGTCGGCACGCCGACGGGCCTCGTGGTGCCGGTGGTGCGCAATGCCGACCAGATGGGCTTCCACGAGATCGAGAAGACGATCAACGATCTCGGCGTCCGCGCGCGCGACGGCAAGCTCTCCATGGCGGACATGCAGGGCGGGACCTTCACGATCTCGAACGGCGGCGTCTACGGCTCGCTGATGTCCTCCCCGATCCTCAACCCGCCGCAGTCCGGCATCCTCGGCATGCACAAGATCCAGGAGCGGCCCATGGTGGTCGGCGGGCAGATCGTGGCGCGCCCGATGATGTATCTCGCGCTGAGCTACGACCACCGCATCATCGACGGCAAGGAGGCGGTCACCTTCCTCGTGCGCGTCAAGGACAGCCTCGAGGACCCGCGCCGCCTGCTGATGGATCTCTGATGGCCCGCCGGGGGGAGGGGGCCTGACATGGCGGTCGAGCTGCAGGTGCTGGCCTTCGCGGTGCTGCTCGCGGGGGTGCAGCTCGTCCTCTTCGCGATCCCGGCCAATCGCGAGCTCGGGGTGGACTGGACGGCCGGGCCCCGGGACGCGCCGCCGCCCAGCGAGATGTCGGCGCGGACGGCGCGGCTGCAGCGCGCCTTCGCCAACCATATCGAGAACCTCGTGCTCTTCGCGGCGGGGGTTGGCGTGGTGGTGGGCGCCGGGGCCTCCTCGGCGGTCACGGAGACGGCGGCGGTGGTCTATCTCGTCGCCCGCATCGCCTATGTGCCGGCCTATGCCCTGGGCGTGCCCTATCTGCGCAGCCTGATCTTCGGGATCGGCTGGCTCGCCACCATGACCCTGCCGCTCGCGGCGCTGATCTGACGAGACCAAGGAGGCCAGCATGGCTGACTACGACGTGATCATCATCGGGGGCGGCCCCGGCGGCTATGTCTGCGCGATCCGCGCGGCGCAGCGGGGGCTCAAGGTCGCCTGCGTCGAGGGGCGCGGCGCGCTCGGCGGCACCTGCCTCAATGTCGGCTGCATCCCCTCCAAGGCGCTCCTGCATTCCTCCGAGCTCGTCCACGAGGTCCACGGCAATTTCGCCAAGATGGGGATCAAGGCGCAGGGGGTCGAGGTCGATATCGCCCAGATGATGTCCTACAAGACCGACGTCATCAAATCGAACACCCAGGGCATCGAGTTCCTCTTCAAGAAGAACAAGATCGACTACATCCGCGGCTGGGCGCAGATCGCGGCGCCGGGCAAGGTGAAGGTGGGCGACGACACCTACGAGACGAAGAACATCGTGATCGCCACGGGCTCCGAGCCGGCGGCGCTGCCGGGCGTCGAGATCGACGAGGAGCGCGTCGTCTCCTCAACCGGCGCGCTCTCCCTCGCCTCGGTGCCGAAGCGGCTGGTGGTGATCGGGGCCGGCGTCATCGGGCTGGAGCTCGGCTCGGTCTGGGCTCGGCTCGGCTCGGAGGTCACCGTCATCGAATATCTCAACGAGATCACCCCGGGGCAGGACCAGGAGGTGCAGAAGCAGTTCCAGAAGATCCTGACCAAGCAGGGCATGACCTTCCTCCTCGGCAACGCCGTGCAGGAGGTCGAGAAGGGCAACGCGCTCACCGTGCGCTACACCTCCCGCGCCGACGAGAGCGCGCAAGAGCTCGAGGCCGATGTCGTGCTCGTCGCCGTCGGCCGCCGGCCCTACACCACCGGGCTCGGCCTCGAATCGGTCGGGGTGGAGACCGAGCGCGGCCGGGTGAAGACCGACGCGCCGTGGCGCACCAACATCCGGGGCATCTACGCCATCGGCGACGTGATCGCAGGCCCCATGCTCGCCCACAAGGCCGAGGACGAGGGCGTCGCCGTCGCCGACACCATCGCCGGGCGCCACGGCCATGTGAATTACGGCGTGATCCCGGACGTGATCTACACCGCCCCGGAGGTCGCCAAGGTCGGCCTCACCGAGCAGGCGCTCAAGCAGGAGGGCCGGGCCTACAAGACGGGCAAGTTCCCCTTCATGGCCAACGGCCGCGCGAAGGCCAATTTCGGCACCGACGGCTTCGTCAAGATCCTCGCCGATGCCGAGACCGACCGCATCCTCGGCGCGCATATCATCGGCCCCGGGGCGGGCGATCTGATCCACGAGATCTGCGTGGCCATGGAGTTCGGCGCGGCGGCGGAGGACCTTGCGATGACCTGCCACGCGCACCCGACCTATTCCGAAGCCGTGCGCGAGGCGGCGCTCGCCTGCGGGGTCGGCCCGATCCACGTCTGAGCCGGCATGACTTGGCCGCGCGGCGCGGGCGGGCTATGTCCCGTTGCGTCGCAACATGGGAGGGGTCATGACCAAGCTTCTCGGCATCTCCGGCTCGCTGCGCCGGGAGAGCACCAACACCAAGCTCGTGCGCGAGGGGGCGCGGCTTTTCGGCCCGGAGGAGTTTCGCCTCGCCGATCTGAACCTGCCGCTCTTCAACGAGGATGTGGAGGCGGAGGGGATGCCGGAGCCGGTGCAGCGCTTCTGCGACGACATCGCCTGGGCCGACGCGATCCTGATCTCGACGCCGGAATACAACAAGGCCCCCCCGGGGGCGCTCAAGAACGCGCTCGATTGGGCGAGCCGCCCCCGCCCGATGCCGACCCGCGGCAAGCCCGTGGCCGTCGTCTCCGCCGCCGCCGGCATGGCCGGGGGGCAGCGCTCCAAGTCCGCGCTCTATCTGATGCTGATCCCCTTCGGCGTGCGCTTCGTCTTCGAGCCGGAGGTGAATCTCGGCGCGTCGTCCAAGAAGCTCGATGAGGCGGGGCGGCTGACGGACGAGGCGGCGGAGAAATTCCTCGGCCAGCTCATGGAGAACCTGAAGGCAGCGATCTGAGCGCGTCTGCCGAAACGAAAAACGCCCCGCAGCGAGGCCTGCGGGGCGTCTTGCGTCTCTGGCTTCGGCTCAGTTGCCGCTGCCGGGAGGGCGCGGCATGTGGAACGGCCCGGGGCGCCGGCCGCGGGTGAAGAGGCCGGTGGCGATCTGGGTCTGGTCCTCCTGCGCGGGCTTCGGCGGCGCCGCTGGGACCGGGCGCTCGCCGAGCATCGTCCGCCCCGGATCGCGCGGCGCGTCGGGAGTGGCCGGGACGGCGGAGCCCGGCTCGGCCGGGCGCTCGGCGCCCTCTGCGGGCGGGGCCTCCGGGGTCGGCGCGCGGCCGATCACGGTCGCGCCCGGATCCTGCGGCGGGCCCGCCGGGGGCTCCGACGGCGGGCGGCCGATCAGGGTCGCGCCGGGATCGGCCGGCGGCTCGGCGGCTTGGGGCGGGGCGGGCGGCGGCGCGGGTTGGGGGGTCTGCGCCCGCTGCCCGCTCCCGAAGGAGGCGCCCTGCGCCACGGCGAAGACCGGATGAGTGGCGAGCATCGCCGCCTGGAGTTGCTCGGGCGTCGGCGGACGGATGGCCCCGCGCTGCGGCTCTGCGGCCGCCGGGGCCGGTTGCTGCGGGGGCGCGGGCTGCTGCTGCGGCGGTTGGGGCGCCTCTTCGGTGGGGGCGGGGCGCGCCGGTTCGGCAGGGGGCTCCGGCGGCGGGAAGCTCGGCGGCTGCGCCTCGGCGGCCGGGGGCGTGGGCGTGGGCGCGGGCTGGGGCTCCGGACGGCGGATCTGGGTGCGCTCCTCCGCGGCGGCGCGCGGCGGCATGGCGGGGGGGAGCGTCATCGGGGCCTGCGGCTCGGCCGGTTCGGGTGCGGCAGGCATGGCGGGACGCGCCGCGGGCTCGGGCATGATCCGCGGTTCGAGCTCCGGCTCGTAGGCGGCGGTCAGCTCGTCGGTGGAGATGGGCGCAGCGTCGGCCTCGGCGCGCAGGGCGGCCTCCCGGGCCTTGCGTCCGCCCTTGGCCTTCTTGGGCGGCTTGCCGCCGAAGATGCGCTGCGCCTTCTTGGACAGCTCGGAGCGGGCGTCCTCTGGCGCGGCAGTCTTGGGCCTGCGGAAGACGACGACGGGGCAGTGCACCGTGCGCTTCGGCGAGAGGAGGTTCGGCCGCTCCTCGACCGGCACGAGATCGGTGCGCACATATTCCCACCCGCCGGCGGCCTCGCGGCGGATGATGTCCTGCATCGCGGCGGCCACCCGCTCGATGGTGTTCTTGGCGCCGCGCTTCTGCTTGCCGCGCTCCGGCCCACCGACCGTCTTGTATTCGTATTCCATCGGCCCACTCCGGTGAATTTTCCGTGCACCATGGCCAATCCGGGCGGGGCACTCAAGGCCCAAGGGGCGCGCGCGCCCATCTTTCGCCCGGCGCCGCCCTCCGATATGGTCGCCGCGACGCGAACGGGGAGGCGGATGTGACGGCACGGATCCTCGCGGCGGCGCTCGCCGCGGCGCTCGCCTGGCCTCAGGCGGCGGGCGCACAGGCGCAAGGGGGCGTGCTTGCAGGCTGCGCCGAGGAGGGGCTCCCCCCCGGTGACACGCTGACGCTTTGCCAGCGGGCGCTGCGCGACGTGCGGCTCCGGCCCGACCAACGCGCCGCGGTGCTCGTCAATCTGGGCGTCGCGCAGGCCGCGCTCGGGCGGCAGCGGGACGCGGAGACCTCCTTCGGCCTCGCCATCGCGACCGATCCGGACCTCGTGGCGGCCTATGGCAACCGCGCCCGCTCGCGCCTCGCCCTCGGCGACTACGACGGCGCCATGGCGGATTTCGACGCGGCCATCGCGCGCGATCCGGGCGATGCGGTGCTCTGGCTCGGCCGCGGGGGGGCGCAGCTGCGGGGCGGCGCGGCGCGGGCCGCGGTCTCCGACCTCACCCGCGCGATCGGCATCGACCCCGATCTCGACGCGGCCTATTTCAACCGCGGCGTCGGGCGGCTCCTCCTCGGAGAGACGGGGGCTGCGGCGGAGGATTTCTCCACCGTCATCGCGCGCAACCCCGAGGATGCGGGCGCCCATCTCAACCGGGCGCGGGCGCTCTCGGAGTCCCGCCCCGAGGCGGCGCGCGCGGATTTCGACCGGGCGATCGCGCTCGACCCGGAATGGGGCCGGGCCTGGGCCGCGCGCGGGCTCTTCCTCGAGTCCCGCGGCGACCGGGAGGGCGCGGCGCGCGATTTCCTGCGCGCCTACGAACTCGGCGAGACCGAGCGCTGGCTCGTCGAGAGGGTCGAGCGGCTGCGCTAGGGCCCGAGGAGCCCCGGCAGCCAGAGCGCGAGGCCCGGGACCGCGATGATGAGGCCGAGGCGCAGGATGTCGGCGAGCACGAAGGGCAGGGCGCCGATCATCGCCTCGCCCGCGCTCACCTCCTTGGCGGCGGCGCGCACGACGAAGAGGTTCATCCCCACCGGCGGCGAGATCAGCCCCGCCTCGACCACGAGCACGCAGACGACGCCGAACCAGATCGGGTCGAACCCCGCGGCCACCACGATCGGGTAGAAGACCGGCACCGTGAGGAGGATCATCGCGAGGCTCTCGAGCACGCAGCCGAGGAGGAGATAGGCCAGCAGGATCGCCGCCAGCGTCTCCCAGGGCCCGAGGCCCCAGGCGGCGATGGCGTCGGCGAGCGCATCCGAGAGCCGGGAGATCGAGAGCAGATAGCCGAAGACCTCGGCGCCGATGAGGATGACGAAGAGCGTGGCCGTGAGCCGCACCGTCTCGGCGAGCGCGTCGCGGAGGCCCCGCCAGCCGAGCCCGCGCAGGAGCGCGAGCACGAGGGCGATCCCGGCCCCCGCGCCGCCCGCCTCGGTCGGCGTGAAGACCCCGCCATAGAGCCCCCCCATCACCAGCGCGAAGAGGGCGAGGGGCGCGAGCACCCAGGCCCGTCCCGGCCCCGCGGGCGCGGGCGCGGCCTCTCCGCCCCGCCAGATGCGCGCGAGGAGGAGCGCCGTCGCCGAATAGAGGAGAAAGCCGAGGAGCCCCGGCAACAGCCCCGCGAGGAACAGCGCGCCGACCGACTGCCCCGTGATCAGCGCATAGAGGAGGAGCGCGATGGAGGGCGGGATCATGATCCCGAGCGTGCCCCCCGCGGCGAGCGCGCCGGCGGCGAGGCGGCGGTCGTAGCCCGCGCGGGCCATCTCGGGATAGGCGACGCGGGTCATCGTCGAGGCGGTGGCGAGCGAGGAGCCCGACATCGCCGCGAAGGCCGCCGAGGCCCCGAGGCCCGCCACCGCGAGGCCCCCGGGCCGGCGGCCGGAGAGCCTGCGCGCGGCGGCGAACAGATCGCCCGCGATCCCGGCCCGGCTGATCAGCGCGCCCATCAGGATGAAGAGCGGGATCAGGGTGAAGCCGTGGGTGGTGGCGACGTCGAGCACGCTGCGCTCGAGGATCGAGAGCGCGGGCTGCGGCCCGACGATGGCGGCGAAGCCGCCCGCGCCGACGAGGATGAGCGCCACCCCCACCGGGCAGCCCAGCGCGAGAAGGGCGAGGAGGACCGCGAGCGCCGCGAGCCCCGTCTCCTGCGGGCTCATCGGCCGCGCTCCGGGCGGAGCCCGAGGGCGAGTGCCGCGCCGGTGAGCGCGAGCGCTGCGAGCGCGAGGGCCGCGAAGGCGGTGAAGGGCCAGGCGGGGAGCGCGAGGTCCTGGGTGAGGTCCCCCCGCCCGGCCTCGGCGAGCGCCCGCTGCCCGAGCCGCCAGGCCGCCACCGCCCCGATCGCCGCCGCCGCGAGATGCCAGAGCCGCTCGAGCGGGCCGGAGAGGAGCCGGGGCAACCGGTGGATCAGCAGATCGACCCGCACGAGCCCGCCCGCGAGCGCGCCCGGCAAGGCGGCGAGGGCCGCGACCATCAGCGCATGGCGCGAGAGCTCGATGGCGCCCGGGATCAGCAGGTTGACCGCGCCGCCCGTCAGATCGAAGAGCGCGCGCGCGAGGATCGCCCCGGCTACCACGGCGAGCATCGCCGCCGCGCCCGCCATGGCCAGCGCGTCGAGCCCGGCGATCAGCCCGCCGAGCGCCCGCGGCGCGGTCAGCCCCCGATCTCGGTGCGGCATTCGGCGACGTAGTCGCGCACCGCGTCGTAGGTCGCGCGGCCCGGCAGCCCGGCGGCCTCGAGCTCGTCGAGATAGCGCTCGGTGACGCGGGCGGCGGCCTCCTCCCAGGCAGCCCGCTCGGCGCCGTCGATCTCGTGGACGGTTCCGCTCTCGCGCGTCACCGTCTCGCCCCGAGCGTCGCCCTCGTCGAAGCCCCGGCCGGCCCGGCGGGCCCAGGCCATGCCGGAATGCGCGTCCACCGCGGCCTTGGCCTCGGGCGAGAGAGCGGCGTAGCGGGCCTTGTTCATCGTGGTGACGAAGGCGAGCGCGTAGAAGCCGAACTCCGTGTGCTGGTCCGAGACCTCGTAGAGGCGGAACCCCGCGATCGCCTCCCAGGGCAGCATGTAGCCGTCGATCGTGCCGCGGCTCATCGCCTCGTAGATGCCGGGCGCCGGCATGCCGACGGGCTCGGCGCCGAGCTCGGAGAGCAGCTCGCCGATGACGGGCGAGGGGCGGCGGATCTTGAGCCCCTCGAGATCGGCGAGGCGAGTGACGGCGCGCCCCCGGGTGTGCAGATGCCCCGGCCCGTGGGTGTGGACGAAGAGGACATGCGTGTCGGCGTATTCCGCATCGAGGGCGCCCGAGTCGTAGAGCTTCTGGAAGGCGCAGGAGCCCACCTCGGCGCGCTCGAAGAGCCCCGGCAGCTCGATCACCTGGGAGAGCGGGAAGCGCCCGGGCGTGTAGCCCTGCACGGTCCAGGCGATGTCGGCCACCCCGTCGCGGGCGTTGTCGTAGCCCTGCGGCGCGCGGCCGAGGGTCTGCGCGGGGAAGACGGTGACCTCGAGCTCTCCGCCCGAGGCCTCGGCGACGCCCGCCGCCCAGTCGGCGAACAGCTCGGTGTTCTGCCAGGACGTGACCGGCATGAAATGGGCGAAGGAGAGGTCCTCGGCCGCGGCCGGCAGCGCGAGGCAGGCGGCGAGGGCGATGGCGGGCAGGCGGATCATGGGCAGGCTCCTGGCTCTGGGCGTCCCGTTTGAACCATCGCGGACGGTCCGACGCAAGCGGCGAAGGCGCTCAGGGGCTCTCTGCGCCGAACAGCGCGATGGGGGTGCGCCGCGCGGCGTCGGGGTCCGCGGCGAAGGCGGCGAGCACCCGCGGGTAGAGCCGGTGCTCCTGCTCGAGGACGCGCGCGGCAAGCGTCTCCTCGGTGTCCCCGGCGCGCACCCCGACCGCGGCTTGCCCGAGGATCGGCCCGGCGTCGAGCGCCTCGGTCACCTCGTGCACCGTGCAGCCATGGATCGCGACGCCGGCGGCGAGGGCGCGGGCATGGGTGTCGAGCCCCGGAAAGAGCGGCAGGAGCGAGGGGTGGATGTTGAGCATGCGCCCCGCCCAGGGCTCTGTGAGCGCCCGCGTCATGATCCGCAGAAACCCCGCGCAGGCGACGAGCTCGACCCCCGCCGCGTGCAGCTCCGCATCGACGGCGCGGTCGAAGCTCTCCCGATCCGGAAAGGCGCGGTGGTCGACCGTGGCCGTGGCGATGCCGCGGGCGCGGGCGGTGGCGAGTCCCGCGGCCTCGGGGCGGTTGGACAGCACGAGGCGCGGGGCGACCGGCCCGCCCTCTGCGAAAGCGTCGAGGAGGGCCGCCATGTTCGAGCCGCGCCCCGAGATCAGGATCCCGAGCGCCCGGCTCACAGCAGCGCGCCCCGCGTCGAGACGCCCGCCCCGGCGACCACCCGGCCGAGCGGCACCACCCGCTCGCCCGCCGCCTCGAAGGCCTGGGACAGGCGCGCCTCCGCCTCCGGGGCGACGACGGCGACCATGCCGATCCCGCAATTGAAGGTGCGCAGCATCTCCCGCTCGGCGATCCCCCCCGCCTCGGCGAGCCAGCGGAAGACCGCGGGCCGCTCCCAGGCGGCGAGGTCGATCTCCGCGCCGAGGCCCTCGGGCAGCACCCGGGGCAGGTTCTCCGGCAGCCCGCCGCCCGTGATATGGGCGAGGCCGCGCACCCCGCCTGCGCGGATCGCGGCGAGCGCGGGGCGGACATAGATGCGCGTCGGCGCGAGGAGCGCCGCGCCGAGGGGGCCGGGGGCGAAGGGGCAGGGGTCCGCCCAGCCGAGGCCCGCACGCTCCGCGACCCGGCGCACGAGCGAGAAGCCGTTGGAATGCACTCCGTCCGAAGCGAGGCCGAGCAGGCGGTCGCCCTCGGCGACGCCCGCGGGCAGGGCGGCCCCCCGCTCCATGGCGCCGACGGCGAAGCCCGCGAGGTCGAAATCGCCCGGCCCGTAGAGCCCCGGCATCTCCGCCGTCTCGCCGCCCACGAGCGCCGCGCCCGCCTGCCGGCAGCCCTCGGCCACCCCCTCGATCACCGCGGCTGCGTCCTCCACCGAGAGCTTGCCCGTCGCGAGATAGTCGAGGAAGAAGAGCGGCTCGGCGCCCTGGCAGACCAGATCGTTGACGCACATGGCGACGAGGTCGATCCCGAGCCCGCCGAGCCGCCCGGTCTCGATCCCGAGGCGCAGCTTGGTGCCGACCCCGTCGGTCGCGGCGACGAGGATCGGGTCGGCATAGCCCGCGGCCTTGAGATCGAAGAGCGCGCCGAAGCCGCCGAGCCCGCCCATGGTCCCGGGTCGCGCGGTGGCCGCCGCCGCCGGCGCGATCCGGCGCACGAGCGCCTCGCCCGCGTCGATATCGACGCCCGCCTCGGCATAGGTGAGGCCGGGGGTGGTCCGATCGGGGTCGCTCATGCCTCGCTCCTCGCCGGGGGGGTCCGCTTCCCTCTACCGGCCCGGCGCCCCCCCCCCCCGGCCCCGCGGATGACCGCGTTGCTCGGGTACGGAAACCTTCGAGACCGCTAAAAATGGTGGCAGGTTTCCGTACAGACGTAACATGGCTCTTTGACAAGGGATTCTCCGTTTTCTGGAGAGAAAGGAGCGTCGAAATGACGCCCGGTCGCCTGTGGAAAAAACGAGGTTTCCGTACACGGCTCCAAAAAGCCAATAGTTCCAGACTGTTGGCGGGGGGTCTCTCAGAACCGAAGCCCTGATTACGAAGGGATTGCGACGGCCCTGGATCTCTCCAGGACTCCTAGGGTTATTCCGGTGACTCAGA
>CAZNTX010000009.1:0-69079 GCA_964576075.1 uncultured Limibaculum sp. | reverse complement strand
CCGTGGCCTTCGCCGGCATCGAGACCAAGCTCGGAATCCTCGCCATGGGCCTCGGGCTGATCGTGGTGAACTGGCAGCTGATGCTGCGCTCCAAGGCGATCCTGCGCGCCGTCGGGCCCGTTCCGCTCCAGCTCTTCGGCGCCGTCTTCGGCGTCCTCCAGCTCGCTCTCGCCCTTCAGTTCATCCACGACGCGATCGCGATGATGTAGCGATCGACGTCTGAGCGCCCTGGTCCCCCAGCCGCTGCGCCGCTGGCCAACAAAACCCTCGCCGCCCGCGCGCCGAAGGCCGACTTGCCCGGAGAGTGGCCCGTGAACGACCTGCGCGCGACGGATCTTCGCGCTCGTCTCCACACCCGGCGTCCCAATCTCGGCCCCCGATAACCTCGGGAGCACGCTGACCCCCAGTGCCAGGGGGGCCGTTTGGATGCCGATCCCCCCTCAGACGGGGCCCTTATTCCACGCCGATCCACACTCGAGCGGCCGAGCGAGGACGGTGACCCGCTCGAGGGGCAGTGCGGCCCCATCCGGGAGAGCGCCGCGATCGCAGCCTCGGCGGCTGACGGACGGCAACAGCTGCGCCTCGGCAGCCGGCAGGGCAAGGGCTCGGAAGTCCCGGCCGCCAGCGCGCCGCCTCGTCGGCCTCCAGGACGAGAGCGCACGCGCTTTCGCCACCACGCCGGCGACGTCCTCCCGAAGCGCCGATGCACGCCTCGGGAATGCCTCCCTGGCGGTTCCCGAGGGGAGTGGAGATCGCCGCATCCGGCACTCCCGCGCGGCACGCCCGCCTGAGCGCTATCGGAGGGGGCCGCCCGGGATGCTCGCCGCGGGTGGCGGCGGCCCCGGGGCGCTCTCCGTCGGGTCGTGACGGTATGCGGGTTTGCCGGTCGGGGGAGGCGGGCTCGGGCGCGGATCGGGACAGCGCGCTTGGCAGGCCGGCCCCCGACCGAAGGGTCGAGGGCCCCTGGGCGGGGTCAGAAGCCGAAGCTCCACCAGCCGCGGCGCTTCGGCTTGGCCGGGCCGTCGGCCTCGTGGGCCTCCTCCGACGGCGCCGTTTCGGTGTCGGCCTCGGCCGGGCCGCCACTGGAGGCGGCCTCCCCGGTCTCACCGTCCGCCGCGGCTTCCGGCTCGGGTGCGGCCTCGGCGGCGCCGGGGTCGTCATCGCTCCCCGCGGGCGCGGCCTGAGGCTCCGCCGCCGTCGGCTCGGGCGTGGCGGCCTCGCCCTCGGCGGCCTCCGGCGCAGGTGCAGTGGGGGGCTCGGGCTCCTGGTCGGCGGAGGCTTCGGGCGCCGGCGCGGCGGGGGCGTCTTCGGCCTTGGCGCCGCGGCGGGACTGGCCTCGGCGGCCGCCGCGGGCCCGCTTCGGCTTCGCCTCGGGCTCTGGGGCCGCCTCGCCGGAGGTCTCGGGCGCTGCGGGTTCCGAAGCGGCGGCGGCGTCCGGCTCCCGCTCTGCGGCGGCTTCGGGAGCGTCGGCGGCGGCGGTCTCGTCCCGGTCCTCGGCGCCCGCCTCGGCCTCGGCCTCGGCCTCGCCGGTCTGGCGGATCTCGCCCTCCTGGCCCTCGCCGTTCCGCCCGCGGCGACGGCGTCCGCCGCGCTTGCCGCGCCGGCGGCGCTTGCCGTCGCCGTCGGTGTCGCCGCCACGGGCCTCCGGCGCGGGGGCCGGGGCGGTGCGCTCGCCGGAGGGGGCGGGCTCGGCGGGCTCCTCCGCGGGCTTCGGCGCGAGGGCGGAGGCGGCGGTGATCACCTCCGTCGAGGCCTGCGCCTCGCGCGCGGGGGCCTTCACCTTCTCCAGCTTGTAGTCGGGGCTCACGAGGCCGGGATCGCCGAAGACGCTGACCTTGAGGCCGTGGCGGTCCTCGATCCGGGCGATATGGGCGCGCTTGGCGTTGATCAGGAAATTGGCGATGTCGGTCGGGCAGGTGACCATCACCTCCTTGAAGCGGTCGCGCACGCCCTGCTCCTCGACCTCGCGCAGGATGGCGAGGGCGAGGCTCTCGTCGGAGCGGATGGTGCCGGTGCCGTGGCAGGAGGGGCAGGGCTTCGTCGACGCCTCGAGCATGCCTGGGCGCAGGCGCTGGCGCGACATCTCCATGAGGCCGAAGCCGGAGATGCGCCCGATCTGAATGCGCGCGCGGTCGGTCTTCAGCCGCTCCTTCATGCGCTTCTCGACGGCGCGGTTGTTGCGGCCCTCGTCCATGTCGATGAAGTCGATCACGATGAGGCCCGCGAGATCGCGCAGGCGCAGCTGGCGGGCCACCTCGTCGGCGGCCTCCAGATTGGTCTTGAGCGCGGTGTCCTCGACCGAGCCCTCCTTGGTGGAGCGCCCGGAGTTCACGTCGATCGCGACCAGCGCCTCGGTGATGCCGATCACGATATAGCCGCCGGATTTGAGCTGCACGACCGGCGAGAACATCCCGTTGAGGTAGCTCTCCACCTGATAGCGGATGAAGAGCGGCACCGTATCCGAGTATTGCTTGACGTTCTTCGCGTGCGAAGGCGTCAGCATCTTCATGTAGTCCTTGGCCTCGCGATAGCCGGCCTCGCCCTCGACGAGGACCTCGTCGATCTCCTTGGAGTAGATGTCGCGGATCGAGCGTTTGATCAGCGAGCCTTCCTCGTAGATCAGGCAGGGGGCGATCGACTTCAGCGTGAGCTCGCGGATCTGCTCCCACTGGCGCAGCAGGAACTCGTAGTCGCGCTTGATCTCGGGCTTGGTGCGCTCGGCGCCGGCGGTGCGGACGATGAGGCCCATGCCCTTCGGCACTTCGAGCGTCGAGACCACCTCGCGCAGGCGCTTGCGGTCGGGCGCGTTGGTGATCTTGCGGGAGATGCCGCCGCCGCGAGCCGTGTTGGGCATCAGCACGCAGTAGCGCCCGGCGAGGGAGAGATAGGTGGTGAGCGCCGCGCCCTTGTTGCCGCGCTCCTCCTTGACGACCTGCACGAGGAGGATCTGGCGGACCTTGATCACGTCCTGGATGCGGTAGCGGCGCTTGCGGATCGTGCGCTCGCGGATCAGCTCCTCGCGGGGGTCTTCGGCGCCGGCCTCCTCGATGGGGGACTCGTCGGCCGCCTCCGCGGCCTCCTCGGGCTCCTCCTCGCGGGGCTTGCGGGAGCGGGTGCGCTTGGCGCCGCCTCGGCTGCGCTTCGGCTTCGCCTCCGGCTCGGCGTCGCCCTCGGCCGGGGCGATGTCCTCGGCGACGGTCTCCTCGTCGAGCCCGCTCGCCTCGGCGATGGAGCGGGGGCCGGAGGGGGGCGTGTCGTCCTCCTCGGGGCCGTCCTCTCCCGCCTCTTCGGGGGCCGCCTCGGCGGGGTCCTCGCCGGGGACGGGGCTGTCCGGGACGGGCGTCGGCTCGGCCTCGGGGGCGGCGAGCTCTGCGGGCGCCTCGGGCAGGCCGGCGGGGTCGGAGGCGTCCTCCGGCACGGCGCCGAGGGCGGCGTCGAGCGTCTCCGCGGGCGCGGCGTCGGCTTCGCCTGCGAGCACCTCGTCGGCGGGCGCGGGGTCGCCGGCATCGGGGGCGCCGGCGGTCTCGGTGGCGCTCGCGGCGGGCTCGGCCTCGGGCGCTGGGGCGGGGGCCTCTTCCGGAGCCTCCGGAGCGCCGGTCTCGCCTTCGGGGGCGTCGCCCTCGGGGGCCGCGATCTCGAGACCCTTCGGGACGGCGCCGGGCTCCGGCGCCGCGCCCTCGGCCTCGAGGTCGATCACGTCGAGCGAGCCGGCGCTGGCCTGGCGGCGGCCGCTGCCGGAGCGGCGTTTGCGGCGGGGTTTCGCCTCGGCCTCGGCGGTCTCGGCCTCGGCCGGCGCCTCGGCGGCGGGCTCGGTCTTCGGCGCCTCGGCCTCCTCCGCCTCGGCCGCCTTCTTCGTCCGGCGGCGGCGGGCGGGCTTGGCGGGGGTCTCCTCGGCCTTCGCCTCGGCCGGCTCTTTCTCCTTGTCCTTCGACCTGCGGCGCGAGCGGGACTTCTTCGCCGGCGCCTCGGCCTCGGCCTCCTCGGAGGCGGCCTCGGCCTTGGCCGCGCGCTCCTCCTCGGCGAGGAGCGCCTCGCGGTCGGCCATCGGGATCTGGTAGTAGTCCGGGTGGATCTCGGCGAAGGCGAGGAAGCCGTGCCGGTTGCCGCCGTATTCGACGAAGGCCGCCTGCAGCGACGGCTCCACCCGGGTCACCTTGGCGAGGTAGATGTTCCCCGCGAGCTGGCGCTTGTTGATCGATTCGAAATCAAAGTCTTCGACCTTGTTTCCGTCGGCCACCACGACCCGGGTCTCCTCCGGGTGGGTGGCGTCGATGAGCATCTTCTTGGTCATGGATGTCCTGTGGCCGGGCGGGGCGGCGGGGCCGCGGCCCCCCGTCCCGGCGCGGCGATCGTGTGGTTGGGGCGATGCGGCCGCCACGATCCGCGGCCTCGCGGGGCCGGAGGTCGGCCGCTGTCGCAAGGGGGCGCGTCGACGCGTGGGGGGCGGGCATCGTCAGCTTCCTGTCGGGGCCGCGCGGTAAGCGCGCGGCAGGGTGGGGGCGCGCGGCCCGCGCGCCGGACCCGGCCCGTCCCCCCTGGAGCCGCGCGGCATGCGCGCGGGCCCTGGCCGGCGGGATGGCCGGTGACGGGGGGACCCGCGCCGACCCTCCGAAACCGGAGAGCCCCGGGCGCGGACCCGCATCCGACCGTGCTCGCCTAGCAAGAACCGCCCTGGAACACAACTCGATTTATTCCCGATCTCCCGCATGCTAGCGTCGCGCATCGGAACTCGGGCGGAAACGGGAGGCGGCGCATGGGCTTGGCGCGGAGGGCTCTGACGGCGGCGAGCGGGGTGTGGGTCGCGGGGCTCGCACTGCTCCTGCTCGCGCTCGCGCCGCCTGCGCGCGGGGCGGAGGGGGGGCTCGAGATCCTCGGCGTCGCGCATGAGCGGGAGGGGGAGGGGTTGCGCCTCGCCTTCCGCGTCGACGGGGATCCGGCGTTCAGCCTCTTCACCCTGGTCGAGCCCTGGCGCGTGGTGATCGACCTGCCGCCCTTCGACTGGCGTGCCGAGGCGCGGGAGACGGCGCGCCTGCCGGGCATCCGGGCGCTCCGCCACGGGCTCTTCCGTCACGACACCGGGCGCATCGTGATCGAGCTCGACCGCCCGATGGCGGTGCGCCGCGCGGGGCTCGTGCCGGTGCGCGGCGGCTTCGCGCTGGAGATCGCGCTCGCGCCGACGGGCGCGGCGGCCTTCGCCGAGACCGCCGGCTGGCCGGAGGGGGCGCGCTGGAGCCGCGCGCGGCGGATCGAACGGGCGCCCGAGGGGCAGGTCGTCGTCGCCATCGACCCCGGCCATGGCGGGATCGATCCGGGCGCGTCCCTCGGCGGGCTCCTCGAGAAGGACATCGTCCTCGCCTTCGGCCATGTGCTCGCCGCGCGCATCGCCGCCTTTCCGGGGCTCTATCCGGTGATGACGCGGGTCGACGACCGCTTCCTGCCGCTCAGGGAGCGCATAAAGATCGCCCGGGAGGCGGGCGCGCATGTCTTCGTCTCGCTCCACACCGATAGCCTCGCGAGCGGGGAGGCGGACGGGGCGAGCCTCTACACCCTCGACCGGCGCGGCACCGACAGCGCGGCCGAGGCCTTCGCCGAGCGGGAGAACCGTGCGGACGTGCTCGCCGGGGTCGATCTCGCGGGGGAGGGGGACGATGTCGCGCGGCTTCTCGTCGATCTCGCCCGGCGCGGCTCCAAGGCCGAATCGATCAAGCTCGCCGATCTGATCGTCGAGGCGCTCGACGGCCGGGTGAAGCTCCTCGACACCCGCCCCCACCGGCGCGGCAATTTCTTCGTGCTGAAGGCGCCGGATCTGCCCTCGGTTCTCGTCGAGCTCGGCTTCCTGACGAGCGCGCTCGACCGCGAGCGCCTTCAGGATCCGGCCTGGCGGCGGGCGATGGCGGAGGGGATCGCCACCGGCATCGCGCGCTGGGTCGCGGTCGCCTCGCCCGGATTCCTCGCGCCTCGCGGGTAGTCCCGCGCGCGCCGCTGCGCTATGCAAGGGGCCTCTAGCCCGAGCGGAGGGAGCCATGACCCGCCTTCTCGCGAACCTCTTCTCCAACGGCGCCATCGCCGCGGTGTTCGCCCTCGTCGCCGCGGCGGCGGTGGTGCGGATGTATGGCGCAGATCTGCCGGACCACGACGAACTCGTCGACTACCAGCCGGCGATGCTCTCCCGCGTCTACAACGGCGAGGGCCGGGTGATCGCGGAATACGCCCGCGAGCGGCGCGTCTTCGCCCCGATCGACGAGATCCCCCCGCTCGTGAAGAACGCCTTCATCTCGGCCGAGGACAAGAACTACTACGACCATCCGGGCGTCGACGCCTTCGGCATCGTCAAGGCGCTCGGGCGCTATGCCATCGCCCGGGCGCAGAACCGCCCCGTGCGTCTCGCCGGCGCCTCCACCATCACGCAGCAGGTGATGAAGAACTTCCTGCTCGACCGCGACCGCGAGATCGAGCGCAAGATCAAGGAGATGATCCTCGCCGTGCGCCTCGACGGGGCGCTCTCGAAGGACCACATCCTCGAACTCTATCTGAACGAGATCTTCCTCGGCGCGCGGGCCTACGGGGTGGCCGCCGCCGCGCGCAACTATTTCGGCAAGCCGCTCGAGGCGCTGACGCCGGCCGAGGCCGCCTATCTCGCGGCCCTGCCCAAGGCGCCCTCCGACCTGCACCCGATCCGCGACCGCGCGCGCGCGGTGGAGCGGCGGAACTACGTGCTCGAGGAGATGGCGCAGAACGGCCATCTCACCCGCGAGGCGGCCGAGGCCGCGAAGGCCGCGCCCCTCGACACCATCCTCGACGAGACCGTCCCCGACCCCCTCGCCCCGGAGGCTCCGAGCTACTTCACCCACGAGGTGCGCCGCCAGGTGATCCGCGAGATGAGCCGGGCCGCGCTCTACGAGGGCGGGCTGACGGTCCGCGCGACGGTCGACCCGGAGCTGCAGGCGATCGCGGGGGAGGCGCTGCGCGCCCGGCTCGAGGAATTCGACCGCGCGCGCGGCGTCTATCGCGGGCCCTACCGGGTGCTCGAGCCGGTCGCCGAGGGGCGGACCGAGGGCTGGGCCGAGGCGCTCGCCGATCTGCGCCTGCCGCGCGACATCCCCGGCTGGTTCCCCGCCGTCGTCCTCGAGGTGGGCGGGCAGGGCGCGCGCATCGGCATCGAGACCGGCGAGAGCGCGGGCGAGGGGCGCCTGCGGCTCTCGGATGCCGGCTGGGTCTCCCGCATCGAGGCCGAGGGCCGGGCCGAGCGCCGCCCCCGCGCGCCCGAGGACCTCTTCCGCCGGGGCGACGTGATCTTCGTCTCCCGCGCGGGCGACGGCTGGTCGCTCCGCCAGATCCCCGAGCTGCAGGGCGCCTTCATGGCGATGGACCCGCATACCGGCCGCGTCCTCGCCGTCCAGGGCGGCTTCTCCTACGAGCACAGCCGCTTCAACCGCGCGACCCAGGCCAAGCGCCAGCCGGGTTCCTCCTTCAAGCCCTTCGTCTACGCCGCCGCCCTCGATGCGGGCTACGCCCCCTCCACCATCGTGCTCGACGCGCCGGTCGTCGTGCGCATCGGCGGGCAGACCTGGCGGCCGAAGAACTCCTCGGGCGGCTTCTACGGGCCGACCCCGCTCGCCAACGGCATCGTCTATTCGCGCAACCTCATGACCGTGCGCATCGCGCAATCGGTGGGCATGGACCGGGTGGCGGACTATGCCGAGCGCTTCGGCGTCTACGAGAACATGCCGGGCCATCTCTCCTATGCCCTCGGCGCCGGCGAGACGACGCTCTACGACATGGTCGCGGCCTATGGCATGTTCGCCAATGGCGGCCGGCGCGTGCGCCCGACGGTGGTCGACCGGATCCAGGACCGCAACGGCAACACCCTCTTCCGCCACGACCCGCGCCACTGCCAGGGCTGCGAGGCCCGCGTCTACCGCGCCGCCGCCGAGCCGCTCCTCTTCGACACGCGCGACCAGATCATGAACCCCTACACCGCGCGCGAGCTGGTGCGCATGATGCAGGGCGTCGTCGAGCGCGGAACCGCGGCGCGCACGGTGGGCGGGCTGCCCTTCCCCGTCGCCGGCAAGACCGGCACGACGAACGAGAGCAAGGACGCCTGGTTCATCGGCTTCACCCCCAATCTCGTCGCCGGCTGCTTCATGGGCTACGACCAGCCCCGCCCGATGGGCCGCGGCGCCTATGGCGGCACGCTCTGCGGCCCGGTGTTCAAGGAGTTCATGGCCCGCGCCATGGAGACCCGCGCGCCCGGGCGCTTCCCCTCGCCCGGCTATGGCGAGACCGTCACCGTCAAGATCGACGCCGAGACCGGGGCGCGCCTGCCCGACGACGCGGAGGGCGCCAACGTCGTCGCGCAGACCTTCCGCATGGGCACCGAGCCGGAGCTCTACGAGACCGTGGAGGCGCTCGTCGACGACGAGGCGCTGTTCGCCGGGGCGGCCGACACTCTGCCCTACGAGGTCGGGACCGACGCGGCGCTGCCCTACGAGACGCTGCCCTCGTCGCGCGCCGCCCGCGGCGGCGGAGGAGGGGGGGCCGGCGCCCCCGCCCGCCCCGCGCCTCCGGAGCGGCCGGCCGATCTCGGCCTCGGCACCGGCGGGCTCTACTGAGGGCTCAGGCGAACTTGGTCTCGTAATCCTTCTTCTTGAGCATCTTGCCCTTCGAGTCCGGCGCGTTGATCTTGGGGGCGGAGGTGAGGACCGGGGACGCGATCACGGCTCCGATCACGATGAGGACCATCACGGTCGTCAGCGCCCAGGCCCTGGCGACCTCTTCGGCGTCGATCGCCGGCAGCCGCGGCCCCTTCGGCTTGTAGATCACCGTCACCTCGATCTCCCAGCCGATCTTGCCGGTGATCTGATAGCCCTTGGTCGCGAAGGAGACGGATTTCGAGGCGAGCGTCGCCTTGAGCTTGTTGCCGTCCACCACGGCGACGGTGCCGTTCCAGGTCTTGCCGGCGCCCGACAGGCCGAGGTCGAACAGGCGCTTGCCCTTGTCGGACTTGCCCGTCAGTTCGAAGCTCAGCCCCTTCTCGAGCGCTTTCTGCGCCCCGATCTCATAGTCCTTGAATTTGAAGCCGACGGGGAGCGTGTTGCCGCCGTTCCCGCATTTCGCCGTGGTGCAGTCGGTCTTGACCAGCACCTCGATGAGCGGCACGTCGAGTTCGAGCCCCGGATAGAGATCGCCTTCGACCATCCAGAAGATGGTGTTGTCCCGCAGCAGAAGGTCTCCAGTTTCTTGACATCGCCGGGCCACATCGGGGACTTGGTGTTGGTGCGTGGCTTCGGCCCGAACTTGGCCTTCAGCGTGTTCTCGACGGCGCTGCTCGTGAGGTGTTTGCGCAGCGCCGCGGTCGCTTCCTTGGAATAGAGCGCTTCCTCGCGCTCCCAAATCGCCTGGAACGGGGTGTCGACTTTCCCCATCGGCTCGGCCTCCCATCGGTGCGGCAACGCGTTGGGATCGCGCGGTCGACCGGCTATATCACTGCCACAATGTTGCCTCAATCGGAGCTTGCGCAGCGTCATCTGGCGCGCGCCTTGTTCTCCTGCCCGAGGGGCGCTAACAGTTCGGTTTGCCTGCTTGTTCGAGGGAGCCCCATGAAAGCCGAGACCGCCGCCGTCGTCGCCGAGATCGAGAAGTCGCTCGGGCTCCTGCGCCAGCGCATCGGGTGGGAGACCGCGGAGCACCGGCTCGAGGAGATGAACGCGCGCGCCGAGGACCCCGATCTGTGGTCCGACCCCGCCAAGGCGCAGGCGGTGATGAAGGAGCGCCAGAAGCTCGCCGACCAGATCGACGGCTACACGGCGCTCGCCGACGCGCTCAAGGAATATGCCGAACTCGTCGAGATGGGCGAGGCGGAGGACGACCGCGAGGTCGTCGAGGAGGCCGAGGCGGCGCTTCTCGATCTCAAGGACCGCGCGGCCGCCAAGGAGATCGAGGCGCTCCTCTCCGGCGAGGTCGACGGCAACGACGCCTTCCTCGAGATCAACGCGGGCGCCGGCGGGGTCGAGGCCTGCGACTGGGCGGCGATGCTCGCGCGGATGTATACCCGCTGGGCCGAGGCGCATGGCTACAAGGTCGAGCTGCAGGACGAGAGCCCCGGCGAGGAGGCGGGTCTGCGCTCCGTCACCTACCAGATCAAGGGCGACAACGCCTATGGCTGGCTCAAGACGGAGTCGGGCGTGCACCGGCTCGTGCGGATCTCGCCCTTCGACAGCCAGGCCCGGCGGCAGACCTCCTTCGCCTCGGCCTGGGTCTATCCGGTGATCGACGACACCATCGAGATCGAGATCCCGCCGAACGAGATCCGCATCGACACCTACCGCTCCTCCGGCGCCGGCGGGCAGCATGTGAACACCACCGACTCGGCGGTGCGCATCACCCATCTGCCGACCGGGATCGTCGTGACCTCCTCGGAGAAGTCGCAGCACCAGAACCGGGCGATCGCGATGCAATCGCTCCGCTCGAAGCTCTACGAGATGGAGATGAAGAAGCGCACCCAGGCGATCCAGGAGAGCCACGACGCCAAGGGCGAGATCGGCTGGGGCAACCAGATCCGCTCCTATGTGCTCCAGCCCTATCAGATGGTGAAGGACCTGCGCACGGGGGTCGAGACCTCCGACACCCAGGGCGTGCTCTACGGCGATCTCGACCGGTTCATGGCCGCGGCGCTCGCCCTCGACGTCTCCGGCAAGTCCCGCGCCGAGGCCGCGGGGGACGACGCCGAGGTCGCCTGACGCCCGGGCCCGGGGACGGCGGACGGCCCGTCCCGCGGCCCCGCCCACCCCGGCAGCCGGTCGCCCCGGTGCGACCCGCCGCCTTCCCCCCAGGCCGCGGGACGGGCCGTCCGCCTCGCCGGCTGGACAAAGCGGCGGGGGCGGGGCATGTCAGCGAGCATGGACAGCCCCGAGCCAGCCCCAGAGACCCTCTCCCGCGCCGAGGCCGAGGCCGAGATCGTCCGGCTGTCGGACGCGGTGGCGCGGGCCGATCTGGCCTATCACCAGGCGGATGCGCCCGAGATCTCGGATGCGGAGTATGACGCGCTCAAGGCCCGGCTCCGCGCCTTCGAGGCCGCCTGGCCCGACCTCGCGCGCTCCGACAGCCCGACGGCGAAGATCGGCGCGCCGCCCGCCCAGGGCTTCGCGAAGATCCGCCACCGGGTGCCCATGCTCTCCCTCGAGAACGCCTTCGAGGCCGAGGAGGTGCGCGAGTTCGAGGCGCGCATCCGGCGCTTCCTCTCGCTCGGGGAGGCGCCGGTCGCCTTCCTCGCAGAGCCCAAGATCGACGGGCTCTCCCTCGCGCTGCGCTACGAAGGGGGCCGGCTCGTCGAGGCCGCGACGCGTGGCGACGGCACCGAGGGCGAGGACGTCACCGCCAATGCCCGCACCATCGACGACATCCCCGAGCGCCTCGCCGGCGCGCCGCCCGACCCGATGGAGATCCGCGGCGAGGTCTACATGACCCAGGCCGATTTCGCCGCCCTCAACGCGCGCCAGGCCGCCGCCGGCGCCAAGACCTTCGCCAATCCGCGCAACGCCGCCGCCGGCTCTCTCCGCCAGCTCGACCCCTCGGTCACCGCCGAGCGCCCGCTCCGCTTCTTCGCCCATGGCTGGGGGGAGGCCCGGCGCCTGCCCGCCGAGACGCAGTCCGGCGTCATGGCCGCCTTCCGGGACTGGGGGCTGCCGACGAACCCCCTCGCGAGGAGATGCGAGAGCATCGAGGAGCTTCTCTCGCTCCACCGCGAGATCGAGGAGAGCCGCGCGCGCCTCGGCTACGACATCGACGGCGTGGTCTACAAGGTCGACCGGCTCGACTGGCAGGCCCGCCTCGGCAGCCGCTCCACCACCCCGCGCTGGGCGCTCGCGCACAAGTTCCCGGCCGAGACGGCCACGACGCTGCTCGAGGGCATCGACATCCAGGTCGGGCGCACCGGCGCGCTCTCCCCCGTCGCCCGGCTGCGCCCGGTGACGGTGGGCGGCGTCGTCGTCTCCTCGGCGACGCTGCACAACGAGGACTACATCGCCGGGCGCGGCGCCGACGGGCAGCCGATCCGCGAGGGCCGGGACCTGCGCGTCGGCGACACGGTCACGGTCTACCGCGCGGGCGACGTGATCCCGAAGGTCGTCGATGTCGATCTCTGCAAGCGCCCGGCCGGGGCCGAGCCCTTCGTCTTTCCGGATCACTGCCCGGTCTGCGGCAGCCCCGCGCCGCGCGAGCCCGGCGAGGCGGTGCGCCGCTGCACCGGCGGGCTCGTCTGCCCGGCGCAGGTGGTCGAGCGGCTCCGCCATTTCGTCTCCCGCGCGGCGATGGACATCGAGGGGCTCGGCACCCGCCAGGTCGAGCTGCTCCACCGCATCGGCTGGGTGCGGGAGCCCGCCGACATTTTCACCCTTGAGCGCCGCTTCGGCCCCCGGGGGAGCGAGCCCCAGCGCCTGGCCGCCCTCGAAGGCTGGGGGGAGCGCTCCGCCGCCAATCTCTTCGCCGCCATCGAGGCGCGCCGCAGCCCCGATCTCGCGCGCTTCGTCTTCGCCCTCGGCATCCGCCATGTCGGCGAGACGACGGCCAAGCTCCTCGCGCGGCACTATGGCAGCTGGGACGCCTTCGCCGAGGCGATGCGGCGGGCGGGCGAGGAGGAGGCGGCGCGGGCCGAGCTGCTCGGGATCGACGGGGTGGGCGAGGTGCTCGCCCAATCGGTGATCGACTTCTTCGCCGATCCGCACAACGAGGCGGCGCTCGCGCGGCTGCTCCAGGAGGTCGCGCCCGCCGAGGCCGCGCGCCCCGCCGTCGCCTCGAGCCCGGTGGCGGGCAAGACGGTGGTGTTCACCGGCAAGCTCGAGCGGATGAGCCGGGACGAGGCGAAGGCGCGGGCCGAGGCGCTCGGCGCCAAGGTCTCGGGCTCGGTCTCGGCCAAGACCGATCTCCTCGTCGCGGGCCCCGGCGCCGGCTCGAAGCTCAAGAAGGCCACCGAGCTCGGCGTCGAGACGCTGACCGAGGAGGAGTGGCTCGCCCTCGTGGAGGGCGCGTGAGCCCGGCGCCCCGGCCCCTCGCGGCGCTCTCCGAGGCCGAGCGCGCCCGTCTTCTCGCGCTCGGCAACGCCCATGCCGAGATGACCTCCCATCTCGAGCCCGAGGACTGGGCGCGGCTGCAGGCCGCCGCCGCCTTCGCCGTCGGGCTGCCGGGGGGCTTGGGCTTCCTCCTCGCCTTCGCCCCGGAGAGCGCCTATGAGGGCACCCATTTCGCCTGGTTCCGCGCCCGTTTCGAGCGGTTCCTCTATGTCGACCGGATCGTGACGGACCCCGCCTGGCGCGGCCGGGGGCTCGCCCGCGCGCTCTACGAGGCCGCCTTCGCCCATGCCCGGGCCGAGGGGCTCGGCCTCGTCGCCTGCGAGATCAACCGGGTTCCGCCCAACCCGGTGTCGGACGCGGTCCACGAAGCGCTCGGCTTCCGCGAGGCCGCCGTCGTCGCCTATCCCGAGCTCGGCAAGACGGTGCGCTACATGACCCGCGAGGTCGCCCCCGCGGCGCGGCGTTGACGCCGCCCGCGCGCGCGGCCACTAGGGGGCATGGGCCGCCCCGAGATCCTCTATCCGCTCTTCGCCCGGCTCGAGACGCTCCCGGGCGTCGGGCCCAAGACCGCGCGCGCCTTCGAGCGGCTCGGGGTCGAGCAGGTGCGCGACCTCCTGTTCCTCGCGCCCGAGCGCTTCGTCGACCGCCGCCTCGCGGAGGGGCTCGCGGGCGCCGAGCCGAAGCAGGTGATCACGCTCGCCGTCACCATCGGCGAGCACCGGCCGCCGTCGGCGCGGCACAGGCCCTATCGGGTCGCGGCGTCCTGTCCTGGGGGCGGGCTCGAGATCGTCCATTTCAAGGCCAATGGCGAATGGATGCGCCGGCTCTACCCGCCGGGCGAGACGCGCGTGGTCTCCGGCAAGCTCGAGCTTTTCGACGGGCGCTGGCAGATGCCCCATCCCGACCATGTGCTGAGCCCGGAGGAGGCCGCCGACCTCCCCCCGTTCGAGCCGGTCTATCCGCTCACGCACGGGCTCACGAGCCGGGTGGTGGCCAAGGCCGTGGAGGCGGCGCGGGGGCTCCTGCCCGCGCTGCCGGAATGGCTCGACCCCGCTCTCGTGGAGGAGCGGGGCTGGCCCGCGCTCGCCGAGGCGATCCGGCTCCTCCACGAACCGGGCGCCGCCCGGGCCGACGCCCCGGCCCGCGCGCGCCTCTCCTATGACGAGCTTCTCTCCCACCAGCTCGCGCTGCAGCTCGCCCGGGCCCGGATGCGCCGGGGCAAGGGCAGGCCGACGACGGGCGACGGCCGCCGCGTCGCCGCCGCCGCGCGCGCCTTCGGCTATGCCCCCACCGCCGCCCAGGCCCGCGCCCGCGACGAGATCTTCGCCGACATGGCCGCGCCGGAGCGGATGATGCGCCTCCTCCAGGGCGATGTCGGCGCGGGCAAGACCTGGGTCGCGGCGATGGCGCTGATGCGCGCGGTGGAGGCGGGCGGGCAGGGGGCTCTGATGGCGCCGACCGAGATTCTCGCCCGCCAGCATGCCGCGGGCCTCGCCGCCGCGGCGGAGGCGGCGGGCGTCTCCCTCGTGCTCCTGACCGGCCGCGACCGCGCGGCCGAGCGCCGGGAGAAACGCGCGGCCCTCGCCGAGGGCCGGGCCGGCATCGCCATCGGCACCCATGCGCTCTTCCAGTCCGAGGTCGCCTTCGCCGATCTCCGCCTCGCCGTGATCGACGAGCAGCACCGCTTCGGCGTCCGCCAGCGCCTCGAGCTGACCGACAAGGCGCCCGCGGGGTGCGACGTGCTCTTCATGACGGCGACGCCGATCCCGCGGACCCTGGCGCTCGCGGGCTACGGCGATCTCGACATCTCGGTGCTCGACGAGAAGCCCCCGGGGCGCACGCCGGTCGAGACCCGCATCGTCTCCCAGGAGCGCTACGGGGAGGTGGTCGAACGGCTGCGCGCGGCGATCGCCGAGGGGGCGCAGGCGTTCTGGGTCTGCCCCGCCGTCGAGGAGAGCGAGGAACGCCCGCTGGTCTCGGCGGAGGAGCGCCACCGCGCGCTCGCCCGCGCCCTCGGGGCCGACCGGGTCGCCCTCGTCCACGGCCAGATGCCCCCCGAGGAGAAGGACGCCGCCATGTCCGCCTTCCAGGAGGGCCGGGCCAAGGTGCTGGTGGCGACCACGGTGATCGAGGTCGGCGTCGACGTGCCGGCGGCGACGATCATGGTGGTGGAGCAGGCCGACCAGTTCGGCCTCGCCCAGCTCCACCAGTTGCGCGGGCGCGTGGGGCGTGGGGGCGGGCGCTCCTTCTGCCTCCTGCTCGCCGCCCCAGGGCTCGGCGAGACGGCGGAGGCGCGGCTCAGGATCCTGCGCGAGAGCGAGGACGGCTTCCGGATCGCCGAGGAGGACTTGCGCCTGCGCGGGGCGGGGGACGTGCTCGGCCTCGCGCAATCGGGCCTGCCGCGCTTTCGCATCGCCGATCTGGAGCGCGATTCGGCGCTGATGGCGCGGGCCCGCGACGAGGCCCGCCTCGCGCTCCATACGGACCCCGATCTCGCCACCCCTCGCGGCAAGGCGCTGACGCTCCTGCTCTATCTGATGGGGCGCGACCAGTCGGTGCGGCTCCTGAAGGGGGGATAGCGGCGTTCCAGTTTGTGCTCAAATTGTTCTTGAAATTGTCTCGAACTTATGGTGAACATAGGCGCACAGACCGGGAACGAACCGCTATCGCAGGAGCCCATCATGGCCGCCATTCGCACCGCCCGCAGCTTTCTCGCCGCCGCCCCCCGCGAGGCGCTCGCAGATGTCGCGGGCCTCGGTCTCGCCGGCGCGGTGATCTTCGCCGCTTTCGTCCTGCCCGGGCTCTTCTGAGCCCGCCCCTCGGATCGGCCGGGCCCGCCCCGGCCGCCGCCTCGCCTCGCGGGACATGCCGGGCGCGTCCGTCCCTCGCGACGCCGCACCCCAGCGTTCCAGAGACCCGCCCGCGGTCCCGCCGCCTCGCCGCCCCGCCATTCCGGCGCGGGCGGCCTTTTTCGCTCTCGCGCTCGTGATCTTATAAAATGGGTATAATGCACATTTTTGTTGCCGGGCCACGCGGAGCCTGCTAGACATCCTGGCGATGAAAGGGGCGGCATCCGGCCGCAAGGGGGAGAGGCGATGGACAGGCCGACGCTCCAATGGGACTCTGGCGCGCCGCTCGCAGAGGGCTGTGCTGAGGAGGCGCCGCCGCCCGTCCGGCAAACCCTCTTCGCCGCCCGCCTTCCACAGCCCGCCGCCGCGGAGACGGGTCTCGCGGAGGCCGCCAGCGACGGGCTCGCCGCCATGGACCGCCGGGCCGAGCTCCCGGGCCGCACAGGCGCGCCGATCATGCCAAGCTCGCTACCGGAGAGCCCGCCGCCCCCGGCGCTCGCTCCCGAGGACCTCACCGGCGCCGGGCAGATCATCGTGGTGATCGACGACGGCTACTCGCCGCTCTACGACCAGAGCCGGACGGTGGACGAGTTCGACTATTACGGCGTGTTCAACGACCCCGTCGCCGAGGTGGACAAGCTGGAGAGCCACGGGTCCTGGGTCGCGCAAACCGCGCTCGACGTGGCGCCCGAGGCCGACATCGTCCATTTCAAGGTGTTCCCCGATCAGGGCGGCTCGGCCTTCTTCCGCGACATCGAGGAGGCGCTCGACGCCGCCGTCGCGCTCGCGGAGACCGCGCCGGTGGCGGCCGTCAACCTCTCCCTCGGCTTCGGCAACGCCACAGAGCCCGAGACCTCGGCGCTCTCCGACGAACTCGCGGCGCTGGCCGCGCTCGGGGTCCCGGCGGTCGCGGCGGCGGGGAATTCCGGGGCGGACTTCCCAGAGGGCGTCAGCGAACTCGCCGCCGATCCGAACGCCATCGCCGTCTCCGCCACCACCGAGGCGGGGAGCTTCGCGAGCTTCTCCCAGCGCGATCCGGAGCTCACCGACATCGCGGCCCTCGGCACAGATATCGAGATCGAGCTCGTCGACGGGCGGAGCGGGCTGGTCGACGGGACGAGCTTCTCCGCCCCCTACGTCTCCGGGGCCTTCGCGCTCCTGCAGGAGGCGGCGGATCTGACCCTCGGCGCGCCGCTCTCCCCCGAGGCGATGCTCGAGCTCTTGCAGCTCACCGGCGAGCCGGTCGCGGGCGCGCCGGAGGCGGAGGGCTACCGCATCGCCGATGCGGACGCCGCGCTCGCGCTCTTTCTCGAGGATCCGGAGGCCTGGGGCGATGCACTGATCCTCTGATCGCATCTCCCGGCTGTCATTCCCGGGATTTTCCGATAGGGTGCGGGCAATCTTCCAAACCCCGAGGAGAGCGCCATGACCGAGGACACCACCGCCCATCGCTTCGACACCCTGCAGATCCATGCGGGCTCCGCGCCGGACCCCGCCACGGGCGCCCGGCAGACCCCGATCTATCAGAACACCGCCTATGCCTTCCGCGACGCCGACCATGCGGCGAAGCTCTTCAATCTCGAGGAGCTCGGCTACATCTACAGCCGCATCGGCAACCCCACCGTGAAGGTGCTCGAGGACCGGATCGCCGCCCTCGAGGGGGGGATCGGGGCGGTGGCCTGCGCCTCGGGCCATGCGGCGCAGGTGATGGCGCTCTTCCCGCTGATGAAGCCGGGGGACAATTTCGTCGCCTCCACACGGCTCTATGGCGGGTCGGTGAACCAGTTCAACCACGCCTTCAAGCATTTCGGCTGGGAGGTGCGCTTCGTCGACACCGAGGATCTCGACGCGGTCCGCGCGGCGATCGACGGGAACACGCGGGCGCTCTTCTGCGAGTCCATCGCCAATCCGGGGGGCTACATCTCCGATCTCGAGACGCTCGCAGGGATCGCGCGGGAGGCGGGGATCCCCTTCCTCGTCGACAACACCACCGCCACCCCCTATCTCTGCCGCCCCTTCGAGCACGGGGCGAACCTCGTCATCCACTCGACGACGAAGTATCTGAACGGCAATGCGACGGCCATGGGCGGGTGCATCGTCGACTCGGGGAGCTTCGACTGGGCGGCCTCCGGCAACTACCCGGCGCTGACCACGCCCTGCGAGAGCTATCACGGGCTCAACTTCCACGAGGCGACCGGGCAGATGGCCTTCATCTTCTTCTCGATCGCGATCACGCTGCGCGACATCGGGATGTGCCAGGCGCCGATGAACGCCTTCCAGACGCTGCTCGGGATCGAGACGCTGTCGCTCAGGATGGAGAAGCACTGCGCCAATGCGCGCGCCGTGGCGGAGTTTCTCGAGGGGCATCCGGCGGTCGAGTATGTCTCCTATGCCGGGCTCGACAGCAGCCCCTATGCGGAGCGGCGGCGCAAGTATTGCCCGCGGGGCGCCTCCTCGATCTTCACCTTCGGGGTGAAGGGGGGCTACGACGCCTGCGTGAAGCTCGTGGATTCGGTGAAGCTTTTCAGCCACTTGGCCAATCTGGGGGATGCGCGCTCGCTGATCATCCATTCCGCGTCGACGACGCATCGCCAGCTCACCGATGCGCAGCGCAAGGCGGCCGGGGCGGGGCCCGAGGTGGTGCGCCTCTCGGTCGGGATCGAGGATGCGGCGGATCTGATCGCCGATCTCGACCAGGCGCTCGCCCAGGCGACCGCCGGCTCCGCCGCGGCGTGAGGGGGGCTCCTCGGGCCGCGGCGATGCTCGCCGCGGCCCTCGTCGCGGGCTGCGTCGAACGGGTCTATCCGGACGGGCCGCCGCTTCGCGACGGCTCGACGGCGGAGGAGCGCGCCTATCTCGCCTGCGTCACCCGCGACCGCTTCTTCCGCACCGAGGCCTGCCGCGCGGCCCGCGACGCGCTCAGCCGGGACCCGCGCCCCGGCGTGACCGGCCGCTGAGGCGCCCCCGGGCTTTGACGGGCGTCAAAGCGCGGCCCGGCCCGTTCCCCTAAGCTTCTGAGATCGCTCCTGAAAGTCCGGCTTTCGGACTCGTCGCGATCTTGCAACGGTTGCCAAGATTGTCTGGAATTGAATAGAAAATTAAAGTTTACACATGCTGGTGAGTGGTTTCTTGCGAGAGGAGAGAGGGAGCATGCGTATCCACCTTCATCGGCTGGCTTTGGGGGCCGTGCTCGGCCTCGGGGCGGGAGCGGCGCAGGCGACGACCGTGACTGTGTCGAGCGTCGTCGCCGAGTGGACGAACACCCTGCCGAACGGGGTCGCGGTCACGATCCCGACCTTGGATGCGGAGGACGCGGAGATCCGCTGGGGCACGCCGGCGACGGTCCCCCCGCCGGCGGAACGGCGGAGCGGCTATCGCTACGAGACCTGCTTCGTCTGCGGCAGCACGATCGATCTGGAGACCGAGTTCACCCTCGGCAACTTCATCCACTACAACTTCCCGATCACCGGGGACACCATCACCCAGACCGATCTCGACCTCGACATCACCGTGACGTTCTTCGACGACCTGAACAATCCGATCCTGACGGACGTGATCTCGAACACCTATCGCTTCGAGCATGACGAGACGCCGAATATCGGGGCCGGCTGTTGCAACGACATCGTCGACGTGGCGCTGAACCCCGAGGTCGTCGACGTCGTGAACCTGGACGGCGTGCTGTATACCATCGACGTCATCGGCTTCCAGGTGGGCGGGCAGACCTTCGCGCAGTTCTCCACGATCGAGGGTCAGGAGAACTTGGCCGATCTGCAGATGATCGTGACGGCTGATTTCGAGCGAATCCCGCTGCCCCCGGCGCTGCCGCTCCTCGCTGCGGCGATGCTCGGGCTCGGCTATGTGGCGCGCAAGCGCGGGCCGACGCAGGCCTGAGGGTCAGGCCCGGCGGCGACGGCGGCGGCCGCCCTCCTCGGCGGGGGCGGTCGCGAAGCGGGTTTCGGGGAGCGTCACGGCTGCGGCGAGATTGGGGTAGGGCGCCGCCTCGTGGGGCACGCGCATCGCGTCGACGAAATGCTCCTGGAAGCGGGGCTCGACGGCGGTCTCGACCTTCTCCACCCGGCGGACGATCTCGGCGATGCGCCCGCGCTCGGCGAGGTTGAGGAGCGCGATGCGCGCGCCGGTGCCGGCGGCGTTGCCGGCGGAGGTGACCTTCTCCAGCGGGCAGTCCGGGATCATGCCGAGGATCATGGCGTGCAGGGGCGAGATATGCGCGCCGAAGGCGCCTGCGAGGACGACGCGCTCCACCCGCTCGACGCCGCGCGCGTCCATCAGGAGGCGCGCCCCGGCATAGAGCGCGGCCTTGGCGAAGAGGATCTGCTGCACGTCGTTCTGCGTCACCGTGACGAGGCGGCCGGAGGGGCGGGCGTCCCAGAGCACATAGGACCAGGTGCGGCCCTCGGGGATCACGACGGGGCCGAGATCGCTCTCGGGGCCGATGATCCCGCGCTTGTCGAGGACGCCGGCGAGGCGCATCTCCGCCAGCGCCTCGATGATGCCGGAGCCGCAGATGCCGGTGACGCCGTCCGCGCCGACCGCCTCGAGGAAGCCCGGCTCGTCGGACCAGAGATCGCAGCCGATCACCTTCACCCGGGCGCGCTTGGTCTCGGGGTCGATGCGCACGCGCTCGATGGCGCCCGGGGCGGCGCGCTGGCCGGAGGAGACCTGCGCCCCCTCGAAGGCGGGCCCGGTGGGGGAGGAGCAGGCGAGGACGCGGCTGCGGTCGCCGAGGAAGATCTCCGCATTGGTGCCGACGTCGATGATCAGGGTGAGCTCGTCCTGCGCGTCGGGCCGCTCGGCGAGGGCGACGGCGGCGGCGTCGGCGCCCACATGGCCGGCGATGCAGGGCAGCACATGGGCGCGCGCCTCCGGGTGGAGCGCGAGGCCGAGCTCGGCGGCGGGCAGCGTCAGCGCCTCGGAGGTGGCGAGCGCGAAGGGCGCCCAGCCGAGCTCGACCGGGTCGATCCCGAGGAAGAGGTGGTGCATCACCGGGTTGCCGACGAAGACGCCCTCGAGGATCTGCGCGCGCTCGATCCCGGCCTCGCGGGCGATCTCGCCGGTGAGATGGTCGAGCGCCTCGCGCAGCGCCGCGGTCATCTCCGCCGCGCCGCCCTCGTTCATCTGCGCATAGGAGACGCGGGACATCAGGTCCTCGCCGAAGCGGATCTGCGGGTTCATCAGGCCGGAGGAGACGCGCACCTCGCCGGTCTCGAGATCGCAGAGATGGGCGGCCACCGTGGTCGAGCCGATATCGACGGCGAGGCCGTAGAGCGCCCCCTCGTGGAAGCCCGGCCAGATCTCGACGAGGCGCCAGGGCCCCTCGGCCACGTCGCGCTGGAGGGCGCAGGTGACCTGCCACTTGCCCTCGCGCAGCACCTTCTGCAGCCGCGAGAGAACGGCGAGGGGGGCCGAGACCGGGGCGATCCCCCATTCGGCGGCCAGCGCCTCGGCGAGGCGCTCCATGTCGCCCTTGGGGACGTGCATGTCTGGCTCTGCGACCTGGACGAGAACCTTGCGCGTCGCCGGGTCGAGCACGATCTCGCGGGCCTCGACGCCCTTGCGCACCACCTGGCGGTGGACCTGGCTCTCGGGGGGGACGTCGATCACCACGTCGCCCTCAATGCGCGCCTGGCAGCCGAGGCGGCGGCCCTGCGCGAGGCCGCGCTTGTCGTCGTAGCGCTGCTCGACGGCGTTCCAGGGGGAGAGGGCATCGGCGCGCACCGTGACCCCGTGCTTGGGGAAGGCGCCGACCCCTGGGCTCACCTGGCATTTCGAGCAGATCCCGCGCCCGCCGCAGACGCTGTCGAGATCGACGCCGAGCTGGCGGGCGGCCTGGAGCACGGGCGTGCCATGCGCCACACGCCCGCGTTTGCCGGAGGGGGTGAAGATGACGAGATGGGTCGCGGCGTCGTCCATCGGCCTGTCCTGTTGATCGGGCCCGAAGGGCTCGGGCCCCCTCGCATGGCCGAGGAAGGGCAGGGCGCGCGCGCCCCGGAGCGGCATCTTTCGGCGCGAAACCGGCGACGTGCGGCGCGTCTGCGTGCTATCCTCGCCCCCGCGAGGGCAGAGGAGGACACCGAGATGGCCTTTTCCGCGAACACCTCGTCCGTCAAGAAAGAGAAATACACCGTCGCCGGCGCGACGCTCGCCGAGATCTGGGCCGATATTCAGAAGAAGGGCCCGAAGAGCCACGGCAAGAACGTCGCAGCCCTCACCGAGACCGCCTGCACCGTGCCTCCGAACGACGTCAAGTGGTCCGGCAAGGTCAAGGAGAACAAGAAGGCTCCGCCCGAGGAGACCTGGGAGGCGAGCCTCGCCATGACCGCGATGAAGGCCAAGATCGTCAGCACCATCAAATGGCCGAATCTCAAGTCCGCCAAGGACTTGAGCAAGAAGGCGAAGAAGGAATGGGACCGCTTCGTCAAGGAGCTCGACACGCATGAGAAGGAGCACATCGCCGCCGCCAAGGCGGAGATGAAGAAGATCCACGACGAGATCGCGGCAAAGGCCTTCGAGGCCAAGGCCGCGAGCAAGGAGGAGGCCGTCGAGGCGACGCGCGCCGAGGCCAAGGCGCTCTTCGAGGCGGATTACACCAAGGCCAAGATCGACGCGCGCATCGAGGCCGCGCACAAGGCGCTCGATGCCAAGAGCGGGCATGGGCCGACGCTCGACACGAGCATCCCCTGAGGGCTGTGGCGGCGCGGGCGCGGAGCGCGTAAGATCGGCTCGGCAACCCATCCGATCAGGGAGGACACCATGATCCGCCGTCTCCTGCCCGTGCTCGCGGCGCTCTGCCTCGCGGCGCTGCCCGCCGCCGCCGAGACCGCCTGGAAGAAGCTCGTGACCCCCGCCGAGCTCGCCGAGATGATGGCGGGCGAGGCGCCCGTCGTGCTGGATATCCGGGATCCAAAGGCGTATCTCACCGCCAACATCCCGGGCTCGATCAGCGCCGCCTATCCGCTCTGGCGCGGGCCGCGCGAGAACCCCGGCGAGCCGATCTCCGACGCGACGCTGACCGAGGTGATGCAGGGGGCGGGCCTCACCCCCGAGAGCCGGGTGGTGATCGCCTATGCCGGCACCGACGCGAGCGATTTCGGCGCCGCGGCGCGGGTCTACTGGACGCTCAAATCCGCCGGCCTCTCCGAGATCGCGATCCTGAACGGCGGCGTGCGAAGCTGGATCGCGGCCGGCCGGCCCCTCTCGGTCGATCCCACGGAGGCCACGCCCTCGCAGGCGCGCTTCGCGCTCTCGCGCGAGTGGATGGCCGACCGCGCCGAGATCGGCGCGGTGGTGCAGGGCATCCGCGGCGCCACCCTCGTCGACGCACGCCCGGCCGAATTCCATAGCGGCAAGAAGAAGCATGCGGCCGCCGAGCGGGCGGGGACGCTGCCGGGTGCGCGCAGCCTGCCGCAGACGGGGTGGTTCGACGGCGCGAAGACCGAGATGCCCCCCGCCGAACGCGTGGCCGAGCTCGCCCGGGCCTCCGGCATCGCCGCCGCCGAGGGCGAAGTCGTGAGCTTCTGCAACACCGGGCATTGGGCCGCGACCGGCT
Organism: uncultured Limibaculum sp.; assembly: GCA_964576075.1. GTDB lineage: Bacteria > Pseudomonadota > Alphaproteobacteria > Rhodobacterales > Rhodobacteraceae > Thermohalobaculum. Next base: position 45,596 of record CAZNTX010000009.1, on the reverse strand, counting down.
GGTTCGCCATGAGCGAGCTCGCCGGGATGGAGGACGTCAAGCTCTACCCCGAGAGCATGGTCGGCTGGACCCGCGCCGGCGGCCCGGTCGCCGAGGGCGCGAGCGAGTGACGCGCGCGGGCCTCGGCCCCTGCGTAACCGGAAATTAGCGGATCTCGCGGACTGTCCCCGGAAACTTCGTGGAGAGTCCGATATGCGTCAACGCCGCTTTTCCTCCGTTCTGTCCGCCTCGCTCGGCGCCATCGGCGTGCTCGCCCTGATCACCATCGGCGCGGGGCTGGTGAGCGACGTGGCAACTATCCTCGATGTGTCGGAGACCTCGGAGGTCGCAGCGGCCGATGCGGACTGGTCGCGCGGGACCATCTCGCTCTCGCTCGAGCGCAGCGTCACCCAGGTCGCGCTCTCGCTCGAGGAGCCCGCGCCCCCGCTCTTCCGAGAGCTGATCGCGGGGCAGCGGCGGCTGTCGGACGAGAGGTTCGACCGCGCCGTCGCCGCCATCGCCGAGCTGCCGGCCACGCCCGGCAACCGCAGCTTTCTCGAGCGCGCAGAGACCGCGCGGCGCGCCGTGGCCGCGCTGCGTGCGGAGGTCGACCGGGCGATCTCCCGACCGGCGGCGGCGCGCGCGCCCGGAAGCGCCGTCCGTCTGCCCCAGGAGATCAAGGCCGAGATCGTGCGCATGAAGAGCGCGGGGCGTCTGCTCACCCCGCCCAACGCGGTGATCTCCGACGTCGCCGCCCGGATCGAGGCGGTGCGGGACTTCGCCTGGGAGGTGCGCGAATTCGGCGGGCGGGCGCGCACGCATTACGCGGTGGCCCTGCTCCACGGGGCGCCGCTGCCCCCGGCCGTCTTGCCCGAGATCGCCGCCGACACCCGGCGCGCGGCGGAGGCCTGGGGCGCCCTGCTCGACGAGGTCGCGGCGGGCGAGGTGCCGGAGGCCCTGCGCGACCGGATGGCCGAGGCCGAGCGGCTCTATTTCGACGAGTATCTCTCGGTCAACGAGGCGATCGAGGCCGCCTCCCGCGCGGCCCTCGCCAGTGGCGCGGCGCCCGACCATCCGATCGGCTTCGAGGCTTATTTCGAGCTCTCCAACGCCGCGCTGCAGACCCATGTGGACCTCTCGGCGGTGGCCGGGACCGCCCTCGTCGCCTATTGGGAGGACCGCTGGCTCGCCGCCGCGGTCTGGCTCGCCGGAGCGGCCGCGATCGGCCTCGCGCTGATCGGGATGATCCTCGCCGTCACGGCCCATTTGCGCCGGCGCGTTGCGCGCCGGCTCGAGCAGACCACCGACGCGCTCTCGGCCCTCGCCGCCGGAGAGCGCGATGTGTTCCTCGAGCGCCGCACGGACGATCTCGCGGAGATCGAGCGGCTCGTGCACGCCCTCGACCTCTTCCGCGAGACGTCGGATGCCAACCTGCGCGAGACCACCGAACAAATCCTGATGGAGGTCCGCGGCAATGCCGTCAGCGCCACCCGCCATGCCGAGGATCTCGAGGCGATCTCGAAGCGGCTGAACGGCAGCGCCGAGGCGCTCGGGGACAAGGTGCAGTCGGTGCGCGCGGCGGTCGAGGAGATCACCGAGAGCCTCGACCGCTCCGCCCGCAGCGCCGCGGAGACCGGCGGCCTCGCGGGCCAGCTCCAGGACCGCGCCCGCGCCTCGGGAGATACGGTGGGCTCGGCGATTTCCGCGATGCGCGACATCGCCTCCAAGGTCCTCGTCGTCCGAGAGATCGCGCAGCAGACCGACCTGCTCGCGCTCAATGCCTCCGTCGAAGCCGCGCGCGCGGGCGAGCACGGGCGCGGCTTCGCCGTCGTCGCCGCCGAGGTCCGCAAGCTCGCCGAGCGCAGCAGCCGCGCGGCGGAGGAGATCTCGGGCCTCTCCTCGCAAACCGGGGACGCCGCCGGCGAGGTCGGGCGCATGCTCGAGTCGCTGTCGCCCGAGATCCTGCGCACCGGCGAGCGCGTCGACGAGATCGCCGAGGCGATGCGCGCGCAGGAGTCCATCGCCCGGCGGATCGGCGACGTGATGCAGGCGCTCGACGCCGTGACCGAGGAGCTGATGGAGACCGCCCGCGCCACCGAATCGAAATTCACCCACCTCTTTTCGACGGCCGAGGACCTCAAGCTGATCATCTCCCGGATCAATGGCCTATCTCCCGGGCAGGAGCCGGACGCGCCCGCCCGCGGCGACCTCCCCGCCATCGGCAAGGCCGCCTGAGATCCGGCCTCCGGGGCCGACGCGGGGACCGGGGCCAGGCCAGGCAGCCACCCTAGTCCCCATCCGCAATGGTGGCCGCCAGCAGCGCCCCGGCGCCGCATCGAGCCCCCCGCGGCACGCGCAGGACGCCCTGGGCCGACCGGTCGTCCTCGGGAGCCAGCCGACGCTACGGGCGGCCCGGCCGGCAGGGCACCCCACCGCGACCTCGTGCCTGAGCCGCTGCCTCTGGGAAAGGCGGTGACCGCGACGGCCATGCCCGGCCGCGATCGGCCACACCGGCGGCCGGTCACCAGCGCGGCCCCCCGCGGCGCGGCGGTGCGCCGGACCCGTCCTGCGAGGGCCCGAGTGGTCTGGGCGTGGACCGGCCGGGGGCGACGGCCGCAGGAGATCGGCTCGCCGCCCCCCAAGCCTCGAGCCTTGCAAGGCCATGCCGGCGCCCCCGGGCCCCGCGCGGGCCAGGACGTCCGCCGGGGGATGGGCGCAGATATCGCGGAGGCGAGGGCTTGCATCCGGCTGCCGGAGAGGGCTCCCCTCGAAGGCCGGGCGCGGGTCGTCCCGTCCGGGCGGGCGCGGCCGTCGGCGGCGCCCGCCGGCCGCTCGGCGAGGCGTCGCCGACGGCCGCGGCCCCCAACGCGCGAGAGACATCGGAAGGACGCATGTCAGACCACCAGCTCGATCTCAACTTCGCCGTGATGCCGCTGGCGCGCGAGGGCGCCCGGGCGAGCGAATTCGCGCGCAGCATGGCGCCGCATCCGCTCGTCTACCAGGAGCTCCCCTATCTCCCGGAATACACGATCTACAACCGCCGGCTGACGGCGATCCGCATGGGCGAGATCTCCCCCGACGCCGCCTATTGGAAGCTCCGGCGCGAGGCGATCCTGCGCCACACCGGCGAGCTGCCGATCGAGATCCGCGGGCCGGATGCCGAGGCGCTGCTGAACCGGGTTTTCACCCGCGAGGTCGCCAAGACACGGGTCGGGCGGTGCAGCTACCAGTTCGCCTGCTACGACGACGGGGGCATGATCCTCGACGGCGTCCTCGTGCGCCTCGCCGAGGACCGGTTCTGGTATGGCCAGGCCGACGGCGATCTCACGGACTGGCTGCGGGCCCATGCGCGCGGCCTCGACGTCGCGGTGTTCGACCCGGAAACCTGGATCAGCCAGGTGCAGGGCCCCTTGTCGCTCGAAGTGCTCGAGGCGGCGGTGGACGGCGCCTATCCCGACCCGTTCCGCTATTTCGACGCGGCGACGGTGCGCATCGCCGGGGAGGAGGTGGTCGTCACCCGCTCGGGCTTCACCAACGAGCTCGGCTGGGAAGTCTATCTCGGGCCCGAGATCGACGCCCGCGCGGTGGGCGAGCGCATCCTGGAGGCGGGCCGGCCCTTCGGGCTCAGCCCCGTCGCCATCGGCGGCGCGCGCCGCATCGAGGCGGGTCTGCTCAACGCGGGCTCGGACTTCGACCAGACGGTGACGCCCTTCGCCGCGGGCCTCGGCGGCATGGTCGACATGGAGAAGGCCGATTTCATCGGCAAGGCGGCGCTCGAGACGGCCGACCGGCGCTCGCGGACCTGGGGGATGCGGATCGCGGGCGGCGTCGCGCGGCTCGGCGACCGGCTGATCCGCGAGGGGGCCGCGGCGGGGCGCGTCTGTTCGACGGCCTGGTCGCCCTTCCAGCGCTGCGGCGTGGCGATCGTGCGCCTCCACGATCCGGAGCTCGGCCCGGGCGACGCGCTGGAGATCGAATGCCGGGACGGGGAGACGCGGCGGGGCGAGCTCTGCGAGCTGCCGATGTATGACCGCGAGCGGCTGATCCCGCGGGGCAAGCGGGTCGACATCCCCGAGATCCCGGAGGACGACCCCGCCGCCTCCTGAGCGCGCGGGGGGCGGCGATCGGCGCCGCCCCCCGGTCGGCGGGACCTCCGGGGAAAGGGAGGCTTCGCAGGCGGCGCTTCGGTGCTAGGCTCTGGCGAGGGCCAAGCCGCGGGGGTTCCCATGCAGACCGAGTTTCCCCATCTCCTCTCGCCGATCCGGGTCGGGCCGGCGACCCTGCGCAACCGGGTGCTGGTGACGGCCCATGTCCCCGGCCTCGAAGCCGGCGGCGGGCTGACCGAGGACTACATCGCCTATCAGAGGGCGCGCGCGGAGGGGGGCGCGGGGCTGCAGATCTCCGGGTCCTCGGCGGTGCACCGCACCGGCGGGGTCGGCGCGGGGCGGGGGATCGACGCCTCCTCGGGGCGCATCGTCGAGGAGTTCGCCCGCCTCGCCGAGGCGGTCCACGGCGCGGGCGGGCGCTTTCTCGTCCAGCTCGGCCATGCCGGCGCGACGGTCGACGACACCGAGGCCGGCCGCCCGCTCCTCGCCCCCTCTCCGGTGATGTCCCGCCTCGCCCGCGAGACGCCGAAGGAGATGAGCGCGGACGAGATCGACGAGATCGTCGCGGCGCATGGCGCGGCGGCGGCCCGGGTGCGCGCGGGCGGGCTCGACGGGGTCGAGCTTCTCGGCGCCTTCGGCTATCTCCTCGGGGCCTTCCTCTCGCCCTATTCGAACGCCCGGACGGACGATTACGGCGGCCCGCTCGACAACCGCCTGCGCTTCGCGCGGCGGGTCATCTCCACCGTGCGCGCGGCGCTCGGCCCGAACCGGATCCTCGGGCTCAGGCTCCCGGGCGACGAGCGTGTCGCCGGCGGGCTCGGCCCCGACGAGCTCGCGGAGATCGCCCGCCGCCTGACCGAGACGGGCGAGCTCGACTACCTCAACATCATCGCCGGCACCAATTACGACCGCCAGGGACGGATGGACCACTGGCCGCCGACGCCCGCGCCCCACGGCCTCTTCGTGCCGCTCGCCGCGCGGATCAAGGCGGCCGTCGCGGTCCCGGTGTTCACGGCGGGGCGGATCACCGATCCGGCGATGGCCGAGGAGATCCTCGCCGCGGGGCGGGCCGACATGGTGGGCATGACGCGCGCGCAGATCTCCGACCCCGATCTCGTGCGCAAGCTGAAGGAGGGCCGGGCCGAGGACATCCGCCCCTGCGTCGGCGCCAATCTCTGCATCGCGCGCGCCTTCGCGGGCAAGCCGATCCGCTGTTTCCACAACCCCGTGGCGGGGCGGGAGCGGGCTTGGGCCGCGGGTGCGCGGGCGGAGCGGCCGCGCCGGGTGGCGGTGATCGGCGGCGGCCCGGCGGGGCTCGAGGCGGCCCGCATCGCCGCCGAGCGCGGCCACCGGGTGACGCTCTACGAGGCGGAGGCGCGGCTCGGCGGGCAGCTCCGGCTCTGGTCCGAGGCGCCGATGACCCGCGAGTTCGCCCGCACCCTCGATTGGTTCGAGGGCCAGCTCACCCGGCTCCAGGTCGAGATCCGGACCGGCCTGCGGCTCGACGCCGAGGCGGTCGCAGCCCTCGAGGCCGATGCGGTGGTCCTCGCCACCGGCGCGAGGCCGCGGCGCCCCCTGCCGATCCCAGGGGCGGAGACCGCCGGGATCCGCGTGGTCGATCCCTGGCAGGCGATCGCCGCGCCGCCAGAGGGCCTCGGCGTCGTGGTGATCGACGAAGGCGGCGGGCGGGCCGCCCTCTCCGCGGCCGATGCGCTCCTCGACCGCAACCGGGTGGCCGTCGTCACCGAGGAGGTGGCCGTCGGGGAGCTCGTGACGCCCACGGTGCGCAGCCCGATCTACCGACGCCTCCTCTCGGGCGGGGCGCGCTTCCACCCGTCCGAGCGGGTCGTGGCCCTCGAGCCCGGGGCGGTCGTGACCGAGAACGTCTTCAGCGGCGCCCGGAGCCGGATCGAGGAGGTGCAGATGGTGGTCGACTGGCACGGTGCCGAGACCCGCGCGGACCTCGCCGAGGCGGCCGGGGCCGGGGGCCGCCCGATGCGCGCCGTGGGAGACTGCGTCGCCCCCCGGCAGGTCCACATCGCCATCGCCGAAGGGGCGCTCGCCGCCCGCGAGATCTGACCCCGCCATCGCCGCGCCGCTGCATCCCGACTACCCGCCGACGCTGCTGCGCTTTGACGAGGAGGAGAGCGAGGGGGAGGCGTATTTCCGCGCCCTCGCAGAGCGCCCCGCCGAGCCCGATCGCCGCGCGAAGATGGTCCGGCTCTCCGAGGCGGAGGGCCGCACCGCCGCCCGTCCGGGTCCGCGGATCGTCCGCCACGGTCTGGCGCCCCGCGCCGACAGCACCGCCCCGCTCGACGCAATCCTCGCCGTCCCCCCAGGCGCGGCCCGACGCGCGTCCCGGGCCGAGGGCCTCAGTCCGTCTGGCGGGGGCCGCGGGCGGCGCCGATATCGGCCGGGGCGACGGCGACGGCCTTGATCACCGCATGCGCCTCGATGCCGGGGGCAAGGCCGAGCGCCTCGGCCGAGCGCCGGGTGATGCGGGCGAGCAGCCGGCCGGCCGGCGTCTCGAGCGCCACCAGCGCGCCGGGGCCTGCGCCCGTGCGGATCTCGCGCACCGTCCCGGGCAGGATGTTCAGCGCGGAGAGCCCCTCGGGCCGGCCCAGCGACAGGATGACGTCATGCGCCGCGACCCGGACCCGAACCGGCCGCCCCGGCGCCTCCGCGATGCGGGGGAGGAGAAGCGCCGCGCCGCCGATCTCGAGCTCGGTCAGCCCGTCCGCATGGTGGCGCGCGACCCGGGCGGTCAGCACCGCACCGGCCTCGCGCGCGCCCGCGGGCAGGACCGAGGGGTCGGCGAGCACCTCCGCCGCGGGGCCCTGGCGCACCACCCGTCCCGCCTCGAGCGCGACCACCGTGGTGGCGAGTCGGGCGACCTCGGAGGCGGCGTGGCTGACATAGAGGATCGGCACCGACACCTCGTCGCGCAGCCGCTCGAAATAGGGGAGGATCTCGGCCTTGCGCGCCTCGTCTAGGGCGGCGAGGGGCTCGTCCGCGAGGAGGAGGCGCGGCGCGGCGAGGAGCGCGCGACCGATCGCGACGCGCTGCTTCTCCCCGCCTGAGAGCGCGCCCGGGCGGCGGTCGAGCAGGGGGCCGATGCCGAGGAGGTCGACGACCCGGGAGAGCGGCTCCCGCGCTGCGCCCCGGGGCGCGAACCATTGGCCGTAGCGCAGGTTCTGGCGCACCGTCATATGCGGGAAGAGCCGGCCCTCCTGGAAGATGTAGCCGACACGGCGGCGATGGGGGGGCAGGCAGAGGCCCGCCTCGGTGTCGAGCAGCGCCCGCCCGTCGAGCGCGATGCGCCCCCGGTCCGGCGCGAGGAGGCCCGCGACCGCGTTGACCACCGTCGTCTTCCCCGAGCCGGAGCGGCCGAAGAGCACCGTCACCCCCGGGGGCGCGGCGAAGCTCGCATCGAGCGTGAAGCCGGCGAAGGCGTGGCGGAGCGCGACCTCGAGCATCAGCGCCCCCCGACCCGCGCCGCGACCCGCCGCCCGACGATCTCCGAGAGGAGGAGCGCGGCCATCGCCACGGCGACCGAGACGAGCACGAGGCGCAGGGCCGCCCCCTCACCCCCCGGCACCTGGAGGAAGGCGTAGATCGCCGAGGGGACGGTGCGCGTCTCGCCGGGGATGTTGGAGACGAAGGTGATGGTGGCGCCGAACTCCCCCATCGCCTTGGCGAAGGCGAGGATGGCGCCGGCGACGATCCCGGGCAGCGCCATCGGCAGGGTCACGGTGAGGAACACCCAGATCGGCGCGGCCCCGAGCGTCGCGGCCCCGTCCTCGAGCTTCGAGTCCACCGCCTCGATGGAGAGCCGGATCGCGCGGACCATCAGCGGGAAGGCCATCACCGCGGCGGCGAGCGCCGCCCCCGTCCATCGGAAGGCGAGGACGATGCCGGCCTCCGCGAGGAGCCGCCCGACCGGACCCTGCGGCCCGAAGGCGAGGAGCAGGAGATAGCCCGTCACCACCGGCGGCAGGATCAGCGGCAGATGCACCAGCCCGTTGAGGAGCTGCTTGCCCGGGAAGCGCCAGCGCGCCAGCGCATAGGCCGCGAGGATGCCGAGGGGCAGGCTCGCCGCCGTCGCCCAGGCCGAGACCCGGATCGAGAGCGCGACCGCCTCCCATTCCTCGGGGCCGAGCCAGTCCATGCTCACTCGACGAGGACGCGAAAGCCTTGCCGCTCGAAGGCCGCCCGCGCCTCAGCGCCCCGGAGATAGGCGAGGAAGGCCTCCTCCGCGGCGGTGTCCCGGGTGGCGAGATCGGCGGCGGGGTAGAGGATCGGCGGATGGCTCTCGGGTGGGAAGGTGGCGAGGACGGTCACGTCGTCCTCGGCGACCGCGTCCGTCGCATAGACGATCCCGAGAGGCGCGGCCCCGGTCGCCACGAGGGCGAGCGCCGCGCGGACATTGTCGGCCTGCGCGACGCGGCCCGCGACATCCTCCCAGAGCCCGAGGTGCTGCAGCGCCGCCTTGCCGTAGATGCCCGCGGGCACGGCGTCGACGAGCGCCATGGCGAGGCGCCCCTCGCCGAGCCGGGCCGCGAGATCGGCCTCCGGGTCGAGCGGGGGCGCCTCCCGCCCATGGCCGACGAGGACGAGGCGGTTCGAGAGGAGATCGACCCGGCTGCCCGGTTCGAGCAGCCCGTCTGCCTCGAGCGCGTCCATCCAGCCCGGATTGGCCGAGACGAAGATGTCGGCCGGCGCGCCGCGCTGGATCTGGCGGGCGAGGGCCGAGGAGCCGGCGAGCGAGACGACCGCCGCGTGCCCGGTCGCCGCCTCGAAGCCGGCTGCGATCTCCGCCATGGCCTCGGCGAGGCTCGCCGCGGCGAAGACGGTGACCCGCTCCGCCCCCGCCGCCGGGACCGCGAGCGCCAAGGCCGCGAGCGCCGCCGCGACGGGCGCGCGGACGGGCATGACGACGGGCCCGGGAAGACGATGCGCCATTCGGCGGCCTCCTGCCTGCGATATGGTCCGCTGGGAATATCGCAAGCCCGTCCGGGCCGCGCAAGCCTCCCCTTGCCCGGCGGGCCGAGACGCCGGACCCGCGCCCGGCGAGAGGTCGGCCGAGGCCGAGCCCCCTTTCCGAGCGCCCAGCCCCGCCGGCCAACCGGGCGAGGCGGCCTCGGGGCACAGCCCGGCCCTTCCGCCGGATCGCGCCAGGCGGTATATCCCCGTCCATGCTGGATGCGACCGACGAACACATCATCGAGCGGCTCTATGCGGGGGCTCCGGACAGCCTCGAGTTCCGCAAGCTGAGGAAGCGTCTTCTGCGCGAGACGCGGGAGGCGCTCGATGCCTATGCGATGGTCCGGCCCGGCGCGCGCTGGCTCGTCTGCCTCTCCGGGGGGAAGGACAGCTACACGCTGCTCGCGGTGCTGCTCGAGCTGCGCTGGCGGGGGCTCTTGCCGGTCGACCTGCTCGCCTGCAATCTCGACCAGGGGCAGCCGGGATTTCCCTCGGGCGTCCTGCCGGAGTTCCTCTCCCGCCTTCGGGTGGCGCATCGGATCGAGTATCGGGACACCTATTCGGTCGTCACCGACAAGGTCCCCGCGACCAAGACCTATTGCGCGCTCTGCTCGCGGCTGCGCCGGGGCCATCTCTATCGGATCGCGCGGGAGGAGGGCTGCGAGGCGGTGGTCCTCGGCCATCACCGCGACGACATCCTGGAGACCTTCCTGCTCAACCTCTTCCATGGCGGGCGGCTCGCGGCGATGCCGCCGAAGCTGCTGAACGAGGAGGGGGATCTCTTGGTGCTGCGCCCGCTCAGCCATGTGGCGGAGGCGGACTGCGCGAGGTTCGCCCGTGCGATGGGCTTCCCGATCATTCCCTGCGATCTCTGCGGCTCGCAGGAGGGGCTGCAGCGGGCACAGGTGAAGGCGATGCTCGACGACTGGGAGCGGCGGGCGCCCGGGCGGCGGGCGGTGATGTTCAAGGCGCTGACCAATCTCCGGCCCTCCCATCTCGCCGACCCGGCGGCCTTCGATTTCGCGAGCCTCCTGCCCGGGGGCGATTCTTGAGCCGACCGATTGCCGCTGCGGCATTGGCCGAATCGCGCGCTTCCTGTAGAACCCTTCGTGATTTTAATCCAAGGAGGGTTTCATGCGCGTGTTCGTGCTGTCCGGCCTCGTGGCCGCCGTGTTGTCTCTGGTCCTGCTTCCCGCCCGTGCCGCCGTTCTCGTCGATCTGAGCCCCGACGCCATCGGGCTCGGGAGCTTTACGGGCACCGCGACCAACATCTACGACGATCAGAACTTCGCCACGCGGATCGTGCTCGACGAGCGCGCCCGGGTGTCTCGGATCGACAGTTTCGCCGCGGCGGACTCCGGCACCGTCGGCGGGGCCGCTACGGTCAAGATCTTCGGCGACGGCGGGGCGGTCCCCGGCGCGCTGCTCTTCAGCATCGACAGCACCGTGTCGGTGGTCGATTTCGACGGCGACGCGACGGACACGCTCGCGCGGCGCGGCGTGCCCGTCACGCTGGTCCTCGATCCGGGGACCTACTGGATCGGGGTGGCCGGCGGCGCGGCGAGCCTGCCAGGAGACGGGCTCGGCGGGGTGCAGGGGGAGAATCTGATCTCCGCCGCCTCCACCACGGTCCAGCTCGCCGGGAACGCGGTGCAGTTCGCGCGGCCCGGCACCGCCTTCCTGCGGCTCGAGGGCTCGACCTCGACGATCCCGCTGCCCGCGACGCTGCCGCTCGCGCTCGCGGCGATCGCGGGGCTCGGGCTCGTCGCGCGGCGGCGCGCCTAGGGCGGGGCGGGGCGGGGTCGAGGCTTCGGGGGAACATTTCCCACGGGTCGGCGCCCCCTGCCGACGGGAGAAAAACCCGCGCGATCAGCGCCTTGGCCCGTCGACACGGGGCAGGGCGCGCCATCTTCCCCGGCGACGCCGCATTCCGCGGCGTGTTTTTGCAACCGGGAGACGACAGAATGCGCAGCTTCCTGACCGCGACCGCCCTCGCCGGGCTCATCGCCACCGCCCCCGCCGCCGGCGCGGCGGAGAAGGACATCGTCGACACCGCCGTCGGCGCCGGCTCCTTCCAGACGCTCGTGGCCGCCGTGCAGGCCGCCGATCTCGTCGAGACGCTCAAGGGCGAGGGTCCCTTCACCGTCTTCGCCCCGACGGACGAGGCCTTCGCCAAGCTCCCCGAGGGCACCGTCGAGGACCTTCTGAAGCCCGAGAACAAGGGGCAGCTCCAGGCGGTGCTGACCTATCACGTGATCCCCGGCAAGGTGATGTCCGCCGACATCGCGGGCCAGACGCTCTCGCCCGAGACCGTGCAGGGCTCGACCGTCGAGATCGACGCGACCGACGGCGTGACCATCGACGGCGCCACCGTCACCCAGGCCGACATCGAGGCCACCAACGGCGTGATCCACGTGATCGACACGGTGATCCTGCCCGAGTGATCGCTCCCGCCGGGGCGGCCGTCCGCCCCGGCTCCCCCCGGGCGCGGGGCCGGGGATGGCGCTCCGCAGCGCTGCCTCCGGCCTGCGCCGCGGATCGGCCCCCCGAGTGCGGATCGCGCCCATCGACCGAGCCGAGGCGCATCGGCTCCCTCCCGCCTCTCCGCCCGCTTGCGCCGCGCGCCCCGGCTGCCCTATGTGAGCGGCGATCCAGGGGAGGCGGCATGGCGCATTATCTCGACTTCGAGAAGGGGCTCGCGGAGCTTCAGGGCAAGGCGGAGGAGCTGCGCGCGCTCGCCCGGCAAAACCCCGAACTCGATCTCGAGGAGGAGGCCGAGGCGCTCGACAGCCGCGCCGAGGAGATGCTCTCGGAACTCTACGCCGACCTCTCCCCCTGGCGGAAATGCCAGGTCGCCCGCCACCCTGACCGCCCCCACGCGACCGACTATATCGACCGGCTCTTCGCCGACTACATGGCCCTCGCGGGAGATCGCAATTTCGCCGAGGACCATGCGGTCGTGGGCGGCCTCGCCCGGTTCGAGGACCGCCCCTGCGTGGTGATCGGCCACGAGAAGGGGCGCGACACCAAGACCCGGCTCGAGCGCAATTTCGGCATGGCCCGGCCGGAGGGCTATCGCAAGGCGGTGCGGCTGATGGAGCTCGCCGACCGCTTCGGCCTGCCCGTCGTCACCCTCGTCGACACGCCGGGCGCCTATCCCGGCAAGGGCGCGGAGGAGCGCGGGCAGGCCGAGGCGATCGCGCGCGCGACCGAGACCTGCCTGCGCCTCGGCGTGCCGCTCGTGACGGTGGTGATCGGGGAGGGCGGCTCCGGCGGGGCGGTGGCCTTCGCCACCGGCAACCGGGTGATCATGCTCGAGCACTCGGTCTATTCGGTGATCTCGCCGGAGGGCTGCGCCTCTATCCTCTGGAAGAACGCCGAGAAGATGCGCGAGGCGGCCACGGCGCTCCGCCTCACCGCGCAGGATCTCCTGAAGCTCGGGGTCTGCGATGCCGTGGTCGAGGAGCCCTTGGGCGGCGCCCAGCGCGCGCCGGAGGCGACCATCGACGCGGTGGGCGCGGCGATCTCGGCGGCGCTGTCAGAGCTCACCCCCCTCTCGCGCGAGGCGGTGCGCGCCGAGCGCCGCGCCAAATTCGTGGCGATGGGGGCGAAGGGGCTCGCCTGAGGCTCAGCCGCGGGTCTTGGCGGCGCGGCGGCAGCGCTCGGAGCAATAGCGCACCTCGTCCCAGACGCGCGCCCATTTCTTGCGCCAGGCGAAGGGCAGGCCGCAGGCGGCGCAGGTCTTCTGCGGCAGATCGCCCTTCTTGCGCATCCGCGCCATCGGGTCAGGAGAGGCAGGAGGCGGCGGCGACGGCCTCGCCCTGCGGGTCGAACAGCCCCGCATGCGTCGCCTCTCCCCCGTCGGCATGGCGGAAGGTGACGGTGAGGCGCGCCCCCCGCGACCTCGGAGCCTGCGACCGTCGTGCCGCCATAGCCGGTGATCCGGTCGTCCATATCGATGGTGAAGAGGAAGCGGGCCGCGGCGGGAAACCGGGCGAAATCGAGCGCGAGGAACCCCGCCCCGTCCGGCACCTCGGGCTCTGCGGAGAGGGCCGCGGCGCCCCCCATGGCCCGGAAGGGTTGGGAGACGTTGCGCCCGCCCCCGCCCGGGGCCGTGTCGAACACCAGCCGCCCGGCCGAGCCGGCGAGCGCGATCTCGACGCGCGCGACCGACCACGCCTCCGTCGATCGGTTCTCGATCGCCCAGGTGTCCACCGGCGCGCCCTCGGAGAACCCGGCGACGGCGGCGGGACCGCAGACGACGAGCGGCGCTTGAGCGAGCAGGAGGGCGGCGAAAACTTCGTTCATGACCGGGTTATAGGGCGCACCCGGGGCCCGCCAACCGCTATTTCTTCCAGGTCTTCTTGACGCTCTCGGGGATCTTGGAGGGCACCGTCTTGCCGCGGTCGTCGAAGTGGTGGCAGAGGTTCTCCGGCAGATGGCGCAGCACGGTGCCGAGTGCATCCAGCATCTTCTTGTCCGTACTTTTCTTGATATCGACCGCCAGGCCGCGCACATGCCGCGAGAACCATTTGGCGTTCGGCTTGATCAGATCGACGAACTGCTTCTTCTCGCCCTTGTTGAAGTGATCGTCGAGCTTCTTGCGCAGCGTCTCGTCCTTCTTCAACAGGCCGTAGATCTTGCCTCGGTCGAGGTTGCTGGCCCAATACTTGAACATCACCTCGCCCTGCTTCTGCGGGCTGCGCAGGCCCGAGGTGACGACGATCGGCTTCTCGTAGAAGGCGGAGACCTCGAACAGCACGTTGACGATCTTCTTGTCGACGCCCGCGATCGGCCCCTGCACGACCCCGCGCGAGGGCTTCAGGTCGTCCGCGGACTCGCCGCCGATCTTCTCGATCTCCTTCTGCTTCTTCTTGGCCTCCTCGGTCGCCTTCTTCTTGACCGCCTTGCCAGCCTGCTCCGCGGCTTTCTTCGCGGCCTCCTCGGCGGATTTGCCGGCCTTGGTCTCCTTGCCGAAATACTCCTCGAAGAGCGCCTCGGCATACCCCTCGAGGTCTTTGAAGAGCTGATCCCAACCCGATGACGCATCGTCCTTTTTCGGGTTCTTGACGACGGTCTTCCGCGCCGCCTCGGCTGCCGCGGCGGCTTCCTTGCGCGCCTTCTCCTTCTCGGCGGTCTTGGCCTTCTCGCCGGCCTTCTCCGTCTTCTGCTGCTCGGCCTTGGCCTTGGAGGGGCCGGCGAGCAGGGTTTTCATCGAGCGCTTGCCGGGGTCGACGCGGTAGTCCGGCTTGAACCCGCAGACATGGAGCTGGAACTTGCCGATGGCGTCGTGGAGCTTGGGCGTCGCCGTGCCGTCGACCTTGAGCTTGGGGAAGCCGGCGATCTTGGAGAAGGGGTTGAGGAGCTCCTTGACGGTCTCGACGTCCTTCGGCTCGTTCTTGGCGCCCTTGCCGACGGGCGCGGTGATCTTGGCGGGCATCGGGGATGGTCTCCTTGGCGAGCGGACTCGGTCTGTTACCGAGTATACCACCCCCATGCGCGGATTGGGCGCGGGGACGTGTCAGAAATCGAACCGCGTCTGCTTCGGCTCGCTGCGGCGGCGCTTCGGGGCGGGGTCCTCGCCGCGCGGGCGGCGGCGCGAGGCGTGGCGGGTCAGCACTGCGCTCTTGGCCTCCGCGAAGCCCTCCGCGCGGCGGCGGGCATAGACGCGCTCGCGCGCCGCCCGGGCGGCGGCGACGGGCTCGACGATGGGGGCGGGGTAGTCCGTCCCGATCCGGCAGCCGCTCGCGCGGGCGACGCTCTCCGGCATCTTCCAGGGTTCGTGGACGTAGCCCTCGGGCACGCCTGCGAGTTCCGGCAGCCAGCGGCGGAGGAAGACCCCCTCCGGATCCTGGTCCTTCGACTGCTTGACGGGGTTGTAGACGCGCAGCGTGTTGATGCCCGTGGTGCCCGATTGCATCTGGCACTGGCTCCAGTGGATGCCGGGCTCGAAATCGGTGAAGAGGCGGGCGAGCGGGGGGCCGAAGCGGCGCCAGTCGAGCCAGAGGTGATAGGCGGCGACCGAGACGACCATCGCGCGCATGCGGAAATTGAGCCAGCCGGTGGCGCGGAGGGCGCGCAGGCAGGCATCGACCATGGGCAGGCCGGTCTCGCCCCGCTCCCAGGCGGCGAGACGGGCGGGGTCGTGGTCGCCCTCGCGCAGGCCCTCGTAGAGCGGGTGCATGCAGCGGTGCTCGATCTCGGGCTCGTCCTCGAGCTTCTGCATGAAATGGCAGCGCCAGTGGAGCCGCGCGGCGAAGCTGTCGATGGAGGCGCGCCATGTGCCGTCGGTGTGGGTGCGCTTGACCTCGAGAGCGGCCTGGTAGCAGGCGCGGGTGGAGATCGTGCCCCAGGCGAGATGGGGCGAGAGGCGCGAGCAGGCATCGTAGGCGGTGACGGGGGAGGACATGGCGCGGCGGTAGTCCCGCCCGCGGGCGTGGAGGAAGCCCTCGAGCGTCTCGCGGGCGGCGAGGGCGGAGGCGGGCAGCGCCTCGGCGGGGTCCGGGGCGAGGCCGAGATCGCGCTCGGAGGGGAGCGCGCCGGGGGCGAGGCCGTGCGGGGGCAGGGCGGCGGGGGCGGGGCGCTGGGTCTCGAGCATGCGCCGGTCCCAGCGCTCGGCCCAGCCGTCGCGGCTCGGGAGGCGGCGGACGACCCCGGCGGCGGGGCGCTCCTCCCAGGGCACGCCCTCGGCGCGGGCCCAGGCGGCGACGCTGCGGTCGCGCGCGAAGGTCCAGGCGTCGCCGGTCTCCTCGTGGGAGGCGAGGGTGAAGGGGCCGATCTCCGAGCGGAGCGCGGCGAGGGTCTCGACGGCGTCGCCGGTGCGGATCGTCAGGGGGGCGCCGAGGCCGGCGAGCTCCTCCGCGAGCGCCTCGAGGGCGCCGGCGACGAAGCGCCACTGCCGCGCGCTCGCGACCGGCTGAGCCCAGAGCTCCGGCTCGACGATATAGAGGGGCACGACGCGATCGCCGCGGGCCGCGGCCTCGGCGAGCGGCGCGTGGTCCTCCGTCCTCAGATCGCGCTTGAACCAGACGACCGTGACCGGCCGGTCCGCGGCACAGGGCATGCTCCATCCTCCCGCGGGCGAAGAAAGCGGGCGGGCCGCGGAGGTCAAGGGCTCGGAGGGGGGCGGCGATGCGGGGCATCGAGCCCCGCCCCGCCGCGCGCGCCGCCGGGGGCGCCGCGCGGGCGCCCCGTCGGATAGGGGCGCGCCCGTGGAGGGCTCAGTAGCCTTCCTTGAGGAGGCTGTCTTTCGCCTGGGCGAGGAGCTCCGCGGCCTTTGCGGCGACCGGGCTCTCGGGCTCGACGCCGGCCATCTTCAGATCGCTCTCGATCTGCGCGACCACATGGTCGATGCCGGGCTGCTCGAGGCTGCGCGAGAGGATGCGCTTGGCATAGAGCACGACGCCTTGCTCGTTGAGCCCGAGCTGCTTGCCGGCCCAGAGGCCGAGCTGCTTGGCGCGGCGCGCCTCGGCCATGAACTGCATCTCGGCGTCATGGGCGAACTTGGCCTCGAACGCCTGCTCGCGCTCGTCGAAGGTCGTCATCTCCTGCCTCCCTGTCCCGGGCGATTCTGTCCGGGCGCGACCATGAAACGCCGCGGCCTTTCCCGCAATGCGCCAAATCGCGGCCGGGCCGGTTGATCGCCGCGCGCGACCGATTAGGTGCGGCGATGTCAGACAAACGAAAGGAGGCTGACATGCTCGCCAGGACGACCGCCATCGCCGCCATGCTGGGCCTCGCCGCCGCTCCGGCGCTCGCCGTCACCTGGGACGACAACGACGACGGGCAGGTGAATGCCGGGGAGTTCGTCTCGGGCTACACCGCGGCCAACACCTTCGACCGCTATGACGACGACGGCAACGGCGCGCTGAGCCCCGCGGAGGTCGGTCTCTCGGAGCCCGACCGGGTCTTCGAGATGGCCGATCTCGACGATAGCGGCGCGCTCGACAGGGCCGAGCTCACCGTCGGCGCCTTCGCGACCTACGACACCGACCGCGACCGGATGCTGAGCGCCGAGGAGATGTCGGTCTTCGACGCCGATCGCGAGGCGGGCCGCTCGATCTTCGAGAACGACGCGCCGCGCACCGGGGCCGACGTCTCGCAATGATCCGGTCCGAAGCGGGGGCCCCGCCGCCCCCGCCCTGCGGGCAATTCCGGTCCCGCACCTTGCCGCGGCGTCCCTCGGTTCTTATAGACTGGGGACGGCGTGGCGGGCCTCCCGCCGGCGCCCCCATTCTCATGGAGTTTCCCCATGGCGCGGCGCAGGCTGGTCTACGAAGGCAAGGCGAAGATACTTTACGAGGGCCCCGAGCCGGGGACTTACATCCAGTATTTCAAGGACGACGCCACGGCCTTCAACGCCGAGAAGCACGACGTGATCGACGGCAAGGGGGTGCTGAACAACCGCATCTCCGAATACATCATGTCGTCGCTGACGGGCGTCGGCATCCCCAACCATTTCATCCGCCGCATCAACATGCGTGAGCAGTTGATCCGCGCCTGCGAGATCATTCCCGTCGAGGTGGTGGTGCGCAATGTCGCGGCCGGGTCGCTGTCGAAGCGGCTCGGGATCGAGGAGGGGACGGCGCTGCCCCGGCCGATCATCGAGTTCTACTACAAGGACGACAAGCTCGGCGATCCGATGGTCACCGAGGAGCACATCCTCGCCTTCAATTGGGCGACGCAGCAGGATGTGGACGACATGATCTCGCTCGCGCTGCGGGTGAACGATTTCCTCTCCGGGCTGTTCCTCGGCGTCGGGATCAAGCTCGTCGACTTCAAGATCGAGACCGGGCGGATCTGGGACGGGGACTATCAGCGCATCATCCTGGCCGACGAGATCAGCCCCGACAGCTGCCGGCTCTGGGACGTGAAGACCGGGCAGAAGCTCGACAAGGACGTGTTCCGCCGCGATCTCGGCTCGCTGTCGGACGCCTATACCGAGGTGGCGCGCCGGCTCGGCATCCTGCCGGAGGCGGGCAACGGCAAGCGCGGGCCGAAGCTCGTCCACTGACCGCCGGCGGCCCTGCCGCGCGCCGCGGCGCCGGGGCGCGTTGCCGCCGATCGGCGCGGGGTGCGGGCTCGGCGAGCGGCGGGAGCGCTTGATTGGGGGGGAGCGGGCGCGGGAGGCATCGAGCCTCCCGCGCCCGCCGCCCGTCGCCGAGGGCGACGTGCGCGCCCGCCGAGATCTGCGGGGCTATGCAGGCGGGGGCGGCGAGATTATGTAGCTGACAGGCGGGTGCTGTTCCTCTCGTGCGAGGTCAGAATCCTGGTGGCCATATCTCTCTCGCGGGAGCTGGCTCTGTGCTTGGCCGTGGCCTCGCGCATCCGGCGCCCACCTGGTAATCCAGGCTCGCGAGGATCTGTCCCCTCCACGGTCGCAACGGGCCCGCCGCCCCCTTGACCGGCGGGCCGCCCGCGTGCCGAGTGGGCGCATGAGCGACTCGTCCGACGCCCCCGATCTCGCCGCCGAGAAGGCCGCGGCCCGCAAGGCCGCCTTCGCCGCGCGCAAGGCGGCCCATGCCGCGGGCGCCGGGGCCGCGGAGGCTGCTGCCGAGCGTTTCCTCGCGGAGGGCTTCGCCGGGGGGGTGGCGGTCGTCTCCGGCTACCGCCCGATCCGCACCGAGATCGACCCGACCCCGCTCATGACGGCGCTGCTCGACCGCGGGCTCAGGCTCTGCGTGCCGGTCATCGAGGGCAAGGGGCTGCCGCTCGCCTTCCGGGAATGGCGGCCGGGCGTGGAGATGGTCGCGGGGCCGTTCGGCGCGGAGATCCCGGCCGAGGGGGACTGGCTCGAGCCCGATCTCCTGATCGCCCCGCTCCTGGCCTTCGACCGGGGGCTCTGGCGCCTCGGCTATGGCGGGGGGTTCTACGACCGCACGCTCGCCAAGCTGCGCGCGCGCCGGCCGACCCGGGCCGTGGGCGTCGCCTATGCGGCGCAGGAGATCCCGGCGGTTCCGCGCGACGCGACCGACCAGCGCCTCGACGCGGTGGTGACCGAGCGCGAGACGCTGCGCCCGTGAGCCTCTCCCTCCGCCCCGCGGGCCCGGGCGACGACGCGGCGCTCTGGGCGATGCTCGAGCCCGTCTTTCGCGCCGGGGAGACCTATTGCGTGCCGCGCGACGTCTCGCGCGCCGAGGCGCTCGCTTTCTGGCGCGACCCGCCGCATGCCGCCTTCCTCGCCGAGGAGGGGGGCGCGGCGCTCGGCAGCTATTACCTGATGGCGAACCAGAGGGGCGGGGGGGATCATGTGGCCAATGCGGGATTCGTGACCGCGCCGGGGGCCGAGGGCCGGGGCGTCGCCCGCGCCATGCTCGCCGACGCGATGGACCGCGCCCGGGGGCAGGGCTTCCGGGCGATGCAGTTCAACTTCGTCGTCGCGAGCAACATCCGCGCGGTGGCCACCTGGGAGCGGGCGGGCTTCGCCGTGATCGGGCGCATACCGGAGGCCTTCCGCCATCCCCGCCTCGGCCTCGTCGACGCGCTGGTCATGCACCGCCGGCTCTGAGGCGCTTGCGGGGCGGGGCCGCGGGGCCTAGACGGGGCGCCATGCGTATCCTCTTCCTCGGAGACGTGGTGGGCCGCACCGGCCGCGCCGCGCTGATCGACCGGCTCGCGGGGCTCAAATCCGAGCTCCGCGCCGATTTCGCCATCGTCAACGCGGAGAACGCGGCGGCGGGCTACGGGCTGACCGCCGCCATCGCCGCCGAGCTTCTCGCGGCGGGGGCCGATGCGATCACCCTCGGCGACCACGCCTTCGACCAGAAGGAGATGATCGCGGCCATCGAGGGCGAGCCGCGCATCCTCCGCCCGCTCAACTTCGCCAAGACCGCGCCGGGGCGGGGGGCGGCCGTCTTCGAGGCGCCGCGGGGGCGGCGGGTGCTCGTCGCGGTGGCGCTCGGGCGGGTCTTCATGAACCGGCCCTTCGACGATCCGTTCTCCGCCATCGAGGCGGCGCTGAAGCGCCATCCGCTCGGGGCCGGCTGCGATGCGGCGGTGGTGGAGATCCATGCGGAGGCGACCTCGGAGAAGATGGCGATCGGGCATTGGTGCGACGGGCGCGCCTCGCTCGTGATCGGCAGCCACACCCATGTGCCGACGGCGGATTCCATGATCCTCCCCCGCGGCACCGCCTATCAGACCGATGCGGGCATGTGCGGCGCCTATGACAGCGTGATCGGCATGGACAAGGAGGAGCCGCTCAAGCGCTTCGTCACCGGCATGGGGGCGGGCCGCTTCACGCCGGCGGAGGCGGAGGCGACGCTCTCGGGCGTGCTGGTGGAGACCGACGACCGCACCGGCCTCGCCCGGAGACTCACCCCGATCCGCATCGGCGGCGCGCTCGCGCCCGCGGGCTGAGGCTCAGGCGGGCTTCTGCCAGAGCCCGGCGGCGAAATGGACGTAGCCGCGGGCCTCGGCTTCGCGGTCCCAGGCGATGACGCGGTCGATGGCGGCGTCGATCCCCGGGGCGGTGGCGAGCGCGTGGCCCGCGATGTTGAGCACGGCGCCGCCGAGCGGGGCGAGGCGCATCCCCGGGGCATGGGCCGCGATGGCGGCCGCGATCCGGTCGCTCTGCGGCGCCTCCGAGGGGTCGCGCCGCTTCAGCCGCCAGCGGTCGAGGGGAGTGCGGAAGCGGGGGCGGCGGATCGGGGCGGGCAGATGGGCCGAGACGTCGATCAGCGCGCGGCGCACGAAGAGGCTCTGCGCCCAGGGCCATTGCAGCCGGGTCGGCCCGATATAGTCGTTCACGAAAAGCCAGCCCCCGGGCCTCAGCGCCGCCACGCTCCAGGCCACGGCCCGGTCCACGTCGAACATGTGGTGCAGCGCATGGTCCCAGTAGACGAGATCGTAGGGCGGGTGGTCGACCGCGAAGCCGTCGGCCAGGACGCAGTCGACGCGGGGGCCGAGCCCCTCCGCCGCGGCCGCCTCCTCTGCACGGGCGAGCCGGGCGGGGGAGACCTCGAAGAGGCGCATCCGCTCGACGACGCCGGCGGCGAGGAGCCCGCGCTCCTTGCCCCCCGACCCGCAGCCGATGGAGACGCCGAGGCCGAGCGGCGCCGCCTCCCCGAGCGCCGTGCGCAGGATGGCGGGCACGCCCCCCTCGCCGGAGGCGCCAGGGCCGAGCAGCGCCTCGGCGATGCGCCCGTCGACATAGCCCGCGAGGCCCGGCACCTCCCACCAATTGGCGTAAGAGCCCGCCGCGGCCCCGTCCCAAGCGGCGCCGGCCTTGCGGTGTGCGTCGGTCAGCGCGTCGCTCATGGGCGGCCTCCGGCGGCTGCGATCAGGAGGCGAGCTTCTCCATCACCTCGTCGGACATGTCGAAATTCGCCGTGACGGTCTGCACGTCGTCGTCGTCCTCGAGGGCGGTCATGAGCTTCATGAGCGTCGCGCCCGTCGTCTCGTCGACCGGGGTGAGCGTCTGCGGCTTCCAGACGAGCTTGGTGGTCTCCGACTCGCCGAGCGCCTCCTCGAGCGCCTGGGAGACGGCGGCGAGCTCGCCCGCCTCGGTGTAGACGATGTGCCCGTCCTCGGAGCTCTCGACGTCCTCCGCCCCGGCCTCGATCGCGGCCTCCATCACGGTGTCGGCATCGGCGACGCTCGCCGGATAGACGATCTGCCCCTTGCGGTCGAACATGAAGCCGACCGAGCCCGTCTCGCCGAGATTGCCGCCGTGCTTGGAGAAGGTGGAGCGGACGTTGGAGGCGGTGCGGTTACGGTTGTCCGTCAGCGCCTCGACGATCATGGCGACGCCGCCGGGGCCGTAGCCCTCGTAGCGGATCTCCTCGTAGGTCTCGGCGTCGCCGCCCTGGGATTTCTTGATCGCGCGCTCGATGACGTCCTTCGGCACCGAATTGGATTTCGCCTCCTTCACGGCGAGGCGCAGGCGGGGGTTCTTCTCCGGGTCCGGATCGCCCATCTTCGCCGCGACGGTGATCTCTTTGGCGAGCTTGGAGAAGAGCTTGGAGCGCGCGGCGTCCTGGCGCCCCTTGCGGTGCTGGATGTTCGCCCATTTGGAGTGGCCGGCCATGGGAACCTCGTCGGGATACCTTTTGGCCCGTCATAGTGCGCGCATCGGCGGGTGACAAGGAGCGGCCCCCTGCGCGCGCTCAGGCGCAGGAGGCGAGGATCTGCCAGCCCCCGCGCGTGGGGTATTCGTGCACCGCCTCGGCGGGCGCGATCACCCCCCACGCCCCGCCGGAGACCGCAAGCGGGCCGCCGCCGCAGACCTGCGGCCCGAACTCCTCCTCGACGATGCGGATCGCCTCCTCCCGCGGTATCGCGTCCATCCGGCCGCGCAGCGGGATCACCTCGGTGTAGTAGGCGAACTGGAACGGGTCGTAGCGCGCGCGCAGGATCACCTCGCGCCCGTCGACGAAGAGCGTCGTGCCCTCGGGCGGGGAGATCGCCTCCGTGGGCAGCGAACAGGCGCCGCCCGTGAGCAGGGCGGCGAGCGCGGCCCCCCGGGCGGCATGGCTGGCGAGACGGCGCATCGGTTCCTCCTCCCTGCGTCCACGCCTCTGCATAGCCCGCCCCGCGCCCCGTCTCAACCGCGCCGCGTTTGCGACACCGCCCCTGCGGCCGCTATGGTGCAACGAAGGGATGCGCGTCGGGGGGTATATCGTGAAAGTCGGTCTCGTCCTTCTGGTCCTGGTTTGCTGTCCGGGGCTCGCCGCGGCCGCCGAGCGGGTCGCCCTCGTCATCGGCAACGCGGCCTACGAGCGGGCGCCCGCCCTCGCCAATCCCGCGAACGACGCCGCGGAGATCGCCGCCGCCCTCGAGGAGGTGGGCTTCGAGACCGCCACCCTCCTCGACGCCGATTTCGAGACGCTCCGGCGCGGCCTCGACCGCTTCCGCCGCCGCGCCGCGGAGGCCGAGATCGCGGTGCTCTATTTCGCCGGCCACGGCATGGAGTGGCGCCAGCGCAACTATCTGATGCCGGTCGATGCCGATGTCACCGCGCCCGGCGACATCCCCTTTCACGCCATGCCGCTCGACTTCTTCCGCCGCACGGTGCGCCCGGCCTCGCGGCTGAGCGTCGTGATCCTCGATGCCTGCCGCAACAACCCCTTCGCCGAGCGCATGATCGCCGAGGCCGGAACCCGCTCCGCCGATCTCGGCCTCGGGCGCGGTCTGACGCTCGTCACGGGGATCGACGACAACGAGATCGTCGCCTATGCCGCCCGCGCCGGCACCGTCGCCGCCGACGGGGCGGGGCGCAACTCGCCCTATGCCGAGGCTCTGGCGGCCGCCTTGCGCACGCCCGGGCTCGAGATCGGCAAGCTCTTCCGGCAGGTCCGCGACGACGTGCTCGCAAAGACCGCCGGGCGCCAGGAGCCTGCGCATTACGCCTCGCTCTCGGCGGCCGATCTGTTCCTCCGCCCGCCCGAGCCCGGCCCGGCGCCCGACCCCGCCCCGGGCGTCCCCGACCGCGCCGCCATCGAGGCCGCCTTCGTCGCCGCCATCGCCGACAGCGACGACCCGAGGGATTATAGAGACTATCTCGATCGCTTTCCCGAGGGCATCTTCGCCCCCGTCGCCCGCCGCCGCCTCGCCGCGCTCGAGGCCGCGGCGGCCGCGGTGGCGGAGGCGCCGTCCGATCCCCCGGGGCAGGCCCCAGAGCGGCCGGACGAGGGCGCGGCCGACGGCGCTCTCGACCCCGAGCAGCTCGCCATTCTGCGCCCGGGCGGCGGGGCGGAGCCGCGGGACGCGCCGCCCGCCGCGCCGCCCCCCGATCCCGCCCCCGATGCCGGCGACACCGACCTCGACGCCACGGAGATCCGTGCGATCCAGGCCCGCCTCGCCGTGCTGAACCTCTATGACGGCCCCCTCGACGGCCGGCTCTCCGAGGGCCTCGCCGAGGCGATCCGTCTCTACGAGGGCCGCGGCCGCGGCCCGGTCACCGGAGAGGCCACCCGAGCGCTCCACGATGCGCTGCAGGAGCGGGTGCCCGAGCGCTGGGTGCGCCGGCGCTTCCCCGACCCTGCGGCGGATCCCGGCCCGGACCCCGCGCCGGAGCCCCCCGCCGCCGCGCCGGCCGAGCCCGCCGAGCCGGAGCTCCGCCTCGGCCGCGCGGCGCTCCGCGCGCTGCAGGCCCGCCTCGCGATCCTCGGCCACGACCCGGGGCCGCTCGACGGCCTCCTCGGCCAGCGCACCCGCGCGGCCCTCGCCGCCTTCCAGCGCGCCGAAGACCTCCCCGCGGAGGGCCGGCTCACCCGCCCGACCCTCGCCGCGCTCGAGTCGAAGGTCTCCGAGGCCCGGGTCGCCGCGCGCCTCGCCCCCGAGCCGGAGCCGCAGGCCCCCGAGGCCTCCGCCGCCGAGCCAGAGGACCCTGCCGGGGTTCGCGTGCAACCGCTTGTCCCGACAACCGGTTACGTAGTCCGCGCGACCAGTTTCCGGGCGGCGCCGGCGTTTTCATCCGATCGCCTGGCGCGGATCGCGAAGGGCACTCGGGTGGCGATGATCGGGAGCGTTCCGGGCTCCTCGTGGCTACAGGTGCTCTGGAACGGGCGGACCGGCTTCCTTCGCGCATCCAACCTCTCCGTCGAGCCGCCGGCGCCGGCTCCGCCCGCCGCCGTGCAGGACGACGCCGTGCAGGACGACGCAGGCACGGACTTCGTGCCCTTCGGCTCAGACGGGCGCGGTGGCGATGGCGGCGGCCCCGGGGGTGTCAATTGACCCCGCGCGGGCCGCTCAGAGGGGCCAGAGGAGGGGGATGAGGAGGGCGGCGAGCACGCCGACGCCGAGATTGAGGGGGATGCCGAGGCGCATGAAGTCGGTGAAGCGGTAGCCGCCGGGGGCGTAGACCATGGTGTTGGTCTGATAGCCGATCGGGGTCGCGAAGCTCGCCGAGGCCGCGAGCATCACCGCCACCACGAAGGGCCGCGGGTCGACCCCCAGCGTCTCGGCCACCGAGATCGCCACCGGCGTCACCACCACCGCCACCGCGTTGTTCGAGACGAGCTCGGTCAGCGCCGAGGCCAGCAGGAACACCAGCCAGAGCACGAGTTGGGGCGGCAGCTCCAGGAGCCAGGGCGCCGCCCAGCCGACGAGAAGCGCCACCGCGCCGGAGCTCTCGAGCGCCTGTCCCATGGCGAGCATGGCGACGATGAGGGCGAGCAGGCGCAGCTCGACCGCGTCGAAGGCCTCCTCGGCGTCGATGCAGCGGGTGACGAGGACGAGGGCGACCGCGATGAGCGCGAGCCCCGCGATCGGCATCAGCCCCGCCGCCGCCCCCACCACCACGAGCGCGAGCGCCGCGAGCACGATCGGCGCCTTCTCGCGGCGATAGGGCCGCTCCGAGGGCCGGGTGAGGTCGGCGAGGCCCTGCTCGTTGGCCAGCCGGGCGATGTCGTCGGGCGCGCCCTCGAGCAGCAGCGTGTCGCCGACGCGCACGCGCACCTCGTCGAGCACGTTGCCCACCCGCTCGGCCCGCCTGTGCACCGCGAGGGGGTAGACGCCGTAGCGCCGGCGCAGGCGCAAGTCGCCGAGCAGGCGGCCGACGAGGCGCGTCCCCGGGGTGATCAGCGCCTCGACGGTGATGGTGGATTTCTGCCCCAGGGGGTCGATCTGCCCGGTCATCGTCAGCGCCTTGTTCTCGCGCAGCGACAGGAGCTCGTTGACGCCGGTGCGGATCACCACGATGTCGCCAGCGGCGAGCTCGACCTCCTGGAGCCGGCGCCGGAGCGAGAGATCGCCGCGGATCACGTCGATCACCCGCATGCCGGCACGCGAGAAATAGGGCACGTCGAGCACCTTGCGCCCGATCAGCGTCGAGCCCTCGGGGATCACGACCTCGGTGAAGAACTTGAGCGCCTTCCTCTCGGGCAGCATCGAGACCAGCGAATTGCGCTCCGGCAGCGCCCAGGGGGCGGCGAGCGCGACGAAGCCGACGCCCGCCGCGGCCACCACGAGGGCGAGCGGCGTGATCTCGAAGAGGCCGAAGGGGGCGAGCCCCGCCCCTTGCGCGACGCCGTCGACCAGGAGGTTGGTCGAGGTGCCGATCAGCGTGCAGGTGCCCCCGAGCACCGCCACATAGGAGAGCGGGATCAACAGCTTGGAGACCGCGACCCCCATCGTCTTGGCGATCCGCCCCGCGACCGGGATCATCATGACGACGACGGGGGTGTTGTTCATGAAGGCAGAGGCCCCCATGGTGACGCCCGCGAGCCCGCCGAGGACGGCGCGCGGGCGCTCTCCGGCGCGCTCGGCGATGGCGCGGGTCATCGCCTCGAGCGCGCCGGTGCGCACGAGCGCGCCCGAGAGGATGAACATCGCCGCGATGGTCAGCGGCGCCGGGTTGCCGAGGGCGCCGAGCACCGCCTCGACCTCGAGAACCCCGATCGCGAGCAGGAAGGCCGCGCCGCCGAGCGCGACCACCTCGGGCGGGTAGATTTCCCGCAGGAAGAGCACGAACATGCCCGCGAGGGTGGCGAGGGTGATCAGCGCGGGCCAGAGGGAGACGTCGGGCGCGGCCATCGGGCGGGGCTCCTCGGGGGGCGTCGGGCGGCGCGGGCCGCGGGGCGGGAGTTTGCCGCCTCTGCGCGGGGTGTGCAATGCGCCCCGGCTTGCCAAGCGCGCCCGGCCCGGGCGAGAGTGCGGCGCCGAGGAGAGAGGCCGATGAGCGAGAGCCGCGAGGGGCGCGCCCCCACCCCCAGAGAGACGCTCGACCGGATCGCCGGTCCGGGCGCGGTCGCCTGCGCCTGGCTCGGGATCGCGAGCCAGGTGCCCGCGCGCATCGCCGCCGCCTCGGGGCTCCGCCTCGGCGTTGTGGACCGGGAGCACGGGGCGATCGGCGTCGAGACCGCCGCGGCGATGGTCGCTGCGCTCAAGGCTGCGGGCGCGGCCGCCCTCGTCCGGGTGCCCGACCACGCCAAGCCCGGCATCCAGCAGGCCCTCGATGCGGGCGCGGACGGGCTCGTCATCCCCCAGGTCGAGAGCGCGGCGGAGGCCGAGGCGGCCGTCGCGCGCGCGCTCTACCCCCCGCTCGGACGGCGCGGCGCCGCGGCCGGCGTGATCGCCGCCACCCGCTTCGGCGCGGATCCCGGCTATCAGGCCGCCTGGAACGCCAGCGCGCTCCTCGCCTGCCAGATCGAGAGCCGGGCGGGCCTGGCCGCGGCGGGCGAGATCGCGGCGGTGCCTGGCGTTTCCATGCTGTTCTTCGGCCCTTTCGACTACGCCAGCGATGCCGGCCTCGACCCGGCGCGCGACGCCCCGCGCCTCGCCGAGGCCTTCGCCGAGGTGACGCGGGCGGCGCGGGCCTCTGGCCGGCTCGTCGGCGTCTTCCCCTGGCCCGGGCGCGACGCCGCGGCCCTCGCGGCGGAGGGGGCCGATCTCGTCGCCGCGGTCTCCGACATCGCGGCCCTCGGCGCGGCTTGCCGCGCGGCGGCGCTCTGAGAGGGCGGTGCGATGGCCAGGAAAGACGCCCATCCGGACGACCCCCGCGCGCTCATCGCCGAGGCGTTGCGGATGGAGGCGCTCGGCCCCGAGGACGCCCGCGCGATCTTCTTCGACTGGGCGCTCGGTCTGCCCGCCGAGGCCTCCCCGGCCGAGGCCGCCGCCCGCCTCCTCGCCCATCACGCGCCGCCCGAGAACCACCCGATGACCGGCCTCCTCCGCGAGGCCGCCGCCCGGCCGCATGCGCCCCGCCGCCGACGGGGCCGGCCCGAGGGCGCCTAAGCCGCACCCGCCCGGTGGCTGCTCGAGAGGGGGCCCGATGAGGCGACGGTTGGCCCCAAGCCGGCCCGTCCGGGCGCCGCCTCCACGCACCAGCGCTCAGTGGGCGGGCCTCTGGCGGGCCCCGGTCCCCGAGGGCTCAGGGCGCGGCCGCGATCTCTCCGGCGAGGGGGCGGCGGAGGAAGGCGCGGGTCTCGGCGAGCCCCCAGCCCTCGACGGCGGCGAGGGCGAGGGCGATCTCGAGCTTGGCGGCGGCGGCTGGGCGGGTCATGTCTCCGGTCGGCACGGCGCCCGCCGCGGCGAGCCAGGCGCCGGCGCCGTAGGTCTCCGGGGCGACGGGGCCTTCGGGGACGG
The DNA here is from genome assembly GCA_964576075.1 of uncultured Limibaculum sp. Lineage (GTDB taxonomy): Bacteria > Pseudomonadota > Alphaproteobacteria > Rhodobacterales > Rhodobacteraceae > Thermohalobaculum. The sequence goes on along the minus strand of CAZNTX010000009.1, from coordinate 17,502 downwards.
AGCTGCCGAGAGCGACCAGGATCCCCTCCCGCTCGGCCCGGGCGAGAAGGGGCGTCCAGACCGCGGCGCCCGGCCAGGTGCCGAGCCCGTGGCCGAGCAGGTGGAGCGCGCCGAGCCGCGCGCCCAGCCGGTCCATCGCCGCGCCGACCGCCTCGGCCTGCAGCCCCGCCGGCCCCGCCGCAGGGAGGACCGGCAGGACGAGGCGCCGGCCGAGATGGGGCGCGAGCCGGTCGAGCCGGGCCGATAGTCGGGCCGGATCGGCGGCAGGGAGCGGGGCGGGCGCGCCGTCGCCGTTGGCGGCTGCGAAGGCCGCGTCCGCCAGCGTCGAGACCTTGAGCGCCCGCGCCCCCGAGATCCTCCGCCCGCCGAAGACCAGGCTCACCAGGCCGGCCTGGCCGGGATCGAGGGCGGCGCGTTCGGCGAGCGCGAGATTGCCGGGCGCGTCGGAGCCTGGGTCGATCCCGCCCTCGGGGGCGAGGAGGGGGCGCTGGCTGCCGGTGAGGATCGTCGCCGGCGCGTGGCGCGCCACGGCGCGGCCCTGCGGATCGGTCTCGGTCAGGAGGAAGGCGAGCGTCGCGGCGGTGTCCGCGAGGGTGTCGGTGCCGTGGAGGACGATGGTGGGCCCCTCCCGCGCGAGCAGGCGGCGGGCGATGGCGAGGCGGTCCGCCGGGGCGATCTCGGCGCTGTCGAGGGGCGCGGCGGTCCAGCCCCAGCCCGCCTCGCCGAGGACCCCTGCGCGACGGCAGGCGGCGCGGAAGGCGGGTCCCGGCATCGGCGCCAGCGGGCGCCCGGCACAGCCGAGGGTTCCGCCGGTATAGAGCGCCCCGACAGGTCCGGTCGAAAAATTTTCTGTCATGAAGCGGGATCCTGCCCTATCTTTTCCGATACCCAAGCACTGCACGGAGACAGGACCATGAAAAAGATCGTTCTGCCGGTTCTCGGCCTCGCCATCGCCTCCTTCGCTCTGCCGGCCGCCGCCGAGTGCGGCTGGTCGAAGCAGACCACCGAGAAGCCGAAGGAGCAGGTCGAGAAGCCGAGCGCCTGACGAAGGCTTGCGCGGGCCGGGGCCGGCCCGCGCCACCCCCGCTCAGCCGGCGGAGAGGGCATCCAGGATGCGCGCCCAGGACCGGGCGCCCTTGGTGAAGCTCTCGAGGTCGTATTTCTCGTTGGGCGAGTGCATCCGGTCGTCCTCGAGCGAGAAGCCGACGAGCAGGCTGTCGAGCCCGAGGCGGCGCTTGAAGTCCCCAAACACCGGGATCGAGCCCCCGATGCCGACGAGCGCGGGCGCCACCCCCCATTCCGCCTCGAGCGCGGCGCGGGCCTTGGCGAAGGCGGGCGCGTCGGTGGGCATCTCGATCGCCTTCGCCCCGCCATAGGCGCGGAACTCGGCGCGGCAATCGGGGCGGATCGCGCCCGTCACATGGGCGCGGAAGGCGGCGCGGATGGCCTCCGGATCCTGATCGCCGACGAGGCGGAAGCTCACCTTGGCATGGGCCTCCGCCGGGATCACCGTCTTGAAGCCCGCGCCCGTATAGCCCCCCCAGATCCCGTTCACCTCCGCCGTCGGGCGCGACCAGAGCTGCTCGAGCGCGCTGCGGTCGGCCTCGCCGGCGGGGACCGAGAGGCCCACGCCGCCGAGGAAGGCCGCCGGGTCGAAGCCGAGCGCGTCCCATTGCGCGCGGATCGCGGGGTCGGGATCGCGCACGCCGTCGTAGAAGCCCCGCAGCAGGATCCGCCCCTCGCCGTCTCTGAGCCCCGCGAGGGCGCGCACGAGTTCGTGGATCGGGTTCGCCGCCGCCGAGCCGTAGAGCCCGGAATGGAGATCGCGGGTCGCGCCGTGGACGGTCACCTCCTCGGTGCAGTTGCCGCGGAGCCGGGTGGTGATGGCGGGGATGCCGGGCGCCCACATGCCGGTGTCGCAGACGAGGGCGAGATTGGCGCGGAGCTCCTCCGGCTCGGTGGCGAGGAAGCGGGAGAGGGCGTGCCCGCCGCTCTCCTCCTCCCCCTCGATCAGCACCGTGAGGCGGCAGGGCAGGGCGCCGGTCTCGGCGACGACGGCCCTCAGCGCCTCGAGGAAGGTCATCACCTGGCCTTTGTCGTCGGTCGCGCCGCGCGCCGAGATCACCTGCCGGCCGTTTTCCTCGCGGAGCACCGGCTCGAAGGGGGGGTGGTCCCAAAGCGCCAGCGGATCGGGGGGCTGGACGTCGTAATGGCCGTAGAAGAGGAGATGCGGCGCCCCCTCGCCGCCTGTGGCGAGCACGATCGGCTTGCCGCCTTCGGGGTCCTCGACGAGCCGGGCGGCGAGGCCGAGCCCTGCGAGATCGGCGCGGAGCCACTCCGCGGCGCGGCGGCATTCGCCGTCATAGGCCGGATCGGTCGAGACCGACTGGCAGGCAAGCAGCTCGAAGAGGCGGGCGAGGGCGCCCTCCCGGTCGGCATCGAGCCGGTCGAGCACGCGGGCGAGGGGGGCGGCGGCGTCGGGCATGGGGCTCTCCCTTGTTGTCGCGCCGAGGCTAGGGCCGGGCCCGCGCGCGGGCAACCGCCGCCGTGCCCGAGGCGAGGCCGCGCGCTTTCGGTCAGCGGGCCTCGGCCTCGGGGATCGCGTCGACGACGGGGAGCGCCATCGGCGGGACGCGGGCGATGGCGACGAGGCTGTCGCGGAAGCGGATCTCCCCGATCTCGGCGGAGAGGCGGGGCACCTCGATCGCCGCGAGCCGCGTCTCCCGGCCGGTGCGGAAGAGCTCCGGGCGGCGCGCCTGCGGGTAATGCGCATGCAGCAGATCGACGAGGTCCTTCGCATAGTCCATGAAGGTGTAGGGCTGGTCGCGGAAGGGCAGGTCCCAGTAGTTGCTGTGGGTGTCCTCCACGACATAGAGCCCCGGCGCGGCCAGCCCGTCCAGGAACAGGGCGTTGAAGCTCGCGATCATATGCGAGGCGAAATGGCTGCCGTCGTCGATCACGATGTCGAACGGGCCGAACTCGCGCACGACCGCGGCGAGGAAGTCGGGGTCGGACTGGTCTCCGATGCGCACGTGACAGCGCGCCTCCGGCCGGTCGAAGCGGGCGCAAGCCGGGTCGATGTCGAGGCCGACGACCGTCGATCCCTCGGGCAAATAGCGCGTCCACATCTGCAGGGAGCCGCCGCGGAACACGCCGATTTCGAGAAGCCGCACGGGGCGGCCGAGATAGGGGGCGAGGATCTCCTCGTAGAAGGGGAAGTAGTGGCGCCATTTGTAGCCGCCGGGGATCTCGCGCCAGACGGCCTCGAGGCGGGTGCCGGTCGGGCTCCAGGTCTCGGCCTGGCGCGCGACCGGGGCGAGGAGGGCGGGCGCGGCGTGGGCGGCGAAGCGGCGCGAGGGGACCGGCGGATCGGCGCGGCGCAGATAGGGCGGGCGGCGCATCAGCCGCAGCCCCGCCTTGGAGGCGACCCGCCGGGCGATCGCGACGATCCCGGACCCGGGCGCCATCACCCCGCCCCCCCGCTGCGATCCGGCCGGCGCGCGATCCAGCCGCCGCCGAGGACGCGGCTGCCCTCCGGGGCGTAGAAGACGCAGGCCTGCCCCGGCGCCACCCCCTCCTCTGGCGCGACGAGGACGACCTCCGCCCCGCCGGGACGGGGGTGGATCCGGGCCGGCACCGGCGGGCGCGTCGAGCGGATGCGCACCCGCGCCGGATGGCCCTCGGGCCCCGCGTCCTCGAAGGCGCCGTCGCCGAGCCAGTTCACCCCCTCGAGCGCCACCCGCGAGACCCCGAGCGCCGCACGCGGGCCGACGACCACCCGCCGCGTCTCGGGCTCGAGGCGCACCACGTAGAGAGGCTCCCCGCCGCCGATGCCGAGCCCGCGGCGCTGGCCGACGGTGTAGCGGATCACGCCGTCGTGCCGGCCGAGCACGCGGCCCTCGAGATCGACGATCTCGCCGGGCTCCGCGGCGCCGGGGCGGAGCTTCTCGATCACCTCCGAATAACGGCCCTGGGGGACGAAGCAGATGTCCTGGCTGTCCGGCTTCTCCGCCACCGGCAGCCCGTGCTTGGCGGCGAGCGCCCGGGTTTCGGCCTTGGAGGCGAGATGGCCGAGGGGGAATCGCAGGAAGTCGAGCTGCTCCCGGGTTGTGGCGAAGAGGAAATAGCTCTGGTCGCGCGCCGGATCGGCCGCCATGTGGAGCTCCGGCCCCTGCGACCCCTCGACGCGGCGGATATAGTGCCCGGTGGCGAGGCAGTCGGCGTCGAGATCCTTCGCCGTCTCCAGCAGATCGCGGAATTTCACCCGCTCGTTGCAGCGCACGCAGGGAATCGGCGTGGCGCCGGCGAGATACTGGTCGGTGAAATCGTCGATCACCGCCTCGCGGAAGCGGCTCTCGTAGTCGAGCACGTAATGGGGGAAGCCCATGGTCTCGGCGACGCGGCGGGCGTCGTGGATGTCGCGCCCCGCGCAGCAGGCGCCCTTCTTGGCGAGCGCCGCGCCGTGGTCGTAGAGTTGCAGCGTGATGCCGACGACGTCGTAGCCCTGCGCGGCGAGCTCCGCCGCGACGACGGAACTGTCGACGCCCCCCGACATCGCCACCACCACGCGCGTCTCGGCGGGGGGCTTCGGCAGGCCGAGGCCGTTGGTCGCGGCCTGCGGGTCTGCGATCTCTGCGGTTCGAGCCTTCATGAGCTTTTAATCCCAGACGCCTAGCTTCATCGCGCGACCTAACAGCAGAAGGAGCGTGATGGAAGACACGTGTTCCGTCCCATACGTCATCGGCCCCGACGGGGAGCGGATGACCAAGGCCGATCTGCCGCCGACCTCGACCCGAAGATGGATCCCGCGCCGCAAGGCCAAGGTGGTGGCTGCCGTAGAAGGCGGACTGATCACGCGCGAAGAAGCCGCTCGGCTCTATTCCATCAGCGACGAAGAATTCGATAGCTGGCGGGCCGCGCTGCGTGCCTACGGCATGCGCGGCCTGCGGGTGACGCAGCTCAAGCGCCACCGCCCCCAATCAGAATGAGCGACGGCGAAATCCGCATTCGGTAACCCGGCGTTTACCCTTTCGGTATTAACCTTTCCGGGCCTTTGATACGGTGTAGGCGGGCTCGGGAGCGTGGCATGCGGATATTGCTGATCGAGGATGATCGGACGACGGCGGACAGCATCGAGCTGATCCTGCGCAAGGCCGAGCTAAACCCTTACGTCACCGATAGCGGCGAGGAAGGGGTCGAGCTGGCCAAGCTCTACGATTACGATCTGATCATCCTCGATCTCAGCCTGCCGGATATGGACGGCTACGACGTGCTGAGGAAGCTCCGCATGGCCAAGATCGAGACGCCGACGCTCATCCTCTCGGGCTACGACACCTCCGAGAACAAGGTGAAAGGCTTCGGCTGCGGCGCCGACGACTATCTCACCAAGCCGTTCGACCGGGAGGAATTGGTGGCGCGCATCCACGCCATCGTGCGCCGATCCAAGGGCCACGCCCAGTCCATCATCCGCACCGGCAAGCTGTCGGTCAATCTCGACGCCAAGACGGTCGAGGTCGCGGGCCACCCGGTGCATCTGACGGGCAAGGAATACCAGATGCTCGAACTGCTCTCGCTGCGAAAGGGCTCGACGCTGACGAAGGAGATGTTCCTCAATCATCTCTACGGCGGGATGGACGAGCCCGAGGTGAAGATCATCGACGTCTTCATCTGCAAGCTCCGCAAGAAGCTCACCACGGCGACCGGGGGCGAGAACTATATCGAGACGGTCTGGGGCCGCGGCTACGTGCTCCGCGATCCGATCCCGACCGAGGCCGCCGAGCAGGGCCAGGCGGGCTGAGCCCGGGCGCCTGCCTCCGCATCCGGCCCCGGCCGGATGGAGAGGGGGCGAGGACGCCCGGCGCCGGGCATGCTCCGGGCTCCGCCTGGCGGGGCGCCGCCAAGCGGCGGCCTCTCCGGTCCGGGTCGCGTCGCCGGCGGATGCGGGGGCGCCCGGTGTCCTTCTTCCCCCGGCGCGAACCTCCTGGGCCGGATCGCTGAGGCCGACGGTCATGACCTTCCCCTGGCCGCCGGCCAGGCGGCTCCATGGCTCGCAGGAGTTGGCTGCGATGTCGTCTGAACTCGCGAACACCCATTTCGGGAGCCGGCTCCCGCAGATGCGCTGCCCGACGGTCCCGATCGGGTCCAGCTCGAACGAGCCTGGCGAGAGGCCCAAGCCCGACGAGCGCCTGCGGCACGGGCCCGGCCGGCCCGGTCGAGGATGCCGACGACATCCGCGCCGGGCTCGACCACGGCATGACCCGACCCGCTCCAGAGCACCGACCGCCTCCGCGCCGACGCGATCCCCGGCGAGGCCGTCCGCCCGGCCTTCCTCCGCTATCCCCTCGGATCCGGCGTCCGCCGACCCTGCCCGAGTGCCCCCCGTCTTTGCCCAGACCACCTCCGGCGGTCCTCACATCGGCCGTCGCTGCTCACCACTCACAGGATTGGGTCGAGCGGTCTGCGGCCCCGGTTCCGGTATCCGAGATGGGGGGCGCCTGGCTGTAGGAGCCGAGCCGGGCGGCGAGGTCGGCCTGGAGGGCCTCGACGATCCGGCGAGCGATCTCGCGCATCTTCACGCCGGAGACCTCATCCAGCCAGTATCGAGCCGGTGCGGTTGGATCCGCCCACGAAGCCGGCCGTCCGCGGGCGCCGCATCTTCGTCCGAGAGAGCGAGGTAAGGCTCCAAGGGGTGCCGCTCGGTGCCGCAGACCTCCTTGCCGTCGTCGGCGAAAACGGCGCCGTGCTCGAGGCCCGTTTCCGCGCGAGACCGGGCAGCCCTTCACCCATGCAGCCCCGCGCCCCGGCCTCGGGCTGCTTGGACGGCCGAGAATGGCCGGGGTCTGTCTCCCGTCGCCCGGCGACCTGCTCTGGCGTCAGCTCGCTCCCCTGTTCGGCGGGGTGGACCGCGAGGCCGAGCGGCGCCTCGATCCGCTTGCCGCCCCAAGCCCGGGGCTCCAACCCCCTCTCCAGGTTGGGCGCGACCGTCTCCTCAAGGTGCGACGCGTGGATGGGGGCATGTCAGTCAGTCCCCCCACGCCGAGTGTCCAGCCCCCCGCCCCAGTCCGAGAAACGGCTCCGAGCCGTCCCCCGGCGCCGGCACGCCCGAGCTGCTCGGCCGGCTGCGACACGCTCCGTCGCGGCCTCGCGATCTCCGCGACCGTGGCGATCCGGTCTTCCGTGCAGACCGGCCCGTCCCGGTTCGACGCTCTCCATGGGCGCATTGTCGAGACAGATGCGCGTCCGGGCCATCGAGGGCATATCGGGCCCCGCGATCCGAGGGCCGGATCGGACCGGGCTCAGGCCGCCGACACTCGACGGCCATGTCGAGCGTGTCCAGGGCGATCCATGGCGGGAGGGTCCGTGCATGTCGATCGGCGGCGCGACAAAAAGCCAGCGTGCGACGGTCGGGGAATGGGTCAGGACGGCCGGCCAAACCCGGTTCGACGCCGGCGCCGTGAACGTCCGTCCGAGACCCGCTTGCGCCAAGGCGCTTGGCCCTCCCCCGGAAACGGCTCCACCCCCAATGTCGGCCGGGCTGGCGAGGCGGATCCATGCCGAGACGGGAACACGACCCCGAGGAGATCGTCGTCTGCCTGCGGCGGCTGTATGTGGCGGTGGCGCAGGGCGGGCAGCTGTCCGAGGCGGAACGCGGGATCGGGGTGATCGAGGTTCCGCATCGCTCCTGGCGCAACGACTAGAGCAGGTTGAAGCGCGACCAGGCGAGACGACTGACGGAACGCGCGCAGGAGACCGCCGGGCAGGGAAAGGCGGTCACGGACCTTACGTTCGACAAGCAGATCTCGCAGGAGGCTCTGCGGGGGATTGACGAGCCCAGACCCCCGCTGTGACGCCCCCCGTGGCCCGTGGCCCGTGGCCCGTGGCCCGTGGCCTGTGCACCGGGCCCGGCCGAAGCGGGCCAACTGCGTCGGGGCGGACGATTTGGTCGGGGAGCCCGCACATGACGGCTGGAGGCTCAGGATGCTCTGCGGTTTTGACGAGTTTACCCGCGACTCCCGGGCGATCCGGGTGCCGCGCCGCCTCAACGCATCGGACATGCTCGAAGTCCTGGCCCGGCTCACCCTGGCAGCACGACGCTGCGCGCCCGCGGTTTCGCGACGCGTCGAGAGCGTCGACCCGAAGCTGTGCGACGAGCTGCGCGTCGGGGGCATCTCCCAATTGGTCGAAGAAGCCCCGGGGTCCGATCGAGATGCGGACGCGCCGCTGCAAGGCCGTCCGGCCTCGTTCCCTGCTTCGATGGCAGCCTCCGGCCCCAGAGGTCAGCATCGCCGCGGCCGTCATGTGGCCACGCCCGGGTCCGTCGATCGCTATGGCACCCCATGCCGCGGTCCACTGCCGTGGACGCCGGATCCGCGATTGGGGTCTGGCCACCGAGCAGGTCACCGTCTCGGATAGCCGGTATCGGTTCGCGAGGCTCGAGGGCGCTTCCAACGCCCACCCCCACCCCCGCCACCGCCGCGCGGCTCAGCCGCGCGGCGGTGGCGGGGGTGGGGGTGGGCGCGGTCGTGCAGCCTGACGGCCGAAGGCCGGCGGGGCTGTGCGACATAGGGCCGGTCCGGCCGCTTGGACGGTGGGGTCAAATCTCGCCGAGACGGCGCCATTGTTCGAGCTTTTCGCGGGAGACCTCGAAATGCATCGAGTCCTCGCGGCCGAAGCCCGCGCCCCAGATCCAGCCTTCCTGGTTGAACTTCTCCGCGAGGAGCACGAGCCCGAGCTGGGTCTGCCCGTCGCCGAGCGTGTCGAGCTGGCCGTCGATGTTGAGATCGACCGCGAGCCCGTAGGCATGGGCCGAGGCCGCCGTCTCCGAGCCGCGGATCCGGCGCACGCAGAGCGAGCCCGCCGAGGAGATGCGCGCATAGAGCTCCGGCTCGTAGACCTGGATGTTGCGGAAGATCTGCTGCAGGGAGAGGATCGCGGGGCGCAGCATCCGCACCTTGATCGGCCCGACATCGGCGAGCTCGAGCATGCCCTTGAGCTCTTCGTTCTCCATCTCCTCGCATTCGTCCGTGAGCTGCTCGCGCGGGGGGCCGAGGAGCTCGCCGAGGAAGCTCGGGGTGGCGACCGTGAGCCCCTTGTTGAAGCTCCTCCGGTCGGCGACCTTCACCACCATCGCGTAGTTCTCGATGCCGGGGCCGGAGATCTCCGGGCCGGGCGCGGGGGTGGGGGCGGGGCCGGCGTAGCCGCCTTCGCGCAGCGTGGCGAGGTCGAGCTGCATGCGGGCGGTGCGCTGGTCGAGGGTCGCGGCCTTGTCGGAGAGTTCGTCGATCCGGACGAGCTCGCCGTTGAGTTGGGCGCGCAGCGCGGCGAGCTGGCCTTCGAGGGACTCGATCCGCTCGTCGCCGCCGAGATAGCGGGCGGAGAGGTGCCAGACGACGGGGGCTAGCAGGATGGCGATGGCGAGGAGGATGGGGCCGAGGGTGATGCGCATCGATCGGTCCGGGGGGCTTCGTTGACGACCGGGAGAGCCTAGCACAGCCCCGGCCGATTCCCAGGCCCCGCGGGGCCGCGCGCGCCGGGCCGGGCGCGCGCGGCGGGTGCCTCAGGCCGCGCGGCGGCGCGCGACGTAGGCGACGGCGGCGAGACCGGTGAGCAGGAGCGGCAGGCCGGCGGGCAGCGGCACCACGGCGGGGTTGATCCGCCCGGTGCCGAAGCCGGTCTGGTCGCCGCCCGATCCGAGATCGATGCCGGAGATGCCGGAGACCGTCAGCACCGCGAAATGGCCGAAGTCCCCGGCGAGCGCCCCCGCATCCGAGCCGAAGAGCACTTCGAGCAGGGTACCGTCGAAGCGGGCGTCGAGCACCGGGCCGAGATCGGAGGTGCCGTCGACGAGGAGCGTGCCGCCGGTGATCTCGTCGGTGGTCGCGTCGATGTCGAAATTGGCGAAGATCAGGGTCGCCGGGGCGACGCCGACGCCGCTCGGCCAGGCGAAGTCGATGGCGAGGAGGTTCGGGTCCGTCGCGTCGGAGAAGGTGACGGTGGTGCCGTCGGCGATGTCGAAATAGCCGGTGGCGGTGTCGACGGTCACGGTGTCGAGGGTGGCCGCGCCCGCGGTGGCGGCGGCGAGGGAGACGGCCGCGGCGGCGGCGAGGGTCTTGAGGGTCATCGGTCTGTCCTTACGCTTGTCGGTTCTGTGCGGGCGGGCTCAGGCGATGCCGAGATCGTCGGCATAGACGATCGAGTCGGCGTCGCTCACCCCGATCAGGCTGACGAGATCGCCGCTGTCGAGCACGAGGAGCGTCCGCGAGGACAGCTCGAAGGCGCGCAGCACGTCGGTCTCGGAGATGCCGAGGATGGCGTCCTCGGTCGGGTCGAAATCGGTCGCGACCACGTTGTCGCGGCCGGGATTGGCGACGGGGCCCGAGAGGTCGAGATCGTCCGCGCCGCCGCCGGTGGTCGCGATGTCGACGCCGCCGTCGAACACGAAGATCTCGTCGTCGTCGCTGCCCTGGAGATTGTCGAAGCCCGCGCCGTTGGTCGCGGAGATCACCGTCTTGGCGCCGCCGCCGGACTGGAGCGAGAGCCCGGTGATCACCGGGTCGTGGTCCGAGCCGCGCCAGGGGACGCTGCCGTCGAAGATCGTCGAATCGCGGCCGAAATCGAGGTTGTAGTCGATCGCATCCGGCTCGTCGGCGTTGACGTGCCACTCGGTGGCGTCGGTGACCTGGGCGAAGAGGCTGTCGTTGACCAGGATGTAGTCGAGCGTGCCGCGCTGGCCGTCGAACACGAAGGAGTAGGGGTCGGTGAGGAAGGAGGCGGCGAGGTCGGTGTAGCCGAGGCCCTCGAGCGCGGTGATCGGGTCCTCCTCGGCATAGGCGTTGAGATCGCCCATGATCATGAAGTCCGGATCGCTGGCGCCGGTCGGGTCGGTCGCGAGCCAGTCGGCGAGCGCGATGGCGGCGTCGGTGCGGGTGTCGTTCCAGAAGCCCTGGCCGTCGCCCTGATCGACATCGGGGTTCGCGAGGGGCCCGCCTTCGAGGCCCGAGTCGCCCTTCGATTTGAAGTGGTTGACCGCGGCGGTGAAGCGCTCGCCGGTGGCGATCTCCTCGAAGGTCTGCGCCACGGCGGGGCGGTTGCGGTCCTGGCCGGTGGCGTTGGGATCGGTGAAATCGGAGCTGTCGAGGATCGCGGGATTGCCGACGAGCGAGACCGTATCCGGGGTGTAGATGAAGCCGGTGGTGATCGCGTCGGTGCCGACGAGGCCGGGCGTCGCCACGAAGTCGTAGGTTCCGGCGCCGGCGACGGCGTTGAGCTCGTTCACGAGATTGGCGAGCGCCGTGTCGGCGTTGGAGTTCTCGAGCTCGACGAGGCCGAAGATGTCGGCGCCGATGCCGAGGATCTGGGTGACGAGCTTCTCGGTCTGCCGGTCGAACTCGGCAGTCGGGTCGGTGCCCGCAGGCGCCGGGCCGCCGAAGCGGGTCAGATCGTCGGCGCCGCGGGGGCCCAGGCCGTTGTCCGTGGTGCTCGAGCCGTCGTCGATCGTCGTGAAGTAGTTCAGCACGTTGAGGCTCGCGACCTGGATCGAGCCGCCGACGTCCTCGGGCGTCGCGGGGCGGGCGTTGACCTTGTCGAAGGCGTTCTCGCCGTCCTCGGCCGCGCGCACCCGCCAGGTGGCCTGGGAGGCGGAGGCGCCGGCCCACTGGTAGGAGAGCACGCCGGAGAGATTGTCGATCGTGTCGCCCATGCGGATGTCGGTGGCGGTCGAGAAGGTCGGGCCGAAGCCGTCGAGCTGGCCGATCAGCTCGTTCTGGCGGTTCTCGCCGTCGTCATAGGTGATGGTGCGCGCGGCGATGTCGGCGAGATGGGCCTGGAAGCCGGCGACCGAGGGGGCGTTGTTCTGGGTGAACTGGTCGAGCCGGCCGCCCTGGGAGAGCTTGATCTCGTTGAAGCGGTCGAGCTGGAACATCTCCGTGACGGTCAGCGTGTCCGGGAAGGTGACGCGCATGCCCTCGAAGGCCTCGAGATCGGCCTGCAGATCGCCGTCCTGGGCGGTGCTGGTGGCAGCCGAGGGGAGCGTGATGCTGGCCGCGCTCGGCAGCGGGTTCGAGGAGGAGACCACGGTGATGTCGGTGATCGTGTCGAGCTGGGTCTCGCCGAAGAACTCGTCCACGGTGCCGGTGACGCGCACCAGATCGCCGACCGCGACATCGGTGATGAAGTCGCCGTTCTCGAAGACGAAGATGCCCTCGGAGGTGGCCGCGTCGCCGTCGGCGTCGCCGTCCTCCTCCTGGATGTAGAAGCCGCGGAGGTTGCGGGTGGTGTCGGCGTCGCCGTCCTGGAAGTCGCCGACGACGATGGCCTCGACGGTGACGATCTGCCCGTCGAGTGGGCTGCCGTCCATATTGTCGTTGCCGCTCACCGGGTTGGAGAGCTGCGTCGCGGGGCTGCCCTGGATCGTGTGGATCCGGGTGATCGCGAGGCCGTCGTCGTTCTCGACGGTGCCGGTGCCCGTGGCGGTGCCGATGACCACGTCGGCCGCGCCGGTGACGCCCGAGAGCGTGGCGGTGAAGGTCTCGTCGGGCTCGGGGGCGGTGTCGCCGAGGACGCTGACGGTGAAGCTCTGCGTCTCGCCGTCGGTGCCGGCGAAGGAGAGGGTGTCGCTCGCCGCGGTGTAGTCGCTGCCTGCGGTCGCGGTGCCGTCGGCGGTGGCGACATCGACGGTGAACGGGCCGGAGGCGGCGCCGGTCAGCGTCACGGTGAAGGTGAAGTCGGTGGTGCCGCTGTCGCCCTCCACCGCCTGCACGTCGTCGATCGCGAGAGTGGGGGCTGCGGCCCCGCCGAAAGGCGTGCCGTCGATCCGGGTGCCGGGGGAGAAGGCCGCGCCGCCCGAGCCCGTGGCGCCCGTGTGGTCCGCGAAGCCGCCCGTGAGGTCGGGGTCGCGCGTGATCGACTGGTCGCTGCCGCCGGTGACGGCGCCGGCGCCGCCATAGCCGACGCTGTCGATCAGGGTGCCGGTGTCGTCGCGCAGTTCGACGAGATCGCCGCTGTTGGACAGGCCGTTGCCGATCGAGCCGTCGTCGGTGAAGACGAGGGCGCCGCCGAAGGCGCCGGTGGGGGTGCCGCCGCCGAAGAGGACGGCCGCCTGCCCCGCGGCGAGCAAGGTGCCCCCGGGAAAGGCGAAGTCGTCGCCGTCGTCGTCGCTGAGCGTCCAGCCGGAGATGTCGAGCGGCCCGGCGCCGGTGTTCACGATCTCGACGAATTCGTCATTGGCGGCGTCGCGGATGCCGTCGCCATTGGCGTCTCCCGCGATGCCGGTCGCGGGGTCGAACAGCACCTCGTTGATGACGATCGAGGGGGCCGGGGCCGCCAGGAGGAAGGTGCCGGTCGGGAAGGGCGTCGCGGCGGTGGCGTTGCTCGTCTCGCTGTCGAGCGCGTCGGTGCCGCTGAAGCTCCAATTGGCGAGGTCGAAGGTCGCGCCGTCCGGGCCGGTGCCGGTGTCGCGATAGGCCCAGCCGTCGGTGTGCTCCCAGGGCTCGCCGGTGCCGTCGACGCCGACCTCGCCGAAGACATCGATCACCGAGCCGTTCTGGAAGAGGAGGATCGCATCGTCGCCGTTGATGGAGAGCGCGCTCGAGGTGTAGTCCGGCGCGAAGCCGAAAAAGCTCGTGAAGCCCGTGCTCTCGCTCGCGACGTAGATGTAGTCGCCCGCGGTCGCGCTCACCGAGGGGAAGGTGAACTCCTCGCCCCCGGAGGCGCCGCCGTTGTTGGCGCTCTCGAGGCCGTAGATCGACAGATCGGCGATGTCGGCGGTGGCGTAGAGCTCGACCGCCTTGGGCACGCCGCCGGAGAGCGGGCCGTCGATCACGCCGGAGATGATGAGAGACATGGAGCTTCCTCGGACTGTCAGCGAACTGGATTGCGGCCTTGAAGGTCGGCGGCGGCGGCGCTCTCGCGCCCGGGGCGGCGGACGGCGTCGGCCCGTGCCGACGCGCCGCCTGGCGCCCCGGTCGCGCGCGGCGATCCCCCGATCTCCGCGGCGGGTTGTAGCCGCGCGCGGGCGCAGCAGCCGTTACAGTTCCGAAAATCTTTTATGACAATCCGTTCATTCGCGACATGCCGCATCCATGCTCGACAAAGCGGCGGCGCTGGGACAGAACCCAGGGGTGACGCGCTGCGGGAGGTTCCCATGGACAGGATCATCGACCGGCTGCCGAGCCCCGGCGGCTTCGCCCTCTGGCTCTATGCGGCGGCCTTCGTGATCTTGCCGGCGCTCCTGGCTTACAAGGGCTTCGCCTATGTGATCGGGATCGTGATCTTCGCCATCGGCGTGCGCCCGCATATCGAGGCCGTCGTCGCCGGGCGCAAGCTCCATTTCGCCTATCACTGGGGCGGCAAGACCTACACCAAGGACGTCCATCTCGCGATCAAGTCCGAGGCTTGGGCGGTCAAGATGGTCTCCTATTTCCTGATGGCGCTGACCATCCTGGTGCTGCCGATCCTCGTCTTCGTGATGCAGGCGCAGGGGCAGGTGTTCTACGCCCAGCTCGAGACCCAGCTTCCCGCGATCATCGCCGAGATCAACGAGGCGCTCGATTTCGCCCATGAGCAGCTGCCCGAGTATGTCCCCGACGTCGACGTGAAGGAGGGGCAGGGCTGGACGGGGCTGTCCAATCTCTTCGGGCAGGTCGCGGGCGATGCGGTGCAGGACATCAAGGGCATCCTGCAATCGGTCTTCGAGTCGGTCCTCGCCGCGCTCGGCACGCTCCTCGGAGACTGGGTGAAGCTCGTGATCGGCGCGCTGATCGTCGGCACCATCCTCGCCGGTTGGGAGAAGGAGGCGAAGATGCACCGCGGCATCATCATGCGCGGCATCAAGGACCCCAAGCTCCAGGCCAACGTGCTGCGCTTCGGCGAGCTCTACCAGGACGGCGTCAGCCTCTTCATGATCGGCTATCTGGAGGTCGCGGCGACGCTCTCCGTGCTCTACATGCTGAGCATGGCGGTGCTGCCGCTCGGGCTCTCCTTCGGGGCGATCGTGTTCATGGGGGTGGTGCTCGGCTTCGTCACCGCGATCCCCAAGATCGGCGGGTTCGGCGGCATGGCGGTGGCCTTCCTGCTGATGGCGACGAACATCCAGCCCGGGCTCGGCTGGTTCGGCTTCGAGGTGGTGAGCTTCGGCACCGGGCTCGACGTGCTGATCCGCATCGTCGCGCTGCTCGCGGTGGCGAAGCTGATGGGCTTGCTCGAGGCCTACAACTACACCCCCGAGATCCTCGGCCGGAAGCTCGGCATGACGAAGATGCAGATCATCGCCACCGTCATGATCTGGGCCGTCGGCGCGGGGTTCTTCGGGATGATCTGGGGGATCCTGATCGCGCTTCTGTTCCAGGCCGGGATGCGCCTCGCCGAGGAGATCGTCGCCGCCGAGCGCGCCACGACGATCCCCGAGACTGCCGACGCTGCCGAAGCGGCGGAGTGACGCTCAGGAGGCGGCGACCCGGGGCGCCGCCTCGGCGGGCGCGCTGTCGATCACCACGAGCCCGTTGGCCTGGATCTCCATCCCCGGCAGCGGCTTCTTCAGCCAGGCGAGCTGGTGCGCGAGATGCCCGTGCTCGATCTGCGCCCGGCCGAACTCTCCCGGCGGGGGCAGATGGGCGATCCAATGGGCGTTGAAGCCTGGGATGCGGACCCGGCCGAGCAGGATCTTGATCCGCAGATAGGCCTCGAGCGTCCCTTCGAGCACCGCTTCCGGCCCGAGCCCCACATACTCGTTGAGATCGGCGTCGGCCCGGATCTTCTCGCGCAGGATATCGGCGGTGCAGGGCTCGTCCGCGCAGGCGATCGCGTCCATGCCGAGCGCGCGCCGCGCCTGCGCCCCGGCCGGGGTGTCCGCCGCGATCAGCTCGAGCACGCGCCCCGAGGCGACGGTGAATTTGAGGCTCTCCACCTCGAGGCCGAAGCGGTGGTAGAGATGGCTGAGGAACATCCGGTCGTGCTCGATCAACTCGAGGCAGACGCCGGCGACCTCCGCCTCGTGCTCGGAGAAGATCTCCCGGTGCTGCTCGGCGATCTCGGTGCGCAGCTCGCCGAGCCGCGTGCGCAGCCGCCGCCGCTCGCGCTTGAGATCCCGCGCCTCGGCGCTCGACCAGATCATGTTGAGCAGGCTCGCCGCGATCGAGCCGAAGAATTGCCCGAGCCGCCGGCGCAGCCACATCGAGACCGGCCGCTTGGCGATCGCATGCTTGCGCCGGATGCGGACCATCTCGTTGTCCTTCTCCGCGAGGATGCGCTCCCGCTCGAGCGGATCGGTGCGCGCCTTCATCTCCTCGTGGATGTTGCGGTGGACGGCGCGGACCGTGTCGTCGATCCGGTCGAGATCGCGGAAGCCGCGTTCGGCGGTGCGGAAGGTGTCGATGAAGTCCCGCTCGAAATGGCGCACGGCGATGCGCAGGCAGACCGCCGAGGGCCCGTTGAACTTGGTCTGCACCAGATGGATGAGCTCGCGATAGGTCTGCATCCGATGCGCGACATAGCCGTTGAAGCGGTTGAACTCCTGCCAGGAGGCGGGGACGTGCAGCTTCGGCAGCGCCTTGGTGTCGGCGAGCTTTTGCACGAAGCGATCCTCGAGGATCTTGCCCGCGACGCGGCTGAAGGGGATGGTGACGAGGCTCACCCCCTTGCCCTGCACGAAGAGCACCGTGAAGGCCCATTTGAGCAGCCACAGGATCGCGGCGAAGAGCAGGCCGGCCGCGACCCAGACGGTGGTGCTCACCCCCTCGATGCTCTCGACGATGCCCGGCGCCGCCTCGGCGAGTTCGGTCCCCATCGGCAATCTCCGCGCGCTCCAGCTCCGCCTCTTTCCTTAGCGCAATGACGCGCCCAGGGTAACCCGCGAGTGCCGGCTTGACCTTTCCCCGCTGGCCCGCTACCCCTCCCGCCGGAGTGGGCCCGTAGCTCAGCTGGTAGAGCAACTGACTTTTAATCAGTTGGTCACAGGTTCGAATCCTGTCGGGCTCACCAACAAAACCAAAGACTTTGAGAGAAAGCGCGCGCCTCCAGGGGCGCCAGATCAGCTTTTGGGAAACGCCACGGGCAACCAGACTATGAGGCACCGGCCGAAGAGAAAACCGGCCCGGGGGCTGCCGGTGCTCTCGCCCACCGCCGGTTTGGGCATGCCGGCTGAAACGGTCGCCGTTCGCCCGACTGCTCGTCGAGAACCCAAATGGAGAAGTCCGCCGACCATCGTTCACCGGCTTTCCCCAACTCGTCGGGCTTCGGTTTGGATGCGACCCAGGGATGCGTGGCGGCTCGACAAGCGCCCAGATCGCTCCTTTGGTAGCCGCAAGCCGAATGATCAGGCTTGATGCCGAATCGCGAACCTTATTTCTTTAGTCTTGAACCCGAGCGCCATTGGTCGGACATAATCCGGGACGATAGCTACATCGTAGAGTTCCTGTATTGCCCCTTCGATAGAGAGCGTGTGTTCGACATCTCTGACCTGCCCCCCAAAAACCGGGCCATTCAAAAGGAGAGTTTGTTCTCGTAACG
>CAZNTX010000008.1:53091-69639 GCA_964576075.1 uncultured Limibaculum sp. | reverse complement strand
ATCGTGGCGGCAGGAACAACGTCCTTCGAGCCCGACTTCTTCAGCAGCCTGCTAAGGTCCGGGCGCTCCGGCCTCGGCCGGAGCGAAAGGGCGCGCCGCGCGCGCCCTTGGCGCGTCGCCCGAGGCGGCGCGCCCGGCTCCGGAGGGGGTCGATCCCCCTCCGGAGACGCCCCCCCTCCCTACATCAGGCCGGTCAGTCGCGCTTGCGCTCCGTGGGCGCCACCGAGGTCATCAGCCCCAGCGTGATCCCCACGAAGAAGTAGCTCAGAAGCCCCTGGAGCATCGCGAAGACCCGCGCCGGGCCGTAGGGCACGCAGTCGCCATAACCCACCGTCGAGAAGGTGATGGCGGAGAAGTAGAAGTCCGTCATCCCGCCCGGCACGCAGCTCGTATGCTTGTCCGCCCCCTCCGGCGGCAGCCCCCCGCCGGGGCCGTATTCCAGAAGCCCGTAGATCCCCGCATAGCCGACGATCATCAGCCCCGCATGGGCCAGCATGAACATCACCGTCGGCAGCGGGTCGACCTTGCCGTGGAAATAGGCCCGGATGATCAGGAACACCGGCACCATCATCCCCACGGCCGAGAAGGTGCAGAAGGCGAGCTCCGCCGGCGAGGCCCCAGGCGTCGCGATCAGCGCCTCCGCCGGCCAGGACAGGAGCGCGATCGCCAGATGGAGCGCGAGCAGCACCGGCCCGTAGAACACGTCGTCCTCGAACACCACCCGGCGCACGCCGTGGTCCGAGCGGTCGGGCTGGGGCGCGGGCCGGCCGAAGACCTGCGCGAGGATCTCCTCGAGGGCGCGCGCATCCTCGGCGTCGAACCGCGCGGGGGCGTCGCTGTCGATGTCGAGCACCCCGAGGAGCCGCCCCGCCGCGTCGCGCACCGGGAGCACGATCTCCGAGCGGGTCGAGGCCGAACAGGCGATGTGGTCCGGGAAGGCCTCCACATCGGCGACGATCACCGTCTCCCCCGTGCGTGCCGCCGCCCCGCAGACCCCGCGGGAGAACGGGATGACGAGGCAGCCGTGGCCCCCCTGATAGGGGCCGATCCGCAGCGTCTCGGGCTCCGTCACCCGGTAGAAGCCGACCCAATCGAACCCCTCGGCCCCGTGGAAGAGCTCCGCCGCGACGGTCGCCATCAGGGCGACCTCGTCGTGCTCGTCCTCCGTGAGAGCCGCGATCCGGGCAGCGAGGCCCGCATAATCCGGCCGCGGGAGCACCGCCGCCTCGCTCATGCGGCCGCCCCCCGGCGCGCGGCGGCCACGGCCTCCGAGATCTCCGCCAGCAGCAGCTCCGGATCCTCGATGCCGACCGAGACGCGGATCACCCCCTCGGTGATGCCGAGCGCGGCGCGGCCCTCGGGCGTCAGCCCCCGATGCGAGGAGGAGGCCGGGTGGGAGAGCGTCGTCGCCACGTCGCCCAAGGTCGGCGCGAAGGGGATGCGGCGGGCGGCGCGGACGAACCGGTTCGCCTCCGCCCGGCCGCCCGCGAGGCGGAAGGTCACCATGTAGCCCCCCCGTCCGCCGAGCACCTCCATGGCCGTGGCGTGGTCCGGATGGTCCGCCCGCGTCGGGTAGAGCACCGCCTCGACCCCCTCGAGCCCCGCGAGATGCTCGGCGAGGCGGTGCGCGGTCTCCTGCGCCCGGTCGAAGCGCAGATCGAAGCTGTGCAGCCCCCGCTCCGCCAGCCAGCAGTCGAAGGGCGAGGGGGTCATCCCCCAGCTCGCGCAAACGTCGTAGAGCCGGGCGGCCGCCGCCCGGTCGCGCGCGCCGACATAGCCGAGGGTGGCGTCCGCATGGCCCGCGAGGAGCTTGGTGACGGAGTGGATGGTGTAGTCCGCCCCCGCGGCGAGCGGCTTGTAGAGGCGCGGGGTGGTGAAGGTGTTGTCGACCGCGAGCGCCACGCCCCGGGCGCGGCAGGCGGCGAGGATCGCCGGCATGTCGGCCACGCGCAGCGTCGGGTTCGAGACCACCTCGACGAGGGCGAGCGTCGTCTCCGGGCGCAGCGCGGCGGCGAAGGCGGCGCCGTCCGTCGGGTCGACGAAGCTCACCTCGACGCCCATCCGCGGCATCTCCTCGCGCAAGAGCCGGAGCGAGCGGCCGTAGAGCTGGTCTCCGGCCACCACATGGTCCCCGGCGCGCAGCGTGGCCAGCAGCACGGCGCCCACGGCGGCCATGCCGGAGCCGGTGACGATGCCGGCGGCCGCGCCCTCCATCCAGTCGAGCTTGTCGGCGAGGACGCGCCAGTTGGGGTGGCCCTCGCGGGCATAGGTGAAGCCCGGCGCGCCGCCCTCGTAGCAGGCGTCGAGGGCGTCCGGGTCCGCCGCCTCGTAGGCGACGGCGGGATAGATCGGGGTGCCCATCGGCCGGGTGCTGGTCTCGGGCAGCGGGCTGCGGCGCACCACCGAGCGGCGGTCGTCACTCATCGGGCGGCTCCTCGCGCCCTCGGCACATGGCAGTTAAGCCAGCGCGCGCCGGGCGGTCAACCGCCCGCGCAGGCGGCGCGGCTCAGGCGGCCTTCCATTTGATCGAGCAGCCCATGGAGGGCGTTTGCTCCGCCGGCCCGCGCCCGGTCTCGGCCACCGCCTTCATCGCCTCGTAGAGCTCGCGGGGCAGGTCCGGGCTGCCGGGATGCGCGCCGGACGCGTCGAGCCGGCCGCGATACTGCAGGCCGAGATCGGCGTCGTAGCCGAAGAAGTCCGGCGTGCAGACGGCGCCGTAGGCCCGCGCGACCTCCTGGGTCTCGTCGTGGAGGTAAGGGAAGGGGAAGCCGTGCGCCTCGGCGAAGCGGGCCATGTTCTCGAAGCCGTCCTCGGGATGGGTGGTCGCGTCGTTCGAGCAGATGGCGGCGGTGGCGACGCCGAGCCCGGCGAGGTCGCGCGCGTCGCGGACGAGGCGGTCGGCGATCGCCTTCACATAGGGGCAGTGATTGCAGATAAAGACGACCAAGGTCCCCCGCGCGCCGCGGAGGTCCTGGAGCGCATAAGTCCGCCCGTCGGTCGCGGGCAGGCGGAACTCCGGGGCGGGGCGGCCGAAATCGCAGATCGGCGTGGTCTCGAGGGCCATGGGCGGGTCTCCTTGCGGATGGTGGGCGGGCTGTCGCGCCCGTGGCCTAACACGAAATCGCCCCGGTTTCGCCATCCTCGTGCCGCGTTCCGCCCCCGGGGGAGCGGATTTCGCTGGGATCGGCGGAAAGGATGTGCTAACCAACCCGCGGTGTGTGCGTGGAGTGAGGGTGGTCCCGAGTTGTTGGGAGTGCCCGGATGCGTTTCGAAACTGCCCCTGTCTTCATCGACGGGCTTGATATGAGCATGGCGGAGCTGATGCTGGCCGCGCTCCTCGTTCCCCTCCTGATCGGCCTCGTGGTGGGCCTCGAGCGCGAGCTCGCCCTCTTCGCGGCCTTGGCCGGCGTCTTCGCCGTGCTGATCGCGGGGGTGTGAGCCGCCGGCGCGGCCGGGCTCAGCCGGCCGTGCGCCACCAGGGCTCGGGCTTCGCGTCGAAGCCGGCGCGGGCCTCGAGCGCCGAGGCCGCCTCGAAGATCGCCGCCTCGCCGAAGGCCGGGCCGATGAGCTGCAGGCCGAGCGGCAGCCCCTCGCCATTGAGCCCCACGGGCACCGCGATGCCCGGCAGCCCGGCGAGATTGAGCGTCACCGAGAAGATGTCCTGCAGATACATCGCCACCGGGTCGCCCCCCTCGAGTTCGCCGAGCCCGAAGGCGGCGGAGGGGGTGACCGGCGCGAGCAGCGTGTCGACCTCCCGGAAGGCTTGCTCGAAGTCCCGCTTCACGAGGGTCCGCACCTTCTGTGCCTTGAGATAGTAGGCGTCGTAATACCCCGCCGAGAGCACATAGGCGCCGATCATCACGCGCCGCTGCACCTCCGGCCCGAAGCCCTCGGCGCGGGTCTTCTCGTAGAGGTCCACCACCCCGTCGCCCTGCCCGAGCTTGGCGCGCCGGCCGTAGCGCACGCCGTCATAGCGCGCGAGGTTCGAGGACGCCTCGGCGGGCGCGATGATGTAGTAGGCGGGCAGCGCGTATTTCGTGTGCGGCAGGCGGATGTCGACGGTCTCCGCCCCGGCCTCGCGGAGCATCGCCGCGCCCTCGTCCCAGAGCTTGGCGATCTCCTCGGGCACCCCCTCGCGATACTCGACCGGCAGGCCGACGCGCTTGCCGCGCAGATCGCCGCCGAGCGCCGCCTCGAAATCGGGAACCGGCCGGGGCGCGGAGGTCGAGTCCTTCGGGTCGTGCCCGGCCATCGCGCCGAGGAGGATGGCGGCGTCGCGCACGGTCTTGGTCATCGGGCCGGCCTGGTCGAGCGAGGAGGCATAGGCCACGATCCCCCAGCGCGAGCAGCGCCCGTAGGTCGGCTTGATCCCCACCGTGCCGGTGAAGGCGGCGGGCTGGCGGATCGAGCCGCCGGTGTCGGTCCCGAGGGCGGCGAGGCAGAGATCGGCCGCGACCGCCGCCGCGGAGCCCCCCGACGAGCCGCCCGCGGTCATCGCCGCGTCCGAGCCGCGCCGGCGCCAGGGCGAGACCGTGGGGCCGTAGACCGAATGCTCCGTGCTGCTCCCCATGGCGAACTCGTCCATGTTCGCCTTGCCGAGGCAGACCGCGCCGGCGGCCTTCAGTTTCGCCGTCACCGTGCTCTCGTAGGGGGGCACGAAGCCCTCGAGGATGCGGCTCGCGGCCTGGGAGCCGAGCCCTTCGGTGCAGAACACGTCCTTGATGGCGAGCGGCAGGCCGAGCACGGCCGTGTCCTCCCCGGCAGCGCGGCGCGCATCCGCGGCGTCCGCCTCGGCGAGCGCGCGGGCCTCGTCGACGCGGACCATGGCGTTGAGCGCCCCGGCCTCGGCGATCGCGACGAGGCAGGCCTCGGTCAGCGCCCGCGCGGTGGTCTCGCCCGCGCGCAGCCGGTCGCGGGCCTCGGCGAGGGTGAGCGCGTTCGGATCGGTCATTCCACCACCTTCGGCACGGCGAAGAAGCCCTCGCGGGCGTCGGGGGCGTTGGCGAGCACCTTCTCGCGCTGCTCTGGCTCGGTCACCGCGTCCTCGCGCATCGGCAGCGCCATCGGCGTCACCGAGGTCATCGGCTCGACCCCCGCGACATCCACCTCCGAGAGCTGCTCCACCCAGCCGAGGATCGAGCCGAGCTCCTCCGCGAGCGCCGGCAGATCCGCCTCCTCGACGCGGATGCGCGCGAGGGCGGCGATGCGCCGGGCGGTGTCGGTGTCGATGCTCATGGACCTCCTCCAGGGCGGGACGGGCAAGGCAGGACGGGCGGCACGGGTGTAGCCCCGCCCGGGCCCCGCCGCAAGGGCGCGCGCGGCGTTCACAAGCCCGCCCGGCCCGGATAGAAGGGGGACGCGCGACAATCGGAGGGACCGATGAAGATCACCTGGCACGGCCACGCCTCGTTCCGCATCGAGACGGCGGGGCGCACGATCCTGCTCGACCCCTGGCTCAAGGGCAATCCGAGCTTCGACGACGCGAATTACGACGCCGCCATCGCGGGGGCGACCGACATCCTCGTCACCCACGGCCATGGCGACCACGCCTCGGAGGCCGCCGAGATCGCCAAGGCGACCGGCGCGCCGGTCATCGGCATCTACGACTGGGTGAGCTGGGTCACCACCGCGGAGGGGGTCGAGGGCGTCGGCTTCAACAAGGGCGGCACCGTGGCCCTCGGCGACGTCAAGGTCACCATGGTCAACGCGGTGCACTCCTCCTCCGCGGCGGGGCCGAACGGGCAGCCGATCTATGCGGGCTGCGAGTCGGGCTACATGATCGCCTCCGAGGGCAAGACGCTCTACGTCGCCGGAGACACCGACGTGATGGCCGACATGGCGCTCTTCCAGGAGCTTCACGCCCCGACCCACGCGATCCTGCCGATCGGCGGACATTTCACCATGGACGCCGAACGCGCCGCCTTCGCCGCCAAGAAGTTCTTCGACTTCCAGGGCGTGATCCCGAGCCACTACGCGACCTTCCCGCTGCTCGCGCAATCGGCCGAGGACTTCGTCCGCCTGATGGACCCGGTGCCGGTCCATGCGCCGGAGGTGATGGGCAGCGTCGAGCTCTGAGCGATCCCGGTCGAGGTCGAGCGCTCTTCCATGGGCGCCGATCTCGCACGAGCGCAGCGAGGATCGGCAGCGGATCGCGGCGACGAGCGCGGCCTTCGCGGGCCGCCCCCGCATCCGCGGCCCGTCGGACGTGTCGCGGCGGTCGGGACCGCGCGGCGCGGCAGCGACGGCGGCGGTGGACCGGCCCCGGCAGAGAGACGAGCGGCCGCCTCTGGCGCCGCTCGATGCGACCCGGCGCCGGCCGCGCCGCGAGCGGTGTCGGGGCAGCGATCCGACCGTCTCCGGGAACCGAGGCGAGCAGGGTCTCGGCCGCGCGCCGGTCGGGGGCCTCTGCGACCTGCTCGGCGCTCTCCCCATCGAGGTCGGCGAGCTTGGCGCGCAGGGCGGCGAGCCTCCGGTCCTTGCCCCCGAAACCCCCGGGGGCGCGCACCTGCCGCCCCCGGTCGCTCTCCATGACGATCGACACGACCGCGTGCCGGGGGCGGACCGGCAAGTCGGCAAGGCTCTGCGCATGCGCATCCGCCCCCGGCCCGGGCGGAGCCCGGTCGGCGTAGCGGGTGATCATCGAGCGTCGCGCCGGTCGGCCTCATCGAGCCGTCCCACCGCGCGAGCGACGGCCCGGATCGACCCCGGCCAGCGCCAGCCCCGCCGCAACGGCTCCCGCCGCCGCCGCCCGTGCTCTAGAGCGGGATCCGCCAGGCGCCGGGCTCGGCCAACCGCTCCGCCCGCGTCGCGATCCCGGTCCCGTCGCGTGGAGCGGCAAACCTTCCCCGACGGCCGCGGATGCAGCTCGAGCCGGTCCTCGGAGACGTCGATCCTCCCGAACTCTGCCCCTCCCCTGCCGCGTGCGCCGCCCGCGCTTGGGGCTCCGGGCCCGGCCTGCGGCGCAAGCGGCTGCCCGGGCTCTCGAGCTTCGTGGCGACCGGGGCGCCGCATTCGGAGGCGGGCTCGACCACCCTCGCCATGCTCGGGCTCCCATTCGCCGCGAGGGGCGCCGCCGGCAACAAGGAGAGACGAGCCGCCCCGCGCCTGGCTCGCCACGGACCGCCGCTGCCGCGGCGCCCCGTCGCCGAGCGGTGGCCCACCCCCACCCCCGCCGCCTCCCGTCGCCTCCGCGCGCCGCGCGGAGGCGACGGGAGGCGGCGGGGGTGGGGGTGGGCGGGGTCGGAAGGGCGCGACGCCCGCCATGGCGGCGTGGCCGCGCGAAACCATCGGTGCCGATCCGGGGCGGTCCGATCCAAAGGGGCCAGACCGGCCCGCCGGCCGCAGCGAAACGCCGCTCCCGCGCGGCCGGCGCCGACGCAGGCGCCGTCCGAGGCAGGCAGGCGGGCGGCGAGGCGCAGGGATCGGCCTCCCTTCACCGTGCCTCAGGGAAACCGGCAGAGGCGCTCCGCCCGCCGGAAGCGGCGTTCCGCCGGGCGCAGCGTCCGGCCTTCGGCGCCGGGGATAGGGCGCCGGGCGGGCGCGTGCCCGGCCCCTCTGTAGAGGTCTCCGGCGGAGAAGAGCGCCGCGCGAGGGCCCGAGCCGACACCGCGAGGCGCGGGCCCCGGAACCGGTGCGCCGTCTCCGCGAGCGGTCTACCGGCGCGGTCAGGATTGCGCTTCGAGAAACGCCAGGAGGTCGGAGATCGCGTGATCCACATGGCTGTGGCACCCCCCGCGGCCTGCCCGGTCGAGCCAGACGGTGGTCATCGCCAGGCGCTTCGGCTCGACGAGATTGACGAGCGTGTCCTCGATCATCGCCGCGCGGGACGGGTCGAGCCCCTCGGCGCGGACCACATGGGCATAGGCCCGGGGCTCGGGCTTCGGCGCGAGGCCCTTGTCCTCGATGGCGTAGATCGCGGCGAAGGCGCCCGCGAGCCCGCGCGCCGCGAGCACCCGCTCGGCATGGCGCCGCGCGCCGTTGGTGTGGATCACCGCCCGCCCCGGCAGCCGCTCGATGGCCGCGCGCAGCCGCGGGTCCGGCGCGAGACCGGAGAGGTCGATCGCGTGGGTCTCTTCGAGAAAGGCGTCCGCCTCGACCCCGTGGTCGCGCATCAGCCCCTTGAGCGTGATCCCGTCGCGCTCCCAGTAATGCCGGCGCAGCGCCTCCGCCTCGGCCTCGTCCACCCCGAGGAATCGCTCGATGAAGCGGCGCATCCGCGCGTCGATCGCGGGCAGGAGCCCGGCCTCGGGCGGGTAGAGCGTGTCGTCGAGATCGAAGATCCAGGTGTCGACGCCGGAAAGCCGCGGCGGCGGGCGCTCGTCCATGGGGGGCCTCCTTCGGGCTCGCGAGAGGGCCCGAGCCCCGCGCCCCCGTCAAGCCCCCCGCGATGCGGCGCCGCGGCAACGCCCGCGGATTCGCCGATCCGCCCCATTGCAAAGCCCGGGCGGGAGCCCATAGTTGTCCGATCGACTGGACGGCGGGCATGGCGCCCGCCCGGGACGATCGCGGGAGGGGAGCCATGCGGATCCGGGGCGCCGGCGCCAAGTATCGTGCGCGGATGGCGGAGACGGCGGAGGACATCCGCGCCTGTCAGCGCCTGCGCTATCTCACCTTCATCGAGGCTCGCGGGATCGACTGGCAGGCCAATCCCGACCGTCTGGACGCCGACGAGTTCGACCCCGCCTGCGCGCATCTGATGGTCGAGGAGGCGAAGACCGGCCAGCTCGTCTGCTGCTTCCGCATGCTGCCGCTGGAGAACGGCTCGCAGATCGGCCGCAGCTACGCCGCGAAATACTACGAGCTCTCCAATCTCGCGGACTTCCCCGGCCGCATGGTCGAGATGGGGCGCTTCTGCATCCACCCCGCCTGGAAGGATCCGGACATCCTCCGCGTCGCCTGGGGCGCGATGACCCGATTCGTCGATACCGAGCGCGTCGAGCTCCTCTTCGGCTGCAGCTCCTTCTACGGGGTGGAGGCGGAGGAGTATGCCGACGCCTTCGCGCTCCTCAAGGAGAAGCATCTCGCGCCGAAGCGCTGGCTGCCCCGGGTGAAGGCGCCCAAGGTGTTCCGCTTCGCCACCAAGTTCCGCCTGAGAAAGCCCGACCTCAAGATGGCGCTGAAGCGCATGCCGCCCCTGCTGCGCACCTATCTCACCATGGGCGGCTGGGTCTCCGACCACGCGGTGATCGACACCGAACTCAACACCCTCCACGTCTTCACCGGCGTAGAAATCGCCCGCGTCCCCCCGGCCCGCGCCCGCCTGCTGCGCCGCGCGGGTCCGTAAGGCGGGGTCGCCTTCTTCCGGGCGGGATCTGAGACGCCTCTCAAGGCAGCAGGCTGTTCAGACGGATTGTGAAGGCCGCAGCCCCAATTGTCTTGCCGGTTCGTGGTTCCTGTATTGGGATGGCAAGCTGGGTGCGCCCGTTACCCGTCTCGTCGAATTCAAAGTCGCCCACATCGAAACGACCCTCTTCGAAGGGGCGGGTCCATTTCATCTCGTCTCCCTGCCAATAGTCCACCGTCACTTCGGAGACGGCAACATTGAGACCGACCGCATCCATGATCATCACGGCTTCCACGACATCCCCAGAGTAGTCCCGCACGAGAGCAAGAAAGCGAGAAGCCTGGTTATCCGTGACCGACGTGACCAGGCGGCCGAGCGCCTCCTCACTCCCCACCTCCCGGTGGACCAGAGACCGCCAGGTTTTGTCGAGACGCGCTATCTCCGCCCGGGACAGCTCCGCCGTGCGCCGGTTCTGGGCCATCACCGCATCGACGACGATTGGGTGGGCGACGACCTCGGGGAGATCGTCCCGAACGAGACGCTCAATCAAGTCGCCCAAGCTCTCGGGCGGTCGGTAGCGAAGGGAGCTAGCAAGGTCGATCGCTCTCCGCCGGTCCACCTCATCAAGCCGCGCGCGGCCCTCGTCGCCTGCTTCGGCCTCAGGCTCGACCCGGCGCGCTGCGTCCTCTGCGGGATCGGCGAAGCAAGCGCGCTCCTGCGGGGAGAGGTCGGAGGTGGCGATCTCGACGGGGAGGATGAAGGTGCCGGCGATATTGTCGCCTCGGATTCGGCCGTAGGAGGGGCGGAGTTCGAGGAAGCCGGGCTTGCGCGCCACCCAGTCGAGCTGCATGGCGAGCTCGCCCTCGGCGGCGCGTTGGCGGAGGATCACGGTCGCCACGTCGCGGCGATACTCCCGCAAGGCCGCCTGCATCGCCGCCGCCATGCGGAAGAGGAGCGTATCGGAGAGCGCGTCGCAGGGCTCCCCGCTCGTCGCGTCCGCCGGGTCGAGGAGGAAGAGGTCGACCGGCCCCTCGACGCCCGGGCGGAGCCGCTCGTCGAGAAGCTGGGGCGCCACGGTCTCGGCGAGGCGCTTCATGCCCTCGTCGAGGGTGGTGGCGCCGGCGGTGGCCGTGAGGGCGCAGAGAATGAGGGCTGTCAGGTAGCGCATGCGGACCTCCTCGCTCGGCTGGCACTATGTCGGGCCGGGGGCGTCCGGGCAACCGGGGCTCAGCGGCAGCCGAGCGCCTCTTCGAGTCGGACGAAGCGGGCGACGGCGCGGCGCTCGTCGTCGGTCATGGCGGCGCGGGCCTCTTCGAGGCTGCGGCTGCAGTCGGAATTGTCGAAGGTCGCGCGGCCGCGCCCGGTGGCGAAGCAGTAGCCCCGGCGGTCCCAGATCGCGTTGCGCTTCAGCCAGAGATCGCCGCAGTCCTCCGGCACGAGCACCGGCCCCGGATGCGCCGGGCTGTCCACGCAGCAGCCGAGGAGGCGCGCCTCGATCCATCCCGCGAGGCCGAGGGGGAGGACGACGCGCGCCCAGCCCCCCTCGCGCCGGTCGAGCGCGAGCGGCATCCCCTCGGGCAGGAGCGCGACCGCCGGCGCCCCCGGGCGGGGCCCGGCGCGGAGCGGGGCGAAACCGTCGCCCCCGGGGTCGAGCCCCTCGACATAGCGGAAACTCTCCGGGCTTCGCTGGGCGAGGCCGATGCCGGCGGCCGAGGCGATCCCGGCGGCGAGGGCGGCGAGGGCTGCCGCGAGGCGGATGATCCGGGTCAAGGCTCTCTCCCGTTCCTCTCCCGCTCTCAAGGTGGGGAGGCTTAACCGGACGGCAAGGGCGATCGGTCTAGGACGGGGGCGCGAGACACGGCCGGGGCCCCGGCCGCAGCCCATGGAGAGACCGATGAGACTGAAGGCCGCCCTCCTCGCCTCCGCCGCCCTCCTGGCGCCGCAGGCCCATGCCAACGAATTCACGCCGATGCTGGAAGCTCTCGTGGACAGCGAGATCCGCGGCGTGGTGTCCGACCCGGTGCTGATCGACGCGATCCGCGCGCAGAACGCGGAGACCGCAGGGCTCTCCGAGGCCGATATCCTGGAGCGCGACACCCGTTGGCGCGCCGAGATCGGCGGCGCGGAGACGCCGATGATCGACCGCGTGCTGACCGGCCCCGCGGCCGAGCGTCTGCGCGCCGCCGCCGCCGAGTCGGGCGGGCTCTTCACCGAGATCTTCGTGATGGACGCCGTCGGCCTCAACGTCGCCGCCTCGGGCGTCACCTCGGACTACTGGCAGGGCGACGAGGCGAAGTGGCAGGAGACCTACCCGACCGGCGCGCATCACATCGGCGAGATCGAGCTCGACGAATCGACCCAGGCCTTCCAGAGCCAGGTCTCCGTCGCGATCCTCGACCCCGAGAACGGCACCCCGATCGGCGCGGCGACCTTCGGCGTCAATATCGAGCTGCTCCAGTAACCCCCGGCCAGCGAGGAGTCCCCGATGTCCGAGTATCCCTTGGCCGGCCGCGCGCCGCGCCGCTTCGGCCTCGCGCCGCGTATCTTCGCCGCCGTGGTCGCGAGTTTCGCGCTCGCGGCCGCGATCGGCGTCGCCGCAGGTGTCTGGGCGACACAATCCGCGGTCGAGAGGGCCCATGCGGAGAAAGCCAAGGTGGCGACGGGGCTCTTCGCGGGCAATGCCGGCGGCGCGGTGCGCTTCGGCAAGCTCGAGCCGGTGGAGGCCATCGCGGACGGGATCCTCGCCGAGGGGGAGGGGACGATCCGGCGCATCCTCGTGACCGACGCCGCGGGCGCGCCGCTTCTCGAGCGCACCATCCCCGAGACCTCCGACCCGCTGCCCGAGACCGTGACGGCGACCCTCGCGGCGAGCCTCGAGAGCGGGGCGCCCGCGGCCGATGCGGCGAACCGGGTCTTCGTCGCGCCGGTGACCTTCGGGCCCTCGGCCCAGGTGGTGGGCGCGGTGGCGATCGAGGTGGCGACCGAGAAGGCCGAGGCGGAAGGCTGGGCCGCCGGCCTCGAGCAGGCGGCGCTGGCGAGCGGCTGCGGCGTCGTCCTCCTCGTCGCCCTCGCGCTCTATCTGCGGGCGCGAATCTTCCGCCCGCTCGCCCGGCTGCGCGCGGCCTCCGAAGCGGCGCTCGCCGGCGAGACGGTGGACCTGCCGGGTGCCGACGCCGCGGACGAGATCGGCGACGCCCGCCGTGCCATCGCCCAGAACGCCAGCACCATCCGCGAGACCTCCGCCGCCGCCGCGCGCATCGCAGAGGGCGATCTGACCGTCCGCCCCGAGCCGAGCTCCGAGGCCGACCGGCTGAGCGCGGTGCTCGCCCGCATGGCCGCGGCGCTCGACGCCAAGCTGCGCCGCGCCGCCGAGCACGCCGAGGGCCTCGCCGCGACGACTCAGGAACTCAGCACCGCCGCGAGCTCGATCAGCGAGGGCGCCTCGCGCCAGGCCGCCTCGGCGCAACAGGCCTCCGCGGCGGTGGAGGAGATGACGGCCACCATCCGCCAATCGGCCGACAACGCCGCGCAGACCGAGAAGATCGCCACCCAATCCGCCTCCGACGCGCAGAAATCCGGCGAGGCGGTGGACAACGCCGTCTCCGTGATGAAGACGATCGCGGAGAAGGTGACCATCATCCAGGAGATCGCCCGGCAGACCGACCTGCTCGCCCTCAACGCCGCGGTGGAGGCCGCCCGGGCCGGCGAACACGGCAAGGGCTTCGCGGTCGTCGCCTCCGAGGTGCGCAAGCTCGCCGAGCGCAGCCAGTCCGCGGCCACCGAGATCAGCCAGCTCTCCGGGCAGACGGTGGAGGTCTCGAGCGAGGCGGGCCGCTGGCTCGCCGCCCTGGTGCCCAACATCCAGCGCACCGCCGATCTCGTGCAGGAGATCTCCGCCGCGACCCGCGAGCAGAATGTGGGCGCCGAGCAGATCAACCAGGCGATCCGCGATCTCGACCGGATCATCAGCGTCAACGCCCCGAGCGCCGAAGAGGCCGCCCGCACGACGGAGGGGCTCGCAGAGCGCTCCGAGGACATGCGCCAGCTGGTCGCGAGCTTCCGCCTCTCGGCCGGCGAGGACGCCGAAGCGGCCCAGGACCGCGCCTTCCTGGCGGCCCCCGAGCCGGCCGCCCCGCCGATGGCGATCGGCGCCTGACCCTATGGCTGCGGCGCGCCGCCCATGCGCGAGGTCCGCGAGAATCCTCGGCCGGATCCCGCGCGGCGGCGAGGGGGCGCCGGGGCGAGCGGGGAGCCGGAGCGTGCAGGCGATGCCGGTCCGGGTCCCTCTGCCCGGCGCCGTCCGAAGGGGGGGCGTGCGGCGCGCCGGGCTCAGATGCTGCCGGCCTTCGCCGCGGCGACGTAGATTTCGCGAAGCCGCCGGGTGACGGGCCCGGGCACGCCCTCGCCCACCGCCACGCCGTCGATCTCCACCACCGGCATGACGAAGACCGAGGCGGCGGTGACGAAAGCCTCCGCCGCCTCCTGCGCCTCCGCGATGGTGAAGGGCCGCTCTTCGATCTTGAGCTGCGCCTCCCGGGCGAGTTCGAGCACCGCGGCCCGCGTGATCCCGTGCAGGATCTCCGAGGAGAGCTGGCGGGTGACGATCGTGCCCTCTCGGGTCACGATATAGGCGTTGTTCGAGCTGCCCTCCGTCACATGCCCGTCCTCGACCATCCAGGCATCGTCCGCCCCCGCCTCCCGCGCGGCCATCTTGGCGAGGCTCGGATAGAGGAGCTGGGTCGTCTTGATGTCGCGCCGGCCCCAGCGCAGATCCGGGACCGAGCGCACGCGAAAGCCGCGCTCGGCGGCCGGGGCGTGCTCAAGCGTCTTGGCCTGGGTGAAGAGCACGAGCCCGGGCTCGGCCGCCTCCGGCCAGACGAAATCGCGATCCGCCGCGCCGCGGGTCACCTGGAGATAGATCACCCCCTCCTCGAGCGCGTTGCGCCGCACGAGCTCGCGGTGGATCTCGAGGAGCGCCGCGTCGGAGACCGGGGGGGCCATCTTGAGCTCGGAGAGCGAGCGATGCAGGCGCGCGCGGTGCCCCTCGTAGTCGCAAAGCCGGCCCTCCATCACGGAGGTGACCTCGTAGACCGCATCCGCCATCAGAAAGCCGCGGTCGAAGACCGAAATCTTCGCCGCCTCCTCCGGCAGATACTCGCCGTTGACATAGACGATGCGCGACATGGCGCCTCCTTCAGCCCCAAAGCTCCGGCGGCGCCGGATGGACGCCGCGCGCATCATAGACCATAGCCGGCATGCGGTCCTCGGCCAGGAGGAGCGGCCCGTCGAGATCGGTGACCGCCGCCCCCTGCGCCACCAGCACCGCCGGCGCCATGGCGAGGGAGGAGCCGATCATGCAGCCGACCATGATCGAGAAGCCCATCGCCTCGGCCTCGCGCTTCAAGGCGAGCGCTTCGGTGAGCCCGCCGGTCTTGTCGAGCTTGATGTTCACCCGGTCGTATTTGCCGCGGAGCGCGGGCAGCGTCGCCCGGTCGTGGCAGCTCTCGTCGGCGCAGACCGGGACCGGGCGGGGCAGATCGGCGAGCGCCGCGTCCTCGCCCGCGGGGAAGGGCTGCTCCACCATCTCGACGCCGGTCTCCGCGAGCACCGCGACGAGCCCGTCATAGGCGCCCGCGTCCCAGCCCTCGTTGGCGTCGAGGATCAGCCGGGCCTCCGGCGCGCCGCGGCGCACGGCGCGCAGGCGGGCGACGTCCTCCGCGCCGCCCCCGAGCTTGATCTTGAGGAGCGGGCGATGGGCGTTGGCGCCAGCCGCCGCTTCCATCTTGTCCGGATCGTCGAGGGAGAGGGTGTAGGCGGTGATCTCCGGGCCCGGCTCCGGCAGCCCCGCGAGCGCCCAGGCCGGGCGCCCCGCGCGCTTGGCCTCCAGATCCCAGAAGGCGCAGTCGAGCGCATTGCGCGCGGCGCCCGCAGGGAGCGCCGATTGCAGGCCCGCGCGGTCGAGCCCGCCCTCGAGCGCGCCGCGCAGCCCCTCGATCTCGGCCACCACGCTCTCCACGCTCTCGCCGTAGCGCGCATAGGGTACGCATTCGCCCCGCCCGGTCGCGCCGCCCGCCGAGAGGCGGACCTCGACGACCCGCGCCTCGGTCCGCGCGCCGCGGGAGATGCGGAAGGCGCCGGCGAGCTTGAAGACCGGCGTCAGGACCTCGAGCGCGAGGCTCACAGCGCCGCCGCGAGCCGCGCCGCCCCCTGCCGGAAGGGATCGACCGTCGGCAGCCCCATCCGCGCCTCGGTCGTCTCGAGATAGGCCATCGCCTCGTCCTCCCCCATCGCGGCGGTGTTGACCGAGACGCCGACGACCCGGCAGTCGGGGTTGACGCGCCGGGCGAGTTGCAGCGCGAGCGGCGCGAGGTCGTCCGGGCTCGGCACGTCGAAATGCGGCAGGCCGCGCATATGGGTCCGCGTCGGCTCGTGGCAGAGGATCAGCGCGTCGGGCTGCCCGCCATGGACGAGCGCCATGGTCACGCCCGAGAAGGAGGGGTGGAAGAGCGAGCCCTGCCCCTCGATCAGATCCCAGTGGTCGTCCGCGTTGTCCGGCGTCAGCACCTCGATCGCGCCGGCCATGAAATCGGCCACCACCGCGTCGAGCGGCACGCCCTCGCCGGTGATCAGGATGCCGGTCTGCCCGGTGGCGCGGAAGGTGGCCTTGCGGCCGGCCTCGTGCATCGCCCGCTCGACGGCGAGGGCGGTATACATCTTCCCGCAGGAACAATCGGTCCCGACGGCGAGCATCCGCTTGCCGGCGCGCCTCTTGCCGTCGCCGATGGGATAGGACCGCTCGGGCAGGCGCACGTCGTGGAGCACGCGGCCGGTGCGCCGCGCCGCCTCGACGAGCCGGGCCTGGTCGCGCAGGAGCGTGTGCAGCCCGGCGGCGAGGTCCATCCCCGCCTCGAGCGCCTCGACGAGGACCGAGATCCAGCTCTCGGAGATCATGCCGCCGCGGTTCGCCACCCCGATGACGAGGGTCTTGGCCCCGGCGGCCGCGGCCTCGGCGACGCTCATATCCGGCAGGCCCATATCGGCCTGACAGCCGGGCAGGCGGATCTGGCCGACGCTCGCCTCCGGGCGCCAGTCCTTGATACCCTGCGCGACCTTGGCGGACAGCGGGTCCGGCGCATCGCCGAGGAAGAGGACGTAAGGATGGGCGAGGGACATGGGCGCGCTCCGTGATCGGGCCGTCTGGGGGCGGACCCCGCGACCATAGCCACCGGAAACCCGCCCTGCCAAGCGGCACCGCGTGCGGAGCG
>CAZNTX010000008.1:0-52991 GCA_964576075.1 uncultured Limibaculum sp. | reverse complement strand
GCCGAACGCGAGGGCTCAGGCGGCCCGGGCCGGGGGGTCGGCGGGCGGGCGGCCGAGGCGGGCGAGCATCGGGTGCCCCGCCACCTCCTCCGGCACGGCGCAGAGCCCGACCCGCTCGGCCCAGCGCCCGACCCGCGGATCGGCCGTCGCCACCGCCAGCGGGATCGAGAGCGCGAGCCCGGCCACCATCGGCGCCGCCCAGACCAGCGTCCCCGCTCCCACCGTCGCGAGGATCAGCCCGGCGATGGCGAGGCCGAACGCCGTCTGCGGCCACAGCCCGCGCGCCGCCTCGCCCCAGGAGAGCGCATAGGCGTCGCGGTTCTGCCCGCCCCAGGTCA
This sequence comes from uncultured Limibaculum sp., assembly GCA_964576075.1. Classification (GTDB taxonomy): domain Bacteria; phylum Pseudomonadota; class Alphaproteobacteria; order Rhodobacterales; family Rhodobacteraceae; genus Thermohalobaculum. The sequence goes on along the minus strand of CAZNTX010000008.1, from coordinate 52,653 downwards.
CCCGCCGCCCGAACATCAGCCCGACGAGGAAGATCGTCACCCGGAGCGCGATCACCGGCGCCGTCAGCATGGAGAAGACGATCTCCGTCAGCGCGCCGGCGGCGAAGCGCCCCCGCCCGCCATAGGCCGCCGCCCCCCCGCGCCGGAGCGCGATGTCGGCGAGGCCCGCGAGCTTCGGCACCAGGCTGACCGAGATCATGACGAAGAACATGGCGATGCCCATCGCCGCGTCGACGCCCGTGTCCCCCGCAAACACCTTGGAGGTCGCGGCCACGGTCATCGCCATCCAGGCCGGCCCCGCGAAATACATCGCGATCGCGGCGAAGATCTGGAAGCGGGAGGTCGCGCGCAGCCCCTTGAGCCCGAGGAGGCGCAGATACTGCATGTTGCCCTGGCACCAGCGCAGATCGCGCTTGGTGAAGTCCGCGAGGGTCGGCGGGTTATCCTCCCAGGAGGCGCCCTCGACCGGGATCACGCGGACCTCGTAGCCCGCCCGGCGCATCAGCGCGGCCTCCACCTGATCGTGGGAGAGGATGTGCCCGCCGAGCGGCCCGTCGCCGGGCAGCACCGGCAGGCGGCAGTGCTTGCGGAAGGCGTCCATCCGGATCGCCGCGTTGTGCCCCCAATAGGGCCCGCAATCGCCCTGCCACCAGGCCGCCCCCATGGTGAAGCTGCGCATCCCGTGGCGCATCCCGAACTGGAAGATCCGGGCGAAGGCGGATTTGGCGGGGCTGCCGATCACGAGGCTCTGCAGGATCCCGATTCGCGGATGCGCCTCCATGGTGCGGACCATGTCGAGGATCGCGTCGCCGCCCATCAGGCTGTCGCTGTCGAGGGGGACGAAGAGGTCGTAGTCCGCCCCCGCCCGGCCGACGAATTCGCGCAGATTGCCCGCCTTGTAGCCGGTGTTGACCGCGCGGCGGCGGTAGTGCGCCCGCGCCCCCCCGAGGGCCGGGCGGAGGGCGGCGAAGAGCCGGTCCTCCTCGGCGGCGATCTCGGGATCCGAGGTGTCGGAAAGGATGTGGAGGTCGAAGCGCTCGCCCTGCCCGGTGTCGTCGAGGCTCTCGCGCATCGCGATCAGCCGCTCGAAGGAGCGCATCGGCGGCTCGTTCCTGAGGCACATCACCACGGCGACGCGCGAGCGGATCGGCCCGGCGCTGCGCTCCCCCGCGAGATGGGGGGCGACGGCGGCGAGCCCGTCGCGCCGGCCATGCAGGAGCCAGAGCCCGAGGAGCGCATTCCACATCCCCATCACCGTCCAGGGCGCGCCGACGAGGAAGGCCGCGAGGATCGCCCAGTCCGCCACAGACAAGCCGCCCGGCGCGAAGACCGACCAGATCCCCCAGGTCAGGACTGCCATCGTCGCGAGGTTGAGGCCGAGCACGACAGCGCGGCGCGCGGCGAGGCGGCGCTTGTCCTGCAGGCCCGCGGGCGTCGCGGTCGGGTCCTCCCGCCGGCGCTTCACGCGCTGGTCGAACGGGATCGGCGCGCCGCCGCCGAGGGTGGTCTCGAGGCTCATGGCATCCTCTCTTCTCTCTGCCGGGATCTGGACCGGGCGGCCGGCTCCGCCCTATAGCACCCTCGCCGCGATCGCCCCGGCCCGGAGAAGCCCCGATGCCCGAGACGCCCGAGACGAGCCCCGCCCTCTGGTATGTCGCGCCCGGCCGGGCCGAGCTGCGCGAAACGCCGCTGCCGCTCCTCGCCCCGGGCTGGGCCGAGGTGGCGGCCACCCATGGCGCGCTCTCCCGCGGTACCGAGCGACTCGTCTTCGAGGGCCGCGTGCCGGAGAGCGAACATGCCCGCATGTGGGCGCCGCACCAAGAAGGGGCGTTTCCCTTCCCCGTCAAATACGGATACGCAACCGTCGGCCGCGTGACCGCAGGGCCCGAGGCGCTGCTCGGGCGCTCCGTCTTCGCGCTCCATCCCCATCAGGCGCGCTTCCGCCTCCCCGCCGAGGCGCTCTTGCCGCTGCCGGACGGAGTGCCGCCGGAGCGGGCGGTGCTCGCCGCGAATGCCGAGACCGCGCTCAACGCGATCTGGGACGCGGCGCTCGCGCCGGGCTCTCGGGTGCTCGTCATGGGCGCCGGCCTCCTCGGGGGCCTCCTCGCCGGGCTGCTCGCGCGCCGGGCGGATCACGCGGTGGATCTGGCCGATGTTGTAGCGGAGCGGGCGGCCCTGTCCGGTGAATTAAACGTGACGTTCCGCGATCCGACGGATCTCCCCCCCGGCTACGTTGCCGCCTTCCACACCACGGCGAGCGCGGCCGGGCTGCAAGCCTGCCTCGATGCGCTCGCCTTCGAGGGCCGGGTGATCGAGCTCTCCTGGTATGGCGACCGCCCGGTCGAGCTGCGCCTCGGCGGCGCGTTCCACTCCCAGCGCCTCGCCATCCTCTCCTCGCAGGTGGGGCATGTCGCCGCCCCCCGCCGCGCCGCCGTCACCCATCGCGAGCGCCTCGCGACCGCCCTCGCGGCGCTGGCGGACCCGCGATTCGACTGCCTGATCACCGGCGAGGCGCGGTTCTCGGAGTTGCCGGAGCGGATTGCCGCCTTGCTGGCCCCGGATGCCCCGGGTATTGCCACGCGAATCGTCTACGACTGAGCGAAGGAGCGCCCCCCATGTATGCCGTCGAGGTCCGCGACCATATCATGATCGCCCACTCGCTGCCGGGCGAGGTCTTCGGCCCGGCGCAGAAGATGCATGGGGCGACCTTCGTGGTCGACGTCGCCTTCTTCCGCGAGGCGCTGACCGAGCATGCCTTCGTCGTCGATATCGGCCGGGCGCAGGAGGCGCTGGCCGCGGCGCTCGCGCCGCTCAACTACGCCAATCTCGACGAGCGGCCCGAGTTCGCGGGCAAGCTGACCACCACCGAGTTCCTCTGCCGCCACATCTTCGAGCGGATGGCCGAGGCGGCGCGGGAGGGGGCGCTCGGCCCGGGCTCCGACGGGCTCGCGAAGATCCGGGTGACGCTGCACGAGAGCCATGTGGCGCGGGCCTGGTTCGAGGGGCCGCTCGCGTGAGCGGGGCGCGGCCCCGGGCGCTCCTCGCGGTCCCGGGCGATCTCGCGACCCCGAGCGGGGGCTACGGCTATGCCCGGAGGCTCCTGCAGGCGGCCCCCGGCGAGGGGTTGATCCTGCGCCATTGGCCGCTGCCGGGGGGCTTTCCCCGGCCGAGCGAGGCGGCCCTCGCCGAGGCCGAGCGCCGGCTCGCGCTCCTGCCCGCGGGCTGGCCGGTGCTGATCGACGGGCTCGCCCTCGGCGTGCTTTCCCCGGATACGCTGCGGGCGGCGGGCACGCCCGTAATCGCGCTCTGCCACCACCCGCTCGCGCTGGAGACCGGGCTCTCGGAGGCGGAGGCCGGGCGGCTCGAAGCGAGCGAGCGCGCGGCGCTCGGGGCGTGTGCCCATGTGGTGGCGACGAGCCGGGCGACGGCCGCGATCCTCGCCGAGCGCTACGGCGTGGCGGAGGACCGGCTCACCGTCGCCCCGCCGGGGACCGACCCCGCGCCCAAGGCACGCGGCAGCGGGGAGGCCGCCCCGGTGCTCCTCTCCGTCGGCAGCCTGACCCCGCGCAAGGGGCACGACGTGCTGCTCGCGGCCCTCGCCCGGCTGGCCGACCTGCCCTGGCGGCTCGACATCGCGGGGCCGGCGGCGGACGCGGATTGTGCCGCCGCGCTCGCGGCCGAGGCGCGGGAGGCCGGGCTCGAGGGCCGGGTCAGGTTCCTCGGCGCGGCGGATGCGGACCGGCTCGCGGCGCTCTACGACCGGGCCGATCTCTTCGTCCTCGCCTCGCGCTACGAGGGCTTCGGGATGGCCTATGCGGAGGCGCTGGGGCGGGGGCTGCCGGTGGTGGGCTCAGACGTGCCGGCGATCGCGGAGGCGACGCGGGGGGCGGCGCTGCTGGTGCCGCCCGGCGATGCGGAGGAGCTCGTCGCGGCTCTGCGGCCGCTCCTCGCGGAGCCGGGGGCGCGGGCGGCGCTCGCCGAGCGCGCCGCTGCCGCGGCGCCCGGGCTGCCGGGATGGGGGGAGACCGCCGCCAAGGTGGCCGGCGCCGTCTCGGCCGTGCTCGCGGGGCGCTGAGGCCTTGGGGGACTTCGCCGCCGACTGGCTCGCGCTGCGTGCCCCGGCCGATGCGCGGGCGCGCAACCCGGAGGTGGCGGCGGCGCTCGGGCGTGCCTTCGCCGGGCGCGCGGGGCTGCGGGTGCTCGATCTCGGCGCGGGGACCGGGGCGAATATGCGCGGGACGGCGCCGCTGCTGGCCGAGGGGCAGCGTTGGCATCTCGTCGATGCCGATGCGGGGCTCTTGGCGCGCGCGGAGGCGCCGCCGGGGGTCGTGGCGAGTGCGGAGACCGCAGATCTGGCCGGGGGGATCGAGGGGCTTCTCGACCGGGTGCGGCCCGATCTCGTCGCCGCCTCGGCGCTTTTCGACCTTGCGGGGCGGGACTGGATCGCCCGGCTCGTCGCGGCCCTCGCCCGCCGGCGGCTGCCGCTCCTGGCGGTGCTGAGCTACACCGGGGCGGAGGACTGGACGCCGGCGCATCCGGAGGACGGCGCCGTCCATGCCGCCTTCCTGGCAGATCAGCGCCGCGACAAGGGGCTCGGGCCGGCGCTCGGGCCGGAGGCGCACGGCGCGCTGGCGGGCCTGCTCCGGGAGGCCGGGCACAGGGTGATCGAGGGACCGAGCGACTGGCGGCTCGCGGCGCCCGCAGACGCGGCGCTCATCGCGGCGCTGGCCGAGGGGGTCGGCGCGGCGGTGCGCCCGGCGCTCGGGCCGCGGGCGGAGGCCTGGGCGGTGGCGCGGCGCGGGGCGGTGCAGGTGCGGGTCTCCCACGCCGATCTCCTGGCGCTCCCGCCAGCCTGAGGCGCGTCAGCGCGCGGCGAGGCCCTCGGCGAGGACGGCGCGGACCGCGTCGAGATCGGCCTCGCGGGTTAGGAAGGCCGCGCCGATGCCGCGGGCGAGGACGAAGGCGAGGCGCCCGGCCTTGGCCTTCTTGTCCTGGGCCATCAGCGCGATCAGCCCGTCTGCGTCGGGCAACGGGCCGGGGATGTCGGCGAGGCGGCGGCGCATGCCCATCGCGGCGAAATGGGCCGCCACCCGCCCCGGCGCCTCCTGCGCGCAGAGCCCCATCCGGGCCGAGGCCTCGAAGGCGAGGACGCAGCCGATCGCCACCGCCTCGCCATGGAGCAGCCGGTCGGAATAGCCCGTCGCCGCTTCGAGGGCGTGGCCGAAGGTGTGGCCGAGATTGAGGAGCGCCCGGTCGCCGGCCTCGCGCTCGTCCCGCGCCACGATCTCGGCCTTCATCTCGCAGGAGCGGCGGATCGCGGCCGCGCGGAGCGCCCGGTCGCCGCGGGCGATCTCGGGCCCGTCGCGCTCGAGGCGGGCGAAGAACTCCGCATCCCCCAAAAGCCCGTATTTCGCGACCTCGGCATAGCCCGCGAGGAATTCCCGCTCGGAGAGGGTCTCGAGCGCCTCGGTGTCGGCCAGCACCAGCCGGGGCTGGTGGAAGGCGCCGACGAGGTTCTTCCCCTGGGGTGCGTTCACCCCGGTCTTGCCGCCGACGGAGCTGTCCACCTGGGCGAGGAGCGTCGTCGGGATCTGCACGAAATCGACGCCTCGCCGGGCGATCGCCGCGGCGAAGCCCGCGAGATCGCCGATCACGCCGCCGCCGAAGGCGATCACCACGTCGTCGCGCCCGACCTCGAGCGCGAGCAGGCGCTCGACGAGCCAGGCGAGGACATGCATCGACTTCGTCGCCTCGCCGGGGGGCAGCACGATGGCCCGGCTCTCGATCCCCTCCGCCGCGAGCCCCGCCTCGAGGGCCGGGAGATGGAGGGCCGCCACCGTCGCGTCGGTCACGATCACGGTCCGCGGGCGGGGCAGGAGCGGGCCGATGCGCCGGCCGGCCTCCGCCAGCAGCCCCGGCCCGATCTCTATCGCATAGGACCGCGCCCCGAGGGCCACCTCGACGCGCGCACGATCCGTCTCGCTCATGGCCCCCTCCCGATCACCGCATCCCCGGTCTCGCGCCCATGCGCCTCGAGCGCGCGGAGGATGCGCGCCGCCATCGCCTCGTGGCTCTGGTCGCGCAGGCTCTCCACATGGCAGTCGGCCTCGGCATAGACCGGATAGCGTTCCTCGATCAGGCGCGCGAGGATCTCGCGGGGGTTGCCCTGGTTGAGGAGCGGGCGGTGGGTGCGCCCGGCGGTGCGCGCGACGAGGGTGTCGAGATCGGCCTTCAGCCAGACCGAGACGGCACGCTCGGCGATCGCGCCGCGGGTCTCGGCGTTGAGGAAGGCGCCGCCGCCGGTGGCGATCACCTGCGGGCGCTCGGCGAGGAGGCGCGCGATCACGCGGCGCTCGCCGTCGCGGAAGGCGGGCTCTCCGAGGCTCGCGAAAATCTCCGAAATCGTCATCCCCGCCGCCCGCTCGATCTCCGCATCGCTGTCGACGAAGGGGGCGCCGAGCGTCTCGGCGAGCCGCAGGCCGACGGAGCTCTTGCCCGCCCCCATCAGCCCGATCAGCACCACCGGGCGCAAGAGCCGCAGCCCCGGCCGCGACCGTGTCTCCGCCATCGCGCTGCCCTCCGCGACGATTGCCCTCGCCCCGCCGGACGGCTAGGGTCCGCCCGCGGGCGCCGGGGCGCCTCGGCGGGCCACCCCGCATACACCAGCCCCCCGGCCCGCGCAAAGCCCGAGCCGCGAGGGCGCGCTCGGCAGGCATGGGGTCGAGCGGATGGGGCGGCTTCTCAAATACCTCTTCTGGGCGATGCTCGCGGGGCTCGTCGCCCTCGTCGTCTACGCCCTGGTCTCGGAATTGCCGGCGCCGACGGAGGAGGTGATCCGCCCGCTGCCGCTGCCGGAGGGGGAATGAGCGGGGCCTGGGTCGAGGCCTTCCTCGAAGCGATGGCCGCAGAGCGCGGCGCCCGGCCCAACACGCTCGCCGCCTATGCCCGCGATCTGGCCGATTTCCGGGGGTTTCTGGCGGGCGGGGGGCGCGACCTCGCGACGGCCGGGCGGGACGAGATCGAGGCCTATCTCGCCGCGCTCGACGCGGCCGGCCGCGCCGCCTCGACCCGCGCGCGCCGGCTCTCGGCGATCCGCCGGCTCTACCGCTTCGCCTGGAGCGAGGGCTGGATCGCGGCCGACCCGACGCTCCGGCTGAGGGGCCCGAGCCCGCGCCGCGCTGCCCCCGGGGTGCTCGACCGCGCGGAGGTCGGCCGCCTCCTCGAGGCCGCCCGCACCGGCGGCGCGAGCCCGGCCGCCACCGCCCGGGCGCTGCGCCTCGCCTGCATCGTGGAGCTTCTCTACGCGACGGGCCTGCGCGTCACCGAACTCGTCACCCTGCCGCTCGCCGCCGCGCGCGGCGCGCCCCGGGCGCTGCGCGTCGCCGGCAAGGGCGGGCAGGAGCGGCTCGTGCCGGTGGGGACGGCGGCCGGCGAGGCGCTCGCCCGCTGGCTCGCCCATCGGGAGGGAATGCAGGGGGCGGGACCCTGGCTCTTCCCCTCGGTCGGCGGACGCAGCCACCTCTCCCGCGCCGCCGTCTGGAGCCAGCTCAAGCGGCTCGCGGCGGAGGCGGGCATCGCGCCCGAGCGGGTGACGCCCCACGGCCTGCGCCACGCCTTCGCCACCCATCTCCTCGAAGGCGGGGCCGATCTGCGCTCGGTGCAGGCGCTGCTCGGCCATGCGGATCTCTCGACGACGGAGATCTACACCCATGTGCTCGACGCCCGCCTCGCGGCCCTCGTCGCCGAGCACCACCCCCTGGCCCGCGACCGGAGCGCCTGAGCGGCGCGGCTTCTCGGCCCGCTTCCGGGCCTCGGCGCCGGGCGCCGCCCGCGCCGGCCTCAGAGGTCGAGCCCCACAGGCTCCAGAAGCCCCGGCCCGTTCTCCGAGACGCGCCCGACCCGCGGATCGACCTCGCGAACCGAGACCCGCCCAGCCGCCGGCGCACGCATCAGCCCCCCCGGCTCCGCGCGCCGTTCGAGCCATCCCGCCCAGTCGGAAGGATCGAGGATGACCGGCGCGCGCGGATGGAGATGGTCGGTCCCCGGCCCCGCCGGACAGGTGAGGATCGTGAAGGAGACCACCCGCTCCCCCTCCACCCGCGCCTCCGCCCAGAGCCCGGCGAAGGCCACCCCCGGCGCGTTCCCCTGGAGGGTCACGAAATAGGCCCGCTTCGCCCCCGGCTTCCCGGTCCATTCGTAATAGCCGAGCGCCGGCACCAGGCAGCGCGCCCGCGCCCAGGCGTCGCGGAACATCGGCTTTCCCGCCGCCTCCTCGGAGCGCGCGTTGAAGGTCGAGGCCTTGAGCTCCCCGAGCGGTTTCTTCCACCAGCGCGGCACGAGCCCCCAGCGCGCGAGGCGCTGCACGCGCCCCCCGCCGGGGCCGCGCTCGTCGGTGACGATCGCGGCCTCCTGGGTCGGCGCGACGTTCCAGTTGGGCGGGGCCCACGGCCCCTCCCCCTCCGTCCCGAGCCACTCCGCCCAGACCGCCCGGTCCGGATCGCCCACCGCGAATCGCCCGCACATCGCCCGCTCCCTCTGCCGCCCCGCGCGCACCCGCGCGGCCGATCCGTTTGATCCGGTTGATCTTCGGCGGAAACTGGGGCTCACTCCGCCCCATGACCACTGGCCTCCGCCCCCTTCTCGGCGCCCTCGCCCTCGCCGCAGGGCTCGGCGCCTGCTCCGGCCCCGCCGCCCAGACCGGCGGGCTCTGCGCCGCCCTCGGCCTCTGCGCCGAGACCGGCGCCGCGATCGACTTCGCCCGATGGGACGCAGATCTGCGCGCCGCCGGCAAGCTGCGCGCCGACCGCGCCCCCATCGACGCCCCCTACACCAAGGCCGACCTCGCCGCCAATTTCGCCAAGATCGGCTTCGGCTCGGAGTTCGAGATCGTGGACGGCGCCTATCGCCCGGTGGACGCCGCCTCGGACGCGCCGCTCACCCGCTGGGGCGGCCCGATCCGCTACGCCCTCTTCGGCGCCTACGACCGCGCCGATGCCGCAGCGCTCGCCGCCTTCTCCGCCCGCCTCTCGGGCGCCACCGGCCTGCCGATCAGCCCCGCCGCCCTCGAACCCAACCTGCTGGTCTTCTTCCTCGACCGCCCCGGCCGCGCGCAGGTGGGCGAGCTCTTCGCCCGGGAGCCCGACTACCGCCCCCTCACCGATCTCTTCGACGCCTGGACCGCCGACCCGAAATGGCCCTGCGCCGCCGAGTTCTACTACCACGCCCCGGGCGCGCGCCGGGCCTACGAGATCTATTTCGCCGTCGTCTATATCCGCGCCGAGGTGCGCGGGCTCTCGCGGCGCTCCTGCATCGAGGAGGAGATCGCGCAGACCCTCGGCCTCGCCCGCGACGATCCCTCGCTCCGCCCCTCGATCTTCAACGACGACGAGGAGTTCGCGCTGATGACCGACCACGATGCGGCGCTCCTGTCGCTCCTTTACGACCGCCGCCTCCGCCCCGGCATGACCGCCCGCGAGGCGATGCCGATCGTCCGCCGCATCCTCGAGGCCGACTGAGCCGGTCCGCGCAGCTCCCGCGGGCCTGTCCGACCGCGCCCGACACCGGCGGCGCGACCTATCCGCCCCCCGACCGTCCGCCGGATGCCCCAGGGCGAGCCGGCGCGATGGCGCCGAGCGCGGACGGTCCGGCGCCGCAGGCCGGAGCGCCCGAGAGACGGCCCGCCCCCCGGCTCCGCGCGCCCGCCGAGCGGCATGCCCGACCGGGCCCAGACACCGGAACCCGGCATCGCCAGACGAGGCCCAGCAAGACCGCCGCCGCGCCCGCCCGCCGGTGACCATCTCCCGACGGGAGGGCGCGGCGGCGCGGCCCCGGGCCTGGGGGGCGCGCAGAGGGTCGGGCCGGGTCCGCCCTCTCCAGGGTGGGCGGGGCCCGGGGCCGCGCCGCCGCGCCCGGGCCGCCTCAGCGCCCGGCTAACGGTCCTCGCCGCGGCCCTCCGCCTCGAAGCCGAGCGTTTCGGGCGCGAAGCGGTAATGGGCCGAGCAGAACTGGCAGTCCGCCGTCACTTCCCCCGCCTCGTTGGTCATGCTCGCGATGTCCTTCGCCGAGTATTGCGCGAGCGCCGCCTCGACGCGCTCCGCCGAGCAGGTGCAGCCGAAGGCCACCGGCTGCACGGGATAGACCGCGGGCCGCTCCTCGTGGAAGAGCCGGGTCAGCACCCGCTCGGGGCTCACATGGGGCCCGAGCATCTCATGCTCCTCGGCGGTCGCGGCGAGCATGTTGACCCGGGTCCAGTCCTCCTCCCGCGTGCCCATGGCGGCGACGTCGTCCGCCGTCATCAGCCCCTCCGTGCCGGACGGCCGGTCGGGCGCAGGCCCCGCCGCCGCCTCCGGCAAGAGCTGCAGCATCATCCCCGCCGAACGCCAGCGGGTCTCCCCGCCGGGCGCCTGCGCCGCCGCCGAGAGCACGGTGAAGCGCGTCGCGAGCTGTTCGGACTGCGCGAAATAGGTCTCCGCACAGTCGGTCAGGGAGGTCCCGGTCAGCGGCGTGATCCCCTGATAGGGCGTCATGTCGGGGCCCTGGTCGATCGTCACCCCGAGCACCCCGTGGCCGAGGAGCGCATAGGGCGGACCGCGCCGGGAGGCGACCTCGCCCCGGTCGAAGCTCGCATAGGCGCGCATATGGGCGGGCGCCCCCTCGGCCTCGGGGGCGAAATAGTCCGTCGCGATCAGGCGCACCGCCCCCTCGCCGCGGATCTGGATCGAGAACCGCCAGCGGAGCTTCACCGCCTGCCCGATCAGCGCGGTCAGCAGGGTCGCCTCGGCGACGAGCGCCGAGACGGCGGCCGGGTAGCGGTGCTGGGTCAGGATGGTCTGCAACGTGCGGTCGAGCCGGACGAAACGGCCTCTGATCCGTGCGCGCTCGAGCTCGAAGGGCAGGAGCATGTCGTCGCCGGCATGAACCGGGGCGTCGTCGGTAGGGTCGGTCATGGCGCCTCGCTTTCGCCCTTGGCCTACGCGATTCCGCCCGGCGCTGGCAAACCCGTTTGCGCCGCAGCACGGAGCGTGGCATGAGAGCGCCATGCGACGGGTGGGAGAGACGGCGCGGGCGGGCATCGCCTATCGCGACAGGCCGGGGTCCTACGGGATCGTGCTGCGCGAGGGGCGGCTGCTCTGCGTCTGGCAGAAGGACGAGCTGCAATTGCCCGGCGGCGGGATCGACCCCGGCGAGAGCCCGGTGCGTGCCCTCCACCGCGAGGTGCTCGAGGAGACGGGCTGGGCGATCGCAGGACCGGACGGCGGCCCGCCGAGACGCCTCGGCGCCTTCCAGCGCTACGCCTGGCTCTGGGACTACGAGTATCACGCGCGCAAGGTGCAGGCGGTCTATCTCGCCCGCGCGGTGGTGCGCCGCGGCCCGCCGATGGAGGCCGACCACCATCCGGTCTGGCTCCGCCCTGCCGAGGCCGCCCGCGCGCTCCATATCGCCGGCGACCGCATGGCCGTCGGCGCCGCCCTCCGCGCCGGCCTTCTCGGCTGAGCCGCGCCGACGCCGCCCATCCGGCGAGCCGCATCGCGACGGCGCTCTGATGCCGCCTGCAACCACGGGAATGCTGCAAGGAACGCAGCGGTTGCGTGGCGACATGACGGAGATTCCACCGAGAGCGGCGGCAGCGGGCATGCCGCGCCAACCGGGGCGCGCGGTTGCACGAGCCCGGGGAGGCTCCCTCGCGTCGCGCCGCAGGCCGAGCGCGAGGCGAGGCCGACGCGGGCGACCCCGGCAAGCGGGGGGCTGGCGGATCGGGTGGGCTCGCGCCGCGGCCCGGAGCCGCGCGGGCCGGCGGCCCGGCAAGGACCGGGGAGCGTCCGGGAGCCGGGCCCCGCGAGACTGGGAGACGCGCCGGGGGGACCGCCGGAGGTCGGCGACCGCGCGCGGCGGCGCGGCGGCGGGCTCAGGGCTCAGGGCTCTAGGCGCTCGGCGAGGCGGCGGGAGGCGAGACCCGCGCGGGGCATGCGCGAGAGGAGCGACCGGGCGCGGGCGGCGAGGAGGGCGTCTCGAGCGTCCGCGCCGTAGCGGTCGAGCGCCTCCGCGATGCCGGCGGCATAGCGCTCCGGCGCATGCAGCGCCTCGAGGCGGGCGCGGCCGGCGGCGCCGATGGCCGCACCCCAGGCGCGGTCCGCGTCGAGCGCGCGCAGGAGCTCGGCGAGGCGGGCGACCTCCCCCTCCACCGGCAGGCGGAGGGCGCAATCCTCGGGGATCGTGCGATACCACCCGGTGTCCGACACCGCAGAGGCCGCCGCCGCCGCCCAGATCCGGAGCTGGCTGCCCGAGGCCTCCCCCATCGTCGGGTGGCGCAGGTTGAACACGAGATGCGCCGCGGCGAGGCTCCGGTCGAGCTCGGCCTCCGGCGCGAAGCCGCGGAGCTCCACCCGGTCGGCGAGGCCGAGCTCGGCGATCTTGGCCCGCACATGCGCCTCGTCCCAGAGCGTGCCGTAGACCTCGAAGCGGAAGTCCACCTCACCCCGCACCGCCGCGAGCGCCTCGAGCACCTGATCGAGCCGGCGGTTGGGCGCGAGATAGCCGAATTGCACCAGCCGCAGCGGGCCGTCGGGGGCCCGCTCCGGCCTGCGCTCCGGCCCCGGCGGGAAGGGCAGGTCGAGCCCGTAGACCGGCAGCGCCTCGCGCCGGGCGATCGCGGCCTCGCCGGCAGGGGTGTGCGAGAGGGCGGCGACGGCCTTGAGCAAGGCGATCTCGAAGAGCGGGAAGCGCGCCGCGGCCTCGTGCGGGCGGATGCGGTCGGCGAGCACGTCCTCCGCCGCCCGCGCCCCCGCCTCGCCATACCACCGCGCCATCTCCGCGCGATAGACCCGCGCCTCGAAATGGCCGAACTCGATCATGCCGCGCAGGAGGTCCTGCAGGGCGATGTCGTGCAGCACGACGATCCCCGGCACCCGGCGGGCGAGATTGAGGGGCCCGGCATGGTGCACCCAGGAATTGCCGATCTGGAAGACCACCGCCTCCGGCCCCTCGACCGGGGGCAGCCCCTCGAGCGGCATCGGGAAATGGGCGCCCGCGTCGTAGCGGCGGACGGTGGCGTGGGCCTCGAGGGCGGGGTCCCACTCCGCGGCGTCGGTCCAGAGCACGACCTCGGCGCGCGCCGCGAGGGCGGGGAGGATGCGGGCGGTGTAATGCGCGATGTCGGTCCGCGCGGGCGGCAGCGGGCCGACCCAGTGGAGCCGCCCGCGGCTCATGCCGCCCCCGCGAGGCGCAGGAAGGCGGCCTCGGAGGCGGGCAGGAGCAGCGTGTCGGCCCGGCCCGCGCCCGCGAAGGGCCCGGCGCCGCCCTGGAAGAGCCCGACCGTCAGCCACCCCTCCCGCGGCTCAGGGCCGAGATCGAGCCGGAGCCGCGCCGCCTCCCCGGGGGCGACGTCGTGGGGCAGCGGCAGCTGCGCGCCCTGGTGGACGAGGCGGTGGCGGGCGTCCGCATAGTCGAGGCAGAGGGAGATGCGCCCCGGCCCCTCCGCCGCCCAAGCCGCGCGGGCGGTGTTCTCGGCGCGGAGCAGCACCGCCTCGCCCTCCCGCCCCTCGAGCACGAGGCGGGCGGAGAGCTGGCGCGGGTCGCCGTGATAGACGCCCTCCGGCAGAGGCCCCGGCGCGCCCGCCTTGCGCCCGAGCCAGAAGATCGTCTCCCCGCGCAGCGAGAACGACCCGCGGCCGGCGAGGAGCGCCGCGGCCTCGGGGTCGATCCGGGTGTCGTAGACATCGCCCGTCAGCAGCCGGGCGGTCTCGAACCCCGCGGCGCGGCCGAGGGCCTCGACCTCTCGGGGCACGTATTCCCGGTTGTGCCGGCCATGGGCGCCGCCCACGGGGACGAAGAGGCCGAAGGACTGCGGCGCCTCCCCCGCGAGCGCCTTCACCGCGTTGCGGTGGCTCGCGATGTTGGGGGTGGTGACGAGGAGATGCCCGCCGGGGCGCAGCACGCGGGCGGCCTCGGCCAGGAACTGCAGAGGGTCGATGGCGAGATGCTCGAGGATCTCCATGGCGAGGACGAGATCGACGCTCTCCTCGGCGAGCGGCAGGGGGTCGCGCTCCACATCGGCGGGGTGGAGGCGGATATGGATCGGCCGGCCCCCCGCCTTCGGGCGGAGCGTCTGCGCATAGGGGCGGGGATCGGCCCAGACCCCCTCGATCTCGGCCCCGGGATGGGCCGCGGCGAAGAGCCCCTGGAAGAGGAAGGGCGGCACGATGCCGACATCGAGGACGCGCGCGGGCGCGAGCCCCTCCACCACCGCGAGGGTGGCGAGATAGCGCGTCCAGTGGCTCTCGAAATAGGGCCGGTGGAGGGGGGCGTGCGCCTCCCACTCACCCGGATAGGTGCCGAACTCGTAGGCCGCGAGGAGCGCGTCGAGATCGGCGAAGGGGGCGCGGGCAGGCCGCGGGGGCGCGATCTCGGCGGCGAGCGCCGCGAGATCGGGCGTCGCCGCACCGGAGGGCGCGGGCGCAGTCCCGGCCGGCACGGCCTCGGGCGCGAGCGCCGTGCCGGCCGGGACGGCGAGGGGCGCGGGCTCGGCGGTCTCCTCCCGGGCGGGATGGGGCAGCGGCTCGCCGGTCAGCGTCTCGACCACCTGGTCCCAGCCGATGCCCTTGGCCTCGTAGGTCGCGCGCGCCGCGCGTCCCATCGCCTCGGCATCGACCTCGAAGGCGCGGGCGAAGGCGGCGCCGAGGGCCGCGGGCTCGGGCGCGACGACGAAGCCCTCCGCCCCGTCGCGCACGAACTCGAGCGGGCCGCCCGCATCCGTCACGGTGATCACCGGCTTCTCGGAGAGCATCGCCTCCAGCGTGATGTAGCCGTAATCCTCGTCGACCGGGACGAAGACCACCGCGCGGCACTCGGCATAGAGGCGGAGCATCTCCGCATCGGAGACCGGCCCGAGGATCTCGCAGCGCCCCTCGACGCCGCGCTCTCTGGCGAGCGCGCGGAGCTCGTCGTCATAGCCCGGCGCATCCGGCGGCCCGGCGATCTTGAGCCGCACGCCCGGCGCATGGGCGAGCGCCTCGATCATCAGCGTCTGCCGCTTGCTCGGGCCGAGGCGGGAGGGCGCGTAGAGATAGTCGCCATAGGGCCCCGCGCGCAGCAGGCCCGCATTGGGCGGGGGGTGGTAGAGCGGCGTCGCCGAAAGGCCGAGATAGCGCTTCAGCCGCTTCGCCACATTGCCGCTGTTGGCGTAGACCCTGGCGCCCGGGGCGCCGATCGCCGCGCGGTCCTCGGCGCGGATCAGCTCGCGCACCGCCGCCCCGTCCGGGTCGCGCTGCAGCTCCGAGGTGCCGGCCTCCCAGATGTCGTAGGCCTGGCGGTGCTGGTGCAGGATCCAGAACGCCTTGTTGGAGTGCCGCGCGAGATAGGCGGGGAATTTGAGGCCGACCATCAGATCGACCGGATAGCCGAGATGGTCGAGATCGATCAGCTTGGCCGCCATCACATGGTCGACGAGCGCCGCGCCGGGATACCATTTGTAGGGGATCGAGATCTCGGTCGCCTCGTGCCCGCGCGCCTTCAGCGCCGCGACGAGATTGGCCGAGTGCCGCTCCGCGCCGCCGACGATGAAGGGCGCCTGGGTGGTGACGACGCCGACCCTCATGCCGCGATCCGCGGCTTGATGGCGATGGCGGCGAGGTCCTGCGGGCCGAAGAGAAGCTCGGCGAGATAGGGATCGGCGCGGTCGTCGCGGGCGAAGGCCTCGAGCGTCTCCGAGGGGTGGAGCGGGCGCATCTCGACCGGGTGGTAGCCCACGGTGTCGAGCAGCGTCGAGAGCAGCTCGGCCGGGAGCGGCTTCTTGTGCGTCGGGTCGATGTTGAAGGTGGTGGCCCCGACGATGAGGTTGCGGCAGTTCGGCGTCTCGTAGATCAGCACGCCGCCGGGGGCGAGGACGCGCAGCGCCTCCCGCGTCATCCAGGTGAGAGTCTCGAAGGGCAGATGCTCGATCAGGTGGTGCGCGGTGATCGCGGCATAGGCGTTGTCCGGCGCCGCGGCGAGGGCCGCGAGCGCGTCGCCCTGCTCGACGGCGAGGCCCTTGGCGGCGGCCTCGGCGATCTGCACCGGGTTGAGGTCGATCCCGCGGGCGGCATAGCCCGACTCGGTCAGAAGCTCGACCCATTCGCCGCGCCCGCAGCCGAGATCGAGGGCCGGGAGCGCGCCGGTCGCCGCCATCGCCCGGTCGATGTCGTCGAGATAGACGGTGAGGCGGCCCTTGATCTCCTCGCGCGAGCCGCGGAAGCGGTCCTCGAGGCGGCCGTAGAAGGCGTCCATCAGCGCCTCCAGCCCCTCGCGCGGGGGCTCGGAGGGGGGGGCCGCGTCCGCCGCCGCCTCGCCCGCGCGGAAACGCTGCAGATCGAGCCGGCGGGTGAGATCGGCATAGGCGCGGCCGGCCTGGGCGACATCGCCCACCACCCGGTCGACCCGGCGCTCGAACCCGCCGAGCCGGTCGCCGAGGTCGCGCTCGACGGCCGAGAGCCGGCCATGCGCGTCCTCCGAATGGCGGCGGAAGGCGTCCTCGAGCGCCTTGAAATGCCCCTCGCCCCCCTCGACACGGGCGGTCAGCGCGTCGAGCTTCGCGGTGAGGTCGGCCACCTGCCCGCGCAGGGCGGCGTTTTCCTCGCGCAGACGCTCCTCGAGCGTGCTCACGCGCTGCGCCACCTCGTCGAAATCCTTGCGGCGGACGCGGGCGCGGGCAATCTCGCCCTCCATCGCGTCGAGGCGGACCTCGGCGGTGTGCAGCCAGCCCTCCGCCGTGTCGAGCTTGCCCTCGACGCGCTCGAGCGCGCCTTCCACCTCGGCGATCCTAGGCGGGGCGACGGCGAACTCGGCGAGGCGGTCGCGGGTCTCGCGGGCGGTGATCTCCACGCGCTCGAGCCTGGGGCCCCAGCCGTCGTCCCCGCCGAAGGCGTGGCCGGAGCCCACCTCCTCGCGGAACTCGTAGAAGTCCTGCGCGAGCGCGTCGAGCCGGGGCTCGATCACCGTGGCGGCATGGCTCGCGGTCTTGGCGAGCTTGGCGGTGCGGCCGAGCTTGAACAGGGCGGAGACATAGCGTTCGAGGCGCTTCAGGAGGCTCACGGGCTTCCCCTCGGGCTGGTGTCGCGGAGGCGGGGCGGGCGGGCGCGCGGCGCGGGCCGGACGGGCCGGCGCGGCGCCGCCCCCGGCGGCGAGGCGCGCGGCCATCTCCGGGCGCCGGACGCGCAGGATCGGGGGATGGTCGCTCATCATGCGCGAGCCTGGGACGGAGGTCTGCGGCGGGCCGGCGGCGGGGTCAGAGGAACCCGTCGAAATCCGTGCCCAGGGCGTAGAAGGTCAGCTTCGTGTGGTCGTCGAGATAGATGTGCTCGGCCGTCAGCTCGCGGGAATTGACCTCGAGGCTGCCCCGGTCGTGCAGCGAGGCGTCGAGGAAGGTCGCGTCCCGGCCGCCGGAGAGGAGCCCGTCGAGCAGACCGTCGAGATCGGTCGCAGCGGGGAGCGGGCCGCCGTCGCGCAGCAGGATGTCGTTGTCGCCGACCGCGTCCATGAAGTCGAGGATCAGCGCCTTGGCCTCCTCGACGCTGACCACCCGCCGCTCGTCGCGCGGGGCGCTCACGGGCAGCTCCCGGGTCGCGAGCTCGATGCCCTGCCCGTCGTCGAGGCCGGCGGAGACGAGCGTGGGGCCGGCCGGCACCCTGGCGCCCGCGCCGGGGGCGACGGGGCCGAAGCCCGCCGCGTCGTCGGCCTCGCGCCCGAAGCTCGCCATCTCGGCGGCGCCGTCCAGGCCGAGGGACTCGATCTCCGCCGCCTCGGCGAATTCGGCGAGGAAGGCGCGCTCGAACCGCTCGAAGGCGGCATCGGCGAGGGAGACGACCTCGACATCGATCACCCGGCCGCCGAGGGCGAAGGCGAACGCGTCGCCGATGGCGGAGATCTGGATGTCGAGGAAGTCCTGGAAGACCTCGGTCAGATAGATCGGCGCCTCCTCCGCGGGCTCGCCGGCGCGCGACGCCCCCTCCTCGGCGGGAAGGCCGAGCGCGTCGCCGAGATCGGTGCCGGCGAGGAGATCGACGGCGGCGAGGGCGCCCGCCTCGATCGCGCGGGAGATGGAGATCAACTCGTCGAACAGATCGCCGCCTTCGGCGGACCCGGGCTCGCCCTCGGGCGCGAGCCGGGCGACGCCCTCCGGCGCGGCCTCCGCGGCGGCGGCGGCGGCGAGGCGGGCGAGATCGGCCTGCAGGCGGGCGGCGGCGTCCTCGCCCTGGGCGTCCTCGGCGGCCTCGACCTCGGGCTCTGGCGGCAGGGCGACCTGGCTCTCCCCCTCCGGCGCGGGCATGAGGGCGAGGGAGGTCTCGTCGCCGAGGATGGCGCCGCTCTCCTCGGCATGGGCGAGGTCCTGGGCGATGGCGATGACGGCGAGCGCCATCCCCGCGGGGATCGCCGCGAGCGCCGGGTTGACATAGCCCTGCTGCGCCGCCTGCGCGGTGTCGGGCGCCTGCGCGAACTCGGCCACCTGCTGCGCGATCGCCTTGAGGCGCAGCGCGAGCGCGGCCTCGGGGGTCTGCAGCGCGTCGTCCTCCTCGTCCACATCCACCGGATCGGTGGCGAAGAGCGGCTGCTCGGAGGTGGCGTGGGCGTAGAGCAGGATGGTGATGAAGAGGCTGGCGAGCAGCGCGCTCGGATGGAGATAGACCCGGCCCTTGCGCTCGTTGAGCGGCATCGGCAGCGAGGCGTCCTCGAAGAACCGCTCGGCGCAGCGCTGGAAGCTCGCCCCCTCGATCGGGCGGGGCAGCGCCGTCGAGTCGAACATGAACCGACCGTCGATGCAGGCGACATGGATCACCACGTCCCCGGTCGCGCGGGAGCAGAAGACGCACCAGGGCTCGCCCTCGTCGGACAGCCCGTGCTCGACGTCGATCGCGAAGCCGGCATCCTCGAGCAGCCGCTCGATCCTGGCGAACTGCGCGCGCTCCTCGTTGGTCCAGCCGGTGCGTGCCTGGAACAGCGGAACGAGCGATGCGGACATGCCAGTCGACCCCCCCGGGACGCGACCCTATCGGGTCAGGATTTCGAAACGCTCTGCTTGATTAGCGTATTCGCCGTCTTTGCCAAAGAGGATTTCGAAGGTCACCGGGTCGTAGAACCGCATGACGTTGAACACGAGGTTCCACACCGGGACATCGAGCGCCTCCGCCCACAGATGATACCGGTCGGGCGGGATGCGGCCCCGGCCGTTCTCGAGCTGCGAGATGAAGGTGTAGTATTCCGCGCCGACCTTCGCCGCAAGCTCCCGCTGGGAGAGATTGCGGCTCTGGCGGAGCGATTTCAGCCACTGGCCGCCGGCGCGTCGCAGCGCCTGGACATCGGCCTCGCCGGTCTTCTGATTGTGGACATACATCGGGTCAGGCCCTCATAGGGGATTCGCGCATGGCTCGTTCAGCAAACATGCTACACGGATCGGCGCCGGTGTAAAGTTCGCTGTATCGCCCGGCCGGCGGCGATTGTCGTCGGCGGCGCGAGGGGATAGAGGTCGCCCGGGCGCGGTTCGGAGGACAGGCGATGACGGCGGAGGAGAGAGTGCTTGCGGCCGAGACCGTGGAGCGGGCCTTCCGGCTGATCCTCGGCCGCCCGCCCGAATCGCCCGAGACGCTGGAGTTCCACCGCCGGCTCGGCAGCGAGGAGGCGCTCCGCGCGGCGTTGATCCGCAGCCCGGAATTCGGCGAGTCCTATGTCCGCCTCGTCGCCGAGCGGCTCGCGCAGAAAGGCGCGCCGGGCGAGGCCGCGCCGGAGGACCTCGCCAAGCATGCGGACGAGCGCCCCGGCACCGTGCCGATGAAGCTCGCCCGCGGCATCCTGCCCGAGCAGGGGCCCGTGGAGACCGACTGCCCCCCCGGAGAGGCCGCCGCGCTCTGGACCCGCATCGCCGAGAGCTGGACCGCCATGGGCACGGAGGCGGCGCATTGGTCGGTGCTGACCCACGACCTCTTCCGCCCAGAGACGCTCGAGGCCAACCGCGCGCTCTTCGAGGGGACGGCGGCGGTCGAGGGGATGCTGGTCGACGCCGCGATCGAGCGTGCGCCCGGCTTCGATCCGCGCAGCGCCCGCGCCATCGAGATCGGCTGCGGCGTCGGACGGGCGACGCGCGCCCTCGCCGAGCGCTTCGCCCATGTCACGGGCTACGACATCTCCGCGCCGCATCTCGAGATCGCCGCGCGCGAACTCGCCGCCGCGGGGCACGACAACGTGGAGCTGCGGCAGATGACGGGCCCGGCGGACTGGGCGGGGCTCTCGGGCTACGGCTTCGCCTATTCCCGCCTCGTTCTGCAGCACAACCCGCCCCCCGTTCAGGCGGCGATCCTGCGCGGCGTCCTCGCGGGGCTCGAGCCCGGGGGCCTCGCGCTCTTCCAGGCCGTCACCTACGGGCGGCACTACCGCTACCGCGCGGCGGACGACCTCTCCGGCGCGCCGGGGCGGATGGAGATGCACGTTCTCCCCCAGCCCGCCGTCTTCGCGCTGATGGCCGAGGCGGGGGTCGCGCCGCTCGAGGTGCAGGAGGACTTCGCCGCCGGGCGCGACGGGCCCTTCCGCTCCCATCTCTTCCTGGGACGCAAGGCGTGAGCCGTTTGGCGCTCGCTGTTGACATGGGGGCCGGCGCGGCCTCAAGTGGTTCGACGCCGCCGCGCCGTCGGATTTGGCAGGGCGAGACCATGGACAGGCCATCCCGCGCGCATCTTCCGCACCGCCCGCTTCCCCCCATGCGTCCCCGCGCCCCCGGGCGAGGACCGGGAGAGGCGGCGCCGCCGGCCCCGGCGCTCTGATGTCGCGGGCGGGCAGCCCCGGCGCTCCGGGCGGCCCGGCGCCGTCCGAGGAGGCGCCGCGCATCGCGCTCGTCGCCCCCCGGAACATGCGCTTCACGCCGCTGGCCGCCACCTCGATCGACCTGCACATCCACGAGACCGCGCGCTGGAGCCGGTTCCGCGAGCACATCACCGTCTTCGCCGAGGAGGTGGAGGCGCCTTTCGAGGACGTCCGTGCCCGCTTCTGGCCGAAGGGCCGCTCCAAAGGCCATCTCGAGCGCCTGCTCGCCGAAGCGCGGCCCCATCTGATCGTCGCGCATCAGCATCTGCCCACGGCGGCGCGCCTCGCCGCGCGGTTCCGCTCGGTGCCCGTCGCCCTCGTGCGGCACAATTTCCAGAACCCGCCGAGGAACCGCCTCTCCGGCTGGTGGAAGCGGCAGACCTTCAACCGCCTCTCCGCCATCGCCTTCGTCTCCGAGCGCTGCCGGCAGAGCTTCGAGACGCACTGGCCCGGCACCCGTCCGCCGCTCTTCGTGACGCCCAACGGGGTCGACAGCCGGGACTGGGCGCCCGCGCCGGACAAGGAGCCGATCGTCCTCTTCGTCGGCCGCCTCGCGCCGGAGAAGGGGGTGCTCGAGGCCGCCGAGGGGGTCGTGCGCGTGCTCGCCGAGCGTCCGGGCTGGCGCGCGCTCTTCATCTGCGCCGCGTCCGAGGAGCACGGCACCTACGCACAGGCGGTGCGCCGGGCGCTCGCGGCGGGCGGCGAGCGGGTCTCGCTGATCGAGGACGCCCCCCATGCCGAGGTCCGCCGCTGGATGGGCAAGGCGGAGATCGCGGTGGCGCCGACGCAAGGCGAGGAGAGCTTCGGGCGCGTCGCGGTGGAGGCGATGTCCTCGGGCGCCGCGGTGATCGCCTCGCGCGCCTCGGGCTTCGTCGAGGTGGTGGGCGAGGCCGGCATCCTCCTCGAGCAGCCGCGCGCGAGCCACATCCACGACGCGGTCCGCGCGCTTATCGACGATCCCGAGCGCCGCCACGCCCTCAGCCGCGCCGCCCGCGCCCGGGTCGAGGCGCGCTACGACCTCGCCCGCTCTGTGGTCGCCTTCGACCGGATGGTGGCCGAGCTTCTCGCCCGGGCCGGTCTGCAGGCGCGTCTGGACGGGGCTGGGGGATTCGAGTAAGACGGCGCAACAATAAACGCCGGGCAGGAACGGATCGCTTGGACGCCATCGCCGACGACCCAGAACGGATATTCCGCCGTTGGCCTCGGGCGTGGTCGCGGTGGACGTTCACCACGCTGTGGCGCCGCGTCCGCATGCCCGCCCGCCGGCGCCGCTGGCTGCGCGAGAACCTCGCCACCCTCGCCCCCTATGCCAAGGCGCCCGATCCGGCGGGCGGGGGGCCGGCCCTCGCGGTGGGGGATTTCTCCGGCACGAGCGGGCTCTCCCGCGCCGCGGTCTACGAGCTCGAGCGCCTGCGCGCGGAGTGGCCGCAGATCGAGACGCTCGACCTCTCCGCCCTCAAGCGCCCGGGCCCGAAGCCCGCGCCGCGCACCGGGCCCGAGATCGGGACGCTCTATCTCCTCTCCCCGCCGGACAGCTATGCCGGCCTCGGCGATCTGCTGCCGCCCGAGCGGGTGGCGCGCGCCCGGCGCATCGGCCTCTGGGTGTGGGAGACGCCGATCTTCCCGGCGGACTGGCGCTTCGCCCTCGATCTCGTGCACGAGATATGGACGCCGTCGGACTATTCGCGCCGGGCGATCCTGCCGGTGGCGGGCGACATCCCCGTGGTGCTCCGCCCCCATGCGGTGACGCCCCCGCCCCGCATCCGCCCGCTCGACCGGGCGGCCCATGGCGTGCCCGAGGACGCCTTTCTCGGGGTCGCCATCATGGATCTCTGCTCCTGCCCCGCGCGGAAGAACCCCTGGGCCCATGTCGCCGCCTGGCGCGCGGCCTTCGGCGACGATCCCTCGCGGGTGCTCCTGCTGAAGGTCCGGGTCTCCAAGCGCACCCGCTGCGTGCTCGACGAGCTCGCCGAGATGGCGGGCGATGCGCCCAATATCCGCATCTTCGAGAAGGAGATGGACGCCGCGGAGATCGCCGGGCTGCAGGCGGCGGCCGACGTCTATCTCTCGCTCCACCGCGCGGAGGGCTACGGGCTCAACATCCGCGAGTGCCTGGAGGCCGGCGTCGAGGTGCTGGCGACCGATTTCTCGGCCAATGCCGAATACGGCCCCGCCTTCCCCAACTACCACCCCCTGCCCTACACGCCGACGCGCTATCGCGACTGGACCGGGCACTACCCCGATCCGGGTTTCGATTGGGCCGAGGTGCGGATCGACGCCGCCGCCGAGGCGCTGCGCGCCGCCGCCCGGCGCCGCGAGGCCAGCGCGCCGGGGCCGCGAGGGATCGCCGCGGCGGGCGGACGGGGCTGACGATGGCCGCCCCCTCAGCCACGGCGGAGGCCGGCGCCCAGGGCGCCCCGGCCGGGCAGACGGCCGCGGGCGGCGCCAAGCCCGCCGCCCAGGGCAAGCCCGAGCCCCCTGCCCCGGAAGTCCAACGCCGCATCCTCTGGCGCCTCTTCCAGGAGAACGCGCTGCATCACTGGAAGGGCTACGCGGTCGCCCTCGTCTTCATGGCCGTCGTCGCCGCCATGACCGGGCTCTCCGCCTGGCTGATGCAGGACGTGATCAACGAGATCTTCATCGAGCGCGACGGCGAGATGGTCTGGATGATCGCCGGCGCCGTCGCCGCGATCTTCATCGTCAAGGGCGCCTCCTCCTACATCCACACGGTGATCCTGAGCCGCATCGGCAACCGCATCGTCGCGGAGCTGCAGATGCGGCTGTTCGACCATGTGCAGAGCCACCGGATCGACTTCTACGACAAGATGAGCACCGGCCAGCTCGCCGTGCGCTTCAGCCACAACGCCAAGGCCGCGCAGGAGGCGCTCAACCTCGTCATCACCTCGATGGGGCGGGATCTGTTCTCGCTGATCGCGCTCTGCATCGTGATGCTGGTGCAGGACCCGATGCTCGCCGGGATCGCGCTCCTGATCGGCCCGCCGGTGGCCTATGGCGAGTGGCTCCTGGTGCGCAAGGTGAAGAAGGTCGCCCGCGCCGAGCTCCTCTCCATGGCGCAGATCGTCAGCACCGTGCAGCAGCTCGCCCAGGGCGCGAAGGTGGTGAAGGCCTTCGGGCTGGAGCCGCATATGCGCGGGCAGATGGACGCGGCGGTGCAGGACGTGCGCGAACGGGCCGACAAGATCGCGCAGGTCGGCGCGGCGACGAACCCGATGATGGAGACCTTCGGCGGCCTCGCGATCGCGGCCGTGATCCTCTATGGCGGCTGGCGGGTGATCTATGGCGGGGGCGATCCGGGGGCGTTCTTCTCCTTCATCACCGCGCTCCTGCTCGCCTACGACCCGGCCAAGCGTCTGGCCCGGCTCAACATCTCGCTGCAGGCGGCGCTCGTGGGCGCGGAGATGCTCTACGAATTGCTCGACCGCCCCCCGGCGATGACCGAGGCGGCGGACGCCCGCCCCCTCGAGGCGCGCCGCGGCGAGGTGGCGCTCGAGGGGGTGCGGTTCCGCTATTCCGGCAAGGCGCCGGCGCTGCGCGGGGTCGATCTGGTGGCGCCCGCGGGCAAGGTGACGGCGCTCGTCGGTCCCTCGGGGGCGGGCAAGTCGACGATCTTCGCCCTGATCGAGCGGTTCTACGACCCGGACGAGGGCCGCGTCGCGATCGACGGGCAGGACCTCACCGGCGTCACCTTCGAGAGCCTGCGCGGCGCCATCGCCTATGTGAGCCAGGACGCCTATCTCTTCGAGGGCACGATCTTCGAGAATATCCGCCTCGGGCGGGCCGGGGCGACGCGCTCGGAGGTCGAGGCGGCGGCGAAGGCGGCCAATGCCGAGGCTTTCATCGCCAAGATGCCGAAGGGCTACGACACGCCCGTGGGCGAGAACGGGCAGCAGCTCTCCGGCGGCGAGCGCCAGCGGGTGGCGATCGCCCGGGCGATGCTGCGCGGCGCGCCGATCCTGCTCCTCGACGAGCCGACCTCGGCGCTCGACGCGCAATCCGAGGCCGCCGTCGGCGAGGCGCTCGCCCGGCTGATGGAGGGGCGGACGACCATCGTCATCGCCCACCGCCTGGCCACCGTGCGCCATGCGGACGTGATCCACGTGATCGACGAGGGCCGGGTGGTCGAGACCGGCACCCATGCCGAGCTGAAGGGCGCGGGCGGGCTCTACGCCAAGCTCTACGAGTTGCAGTTCCGCGACTGATCCGCCGGCGCGGCCCCGCGGGCCCCACCCACCCCGGCCGCCGCCGCACCAAGCCGCACCGGCGTCCTTCCCCCCAGCCCGCGGGGCCGCGCCGGCTGCCGCTCGCGCCTCGCCTCGGAGGGGGCGCGCGTGGCAGGGGTGCGCTTTGCCGCGGGGGCTGCGGCCGGGGGAGCGTTGTGGCCGGGCGGGACCGGGGCTAGCCTCTCTCCCGGATCGACCAATCCGAGGGGGATCGGCCCGTGGAGTTCCTCGCCCGCCACCAGCGCTACGCCTTCTTCGCGGGGGTCGTGGCGCTCACGCTCCTCGCCGCGCTCGCCACCGCCGCGACGCTCTGGGCGCTGCCGGCGCTCGTGGTGCTGACCGCGCTCTCGCTCCTCGGGCTCTACGACGTGACGCAGTCGCGCCACGCGATCCTCAGGAACTACCCGGTCCTCGGGCATATGCGCTTTCTCTTCGAGGGGATCCGGCCGGAGATCCGGCAATATCTCCTCGAGGGGGACGAGGACGAGCTGCCCTTCTCGCGCGAGCAGCGCTCGATCGCCTATCAGCGGGCGAAGGACGTGGAGGACAAGCGCCCCTTCGGCACCCGCGAGGACGTCTATTCCGACGGCTATGCCTGGATCACCCATTCGATGCGGCCGGTCCACGTCGCGGACTGGGACTTCCGGACGACGATCGGCGGGCCGGACTGCGCCGAGCCCTACCGGGCCTCGGTCTACAACATCTCGGCGATGAGCTTCGGCTCGCTCTCCGCCAACGCGATCCTCGCGCTCAACAAGGGGGCGAAGGCGGGCGGCTTCGCGCATGACACGGGCGAGGGCGGGATCAGCCGCTACCATCGCGAGGGCGGGGGGGATCTGATCTACGAGGTGGGCTCTGGCTATTTCGGCTGCCGCGACGAGTTCGGCGACTTCTCGCCGGAGCGGTTCGCGAGCCAGGCCCGGGACCCGCAGGTGAAGATGGTCGAGGTCAAGCTCTCGCAGGGCGCGAAGCCCGGCCATGGCGGCATGCTGCCGGCGGCGAAGATCACGCCGGAGATCGCCGAGGCGCGGGGGATCCCGATGGGGGTGGACTGCATCTCGCCGCCCGCGCATTCGGCCTTCGAGACGCCGGTCGGGCTCTGCGAGTTCCTCGGCCGGCTGCGGGAGCTTTCCGGGGGCAAGCCGGTGGGGTTCAAGCTCTGCATCGGGCACCGTCGGGAATTCATGTGCATCGTCAAGGCGATGCTCGAGACCGGGGTGGCGCCGGACTTCATCGTGATCGACGGCAAGGAGGGCGGCACGGGGGCGGCGCCCCTCGAATTCGCCAACCATATAGGGATGCCGCTCGTCGACGGGCTGTCCTTCGTGCACAACACGCTCCGGGGCGCGGGGCTGCGCGACCGGATCCGCCTCGGCGCCTCCGGCAAGCTGATCACCGGCTTCGACATCGCCCGCGCCTTCGCGCTCGGGGCGGACTGGTGCAACTCGGCGCGCGGCTTCATGTTCGCGATCGGCTGCATCCAGGCACAAGCCTGCCACACCAACAAATGCCCCGTGGGGGTGGCGACGCAGGACCCGCTCAGGGCGCGGGCGATCGACGTGCCGGACAAGGCGACGCGGGTGGCGAATTTCCACCGCAACACGCTGAGGGCGCTCGCCGAGCTCGTGGGCTCGGCCGGGCTCTCGCACCCCTCCGAGCTGACGCCGCGCCATTTCAACCTGCGCTCGCGCCGCGGCGACACGGTGGAGGGGCACGAGCTCTATCCCTGGCTGCCGGAGGGGTTCCTCCTCGAGGAGCGCGACCTCGGCCACGGCTATCTCGAGCGCTGGGGCCGCGCCCGGGCGGAGAGCTTCGCCCCGGTCGACTGAGCCCGACCTCAGGCTCCGAGGGTTGCGCGACGCGACCCGACGCCCTGCGGGCGCCGTCCCGCTGTCGCGCCCGCGCCCACCCCCACCCCCGCCACCACCGGCGCGCAGAGCGCGCCGGTGGTGGCGGGGGTGGGGGTGGGCGCGAGTCGGGAAGCCGGGCGCCGGAGGCGTCCGGGCGCGCGAAACTCCGGGCCGACGGCTGTCCTGTTTGCAGCGCATGTTTGGCTCGCACTCGCTCGCTCCAAGGCGGGCTTGCCTTGGGAGGACGTCGCCGGCGCCGATGCGACGCGGCGTCTGCGCGGGAGACGGCGACGGGAGCGGGTTCGGCGGCGCGGGCTGGCGACGATCTATGACGGCGGCGGCCGGGCCGAGGCGGCGAAGACCGGCCGCGCGGGTCGGATGGAAGACCGGGATCCTCGCCGCCGGGCCCGGCGGGGGGCGCGGCCCTCGGCGCCCCACGACGGGCGGAGCCAACGCGTCGCTCGGCTGGATGGCGCACCGTCGCCGCGACCCGTCCGGGCGAGGGCAATGGCGCAGGGTGCGTCTTGCAGGCTCGCGACCCCGTGGGCCGTCCGTCTGGCGGGGATGGACGCCACGGTCGCGCCCGCCGCTCATGCCCCCCGGTGGCAGAAACCGACCCCGGTCGAGACCCTTTGGCAATCTCTGCGCGAGGGCTCGCCTTCCGCGACGACGAGGACAGTCTCGCGTTCTGCTGCCAAGCTCGGCTCTGCCGGATCGACCGGCCATGCCAGATCATGCCCATCGGCCCGCGCGACCGGGCGCATTGGCTCAGATCGGCGCAAGTCGGGCTCAGGCGCAGTCGCGGCAGCGGGCGGCGTGGGGGACGGCGTCGAGGCGGGCCGCGGAGATCGGCTCGCCGCAGGCGACGCAGACGCCGAACTCGCCGGACTCGACGCGCTTGAGCGCGGCCTCGATCATCCTGAGCTCGGCCAGGCCGGCCGAGCCGAGATCCTCGAGGACCTCGTCGCCCTCGCGCTCGCTCGCGCGGTCCTCCCAATCCTGGGGCGGGGTCTCGTCGAGATCGTGCTCGATCCGGCCGAGCCGGCGCATCAGCTCGGTGCGCCGGGCGACGAGGCGGGCGCGGTAGCGCTCGACATCGATCATGGGGCCTCCATCGGTCCTCCGGCACGGGCGCCGGATCTCCGAGGAGAGCGCGCTCCGCGCCCGCGCGCCCTGATCGATGTCAAAGCCCGAGCGGGCAGGAGCGTTGCCAGCGGCGCCCGCGACGCGTAGCGTCGGGGCCACTGGGAGACACAACCGACAAGGGAGACCCCCGATGCGCCTCACCCGGAGACTGGCCGGCCTCGCCGCCGCCGCCGCGCTCCTCTGGCCGATGGCCCAAGGCCCGGCCGAGGCCGAGACCCCGCCGAACATGCTGGTCATCGCCACCTCGATCGACGACATCGTCTCGCTCGACCCGCAGGAGAGCTTCGAGTTCTCCGGCAGCGACATCCTCAACAACATGTACGGCTCGCTCGTCAGCTTCGACCCGACCGACCTCTCCAAGGGCTATGTCCCGGACATCGCCGAGAGCTGGACGATCTCGGAGGACGGGCGGACCTTCACCTTCACGATCCGCGAGGGGCTGAGCTTCCACTCCGGCAACCCGGTGACGGCGCGCGACGTGGAGTTCTCGCTCCGCCGCGCGGTGGCGATGAAGAAGACGCCCTCCTTCATCCTCACCCAGTTCGGCTTCACCGAGGAGAACATGGAGGAGACCCTCGTCGCGACCGACGAGATGACCTTCCAGCTCACCACGGACAAGCGTTACGCGACCTCCTTCGTGCTCAACTGCCTCACCGCGACCATCGCCTATATCGTCGACAGCGAGCTCGTGAAGGCCAACGAGGTTGACGGGGACTGGGGCAATGCCTGGCTGAAGACCAACTCCGCGGGCTCCGGCGCCTACAGCCTCGTGAGCTGGAAGCCGCAGGAGGCCTACACCCTGGAGGCGAACCCGGATTTCTGGCGCGGCGAGCCCACCATGAAGCGGGTGATCGTGCGCCACATCCCCGAGTCGGCCACCCAGCGGCTCCTGCTCGAGCGCGGCGACGTGGACATCGCGCGCAACCTCAACCCCGAGGACATCTCGGCGGTCGAGGGCGCCGACGGCATCGCCGTCGACAGCGATCTGCGCGGGCGGATCATGTATTTCTCGCTGAGCCAGAAGAACCCGGTGCTCGCCAAGCCCGAGGTGCGCCAGGCCTTCAAGTATCTCGCCGACTACACCGGGATGGCCAACTCCTTCCTCAAGGGCCAATACACGGTGCATCAGGCGTTCCTGCCGCTCACCTATATGGGCGAGCTGAAGGACCAGCCCTATAGCCTCGACATCGACAAGGCGAAGGAGCTGCTCGCCGCGGCGGGCGAGGACGACGGCTTCGAGGTCGAGATCATCGTGCGCACCGCGCAGGAGCGCATCGAGATCGCGCAGACGCTGCAGCAGGCCTTCGCCCAGGCCGGCATCACCGCGACGATCTCCCAGGCCACCGGCAAGCAGACGCTGGCGAAATACCGCTCACGCGAGTTCGACATCTATGTCGGCGCCTGGGGCCCGGACTATCCCGACCCGCACACCAATGCCGACACCTTCGCGCACAACCCGGACAACTCCGACGATGCGGGGCTGACCGGCAAGCTCGCCTGGCGCGTCGGCTGGGACATCCCGGAGATGACCGCGGCGACCGAGGCGGCCCTCGTCGAGCCCGACCGCGACGTGCGCGCGCAGATGTATGTGGACATCCAGAAGGACTGGCAGGCGACCTCGCCCTTCGTGCCGATGTTCCAGAAGATCGAGCAGGTGGCCCGGCGCGACACCGTCTCGGGCTTCGTCACCGGCTCGGCGATCACCGCGGCCTTCTACTGGTCGGTCACCAAGTAAGTGACGGCGAGCGTCGACAGGCCGAGGGGGCGCCTCCGGGCGCCCCTCATCGCCCGCGGGCGGGGGCTCCTCGGGGCCCTCGTCTCGATACTCGTGACGATGGTGGGCCTCCTCTTCGTCACCTTCCTGATCGGGCGGGTGATGCCGATCGACCCGGTGCTCGCGGTGGTCGGCGAGCGCGCCAGCCAGGAGGTCTACGACCGCGCCTACGAGGAGATGGGGCTCGACGAGCCGCTCCTCGTGCAGTTCGGCATCTTCCTCGGCGACGTGGTCGAGGGCGATTTCGGCACCTCGACGCTGACCGCCCGGCCGGTGGCGGAGGACATCGCCCGGGTCTTCCCCGCGACGCTGGAGCTCGCGACCCTCGGGGTGATCATCGGCGTGGTCTTCGGCGTGCCGATGGGGGTGATCGCGGCGGTCCATCAGGGGCGATGGCCCGACCATCTGGTGCGCCTCTTCGGCCTCTTCGGCTATTCGATGCCGATCTTCTGGCTCGGGCTCATCGGGCTGGTGATCTTCTACCGCCAGCTCGACTGGGTGGGCGGGCCCGGCCGGCTCGACATCTTCTATGTCGACATGATCCCCACCGTGACCGGCATGATCCTGATCGACAGCCTGATCGCCGGGGACATGACGATCTTCTGGAACGCGGTGCACCATATCGTGCTGCCCGCCTCGATCCTCGGCTACTACTCGCTCGCCTACATCTCGCGGATGACGCGCAGCTTCATGATCGAGGAGCTCGGCAAGGAATACATCACCACGGCGCGAGTGAAGGGGCTCTCCGAGCGCGCGGTGATCTGGCGCCATGCGCTCGGCAATGTGTGGATCCCGCTGATCACCG
This sequence comes from uncultured Limibaculum sp., assembly GCA_964576075.1. Taxonomy (GTDB): domain Bacteria; phylum Pseudomonadota; class Alphaproteobacteria; order Rhodobacterales; family Rhodobacteraceae; genus Thermohalobaculum. The sequence goes on along the minus strand of CAZNTX010000008.1, from coordinate 22,017 downwards.
TGATCGCGCTCTCCTACGCCAATCTGCTCGAGGGCTCGGTGCTGACCGAGACGATCTTCGCCTGGCCGGGGCTCGGGCAATACATCACCAACGCGCTCCTCTCCGCCGACATGAACGCGGTGCTCGGGGGGACGGTGGTGGTCGGGCTCTGCTTCATCGGGCTCAACATGCTCTCCGACGTGCTCTACCGGGTGGTGGACCCCCGGGCGCGGCAATCCGATGCGCGCTGAGGCGGAGCCGACGGGCTGGCGCGCCTGGCTGACGGCGGAGGCGCCGCAGTCGCGGCTGCAGGCGCGGCTCGGGCAGCTCTGGCTCGGCTGGAAGGCGTTCTCGGCCAATCCGCTGGCGGTGCTCGGCTTCCTGATCATCCTCGGGCTCCTCCTGATGGCGGCGCTGGCGCCGCTCCTCGCGACGCACGACCCGCTCGCGCAGGATCTCGAGGCGCGCCTGCTGCCGCCCGGGGAGGGGGGCTATCTCCTCGGCTCGGACGAGCTCGGCCGCGACATCTGGAGCCGCATCGTCCACGGCGCCTCGATCACGCTGCTGATCGTCACCCTGGTGGCGGTGACGGCGCCGGCGATCGGGCTCCTCGTCGGGACCGCCGCGGGCTATCTCGGCGGCTGGGTCGACGCGGTGCTGATGCGGGTGACGGACGTTTTCCTCGCCTTCCCCCGCCTCGTGCTCGCGCTCGCCTTCGTCGCCGCGCTCGGGGCGGGGATCGAGAACGCGATCCTCGCGATCACGCTCACCGCCTGGCCGCCCTATGCCCGCATCGCCCGGGCCGAGACCATCACCATCCGCACCGCCGACTACATCGCCGCGGTGCGGCTCCAGGGCGCGGGGCCGATCCGGATCATCACCGGGCATATCTGGCCGCAATGCATGTCCTCGATCATCATACGCGTGACCCTCGACATGGCCGGGGTGATCCTCACAGCCGCGGGGCTCGGCTTCCTCGGCCTCGGCGCGCAGCCGCCGACGCCCGAATGGGGCGCGATGATCTCCTCGGGGCGCAAGTTCCTCGACGCCTGGTGGGTGGCGACGATCCCGGGCCTCGCGATCTTCATCGTCTCGCTCGGCTTCAACCTGCTCGGGGACGGGCTGCGCGACGTGCTCGATCCCCGGAGCCAGGGCCGGTGAGCGGGCACCGCCGCTCATCGAGCGCCTGCGCGCTCTCTTCGCGGCCCGCCGGCGCGCGCGCGCTCCGCGCGCGAGCGCCGGGCGATGAGGGGCGGAAGCGCCCCGAAGAGCGCCCCGAACAGCGCGGGGAGGGCCGCGCATGACACCGCTTCTCGAGGTGGAGGATCTCTGGGTGCGCTTCGCCAAGCCCGCGGGCGGCGTCGTCGAGGCGGTGCGCGGGATCACCTTCGAGGTCGGGCGCGAGCGGGTCGGCATCGTCGGCGAATCGGGCAGCGGGAAGTCGATGACCGGGCGGGCGGTCCTGCGCCTCATTCGCCCGCCCGGCGAGGTGACGGCCGAGCGGCTCAGCTTCGGCGAGGTGGATCTCCTGCGCATTTCGGAGCGCGAGATGCGCCGCATCCGCGGCCGGCGGATCGCCATGGTCCTGCAGGACCCCAAATTCTCGCTCAACCCGGTGATGACCGTCGGCGAGCAGATCGCCGAGGCCTATCGCATCCATGCCCGCGGCTCCGCCCGGCAGGCCCGGGCCAAGACCCTCGAGATGCTGGACGCCGTGCAGATCCGCGACCCCGAGCGCGTCGCCCGGCTCTACCCCCACGAGGTCTCCGGCGGCATGGGCCAGCGGGTGATGATCGCGATGATGCTCGCCCCGGGCCCCGAGCTTCTGATCGCCGACGAGCCGACCTCGGCGCTCGACGTGACCGTTCAGATGTCCGTCATGCGCATCCTCGACCGGCTGGTGGCCGAGCGCGGCATGGGGCTGGTCTTCATCTCCCACGACCTCAATCTCGTCGCCTCCTTCTGCGACCGGATCCTGATCATGTATGCCGGGCGCATCGTCGAGACCTGCCGCGCCTCCGAGCTCCATGCCGCGCGCCACCCCTATACCCGCGGGCTCCTGAACGCGCTGCCGACGCTCGAGGGCGGGCAGGCGCGGCTGACCGCGATGACCCGCGACCCCGCCTGGACGGAGGCGCCGAGCGTCGATGCCCGCCTCTGAGCCGATGATCGCGGTGGCGGGGCTCTCGGCCGAGTTCGGCCGGGGGGCGGACGCGGTCCGCGCGGTCGACGGCGTCTCCTTCGAGGTGCCGGAGGGGGGGGCCTTCGGGCTCGTCGGCGAGTCGGGCTCCGGCAAGTCCACCGTGCTCCGCGCCATCGCCGGCCTCGTGCCCGCCGCGGAGGGGACGATCCGCGTCGCCGGGCGCGAACTCGGGCCCCGGCGCGACATGGACTTCTACCGCACCGTGCAGATGGTGTTCCAGGACCCCTACGGCTCGCTCCACCCGCGCCACACGGTCGACCGCTCCCTCGCCGAACCCGCGCGCCTGCACGGCGCCCGCGACACCGATGCGCGGATCGAGGCCGTGCTCGCCCAGGTCGGCCTCGGCCACGGCTTCCGCTTCCGCTACCCGCATCAGCTCTCCGGCGGGCAGCGCCAGCGCGTCGCGATCGCCCGCGCGCTGATGCTCGAGCCCAAGGTCCTGCTGCTCGACGAGCCGACCTCCGCGCTCGACGTGTCGGTCCAGGCCGAGGTGCTCAACCTGCTGGCCGATCTGCGCGAGGCGCGGGGGCTGACCTATCTCATGGTCTCCCACGATCTGGCGGTGATCGCGCATATGTGCGAGCGGGTGGCGGTGATGCGCCAGGGCCGGGTGCTGGAGACGCTCGACATCGCCGATCTCCGCCGCGAGACCCCGGCCCACGACTACACGAGAGAGCTCCTGGTCGCGAGCCGGGGGTTCACGCCGGAGGAGAGCCCCTGATGGCCGACGCGCCCAACGCCACCGTTCCAGTCTTCGACGGGCACAACGACACGCTCCTCAAGCTTGAGGTCGCGGCCCGCACCGGCGGGGCGGTCGACTTCGCCGCCGGCGCGCCCCGGCTCGACATCGACCTGCCGCGCGCCCGCGCCGCGGGCTTCGCCGGCGGGCTCTTCGCGATGTATACCCCCTCGCGCGTCGACCGGCTCGACCTGCCCTACGACCGCGACGCGCCGGAGACCTTCGGCCCCGTCGCCGAGGACAAGGCGCTGCCCTTCACCCTCGCTCTCTTCGCCCGGATGCGCCGCCTCGCCGAGGCACACCCCGACGCCCTCGCCATCGCCACCTCCGCCGCAGAGGCCCGCGCGGCGATGGAGGCCGGACGCATCGCCATGGTCCCGCATATCGAGGGGGCGGAGTGCATCGGCCCCGATCTCGACGCGCTCGAGGTGCTCCACGCCGCGGGGCTGCGCTCGCTCGGGCTCGTCTGGTCCCGGCCCAACATCTTCGGCGCCGGCGCGCCCATGGCGCGCCAGCCGGAGATCGACCCCGGAGACGGGCTCACCGAGGCCGGGCGCCGCCTCGTCCGCCGCGCCGAGGCGCTCGGGGTGATGGTCGATCTCTCCCACCTCACCGAGGCGGGGTTCTGGGACGTGGCGAAGATCGCCACCAAGCCCCTCGTCGCCACCCATTCGAACGCCCACGCCCTTTCGCCCAACGCCCGCAACCTGACCGACCGCCAGCTCGACGCCATCGCCGAATCGGGCGGCGTCGTCGGGCTCAACTTCCATGTGGCCTTCCTGCGGGAGGACTGCACCGAGACCCGCGACACGCCGATCGAGACCATGCTGCGCCATCTCGACCATCTGCTCGCGCGGCTCGGAGAGGACGGCGTGGCCCTCGGCTCGGATTTCGACGGCTGCGAGCTGCCCCTCGAGATCGGCGATGTGCGCGGCCTGCCCCGCCTCGTCGCCGCCATGCGCCAGGCGGGCTATGGCGAGGCGCTGATCGCCAAGATCGCCCGGGAGAACTGGCTCGCCGCCGTCGCCCGCGCCGCCTGACGCTGGCCTTCCCGCACCGCGGTGATAGTCTCCGACCGTCCGAGAGCGAGACCCGAGGGGGGCGAGACCGTGAGCGAGACCCTGACCGACCCGGCCATCGAGGCCGCGGCGAGCGCGGCCCCGGAGCGGGCGCACTACATCCCGATCCGCAAGCGCGCCATCCTCGACGCGGCGCTCGCGACCGAGGGCCTCGCCGAGGCCGACCGGACGCGCCTCGCCGCCCTCGGCCGGCGCCTCGCGCTGCTGTTCCATGTGGAGTTCTTCGGCCCGCGCGAGACGCTCAAGGACCTCTATGTCCGCTTCAACCCGGACCAGCCGGGCTCCGGCCCGATCCCGCCGGCGCCAGAGGAGCGCGCGGCCTTCCTCGAGGCGCTCGAAGGCGCGCTCAGCGCCGCCAATTTCCGCGAGATGACGGCCGCCGATCTCGAGCCCGACGAGGGCGCCCGCGGCCGGGTCAAGGCCAAGGTCGCAGTCCCCCGCGAGGTGTTCGACGAGGTCCGCTTCTACGGCCGCGGCCCGCGCCAGCGCCGCTTCTCGGTGCGGAGCTGGTTCGGGCTGAGGGAGACGGAGTTCGACGCGCTCGCCTGGGATTTCGTCGTCCTCGTGGCGGCGCTGAAAGCCGAGATCCCCGCCAAGGCCCTCCGCGGCACCCGGCTGCGGCCGGGCGCGGTCTATCTCAAGCTGTTCCGCGACATCCCCCGCGCCGATCTCGAAACGCTCTACCCCAACGCCCGCGTCGTGATGCGGATGCAGGACAAGCTGATCCTCGGGGTGCCGGCGGTGGCGGGCGGCATCCCGATCCTGCTCAACATCCTGCCCGCGCTCTCGGTGCTCCTCGTCGTCGTCGGCGCCTATCTCGGCATCTCCGGGACGGTGGAGGAGGACCAGACCAAGCAGGCGCTGGCCGCCCTCTCCGGCCTCGGCGCGCTCGCAGGCTTCGTCGGCCGCCAATGGATCAAATACGAGCGCCAGAAGTTCAAATATCAGAAACAGGTAGCCGAGAACGCCTATTTCAACAACCTCAACAACAACGCCGCCTTTTTCGACTATCTGATCGGCGCCTCCGAAGATTCGGAGGTCAAGGAGGCGTTCCTCGCCTATTTCTTCCTGTGGCGGGCGGAGACCCCGATGTCGGAAACAGAGCTCGACCGGGAGATCGAGGCCTGGCTCTCCGGCCGCTTCGACATCGAGGTGGATTTCGAGATCGACGACGCCCTCGCCAAGCTCCGCCGCTTCGGCCTCGTCGAGCAGGTCGGAGAGGGCAAGCTCCGCGCCCTGCCCCTCGACGCCGCCCTCGCCGCCGCCGACCGCGCCTGGGCCGCGCAGACCGAGACCGCCTTCGCCGGCTGAGGGGAGAGCCGCGGCCGAGGAGGCGCGCGCGCCGCGGGCTGTGGGCCGCGCCGGCGGGCCAGCCGGGCGCCGCCCTCTCCTGGGTGGGTGGGGCCCGCGGCGCGCGCGCCTCCTCGGTCGCAAAGGCATGAGGGCGCCCGCAGGCGCCCCCCCGATCGTCCCGCGCCCCGCCGATCAGGCGATCAGCGGGATCAGGGCCTCCATCGAGCCCTTCGCGTCGCCGTAATACATCCGCGTGTTGTCCTTGAAGAACAGCGGGTTCTCGATGCCGGAATAGCCGCGCCCCTTGCCGCGCTTCAGCACGAAACACTGCCGCGACTTCCAGACCTCGAGCACCGGCATCCCGGCGATCGGCGAGGTCGGGTCCTCCTGCGCCGCGGGGTTCACGATGTCGTTGGCGCCGATGACGATGGAGACGTCGGTCTGCGGGAAGTCCTCGTTGATCTCCTCCATCTCGAGCACGATGTCGTAGGGCACCTTGGCCTCCGCGAGGAGCACGTTCATGTGCCCGGGCAGCCGGCCCGCCACCGGGTGGATCGCGAAGCGCACCGTCTTGCCCTTCTCGCGCAGCTTGCGGGTGAGTTCGGCCACCGCGGTCTGCGCCTGCGCCACCGCCATGCCGTAGCCCGGCACGATGATCACGCTGTCGGCATCGTTGAGCGCGCTCGCCACGCCGTCGGCGTCGATGGCGACCATCTCGCCCTCGACCTCCTGCCCGGCCGACTGCTCGCCCCCCCAGCCGCCGAGGATGACCGAGACGAAGGAGCGGTTCATGCCCCGGCACATGATGTAGGAGAGGATCGCACCCGAGGCGCCGACGAGCGCGCCGACCACGATCAGCAGATCGTTGCCGAGCGTGAAGCCGATGGCCGCCGCCGCCCAGCCCGAATAGGAGTTGAGCATGGAGACGACGACCGGCATGTCCGCCCCGCCGATCGCCATGATCAGATGCCAGCCGATCAGGCCCGAGATCACCGCCACCGCGATCAGCATGTTGAGATCGCCGGTGGTGTAATACTGATAGCCGAGCACGACGCAGGCGACGAGCCCCGCGAGGTTGAGCTGGTGGCGGTAGGGCAGCGTGAGCGCCGCCGAGGAGATCTTCCCCGCGAGCTTGCCATAGGCGACGATCGAGCCGGTGAAGGTGATCGCGCCGATGAAGATGCCGAGCAGAAGCTCGATCTTCAGGATGTTGATCTCCACCTGGCTCTTCTTGGCGATGGTGGCCGCGAAGCCCTGCAGCGTGTCCGCGGTGCCGGCCTCGACGGCGGCGAGGGCGCGGACCATCTCGGTGTCGGCGTTGAAGCCGATCAGCACCGCCGCAAGCCCCACGAGGCTGTGGAAGCCCGCCACGAGCTCGGGCATCTGCGTCATCTGCACCTTGGAGGCGACATAGGCGCCCGCGGCCCCGCCGATCACGATCATGATCAGGATGAGCTGCTTGTTGTCGACGCCCGGCGTCGCCACCGTCGCCACCACGGCGAGCGCCATGCCGACGATGCCGTAATAGATCGCGCGCTTGGCCTTCTCCTGGTTGGAGAGCCCGCCGAGCGCGAGGATGAAGAGGATGGCCGCCACCACATAGGCGGCCGTCACGAAACCGATGCTCATCTGTCGGCCCCCCGGGTCAGGATTTCTGGAACATGGCGAGCATCCGGCGCGTCACGAGGAAGCCGCCGAAGATGTTCACCGCCGCGATCAGGATGGAGAAGGCCGCCAAGTTGGTCACGGTCTCGTCGGTCGAGCCGATCTGCAACAGCGCGCCGACGATGATGATCGAGGAGATCGCGTTGGTGATCGCCATGAGCGGCGTGTGCAGGCTGTGCGCGACGTTCCAGATCACGTGGTAGCCGACGAAGCAGGACAGCACGAACACGATGAAGTGCTGCATGAAGCTCGCGGGCGCCACCGAGCCGACCGCGAGCAGCAGGATGCCGCCGCCGACGAGGAGCTGCGCCTGCCGATCGAGATTCTTCTTGAGCTCCTCGGCCTCGCGCTTGGCCTTCTGCTCCGGCGTCTCCTCGGGCTCCTTCTTCTTGGTCTGCGCCGCGATCGCCTTCACCTTGGGCGGCGGCGGCGGGTAGGTGACGTCGCCCTCGTGGCAGACCATCATGCCCCGGATGACGTCGTCCTCCATATTGTAGACCGGCTGGCCGTCCTTCTCGGGCGTCAGGTCGTCCATCACATGGCGGATGTTGGTCGAGTAGAGGGTCGAGGCCTGCGTCGCCATGCGGCTCGGGAAGTCGGTGTAGCCGACGATCACGACGCCGTTGTCGGTGACGATGCGCTCGTCCTTCACGGTCAGTTCGCAGTTGCCGCCGCGCTCGGCCGCGAGATCGACGATCACCGAGCCGCGTTTCATCGACTGCACCATGTCCTCGGTCCAGAGCACCGGGGCGGGGCGGCCGGGGATCAGGGCGGTGGTGATGACGATGTCGATATCGGGCGCCATCTCGCGGAACTTCGCGAGCTGCTTCTCGCGGAACTCGGGCGAGGAGGGCTTGGCGTAGCCGCCGGTCTCCGCGCCGTCCTCGAGCTCGCTCTCGTCGAATTCGAGGAAGACGAACTCGGCGCCCATCGATTCGATCTGCTCGGCCACTTCGGGGCGCACGTCGAAGGCGTAGGTGATGGCGCCGAGCGAGACGCTCGTGCCGATCGCGGCGAGCCCCGCGACGCCCGCGCCCACGACGAGCACCTTGGCCGGCGGCACCTTGCCCGCCGCGGTCACCTGCCCGGTGAAGAAGCGCCCGAAATTGTTCGACGCCTCGATCACCGAGCGGTAGCCCGCGATGTTGGCCATGGAGGAGAGCGCGTCCATCTTCTGCGCGCGGGAGATGCGGGGCACCATGTCCATCGCGAGGACGGTCATCCGCTTCTCGTTGAGCGCGCCGAGCAGGTCCTCGTTCTGGGCGGGCCAGATATGGGAGATCAGCGTCTTGCCCTCGGGCGCGGCCTCGACCTCCTCGGGCCGGGGCGCGCGCACCTTGGTGATGACGTCCGCCTCGGCCCAGAGCTCGGCGGCGCTGTCCACCACCTTCACGCCGGCCGCGCGATAGGCGTCGTCGGTGAAGTCCGCCGCCTGGCCCGCGCCGCTCTCGACGAGGCACTCGTAGCCGAGCTTCTGCAGCCGCCCGGCACTCTCGGGCGTCATGGCGACGCGCGCCTCGCCCGGTTCCGTCTCTCTCGGTGCGCCGATCTTCATCGGGTCTCCCTTTCACTGTCGTTTCGCCGGAGGCCGGCGGTGGCGGGGGCGGCGGACGGGCCGCCCTTGGCCGGCCCCGGGCCCCGGGTGCCGGGTCGGACCGCGGAGCCACGGCGCGGGCGCCGCGGGTCTCGTCCGGTCCTGCGGGATGGGTCTCTGCCCGCCCGCGGGCGGGGGCGCGCCGCGCGGGGGCGCGGCGACCGGCCGGCCGGCGCCGGCCGCGCAGGGGTCAGGTGCCGACGATCGCCAGGAAGACGAGGATCACGACCACGACGGCGACGACATACGCCATCACCCGGATCGTCCCCTCGAACATCTTCTCGTGCTCGGTGACGTCGACCGGTCCGTTCTCGTTGTCGGCCATGCTCTCCCCCCAGGGTTCCGCCATGTCGATGTGGGGCGCACTATACCCAGGGCTTGCCCTCGCGCAATCGACCAAACGGCGCGTTTCGGCGACTTTCGTTCATTATTGGCGGCGTTAAGCGCGGCTAAAGGAGGGGGTCCGGGGGGCCGAGCTCCGGCGCGCGCCAGCCGACCCGACCCTCCGCGGCCTCCGGCAGGGGCGCTGCGGCGGGCACGAAGAAGTCCGGCTGCAGCGGCGTGCCGGGGGCGACGGCATAGGCCTCGAAGTCCCGCACCCCCTCGGCGGCGAGCACCAGGTCGTCGAGGCAGAACCAGCCGGTGAAGTCGCGCCCGCGGGAGAGGATGGCGCGCGCCGCGTCGCCCATGATCTCCGGCTTGCGCGAGGCCCGGGCCATCGCCTCCCCGCCGAGGAGGTTGCGCACGGCGGCGGTGTCGATCGTCGTGCGCGGCCAGAGGCAGTTGACCGAGAGCCGCCCGGCGAACTCCGCCGCCCAGCCGATCGAGAGGAGGCTCATGGAATATTTCGCGAGGCTGTAGGCCGGGTGGCGCGCGAACCAGCGCGGCGCGAGATCGGGCGGGGGCGAGAGGGTGAGCACATGGCCCCGGTCGCTCTCGAGGAGATGGGGCAGGCAGGCCTGCGTGACCGCGAAGGTCCCCCGCGCGTTGATCCCGCTCATCAGGTCGTAGCGCTTCATCGGCGTCTCGAGGGTGCCGGTGAGCGAGATCGCGGAGGCGTTGTTCACCAGCGCGTCGATCCGGCCGAAGCGCTCGGCCGCGGCCTCGACGGCGCGCGCGACGGCGCCCTCGTCGCGGATGTCGCAGACGAGCGGCAGCGCCCGGGCGCCTTCGGCCTCCACCGCGGCGGCGGCGTGGTGGATCGTGCCGGGCAGCTTCGGATGCGGCCGGTCGGTCTTGGCGGCGAGGGCGATGTCGGCTCCGGCGCGGGCGCAGGCGCGCGCGATGGCGAGCCCGATCCCGCGGCTCCCCCCCGAGACGAAGACGGTGCGTCCCTCGAGCGGTCTCATGGCGCTCTCCCCTCTCCGCGCGCCCAGGCGATGGCTTGGGCGAGGCGGTCCTGCCCCCAGAAGATCTCCGGCGCCCCGCCGGTGCGCACCACGAAGCTCGGCGCGCCGAAGAGGCCGAGGGCGGCGGCCTCCTCCGTCCGCGCCCGGAGCCGGTCCTTGACCTCCTGTCGCCCGGCGGCCTCGAGCGCCTCGGCCGGGCCGCCCGCCTCGGCCAGGGCGGCGGCGAGGACGGCGGGCTCGGCGATGTCCTCGCCGCGCCCGAAGCCCGCGAGATAGACCGCGCGCAGGAAGGCCCCCTGCCAGGGCGCGCCCTCCCCCGCCGTCGCGACGCGGGCGGCGCGGAGCCCGTTGGCCGGGAACGCCTCGGGAGGGCGCAGCGCCAGCCCCTGCGCGGCGCAGATCCGCGCGAGGTCGCGCCACATATAGCGGCCCTTGGCGGGGTGGAGGTTGAAGGGGCTGTCCTCCCAGCCCTGCGCCCGGAAGATCGGGCCGAGGAGGAACGGCCGCCAGAGGAGCGCGACGCCCGCCGCCTCCGCCTCGCGCTCCGCGCGCATGACGGCCGGGTAGGAATAGCTCGAGGCGGGCTCCACCCAGGCTTCGACCGCGGGCGCGCTCATCGCCGCACCGTCTCGTAGAGCCAGGCGCCGCCCTCGGAGAGCCGCCGCGAGAGGCGGCCTGCGCGGTGGAGATGGTTGACATGGGCCACCGCCTCGGCGAGCGCGAGCCCGGTCTCGGCCTCGGAGATCGGCCGGCGGTAGAGCGCGGGGAAGAGGCCGACCGCCGTGCGCGGGGCCTCGGCGCAGGCCGCCTCGATCCGCGCGAGCGCCTCCGCGTGGCCCCGGAGGAGCGTCGCGGCGCGGGCGCCGAGCCCGCGGAAAGGCCGCTTGTGCCCCGGCAGGATCAGCGGATCGGCCCCGGCCTCGGCGATCGCGGCGAACCGGCGGCAGGTCTCGAGCCAGCCGGAGAGCGGGTCGGCCTCGGGCTCCGTCGGGTAGACGCCGATATTGGACGAGATGCCGGGCAGGATCTGGTCGCCCGCGAGGAGGAGCGCGCCGTCCTCGGACCAGAGCGTCGCATGGTCGGGCGCATGGCCCTGCCCGAGGCGCACGCGCCAGGCGCGCCCGCCGGCCTCGATGCGGTCGCCCTCCGAGAGCGCCTCGAGCCCGAGCGTCAGCGGCGCCACGCAATCGGCGAAGTTGAAGGGCCGCTCGGCGGCGAAGGCGGCGAGCGCGGCCTCGGAGAGCCCGGCGCGGCGGCGGAAGCGCACGGCCTCGGGCGGGGGGACGTCCTGCGGGTCGAGCGCGAGCATCCGCCCGTAGAGCCAGGCGGTGCGGCTCGCGAGCACCCGGGCGCCGGCGCGGGCGAGCCGCCCGGCCTGCCCGATATGGTCGGGATGGTGATGGGTGAGGATCACCCGCGCCACCTCGCGCCCCCCGAGCGGGCCGGCGAGCGCGGCGTCGAGGGCGGCGCGCCCGGCCTCCCAGTCGAGCCCGGTGTCGACGAGGGTCCAGGCGTCCCCGTCGTCGAGGGCGTAGAGATTGACCGAGGAGAGCCCCTTCATCGGGAGCGGCAGGCGGAGCCAGAGGACGCCCTCCGCGACCTCCGCCGCCTCGCCGGGCCCGGGCGGCGCCTCGAGCGCCGCGGCCGCACGGGCGCGCGGGCCGCCCATCAGCCGAGGGCCTCCGCATCGCCGGCGAAGAGCGCCGCGGCGCCCGCCATGGCGGCGGCGGCCTCCGCCTCGCCGCGCGGCAGGAGGCGCGTGAGGAACGCCTCGGCGAGCGGGCGGCGCGCCGGATCGCGGAGCGCGCCGCGGGCGAGGTGGTGCGCGCCGAGGAGATGCGCTGCCATGGAGAGATAGGGGCTCGCCCCGGCGGCGCGGTCCTCGGCGCCGGCTCCGAGCATCCAGGCGGTGGCCTCGCGGGCGCCGGCCGCGGCGGCGGCGAGCCGGGCGGCCATGCGCTCCTCCCCCGCCCCGCGGAGCGCCTCGGCGGTCGCCTCCGCCTCGCCGATCAGCGCGCCCATCGCGGCGCCCTCGTCGAGCGAGAGCTTGCGGCCGGCGAGGTCCAGCGCCTGAATGCCGTTGGTGCCCTCGTAGATGGTGGTGACGCGCACGTCGCGCAGGAGTTGCGCCGCCCCGGTCTCCTCGACATAGCCGACGCCGCCATGCACCTGGATCCCGAGATCTGCGACCGCGACGCCCGTCGCCGTCCCGAAGGCCTTGGCGATGGGGGTGAGCACGCCCGCGCGGGCGGCATGGGCGGCGCGGACCGTCTCGGAGGCGGCGGCGCGGGAGAGGTCGATGGCGAGGGCGCAGTCATAGGCGATGGCGCGGGCGGCCTCGGTGAGGGCGCGCATCTCGACGAGCATGCGCCGGACATCCGGGTGCCCGGCGATGACGCCGGAGCCGTCCGCCGTGCGGCCCTGCCGGCGCTCGAGCGCGTAGGCCACGGCGCGCTGCGTCGCCTTCTCGGCGATGGCGATGCCTTGGAGGCCGACGCCGAGGCGGGCGCTGTTCATCATGGTGAACATCGCCGCCATGCCCTGATGCGGCGCGCCGACGAGCCAGCCGGTCGCCCCCTCGTAGGCGAGCACGCAGGTCGGCGCGCCATGCAGGCCGAGCTTGCTCTCGAGGCTCACGGTGCGGATCGCGTTGGCCTCGCCGGCCGAGCCGTCGGCGGCCGGCAGGCGCTTCGGCACGGCGAAGAGGCTGATCCCGCGGGTGCCGGAGGGGGCGTCCGGCAGGCGGGCGAGGACGAGATGGAGCACGTTCTCCGCGATGTCGTGATCGCCGTAGCTGATCCAGATCTTCTGGCCGGTGAGGCGGAAGCGCCCGTCCTCCGCGGGCTCGGCCCGGGTGGCGACGGCGCCGACATCGGAGCCCGCCTGCGGCTCGGAGAGGTTCATCGTGCCGGTCCAGCGCCCGGCGACGAGGGGCGGCAGGGCCCAGGCGGCGAGCGCCGGGTCGGCATGGGCCTCGAGCGCCTCGATCTGGCTCTGGGTCAGCAGCGCGGCGATGGAGAGCGAGAGGCAGGCGGAGGCGAGCATCTCCCCCACCATCGCCTGGAGGCTCTGCGGCAGGCCCTGACCGCCATGGGCGGGGTCGGCGGCGAGCCCGATCCAGCCGCCCTCCGCGATGGCGCGGAACCCCTCGGCGAAGCCGGGCGGACAGCGGACGACGCCGTTGTCGAGCCGCGCGGGCTGCGTGTCGCCCACCCGGTCGAGGGGGGCGACGACCTCCTCGGCGAGACGCGCGGCCTCGGCGAGCACGGCGGCGCGGGTCTCGGCCGTCGCCTCGGCGAAGCGCGCGGTCTCCGCGAGCGCGTCCTGCCCGACGAGATCGGCGGCGAAGGCCATCGCCCCGACCGGGGCCGCATAGGCGGTCATCGGCTCCTCCCTCGCCCGTCTCGCGCGCCTCGTCGCGGGCTGGCGCCGCCTCCTCGGCGGCCGCCGCGCCGGGGCGCTCCGCAGGCCCCGCCGGCAGTCTCGGCCCGCAACGGGCCGCGCCCGGCGGCTTGCGGGCGCCGCGCCATGGGGCTACCTCGGATATCTCGCGGGGGCGGAGGAGGGCAAGCCGGGCGGGCGGATCGTGACCGTCGGCCGCGGGACCGGAGGGCGCGCGCGCAAGGATGGCGGAGACGAAGAGGCTCGCGGACGATGCCGCGGGGATCGCGGAGGCGGCGGCGCTGATCCGGGCGGGCGCGATCGTCGCCTTCCCGACGGAGACGGTCTACGGACTCGGCGCGGATGCGCGGTCGGACGCCGCCGTCGCGGCGATCTTCGCGGCGAAGGGGCGGCCGGCGCACAACCCTCTGATCGTGCATCTGGACGAGCCGCGGGCGGCGGAGGAGATCGCCCTCCTGCCCCCGGCGGCCCGGCGGCTCGCGCGCCGGTTCTGGCCGGGGCCGCTCACCCTCGTCGCCCCGCGCCGCCCGGGCGCCCGCCTCGCCGAGGCGGCGACGGCGGGGCTCGCGACGGTGGCGCTCCGGGTGCCGGCGCATCCGGCGGCGCAGGCGCTGCTCGCGGCGGTCGGCGGACCGGTGGCGGCGCCCTCGGCCAACCCCTCGGGGCGGGTGAGCGCCACCTCGGCGGCGCATGTGCTCGACGGGCTGCAGGGGCGGATCGCCGCAGTGCTCGATGCCGGGCCCTGCCGGGTGGGGCTCGAATCGACGATCCTCGGCTTCGAGGGGGAGCGCGCCGTGCTGCTCCGCCCGGGGGGCATCCCGGCCGAGCGGATCGAGGAGGCGCTCGGCGCCCCCCTCGCGGCGCGGCGCGGTGAGGCGGTCAGCGCCCCGGGACAGCTCGCGAGCCACTACGCCCCGGGCGCCCGCCTCCGCCTCGGCGCGACGCAGCCCCGGCCGGGGGAGGCCTGGCTCGGGCTCGGGCCGGTGCCCCCCGGCGTCTCGGGCCCCGCGCTGACGCTCTCGCGCCGGGGAGATCTGCAGGAGGCGGCGGCCAATCTCTTCGCCCATCTGCGCGCGCTCGATTCGGCGATCGGCGGGCGGGGGATCATCGCGGTGGCCGAGATCCCGATGACCGGGCTCGGCCGGGCGATCAACGACCGGCTCGCCCGCGCCGCCGCCCCCCGCCCGGCGCGCGACTGAGCGCCTCAGCGAATCGGTGCGCCCAACTCCGCCGGGGCGACCGTCCGGGCATAGTCGACGATCCGCTCGAGCTCCTCGAGGGTGAGCTCCACGGGCGCGATCGGGGAGGGGCGCGCCTCGGGGAAGGGCGCGGTGACGCCGGGGATCTGGGTGAAGGCGGGATGGGGGTTGAGCGCGTAGAACCCGCGCATCTTCTCCTCCCAGCTCGCCCAGGTGCGGATGACGGCGAAGCCCGGCGTGGAGCCGATCCCGCCCCATCGGTTGCGCTCCCCGATCACGTGGCAGCGCCCGCAATGGACGAAGCTCAGCCGCTCCCCCGGCGCCCAGTCCTCGGCGGCGGCGGGGGGCGGGACGGCCGCCGCGGCGATGGCGACGGCGAGCGCCCGGCCGATCATGTCGCGTCTCCTCCCGGGTCGTCAGTCTGTATGCCTCGAGCCTAGGCGCGCGCGGAGGCTCCGCGCAAGCGCCCCAGCCACCGGCCCCGCAGCCCCCCGGAGGAGGCCCCATGCTCGCGCCAGGCCCGCTCAACGCGCTCGCCGACGTCCCCGGCCTCGCCGTCGGCCACGCGACCGACCGCGACCGGCTGACGGGGGCGACGGTGGTGCTGCCCGATGCCCCCGCGGTCGCTGCGGTCGATGTCCGCGGCGGCGGGCCGGGGACGCGGGAGACCGACCTTCTCGGCCTCGGGCGCACGGTCGAGCGGGTCCATGCGGTGGTGATCTCCGGCGGCTCGGCCTTCGGTCTGGCGGCGGCGGACGGGGCGATGCACTGGCTCGCCGAGCGCGGCGTCGGCTTCGAGGTGGGCGCGGCGCGGGTGCCGATCGTGCCGGCGGCGATCCTCTTCGATCTGCTGACCGGGCCCGGGCCCGAGACGCCCCCAGGGCTCTGGCGCGAGCTCGGCCGCGCCGCCTGCGCCGCCGCCGGTCGGTCGGGAGAGACCGGGAGCGTCGGCGCGGGCACGGGCGCGAGCCTCGGCGGCGGGCGGATGCGCGGCGGGCTCGGCACCGCCTCGGTGGTGGACGGGGCGGTCACGGTCGGCGCCCTCGCCGCGGTCAACGCCCTCGGCGAGGCGCTGATGCCCGGCACCCGGACCTTCTGGACCTGGTGGCTCGAGATGGCGGGCGAGCTCGGCGGCCAACGCCCGCCAGCCCGCGCGCCGGCCGATCTCTCGCCCCCGCCCCCGCCCGGGCGGGCCGGGCACACCACCCTCGCCGTGGTGGCGACCGACGCGGCCCTCGACCGGCAGGGGGCGCATCGCCTCGCGGTGATGGCGCAGGACGGCCTCGCCCGCGCGATCCGCCCGGCCCATGCGCCGCTCGACGGCGACGTGGTCTTCGCGCTCTCCACCGGCCGCGGCGCGCCGGCGGACGCGGCGGCGCTCCACCGGCTCGGCGCGCTCGCCGCGGACTGCCTTTCGCGGGCCATCATGCGCGGGGTGCGCGACGCCGAGAGCGCCCCCGGCCTGCCCGCCTGGCGCGACCTGCCGGACCCCCCCGGATAAACCCGATGTTAAGCGGGCCGGCAGAGGCTCGTCGCATGGCACAGCCCGCGCCCAACCCCGGACCGGAGGACGACCGCCGCCTCCATCTCAGGATGCACCTCTCGCTCCTGATCGGCATCGCCATCTGCGGGCTCGGGCTCTTGGCGGCGACGGTGGCGGGGGGGCGGCTCGTGGCGGCGCAGGAGCGGCGCGCGGAGATCCTCGTCTCGCTCGAGCGCGTGCGCGCGGAGGCCGAGCTTCTCGGCCACGCCGCCTTCCGCGCCCGCGAGGCCGAGACCCCGGCGCGCCGGCTGATCTCCCGCGCCCGGCTCGAGACCGGGATCCACCGCTTCGCCGAGAGTGCCGCGGCCGCCCGCGCGGCCCTCGGGGCGGAGGCGGGCGAGCTGACCGTCCGCCTCGCCGAGATCGCAGAGGCCGACCGCGCCGTCGCCGCCGCGCCGCAGGGGCCGGACGCCGCCCGCGCCGCAGGGCGCCTGCGCCACCTCGCAGGCCCGGGCTTGAGGCGCGACATCGCCCTGCGGATCGACGCCGCTGAGGCCGCCGCGCAAGGGCTCGCGGACCGCCTGCGCCTCGCCTGGCTCGGCGCCGGGGCGGTCGCCGTGGCGCTCCTCCTCGCCGTGTTGCGCTGGGCCGTCCGCCCCCTCGCCGATGCGGCGGATTGGCGGCGCCGCGCCCTCGCCGCCGCCAAGGCCGAAGTCGCCCGAACCCTGCTGTTCGACGGGCTGACGAGCCTACCCAACCGGCGCAACCTCCAGCAGACCCTGGCCCGCCTCGACCCGACGGACCCGCTCGCCGTCCTGCACATAGACCTGCCGGGTTTTCACGCGATCAACACCACCCTCGGCTGGGAGACCGGGGACCAGCTCCTGCGCTATGCCGGGGAGACGCTCGGCGAGGTCGCCCTCGCCGCCGACATCGTCGCCCGCGTCGACACCGACGAGTTCGTCCTCGCCACCCCCCGGCGCACCGATCCCGAGCAGCTCCAGGAACTCGCCGTCGAGATCATCGAGAAGCTCGGCACCCCCATCGAGATCGACGGGCACAGCGTCGCCCTGGAGGCGGTGATCGGCATCGCCGCGCGCACGCTCCCGGGCGAGGCGGCCGACAAGCTCCTCGCCAATGCCGACATCGCCCGCGCCCGCGCCCGCGAGGAGGGCGGGTCCGTCTATTTCTCCCATGGCATGCGCGAGCGCCTCGCCGCCCGCCGGCAGACCGCCCAGGATCTCCTGCAAGCGCTCGTGCGCGACGAGCTCGAGCCCTATTTCCAGCCGCAGATCGACGCCGCCACCGGCCGCGTGACGGGCTTCGAGGTGCTCCTGCGCTGGCGCCACCCGGACCGCGGCGTGCTCAACCCGCACTTCTTCCTGGACATCGCCGCCCAGGCCCATCTCGGCCGGCGGATCGCCGGAATAATGCTAAAGAAATCGGTGGCCGCGCTCGCGGATTGGCGTGCGCGAGGCCACGCCGTCCCGCGTATCGCGCTCAACTTCTCGCTGACCGACTTACGCGACCCCGACCTGCCGGACCAGATCGCCTTCGATCTCGACCGCGCGGGCCTCGGCCCGCAGGATCTCGCCGTGGAAGTCCTCGAATCGGCGTTGATCGAAAGCGCGGACGACCCGATCCTCGCCAACATCGCCGCGCTCCGCCGCGCCGGCCACCATATCGACCTCGACGATTTCGGCACCGGCCACGCCGCGATCTCCCATCTCCAGCATCTGCGGGTGGACCGGCTGAAGATCGACCGCTCCTTCGTGCGCGACATCCATCTCCGCCCGGAGCTGCGAAAGATGACCCAGGCGATGATCCAGCTCGCCAAGACGCTCGACATCCAGGCGCTCGCCGAGGGGATCGAGACCCGCAACGAATGGCGCCTCCTCCTCGAGATGGGGTGCGACGATCTCCAGGGCTTCGCGATCGGGACGCCGATGCCGGCCGAGGAGGTCCCCGCCTGGCTCGCCGAGCACGACCGCCGCCGCTCAGCGGGCCGGCTGATCGCCGCCGCCTGAGGGGATGCGCACGATCGGCGTCGTCGAGCGGAGCCGGCCGGTCTCGGCGTCGATGGCGCGCAGGGTCTCCGCCCCGTCGGGCCCGCGGGTGAGGATCAGCACCTCGCCGCCGCTGCGCCCCAGGGCCAGCACCGCATGGCCCTCCGGCAGCGCGATTTCCGCCGCCGCCACCGGCGCGAGGCCCGCCGCCTCCCCGCCAGAGGACAGCCGGCCGAGCCCGATGACAATCGCGGCACTCACCGCTACCATGCCGAGGATGAGCACGGCCATCAGTCCGGTGGTCAGCCATCTGAGCCGCCGGAGCGCAGGCGGCTCCGGCGGCTCGTCGGAGGGATCGTCCTCCGGCCCCGTCTCTTTGACGCGAGGATCGAGCATGACCGGGCCTCTCTACGCCAGCGCCGCGCCCGGAGGAAGCGAAACCGGCGAGGCGGTGCGCCTCGTCCTCCCCGCCGAGGCCGAGGGGGAGCGGCTCGACCGCGCCCTCGCCCGCGCCGCCGCCGAGATCCCGGGCCTCTCCCGCTCCCGCATCGCCCAGCTGCTCGACGAGGGCGCCGTCGAGGGCCCCGACGGCCCGGTGCGCGACGCCCGGCGCAAGGCCCGCGCGGGCGACGCCTATGTGATTCTGCCGCCCCCGCCCGCGCTCGCCGCGCCGCAGCCAGAGGCGATCCCGCTCGCGATCCTGCACGAGGACGCCCATCTCCTCGTGATCGACAAGCCCCCCGGCATGGTCGTCCACCCCGCCCCGGGCGCCGAGCGCGGCACCCTCGTCAACGCTCTCCTCGCCCATTGCGGCGACAGCCTCTCCGGCATCGGCGGCGCCCGGCGCCCGGGGATCGTCCACCGGATCGACAAGGACACCTCGGGCCTCCTCGTCGTCGCCAAGACCCAGGCCGCGCATGAGGGCCTCGCCGCGCAATTCGCCGAGCACAGCGTCGACCGGCGCTATCTCGCCCTCTCCCGCGGCGCGCCGGACCGGGCGGAGCCCCGCCTCGCCGGCCTGCCCGGCGTCTCCGCCGAGCCCGACGGCCTGCGCATCGAGACCGAGATCGCCCGCCACCGGGCGGACCGCACGCGCATGGCCGTCGTCTCCCGCGGGGGCAAGCGGGCGGTCACCCATCTGCGCGTGCTCGAGCGTTTCGGCCCGCCCGGTGCCGCCTTCGCCGCCCGGCTCGACTGCCGGCTCGAGACCGGGCGCACCCATCAGATCCGCGTGCATGCCGCCCATATCGGCCACCCGCTCCTCGGCGACCCGGTCTATGCGCGCCGCAAGCCCCCGCCCGCGGGCACGCCGGAGCCCGCGGCCGCCGCGATCCGCGCCTTCGCGCGCCAGGCGCTCCACGCCGCGCGGCTCGGCTTCCTGCACCCCGCGACCGGCGAGCGCCTCCTGTTCGAGACGCCGCCGCCTGCCGATCTCGCGGGTTTGATCGAGATGTTGCGACGGAGCGCCGAGGGTTTACGTTAGGATGTAACGCGCACCGGCGCACCGCCCCTCACCGGAGGCGGACCAGGAAGAGGACGTGAGGCCTATGTCGAACACTTATGCCAACCTGCCGGCCCCCTCGCCGGAGCAGGGGCTGAGCCGGTATCTCTCGGAGATCCGCAAGTTTCCGATGCTGGAGCCCCAGGAGGAATACATGCTCGCCAAGGCCTGGGCCGATCGCGGCGACCGGGAGGCGGCGCACAAGCTCGTGACCTCCCATCTCCGCCTCGCCGCCAAGATCGCCATGGGCTATCGCGGCTACGGGCTGCCGACGGCCGAGGTGATCTCCGAGGCCAATGTCGGGCTGATGCAGGCCGTCAAGCGCTTCGACCCGGAGAAGGGCTTTCGGCTGGCCACCTACGCGATGTGGTGGATCCGCGCCTCGATCCAGGAATACATCCTGCGCTCCTGGTCTATGGTGAAGCTCGGCACCACCTCGGCGCAGAAGAAGCTCTTCTTCAATCTGCGCAAGGCCAAGGGCAAGATCGGCGCGCTCGAGGAGGGCGATATGCGCCCCGAGCATGTGGAGAAGATCGCCAAGGATCTCGGCGTCAACGCGGAGGAGGTCATCTCGATGAACCGCCGCCTCTCCGCCGGCGGCGACAGTTCGCTCAACGCGCCGCTCAAGGGCGACAGCGAGGGCACCTCCGAATGGCAGGACTGGCTCGCCGACGAGGAGGCGGACCAGGCGATGGCCTATGCCGAGTCCCAGGAAATGGAGGCCCGCCACGAGCTTCTGATGCAGGCGATGGAGGGGCTGAACGAGCGCGAGCGCCACATCCTCACCGAGCGGCGCCTGCGGGAGGACCCGGTCACCCTCGAGGAACTCAGCCAGCACTACAAGGTGAGCCGCGAGCGCATCCGCCAGATCGAGGTCCGCGCCTTCGAGAAGCTGCAGAAGAAGATGCGCGAACTCGCCAAGGAAAAGGGCATGAGCGCCAACGTCTGAGACGGCCCGGCCCCTCAGGGCGCCGCGCAGCCCCGGATGTCCGCCGCCAGGCCCTCCGCGAAAAGAGTGAGCCGGATCTCGTCGCGCGCGACCCAGGCCCCCTCCTCGACCGCGAGGGCCGCGTCGACGGCGAGCCCGTCCGCCGCCGCGCGCGTCTCCACCCCATGGAACCAGACCCCCTCCGGCCCCTCGAGCACCACGAGGGGGTCGGAGACGGGGGCCGCGAGACCGATCTCCGCCTCGAACCGGCGCTCGGCGCCCGCGCCGCGGATCGCGCAGACCACCGGACCGACCGCCGCCGGCCGCCCCGGCACCGCCGCGCGCGCCGCCGCGATCTCCGCCGACCCGCCCAGGGCGTCGGGCGGGATCTCCGCCGCCAGCCGGATCTCCTCGAAGAGGCAGACCTCGCGGCACACCCCCGCCGTCAGCGCGAGCGCGAGCCGGAGCGGGCGCCCGGGGTCCTCGAGCGCGATCTCGAGCGGCAGAACCACCTCGCCGGAATAGCCGATCGTCCGCATCCCGAAGCTCTCGAACACCTCGGGCCGCGGCCAGCGGATCTCGACGCCGGCGAGATTGTCCGACCCCGCCCAGTCGAAGCTCGGCGGCACCCCGGCCTCCCCCGGCGCCCGCCAATAGGTCTTCCAACCGGGCGCGATCTCGAGGCGGAGCCCCGCGACCCGCCCGTCGCCGGACCGCTGGCCCGGAAGGATCTCGGCCGAGAGCATCGAGCCCCCGGTGGAGACGATGGATTGCGCCCCGGCCCAGGGACCGAGCGCGAGCGCGACCAGGGCCGCGGCCGCGGCGGTGTTTTTTCTCGTGAACATGGCCGGGATATATGCAACGCTCCGGGCTCGACCCATAACACCTTCGAGATGCACGCTGCCACCCCGATGCCGATGAGCGACCCCGAGGACGACCGCCCGCCGCCCTCTCGGCCCGACGAGCCCGCGTCGGCTGGGGACATCGCCCGGTCGGACTTCCTCGCGGGCCAGCTCCTGATCGCCATGCCCGGCATGCAGGACCCGCGCTTCCACAAGACGCTCGTGTTTCTCTGCGCCCATTCGGCCGACGGCGCCATGGGCCTCATCGTCAACAAACCGGCGGAGACGCTCGCGCTCAAGGACCTGTTCGAGCGGCTCTCGATCACCGCCGAGGGCCCGGTGGCGCGCCAGCGGGTCCGCTTCGGGGGGCCGGTGGAGACCGGGCGCGGCTTCGTGCTGCACTCCTCGGACTATCGTTCCGAAGAAGCCACCCTCGTGGTCGACGAGGAGACCTCCATGACCGCCACGCTCGACATCCTGCACGCGATGGCCGAAGGCCGCGGGCCCCGCCAGGCCATGGTCGCCCTCGGCTATGCCGGATGGGCGCCGGGCCAGCTCGTGCAGGAGATCCAGATGAACGGCTGGCTCTACTGCGCGCCGGACCAGGGCCTCCTCTTCGACGCGGAGAACGAGAGCAAATGGGAGCGGGCGCTGGCGAAGATCGGCGTCAACCCCGCGCTCCTCTCCGCCGGCGGCAGCGCCTGAGCCGGCGGCCGGCCAGTCCGACGGCCCGCCGCCTCCCCCACCCACCCACC
>CAZNTX010000007.1:10316-74876 GCA_964576075.1 uncultured Limibaculum sp. | reverse complement strand
GTTACGAGAACAAACTCTCCTTTTGAATGGCCCGGTTTTTGGGGGGCAGGTCACCTACACCATCCCGGCGGTCTTCATCAGCCTCGAGCTCACCGGGCAGGCGCTGCCGCAGATCGGGCTGTTCTCCGAGCACACCGCCTCCGGCGAGCCGCTGCTCGCACGCCTCGACCAGGTGGTGCAGGAATTGGGCTTCACCCAATACACGGCGCAAGACGGAGGAACGCTCAACATCTTCCTCTACACGCTCAGCCTGATGATCGGCACCGCGGGCCTGCCGCATGTCATCATCCGCTTCTTCACCGTGCCGAAGGTGGCGGATGCGCGTTGGTCGGCCGGCTGGGCGCTGGTCTTCATCGCGCTCCTCTACACCGTCGCCCCGGGCGTCGGCGCGATGGCGCGGCTCAACCTCACCGACACGATCTACCCGAACGGCCCGACGGCCGAGGCGCTCGCCTATGACGAGCGGCCCGACTGGTTCAAGAACTGGGAGACCACCGGCCTCCTCAGCTTCGAGGACAAGAACGGCGACGGGCGGATCCAATACTACAACGACGCCGCGACCCCCGGCGAGGGCAACCTGATCGACCCGAACTGGGCCGGCAACGAGCTCACCGTCGACCGCGACATCATGGTGCTCGCCAACCCCGAGATCGCCAAGCTGCCCAACTGGGTGATCGCCATCGTCGCCGCAGGCGGCCTCGCAGCCGCGCTCTCCACGGCGGCGGGGCTCTTGATGGCGATCTCCTCGGCAGTCTCCCACGATCTTCTGAAGGGCACCTTCATGCCCAACATGTCGGAGAAATCGGAGTTGCTCGCCGCCAGGATCTCGATGGCGGTGGCCATCGCGATCGCAGCGTGGTTGGGGCTCAATCCACCAGGCTTCGCGGCACAGGTGGTGGCGCTCGCCTTCGGCCTCGCGGCCTCCTCGATCTTCCCCGCGCTGATGATGGGCATCTTCTCGACGCGCATCAACAACATGGGCGCGATCTTCGGGATGCTGTCCGGCCTGCTGGTGACGATCGGCTACATCTTCACCTTCAAGGGGATGTTCTTCATCCCGGGCACCGAACTGCTCGCCAACACGACCGAGAACCACTTCCTCGGCATCGCGCCGGAGGCGTTCGGCGCGGTCGGCGCTCTGGTGAACTTCGGCGTCGCCTATGTGGTCTCCAACGCCACGAAGGAGCCGCCGAAGGAGATCCAGGAGCTCGTGGAGAGCATCCGCGTGCCGAAGGGCGCCGGCGCCGCCACCGGCCACTGACGGCCTCCGGGGAGGGCGCGCGCCGCTCTCCCCGACGACCCCCGGCGAGGGCGGCCAGCCGCCCTCCCCCCGCAATCGCCCCGGAGCGCCGCGATGACGACCGACACCCTCGAGACCGCCGCCGCCGACCGGGAGCGCTTCTTCGCCGCGACCCACCCGTTCGACACCCTCGGCCCCGCGACCCGCACGGCGCTGGCCGAGCGCAGCCGGACCCTCCCCCTCGCCCCCGGCGAGACCGCCTATCGCATCGGCGAGCAAGTCCCCGGCCTCTTCGCCATCGCCGAGGGCGCGATCGAGGTGACCGCCGAGACCGGCGACGTCGTCTCCCGCCTCGGGCCCGGGCAGGTCTTCGGCGAGCGCGGCATCCTGACCGGGGGGACCGCCCCCTACACCGCCGCCGCCCGCGAGCCCGCGCGGCTGCATCTCGTCCCCGCCGAGGACTTCCTCGGCCTCGTCGGCACCGAGCCGCAATTCGCCCGCTTCTTCGGCCGCGAGCCCGCCCCCGAGCGCCCCGAGGCCGCCCGCAGCACCGCCGATCTCGGCATGCTGCGCATCTCGGAGATCATGAGCGCGGGGCCGATCTCCGTCGCCCCCGGCGACACGGTGGCCGAGGCCGCCACGGTGATGCGCGACCGCCATATCTCCTGCGTCCTCGTCTCGGAGGGCGAGCGCCTCGTCGGGATCCTGACCTCCGGCGATCTCTGCGGCCGGGTGATCGCCGCGCGCCTGGGGCCGGACACCCCGGTCGCCGAGGTGATGACCCGCAATCCCCTGGCGCTCGCGCCCGAGGATATCGGCCTCGACGCCCTCGTCGCGATGATCGAGAAGAAGATCGGCCATCTGCCCGTCGTCGAGAAGGGCCGCGCCGTCGGCATCCTCACCCGGTCCGATCTGGTCTCCCACCAGGCGCTCTCCGCGCCCATGCTGCTCTCCGAGATCGCCCGGCAAGGCGACCTCGCAGGCTTGCGCGGGACGATCGAGAAGGTGCCGGATTTCCTCGCCCAACTCGTCGGCGCGGGGGCGGAGCACCATGTCGTCACCCGCCTCGTCACCGACGTGACCGACGCGCTGACCCGCCGCCTCGTCGCCATGGCCGAGGCGGAGCTCGGGGCGCCGCCGGTGCCCTATCTCTTCGCGGTCTGCGGCAGCCAGGGCCGGCGGGAGCAGACCGGCGTCTCGGACCAGGACAACTGCCTGATCCTCGACGATGCCGCGACCCCCGCCCACGAGCCCTATTTCGCCGCCCTCGCCCGCTTCGTCTCCGACGGGCTCGACGCCTGCGGCTTCTACTACTGCCCCGGCGAGATGATGGCGACGAACCCGAAATGGCGCCAGCCCGTCGCCACCTGGCGGTCCTACTTCCAGGGCTGGATCGCGACGCCCGACCCGATGGCGCGGATGCTCGCGAGCGTGATGTTCGACCTGCGCCCCATCGCCGGAGAGATGGCGCTCTTCGAGGGGCTGCAGGCGGAGACCCTCCAGGCCGCGCGGCGCAACTCGATCTTCATCGCCCATATGGTGGCGAATTCGCTGACCCATCAGCCCCCGCTCTCGCTCTTCCGCGGCTTCGCGACGATCCGCTCCGGCGAGCACAAGAACACCCTCGACATGAAGGCCAACGGCGTGGTGCCGATCGTCGATCTCGGGCGGCTCTACGCGCTGATGGGCGGGCTTTCCCCGGTCAACACCCGCGCCCGGCTGGAGGCGGCCCGCGAGGCCGGAATCCTCTCCCCCGACGGCGGGCGCGACCTCATCGCGGCTTACGACCTGATCGCCGAGACCCGCCTCAGGCACCAGGCCGCCCGGATCCGCGCCGGCGCCAAGCCCGACAACTACCTCGCGCCCGCGAGCCTCTCCGATCTCGAACGCCACCATCTGAAGGACGCCTTCGTGGTGGTGAAGACCATGCAATCGGCCGTGGCGCAGGGCCGCCACACGGTCGCCTGAGGGGCCCCGCGCATGTTTCTCCACCTGATCGCCACCGTTGCCATCGGGCTCGGCGCCGCGGGGCTCCTGCTCGGGCTCGGACGGCTCTTTGGCGGGCTGCCGCGCTGGGGGGCGCCGGTCGCGGCGGGGCTCGCGATGGCGGCCTTCCTGCTCTGGAGCGAGTATTCCTGGTTCGACCGCGCCCGCGCCGGCCTCGCGCCGGGGGCCCGCGTCGCCGAGGCCTATCCCTATTCGAGCTGGCTGCAGCCCTGGACGATGCTCGTCCCCCGGGTCAGCCGCTTCGCCGCCGTCGAGGTCGCGGACCCCGCGCCCTATCCGGACCGGCCCGCCTATCTGCGCGCCGACGTCCTGCTCGTCGCCCGGCTCGAGGGGGCGCGGCGGCTGCCCCATCTCTTCGACTGCGCCCGCACCCGCCGCGCCGCGCTCACCGCGGGCGCCCTCGCCGCCTTCGAGAGCGGCACCCCGCCCGACCCCGAGGGGCTCGACTGGATCGTTCCCGAGGGTCAAGATGCCCTGATCGACGCCGCCTGCGAGAGCGGCGAGACCGCGGAGGAAACCGGATGACCAGGTCGGTGCTGCTCGTCGACGACGAGCCCAATATCGCCTTCTCCCTCGAATACCTCATGAAGCGCGACGGCTACGAGGTGCGCACCGTCGCCGACGGCGAGGCGGCCCTCGCGGCGATGCACGAGCGAAAGCCCGATCTCGTGGTCCTCGACGTGATGATGCCGAAGCGCGACGGCTACGACGTTTGCCAGACCATGCGCCGCGACCCCGAGCTCGCAGACGTCAAGATCGTCATCCTCACCGCGAAGGGCGGCCCGGTGGAGGGGGAGAAGGCCCTCGCCCTCGGCGCCGACGCCTTCTTCTCCAAGCCCTTCGGGATCGAGGAGCTCTCGCGCCGGGTGAGCCGGCTGCTCGACGACGCGCCCGCGGGCCCCGATGCGGATTGAGGACTGGAGCCTTCGCCTCCGCATCTTCCTGCTCTTCGCCGTCGTCGGGCTCGGCACGGCGGCGCTGATCGGGGGCGGGCTCTGGCTCGCGGCCGCGCGCGCGGGGGCGGAGGCGGTGCCCCATCTCGTCCTCGGCGGCGGCATCGCGCTTCTGGGCTCGCTCGCGCTCACGGCCTATGTCTGGCAGCTCTTCGACCAGCATGTCGCGCAGGCGATCCAGCGCCTCGCAGGCGAGCTCGAGGCGCGCGCCCATTCGATCGCCGCCCATGCCGAGCTCGAGACCGAGGACGCGCGCTATCTCGGCGAGCTCGGCCCCGCCGCCCGGAGCCTCGCCGAGGCCCTCGCCGCCGCCCGCGGCGACAGCGAGACCGTCTCCGCCGCGGCCCTCGGCCAGGTGCTCGCCGAGAAGGCGCAGATCGAGGCGGTGCTGCGCGATCTCAAGGAATGCGTGCTGATCTGCAATCTGAAGCACGAGATCCTGCTCTACAACGCCGAGGCGGTGCGCCTCCTCGGCACCGGGGGCGAGATCGGCCTCGGCCGCTCGCTCTTCCGCCTCGTCACCGAGGAGCCGATCCGCCACGCGCTCGACCGTCTGCGCGGGCGCGTCGAGCGGGGCGAGCACGAGACCCGGCGCGACGGGCTCTCCGTCGATGTCGTCTGCGCGAGCCGGGAGGGCCGGCGCACGCTGCAGGGGCGGATGTCGCTCATCATGGGCGAGGACGCGCGGATCGACGGCTTCGTGCTGACCTTGCGCGACGCGACCGCGCTCATCACCGACCAGGCCGCCCGCGACCATCTCTTGAAGGACATGCTGGAGGGCCTGCGCCGCCCCGCCGCCAATCTCCGCGCCGCCGTCGACATCCTCGTCCAGTCGCCGGAGATGGAGGGCGAGACCCGCGGGCGCTTCGTCTCGGTGATCGGGCAGGAGGCCGACCGCCTCGCCCGGCGCATCGAGGAGCTCTCCGCGAGCTACGACGAATTGCGCGTCGGCGGCTGGTCGATGTCCAACGTCTCGTCCTTCGAGCTGATGGCCTGCGTGCGCGACCGGCTGATCGAGGCGGGCCGCCCCGCGCTCGAACACAAGGGGGACCCCTGCTGGCTGCATTGCTACAGCTTCACCGTGGTCGATCTCCTCACCCTCCTCTGCCGCCGCCTCGCCGAGCGCCACGGGGTGGAGACGGTGATCCTCTCCGCGGAATACGGCGGGCCGCGGGTCTATCTCGATCTCGCCTGGGCGGGCGCGCCGCTGCCCGAACAGCTCTCCGAGGCCTGGCTCGCCGAGCCGCTGACGCCCGCGCTCGCGGGGCTCACCGGGCGCGACGTGCTGATCCATCACCGCACCGAGATCTGGTCGGAGGAGACGCTCGGCGGGCAGGCGCGGCTCCGCCTGCCGCTGCCCGCCGCCGTGGAGGACCACGAGAGCGCCCCCGCCGCGGCGCTGCCGGCCCGGCCCGAGTTCTACGACTTCGCCCTTCTCACGCGGACGGTGCCCGAGGACGTCTCGGCCCGCGCCCTCTCCGCGCTCACCTTCGTGGTTTTCGACACGGAGACCACCGGGCTCTTCCCCTCGGCGGGCGACGAGATCGTGCAGATCGGCGCGGTGCGCGTGGTCAACGGGCGGCTCATCCGGGGGGAGAGCTTCGAGCGCCTCGTCGATCCCGGCCGGCGCATCCCCGCCGCCGCGACCCGCATCCACGGCATCACCGACGCCATGGTGGAAGGCCAGCCGGGGCCGGAGACCGTCCTCCCCGCCTTCCACGCATTCGCCGCGGATGCGGTGCTGGTGGCGCACAACGCCCCCTTCGACCTCAAGTTCCTCCAGCTCAAGGAGCGCCAGGCCGGGGTGCGCTTCGACATGCCGGTGCTCGACACGGTGCTGCTCTCCGCCCATCTCTTCGGCCAGGGCGCGGAGCACACCCTCGACGCACTCTCCAAACGCTTCGGCATCGCCTTCGAGGACGGCACGCGCCACACCGCCCTCGCCGATGCGCTCGCCACCGCAGAGGTGCTCACGCATCTGATCCCGGTGCTCGAGGCCAAAGGCATCCGCACCCTCGCCGACGCGCTCGCCATCTCCGAGGAGGCCGGCGCCATCCGCCGCGCCCAGTCCCGCTACTGACGGCGCGGCGCCCTGCCCCGTCTCCGGGGCGGGCGCTCTCGCATGGTCTCCACCGTCCCGGGGGGTCAGGCGACCCAGAGGCCGTCGTCGATGTCGTCGGCGACGCGGGCGAGGTTCTCCGCATGGTCGACGAAGGTGAGCATCACGTCGACGGCGGTCATCAGCCCGTCCTCGAGCACGCCCGACCAGAACTCGCGCCCCGCCGGGTCCGCCTCGCGGCCGAGCACGTTGTCGTAGAAGGCGTCGACGATCTCGCGGGGGGCGAGGGCGTCGGCCTCGGGGCCGGCGAACTCCTCGGAGAACAGGAACGCCTCGGCGACGTCGGCGATCTCCGCGCCCGCCTCGAGCACCCCGTCCCAGAAGCGCAGGCCCGCCTCGTCCGGCGTGCGCCCGAGGGCGGCGGAGTAGAGGCGGTAGGCGACGTCGGCCTCGGCGCGCATGTCGAAGATCAGCGCGCCGTCCTCGAACTCGACCCGCTCGACATTCTCGAGGAGATCGGTCGCGCCCGCCCCGGTCACCGCGACGGCGCCGTCGCTGCGGAACTCGACCTCCTTCCCGGCGCGGGCCTCGGCATAGGCGACCGTGTCCGTCCCGCCGCGCGCATCGAGGCGGAGGCCGGAGACGGTGTCGAGGGCGATGCGGTCGTCCCCCTCGGTCACGGGCACGGGCAGCGGGCCGGGGGGCGGCGGCGCGCCGGCGCCGGGCAGCGCTATCTCCACCGCGCCGGCGAAGGCTGTGGCGCCGTCGTAGCGGCCCTCCTCGTAGAAGCCCTCGACGGTCGCCTCGCCCTGGCCCGCGACGGTGAGCACGAGATCGGCGCCCGCGCGGCTGGCCTCGACCTCCGCGCCCGCCTCGAAGCGGAAGACCTCGCCGCCGGAGCCGTCGGAGACCCAGTCCGCGCCGAATTCGCCCTCGAAGACGAAGCTGTCGGGGCCCGCGCCGCCATGGAGTTCGTCGTCGCCGGTGCCGCCGTCGAGGGTGTCCGCCCCCGCGCCGCCGAAGAGGAAGTCGACGCCCGCGCCGCCCGAGAGCAGGTCCGCGCCGTCGCGCCCGAAGAGACCGTGGGAGATCGGCAGATCCGCGGCGTCCTCGGGCAGATCGGCGGCGTCGGCGAGCGCCTCGGGCAGGCCGGTGAGCACGTCGTCGCCCGCATCGCCCACCTGCCGCGCGTCGAAGAGGACGGGGATCTGCCCGAAGAGCTCCGCGAGATCGGCGAAGACGCTCTCGACGGTCTCGACCGCGTCGGCGATCAGCGCGCGCAGATCCTCGACGGTCGCGAGCGCCCCGTCGATCGCCTCGAAGAGCGGGCGGAAGGGGCGCAGAAGCTGCTCCTCCAGCGCGTCGACGGCGGCGAAGAGGTCGATCCCGACGGCCTCGAGCGCGTCCACGATCACACCCTCGACGAACTCGCGCACCACCCCGATCAGGCTGTCGAGCCGGCCGAGCGCGTCGCAGATGTTGACGGTCACGGCCGGGGTCGGCGGGACCACGACGATCGGGTCGCCGAAGGGGTTCGGAAGGGTGACCCCAGGGAGCGCCGGGATCACGGTGAAGGTCCGGCAGATCGTCGCTTCGATGCCGTCGAAGGCGCCGACGACCGGATCGAAGAAGGTGCCGACGGCCTCGCGGGCGTCCTCGATCACGCCGGGGTCGAGGAGGTCGAGGCCGGCGTCGACGGTCTCGACGAGGCCGTCGAGGAGCGTGCGGGCCGGCTCGATCAGCGCATGGGCCGCGCCCGCCCCCTCGACGAAGCGCGCGGCGATCTCCACGCGCCCGGTCATCGCCGCGCCGAGCCGGCCCTCGCCGAGGCTCTCGGCCATCAGATCGGCGCTCTCGGCGAGGCCAAGGGTCGCGTCCTTGGCGAGCGCGACGAGGGCGTCGGCGCGCTCGGCGGTCTCCACGACGGCGCCGAGCCCGCGGTCGACGGGATCGAGCGCCGCGTCGGCCTCCTCGAGGCGGCGCTCGATCGGCTCGAGGCGGTCGGAGACGCGCTCGGCGAGGCGGTCGACCCGGTCGATGGCGGTGCCGATGCCGTAGGGCGCGAGGCGGAGCGCGGCGACGACCGAATCGGGCAGGTCGATCATGTCCTGGAACGCGTCGATCCCGTCCGCGAGCAGGCCGGGGATCGACAGCGGCTCGCCCAGGGTGGCGGCGACGCGGCCGGTGTCCTGCAGCACGGCGCGGTCCTCGCCGAGGCGGCCGGCGAGGTCGTCGAGGCGCGCGCGGAAAGCGGCGAGATGGTCGCCCCCGCCGAGGGGGCCGTCGAAGGCGAGCGAGGTGGCGGCGGTGGTCATCGGGTCTCTCCTCATGGGTCTGGCCCGTCGCGGGCCGGTTGCGATGAGGAGACCCTCCGCCGAACGGGGCCCGGGCGGTGAGGGGTGCGCCCCCCCTCCTGCATGGGGGAGATCCCCCCTTCGCGCCCGCCGGGCGCAGGGCCGGTTTCGCGGCGCGACGCGGAAGATTGGGGAGATCGCCCCATGCGCCGGGGCGCGGGGCGGGCTAGGATCCGGTCTCAGTCCTGGGAATGGCCGTCGAGGAGGCCCTCGCGGAGCGCATGCGCCAGAAGCTCGGACATCGAGCGCACGCCGAGCTTCTGCATGAGGCTCGTGCGGTGCTTCTCCACCGTCTTGGGGCTCAGATTGAGCCGCCCGGCGATCTCGGCATTGGTGAGCCCCTGGGCGACGAGGCCGAGGGTCTGGCGCTCGCGCGGCGAGAGCTCGGGCCCGGGCGGGCGTGCCTCGAGCCGCTCGACCACATCGGGCGCGACGAACCGCGCGCCCTGGAGCACGAGGCGCAGGCCCCGCTCGAGCACCTCCGGATCGCCGCGCTTGAGGAACAGCCCGTCGACGCCCGCGGCCACCAGCTCGGCGAGGAGCCCCGAGGCGCCGAGCCCCGTGACCACGGCGATGCGCGAGGCCGGGCTCTGCCGGCGGATCTCGACGAAGACCTCGAGGCCGCGGGCATAGGGCATCGCGATGTCGAGCACGAAGAGATCGGGCCGGCGCGTGCGCGCGGCACGCACGGCGTCGAGCCCGGTCGCCACCTCCTCGAGGATGTCGACATTGCCGTAGCCCTCGAGGACCGCGCGAATCCCGGCGCGCATCATCGGGTGGTCGTCGGCGATCACCGCGCTGCGGCGGCGCAGATCGGTCACGCGCTCCTCCTCGGGATCGTCCTCGTCCTCGTTCTCGCCCTGCCCGCGGCGGCCGAGGCGCTGAGGCTCGCGCCGGGACAGCCGGTCGTCTCCCTCGCCCCCTATACGGAACACCGCGCCGACCCCGGCGGCAAGCTCGATCTCGCCGCGGCGCGCGCGCTCGCAGCCTCGGGGGGCTTCGCGCCCTTCGCGCGGAGCCGGATCCTCCACGACACACGCGGCGGGCCGCATTGGTTCCGGATGGCGGTGGTCGCGCCGCCCGAGGGCGGGGTCTTCGTCCTCGATCTCGGGGTGATCGCGGCGCCGGAGGCGGCGCTCTGGGTGGATCGCGCGGGCGGCGCCGAGCGGGTCATGGCGCTCGACCGGGAAAGCGGCTTCGCGGCGCGGCCGGTCGGTCATGTCTCGCTCGCCGCGCCGCTGCGCCTCGCGCCGGGCGAGCGCGTCGAGATCTGGGCGCGGCTCAGGCTCCACACCAATCTCGACCTCTCCCCCGAGATCGCCGCCCCCGGCCCGTTCGCGGCGCGGGCCGCCGCCGAGACCGCGCGCAGCGTCGCGGCGCAGGCGGCGCTCCTCGCCATGGCGGCGATGATGCTCGCGGTGGCGGCCGCGCTCGCCGACCGGGCGGCGCTCTTCTACGGGCTCTATATCGGCGCGGTCGCGCTCTGGAGCGCCCATGTCGACGGGCAGGCCTTCCGCTACCTCTGGCCCGAGGCGCCGGGGCTCAACCACCACGCGGCGCGGCCGATGCATGCGGCGATGGCGATCCTCGGGGCCTTCTTCGTGCGCGCCTTCTTCGAGCTGCCGCGCCGGGCGCCCTGGCTCGACCGCGTGTTCCTGACGATCATCGGGGTCTCCGCGGCCTTCGCGCTCAGCACGGCGCTGACCGACGACCGGCGGGTGACCGGCCTCGGCTTTCTTTGGGTCGCGATCGGGGCGCAGGCCTATCTCGCGGCCGGCATCCTGGCGCTCAGGCGGGGCTGGCCGGGGTCGCACGCCTTCACCATCGGCGCGGCGGCGGTCTCCGGGGCCTGCGTGGTCTCCGCCGTCGCCCATGCCGCGCCCGATCTCGTGACCATCGAGCAGACCCGCGATGTCGGGCGCCTCGCCTTCCTCGTGGAAGCCGCGGCCTTCATCGCCGCGATCGCGGGGCGGATCGCCGCGGTCCGGCGGGAGAAGGCGCGCGCCTCGGCCGCGGCGATCGCGGCGCTCGAGGAGAAGCTCGCCCTCGCCGAGGAGCTCCGCGCCGCCGACGCCGCCCATCGCGAGGCCACCGCCCTCGCCGAGCGGCGCCGCGCCGAGATGGCCCATGCGACGCACGACATCCGCCAGCCGCTCGCCGCGCTCCGCCTCGCGCTCCGGGGCCTGCCGGAGGAGCCGCGTGCGGGGCTCGAGCGGCACTGCGCCTATCTCGAGGAGCTCGTCGAGCGCTATCTCGAAGGCGCGGCGGAGGCGGGCGATCCGGAGGCCGCCCCCCCGCCCGGCGCGGTGGAGGCGGTGCCCGCCGCGCTCCTCCTCGAGACGGTGGCGGCCATGTTCGAGGGGGAGGCGGCGGCCAAGGGGATCCGGCTCGGCACCGTGGCCTCGAGCCTCGCGGTCCGGGCCGACCCGATGGCGGCGATCCGCTGCCTCGCCAATCTCGCGGCCAACGCGGTGGCGCATTCCGAGGGGGCGCGGGTGCTGATCGGCTGCCGCCGGCAGGGCGACCGGCTCGCCTTCCTCGTCTGCGACACCGGGCGGGGGATCGCGCCGGAGCGCCTCGCGGAGATCTGGCGGCCGGGAGAGCGGGGGGCGGGCTCGGAGGGCAAGGGGCTCGGCCTCGCGGTGGTGGCCGAGCTCGCCGAGGCGCACGGCTTCCGGGTCGAGGCGCGGAGCCGCCCCGGGCGCGGCTCGGTCTTCTCCCTCTCGATCCCGCGCGCCGAGGCGCCCCTCACATGAGCATGTCGTCCTCGGGGAGGACGACCACCCCGTCCTCGAGGAAGCTGCGGGTGCGGGTCACGTTCTCCGGGCTGTCGGCGAAGAAGATCAGCATCTCGACGCGGTCGAACGCCCCGCTCTCGAGTTGGGCGAGCCAGAACGCGAAGCCGTCCTCGTCGAGCTCCCGCCTCAGCGCGTTGTCGTAGAGGAGCGAGATGTATTCCTCGTCGGAGGGCTCCTGGAAGCCCGGCGTGTCCGGATCGCCATCGTAGCGGAGCTGGAATTCGGGCACCGTGATGAAGGCCTCGGCGAGCTCGCGCTGGGTGATCTGGTCCCGCTCGAAGAGATCGAGCCAGAAGCGCAGGCCGGCCTCGTCCGGGGTCCGCCCATAGGCCGCGCCATAGAGGCGGTAGACGGTGGCGAGGTCGTCGCCCACCGGCTCGATGCGCTCCTCCTCGCCGATCTCGCCCGCGCCGATGCGGTCGTAGAGGGCGGCGAGCTCGGGGCCGATGCCGATGTCGTAGAGATAGGCGCCGTCGGCGACCTCGACGCGCTCGACGCCGGTCAGCCGATCGGTCCCGTCGGGGGCCGAGACGGTGAGCGCGCCGGCGTCGGAGAGGGCGGGCCGGGTCGCGCCCTCGGGGACCGGCAAGGGCGCGCGGGGGTCGGTGTCGTTGGGGTCGATCGAGGCCGCGCCCGGATAGACGACCGTGTCGGTCCCGGCCCCGCCCTGGATGAGATCGTCGCCCCCCGAGGCCGCGATCAGATCGTCCCCGCCGAGGGCGCGGATCTCCTCCGCCGCCGGGGTGCCCGCGAGCATGTCGGGCCCCTCGCCGCCCTCGATCAGGGGCAGGCCGGAGCCGCCGGCCTCCACGGTGCCGAGCGTCGCGGAGGTGTCGGCGAAATCGTCCTCCACCTCGGCGACGGAGACGGTGTAGGCGCCGCTTCCCGTGGCGCCCGCGACGCGGATGTAGAAGCTTGCATCGGTGCGCGGGGTGAGAACGGTCTGCACCGTGGTGAAGCTCGTCGGATCGGAGGCGGCGGTGTCGATGCGGAAGCCGTCCTCGAACTCGCCGTCCTCCCGGGTCTCGACGAAGGTCACGGCGCCAGAGAGCGAGAGGCCCGCGGCCTCGGGGTCTGGCGTCGCCGTGACGAGGTAGCTCGTGCCGGCGGCGAGATCGACGCGGAACCAGTCCTCGTCCCCCGCCGTCTCGATCACGCCGGAGGCGGTGGCGCCGGGCGCGACGCTGCCCTCGGTGTCGGCATTGTCGGCGAAGTCGTCGGCCTGCTCGGCGAGGGCGAGGGTGTAGTCGCCGGGGAGGAGGCCGAACTCGCTGGACGGCACGATGAAATAATAGCGCGCATCGACCCGGGGGGTGAAGACGATCTCCGTCGGCGCGCCCGGGATGGCGGCGCCGGCGAGGGTGGACTCCAGCCGGTCGCTCTCGCCGGGGAAGGCGCCGTCGGTCTCGCTGCCGGCGCGCAGATCGACGAAGCCGAAGGGCACGCTGACGGCCGAGAGGCTCGCGCGATAGGTGACGCCGGCGGAGAGATCGGCGGCGATCCAGTCCGAGTCGCCCGGCACCTCGATCGTGCCGGAGACGGTCTGCCCGGGCGCGATCAGGCCGTCGGTCGCGGTCGTGTCGGCGAAGTCGTCGACCTGTTCGGAGACGCTCAGCGTGTAGCCGCCGGTGGCGGGGGTGAGGTTCGAGGAGACCTCGAAGAAATAGTCGCCCGAGACGGCGGCGGTGAACACCGGGCCCTCGACGCGGCCGGTGGCCATGGCGTCGAAGAAGAGCGCGTCGCCGAAGCCCGGGCTCGAATCGTCCGCGCTGAAAACGGCGACGCTCGGGGCGAAGCCGGCCCCGCCGCCCTCGGTGGCGACGGCCTCGGCGCGGTAGGTCACGCCGGCCTCGAGCGGGATGCGGATCCAGTCCCGGTCGCCCTCGGTCTCGATGGTGCCGGAGATCGTCTCGCCGACGGCGCTCGCCCCGGCGGTCGCGTCGGTGTCGGCGAAATCGTCAGCCTGCTCGGCGAGGGTGACGGTCCAGTCCCCGTCCGGACCCTGCAGGCTCAGGAAATACTCCGAGGTCTCCCGCGGGGTGACGACGATCTGACTCCGCCCGCTGCCGAACTGCCCGACCGGGGTCGCGGCGAAGATCGCGCGGCCCGCCTCCTCGGCGAAGCGGCCGTCCTCGGCGCCGAAGAGCGTGGCGAAGGCGGCGGGGGCGGCCTCGATCTCGATGCGGTAGGTCTGCCCGGCGGCAAGCGTCATGCCGACCCAGTCGTCGTCGCCCGCCGTCTCGTGGCGGCCCTCGAGGCTCTGCCCGGGCGCGAGGCGGGCGGAGGTGGCGGCGCTGTCGGCGAAATCGTCCGCCTGGGGCTCGACCGTCAGCGTGTAGTCGGTCGCGCCGGCGAAGCTGTTGACGGCGACGTAGAAGTCCCCGCCGACGGCCGGGGTGACGACGGTCTGCGCGACGCCGTCGGGCGTGAAGCTCGGCGTGTCGAAGCGCTGCCCGGCGCCGGAGAAGCCCCCCTCCTCGACATCGGTGCGCACCGTGAAGGACGCCGACGTGTCCGGGCTTTCGAGGGCGATCCGGTAGCTCACCCCCGGCGCGAGCGTGGCGCGGATCCAGTCCTCGTCCCCCGCGCGCTCGATAGTGCCGTCGACGACGCCCATGGCCCTCTCCCCCTGATGCCGGCCCCCTCGGCCGATATGAAACGCTAGGACCGGGATGGGCCGGCGGCAAGGCCCGGTCGCCGCTCGGTGCCGGGGCGCTACTCCGGTGGCGGGTCGTCGCGGCGCATCGCCTCGAGGCGGGCGAGCTCGTCCGCGCCGGCCTCCCCCGCCGCGCGTTCGAGCCGGCGATAGGCGGCGAGCACCGTCCGCCCCGCCTCTGTGACCTCCGCGCCGCCGCCCCGGCTCCCGCCGCGGCTCCTCAGCACCACCGGCTCGCGGAACATGGCGTTCATGGTCTCGACGAGCTGCCAGGCGCGCTTGTAGCTCATCCCCATCTCGCGCCCCGCGGCCGCGATCGAGCCCGTCCGCGCGATCCGCTCGAGCAGCTCCGCCTTTCCCGGCCCCAGCATCTCGCGCGGGCCGAAGACGATGCGGATGCGCAGCCGGGGATCGGGGGGCGTGTCCTGCATGGCCTCACCTTGGCCGCCCGCCCCGCCAGGCACAAGCCGCCGACGCTCTGGCCCGCCCCGCCCGCTTGCTGATAGAGAGAGGGGTCAGACCTGCAACGGGCGCAAACACGGAGGAGACCGATGGACGGACCCACCCCCCCCGCCGAGACCGGCGCGCCGGACATCCTCGTCGCCGAGCGCGAGGCCGGCGGCGTCCTGAGGCTGACCCTCTCGGACGAGCGGCGGCGCAACGCGCTCTCCGAGGCGATGCTCGACCGCCTCGGCGCGGCGATCGCGGAGGCCGGGCGCGACCCGGAGACCCGCTGCGTCGTCCTCGCCCATGAAGGCCCCGCCTTCTCCGCGGGGCACGATCTCAAGGAACTCACCGCCGCGCGCCAGGAGGCCGACGGGGGACGGGCCTATTTCGCCCGCATCATGGAGCGCTGCTCGGCGGTGATGCAGGGGGTCGTGGCCTGCCCGAAGCCGGTGATCGCCGAAGTCTCGGGGGTGGCGACCGCCGCGGGCTGCCAGCTCGTCGCGAGCTGCGATCTGGCCATCGCCGCGGAGACCGCCCGCTTCGGCACGGCGGGCGTGAATATCGGGCTCTTCTGCTCGACCCCGATGGTCGCCCTCTCGCGCAACGTCCACGACAAGCACGCGATGGAGATGCTGCTCACCGGCGAGATGATCCCCGCTGCGCGGGCGGCGGAGATCGGGCTCGTCAACCGCGCCGTCGCGCCAGAGCGGCTGCGCGAGGAGACCATGGCGCTCGCCGCCAAGATCGCCTCGAAATCCCGCGCGACGCTGGCCATCGGCAAGCGCGCCTATTACGAGCAGCGCGAGATGGGCTTGGCCCAGGCCTATCGCCACTGCTCCGAGGTGATGGTGGCGAACATGATGGCCGAGGACGCGCGCGAGGGCATCGGCGCCTTCATCGAGAAGCGCGCGCCAGAGTGGCGGGACGCCTGAGCGATGGCGAGCATCTACGACCAGGGGCTCGACCGGCGCCCCGCCAACCACCAGCCGCTCTCGCCGCTCGGCTTTCTCGAGCGCGCGGCCGCGGTGTTCCCGGAGCACACGGCGATCGTGCATGGGGGGCTGCGGCGCTCCTATGCGGAGTTCTACGCCCGCGCCCGGCGCCTCGCCTCGGCGCTGGCCGCGCGCGGGATCGGGCGGGGGCACACGGTCTCCGCGCTCCTGCTCAACACCCCCCCGATGCTCGAGGCGCATTACGGCGTGCCGATGGCCGGCGCCGTGCTGCACGCGATCAACACCCGGCTCGATGCGCGCACCGTCGCCTTCCAGCTCGACCATGCCGAATCGAAGCTCGTGATCGTGGATGCCGAGCTCATGCCGCTCCTCCAGGAGGCCCTCGCGCTCACCGAGCGCCGCCCGGAGATCGTCGAGGCCGACGACCCCGAGGCCGGCATCCCGCCGAGCGGCGCGGCGGCGCTGCCCTACGAATCGCTGCTGGCCGAGGGCGATCCGGACTTCGCCTGGAGCCCGCCCGAGGACGAGTGGGACGCGATCTCGGTCAACTACACCTCCGGCACCACGGGCGACCCGAAGGGCGTCGTCTATCACCACCGCGGCGCCTATCTGCTCGCCCAGGGCAACGCGCTCACCACCTCCATGGCCAAGCACGCGGTCTATCTCTGGACCCTGCCGATGTTCCACTGCAACGGCTGGTGCTTCCCCTGGACGCTCTCGGCCATCGCCGGCACCCATGTCTGCCTGCGCCAGGTCCGCGCCGAGGCGATCTGGTCGGCGCTCGCCGATCATGGGGTCACGCATCTCTGCGGCGCGCCCATCGTGCTCAACCTGATCGTCTCGGCGGCCGAGGAGATCAAGCGCCCGCTCTCCCACACCGTGCAGCTCTTCACCGCCGCAGCCCCGCCGCCCGCCTCCCTGCTCGCGCGCATGGTCGAGGCGGGCTTCGAGGTCACCCATCTCTACGGGCTGACCGAGACCTACGGGCCCGCGGTGGTGAACGACTGGCATGCCGAGTGGGACGCCCTGCCCTCCGCCGAGCGCGCGGCGATGAAGGCGCGCCAGGGGGTGCGCTACCTCCCCCTCGAGGCGCTCGACGTGCGCGACCCGGAGACCCTCGCCCCCGTCCCCCGCGACGGCGAGACCCTCGGCGAGGTGATGTTCCGGGGCAACGTGGTGATGAAGGGCTATCTCAAGAACCCGTCGGCCACCGAAAAGGCGTTCGACGGCGGCTGGTTCCGCTCGGGCGATCTCGGCGTGATCCATGCCGACGGCTACATCCAGCTCAAGGACCGCTCGAAGGACATCATCATCTCGGGCGGGGAGAACATCTCCTCCATCGAGGTCGAGGAGGCGCTCTACCGCCACCCCGCCGTCTCGCTCGCCGCCGTGGTCGCGATGCCCCACGAGAAATGGGGCGAGAGCCCCTGCGCCTTCGTCGAGCTGGTCCCGGGCCAGAGCGCGACCGAGGAGGATCTGCGCGCCTGGTGCCGCGAGCATCTCGCGCATTACAAGGTGCCCGCGCGCATCGTGTTCTCCGAGGTGCCGAAGACCTCGACGGGCAAGGTGCAGAAATTCGTCCTGCGCACCCGCGCCGCCGAGATCGCCGAGGAGGGCTGAGCCCGCGCGGGCCTCAGAGCACCCAGACGCCCTCGTCGTAGTTGTCGGCATTGCGGTCGGTGTTCTCCGGGCCGTCGGAGAAGAAGAGGAGCATGGAGGCGCGGTCGTAGGCCCCGGTGGCGAGGGCGTCGAGCCAGAAGCTCTCGCCGGCGGGGTCCGGGTCGCGCAGGAGCACGTTCTCGTAGAGCGCGCCGACGAACTCCCGGTCGCTCGGGTCGACGCCGAAGAGCGTGCCGAATTCGGGCGCCGCGACGAACGCCTCGGCGAGAGCGCGCTCCGACAGCCCGCCGTCGCGCGCCCCGCTCCAGAAGCGCAGCCCTGCCTCGTCCGGCGTGCGCGCGAGCGCGGCCGAATAGAGGCGATAGACGAAGGGCAGGTCCTCGCCCGCGAGGTCGTAGAGATAGCGCCCGTCTTCGAGCTCCACCGTCTCGATGGAGAAGAGCCGGTCCACCTCCCCGCTCGGCAGGCGCACCGAGACGCTGCCCCCCGGTCCCCGCGCCTCCTGCACATCGGCGCGGGCGAGGTCGTAGACCATCGTGTCCGCCCCCGCGCCGCCCTCGATGATGTCGTCTCCGAAGCCCCCGCTCAGCCGGTCGTCCCCGACAGTCCCCACGATCGGCGCGTTCGCCTCCGCCGAGACCGTCTGCGCCGCCGTCTGCTCGACCGCGCCGCTGCCGATCTCGCCGCCCCCCATCGCCATGATCGACGCGGGCTGAGAGCCGAGCTCCTCGGCCGGGATCGCCGTGGTCGCGCCGCCCTCCGCGTCGAAGACGATCTCCGCGTCCACGCGCCCGCCCTCCGCCGTCGCGGCGACGAGCCGAACCGTCTCGCCCGCAACGGCCTCGAACACGATCTCGTCTCCCGGGCCGACCCCCTCCGCGACCAGATCGAGCGTGGTCTCGAGGTCCTCGCCGTTGGGGCCGATGCCGAAGGCGCCGTCGTCGCGCTCGATGAACAAGGCCTCGATGGGCGCCGTCAGGCTCTCGAAAAGGAGACGGAACTGATAGCGGACATAGGCCGCGCCGCTCTCGAAATCCCAACTTCCGCCGTCGAGCCCGTCGCCGAGGAGCGCGTCCTCGGTCTCGCCGAGCACCCAGCGGCGCAGATGGAACGCCGGGTTGTGGGTCACGATCGGGGAGCGCGGCTCGCCGTCGATCGGCGGCTCCGAGGCGCCGGCCTCGTCCGCATAGAAGACGGGCGCCGGCCCGGGCGCGTAGTCCATCACCTCGGACCCGTCTCCGCGAACCGGGTTGATGTGTCTGAGCCCGAAGGCGTGCCCGACTTCATGCGCGACGACCTCCACCACCGAGATGAAGTCGTCGGAGTCCTCGGACAGGTCGACATCGCCGGGCAGGATCGGATCGGCCGGATCGACGAACACCGCCACGGTGCTGTTCTTCGCCTTGTCGAAGCGGTCGACGCCCTCGTAGGCGATGCCGTAGAGCCGCCCGGTCTCGATCTCGCCGGTCGGGTCCTCGGCGGCCTCCTTCGGGGCGAAGCGCACGGCGTGATAGTCGCCGACCGAGGGGCGCTCGTCGCTCACCCGGAACCGCCCGAGGCCCGAGTCGTCGAAGATCCGCTGCACGCCTTCGAGGATGCGCGCCCGGTCCGCCCCAGAGATTGCGGCGGGAGCCTCCCGCCCGCTCGGGTCGACGGC
The DNA here is from genome assembly GCA_964576075.1 of uncultured Limibaculum sp. Lineage (GTDB taxonomy): Bacteria > Pseudomonadota > Alphaproteobacteria > Rhodobacterales > Rhodobacteraceae > Thermohalobaculum. The sequence goes on along the minus strand of CAZNTX010000007.1, from coordinate 56,132 downwards.
GTAGGTGACCTCGCCATCGTCGTCGACGACGGGGGAAATGTCGACCTCGAGCGGCGTGTCGAAGTCGAGGAAGATCACCGGGCGGAAAGGCGCGACCTCGACGGTGACGGTGGCGGTGTCGGTGCCGCCGCGGCCGTCGGAGACGGTGTAGGCGAAGCTGTCGGTGCCGGAGAAGTCGGGCGCGGCGACGTAGCGGATGGTGCCGTCCTCGAGCACGGAGACCGTCGCGTTGTCGGTGGTCGAGGCGACGGTGACGAGGAGCGGGTCGCCGTCCGCGTCGGTGTCGTTGGCCAGCACGTCGAGGAGGAGGAGCCGCCCCGCCTCCGCCTCGGCCGTGTCGTCCGCGGCGAGCGGTGCGGTGTTGAGCCCTCCGCCGATATCGACGAGCCGGGCGAAGAGCGTCGCGCTGGCGCCGCCGTCCTCGGGGGAGCTGAAATCCTCGGTGAAGGAGGTGCCGCCGTCGCGGGAAAAGCCGACGATCTCGAGGCCGACCGCGGTGCCGTCTGCAAGCCTGCCCTCGGCGATCTCGGTGCCCTCTACGAGGGTGACGAAATCGCCGTCGAGCACCGGATCGCCCGTGGTGTTCTCCGTCGAGACCACCTCGAAGACGAATTCCGCCGCGACCTCCTCCTCCCCGCCGAGATCGACCGCGAGCCCGAGCACGCCGCCGCCGAAGGCGTCCGAGGCCGAGGCGTTGCGCCCGTTCACGTAGTCGAACGTGCCGAGGGAGAAGAAGGGCCGCGCGTCGAGATCGAGGAGCGGGGGCCCGTCGGACCCGGCGCCGTCGAAGGCGAAGGAGGAGGCGGTGGAGCCGGAGATGGGCGTCCCCCACTCGACGCGCGCCGTGCCGCCGATATCGGCGTTGTCGGTCGAGACCGTGCCGAGGGCGGGGTCGGAGAGGCCGACCCGCTCGCCCGTGCCCTCGACCAGCCCCGCAGTCCAGCGCCCGACGGCCGAGAGCGCGGGCGCCCGGTCCCCGCCGTCGAGCGCGCCGAAGGCCGCGCCGAAGATCGTGACGCCGGTGCCCGGGAAGAGATCCGCCACGAACTCGAAGCTCTGCGCGCCGAAATCGACCCGGTAGGCGTCGTCGCCCGCGAAGGCGAGGAGATCGCCCGGCGCCTCGCCGAGCGCGCCCGCAGGGGCGAGGCCGAAGATGTCCGGCGTGCCGTGCTCGTAGGCCGCCTGCAGGACGAAATCGCCCCGGGAATAGCCGTCGATCCAGAGATCGTCGGTGCTCACATAGAGCCGGTCCTCGGTGAGGAGAAGATCGCCCTCGGCCGCGTCGAAGCCCGTGAGGAGCGGGGTCGCGGCGGCGGTGGCGAGATCGAGGGCGTAGATCTCGGGGCCGCCGTTGCCGGCGAGGACCGCCGTGCCGTCGGCGGCGATGTCGAAGGCGTTGGCCGAGGAGACGCCATGGGCGCCGAGTCGCGTCGCCGTCCCGGCATCCGGGTCGAGCCGGTAGAGGTCGAAGAAGTCGATGCCGTAGAGGGTGCCGTCGGGCGCGACGGCGATGTCGGTCAGCGCGACGGGGAAATCGGCGAGCTCCACCATCGCGCCGTCGCGATAGGCGTAGACGCGTCCGGCGCTGTCGTTGACGAGCAGCTCCGGGTCTCCCGCGGCTGCGGGCCGTCGTGGCGACATCGGCATGTCCGGTCCCCCCTCTCGGCCCTCCCTAAGGCGAGAGCCGCGCAATGATCCAACCGAAACCCGGGCTCTGGCGAGCGACTATGTCGCGAGGTTAGGGGAGTCGGACCGGGGGCGCAACGCTGCAGGGTCAGCCGCGGGCGCGGCGCAAGGTCTCCGATGGCGACTCGCCGAAGGCCGCGGCATAGGCGCGGGCGAATCGGCCGAGATGGGCGAAGCCGCAGTCGAGGGCGATTCGCGTCACCGTGCTCCCCGTCTCCGGCCGGGAGAGGCGGGCGCGGACGCGCTCGAGCCGCAGGCGAGAGATCGTGTCCCGCGGGCTCTCCGAGCGCACCCGGCGGAAGGCGTATTGCAGCCGGCGCGCGGTGACGCCGAGCGCCTCCGCCACATCGGCGACGGTGATCGGATCTTCGAGCCGCGCTTCGATGATCTCCTCGGCGCGGCGAACGAGGCGGGCGTCGATGGCGCCGGGCTCCGGGGGCGCCGCCACGGCCTCGGCGCGATCGAGGAGGTCGAGGAACAGATCGTCGAGCAGCGCCCGCGCGGCGGCCTGGGCGGAGCCCTCGGCGAGCGGCGTGCCGGGCCGGCGGCACTCGGCATTGAGGAAGTCGAGATAGGCGCGCAGGCCGGTCGCGCTCCCGCGCGCGCCCCGGAAGACGTGCTCGAGCTTGGGGGCGAGCGGGTCCTCGCCCTCGCCGGGGCGGCGGGGGATCAGCGCGCAGTCGCAGTCGTAAAGCCCGCTGCGGTCGGGCAGGACGGTCGTCACCCGGGAATTCGGCGAGAAGACGACGAGGTCCCCCGCCCCGCCCGAGAGGCGCCGGCCGCCTGCGAGCTCGACCTCGATCCGACCGCGCCGGGGGACCAGGACCGTGCTGAACTCCGGCTCCTCCAGCCCGACGCGGTGGCCCGTGGAGGAGACGGCGCAGAGCCGGGCGCCGCCGAGCCGCGCGGTCGCGACCACGAGCTCCGGCGCCTCGCTGGGCGCGAACTCCAGCATTCGCATGCGCGTGAACATCGAATTGCGAGCACCGGACGCGCTCGCACCGCGCTGTCGGTCCGTAATCTGAAACAGCATGGACCCGATCTGCATTGATTGCGGCGAGATTACCTCACCCCCCCGGAGCCGCAAAGTGAGAAACGGAAACTTTCGCCTGGCGGATCGGGGATCTGAAAATTCCCGTTACGGGCCCGAAATTCTGCTTTAACTCTGTTCAATTGCACTCGAACTGGGCAATCTTGGCGCCGGATGCGGGTCGAGGGCGGGGTCGCCGCGCTCGGGGGACAGGGGGTCCACTCCGCCGCCGGCGCAGGCGAAGCCGGCCGCCCGCCCGTCCGCATCCGCCCGATCGCGCCGGCCGAGCCCCGCGCGCAACACGCAACAGAGGGGAGGACGACCCACATGGACACCGATATCGGCGCCCTCACGGTGATATTCACCGAATTCTACTACTGGGTGACGGTGCCGCTCATGTTTCTCATTCATGTCGGCTTCTGCATGTACGAAGTCGGCGCCAGCCGCCGCAAGAACCACCTCCACACGCTGATGAAGAACACCATGCTGATCCCGCTGGTGACGGTGACGTTCTTCTTCTTCGGCTGGTGGATCTATTTCGCCTTTCCGAACGGACCGTTCATCACCGGGGGGCTGAAGGACGCACCCAACGCGGTGCCCTGGTCCGAGCTGATGGGCACCCATCTCGGCGGCCCTCCCGCCACCGAGAGCACCACCGCCGAGGACAACGCCTTCTGGGCGCGGATCAACGGCGTCTTCTGGGCGGCCTTCCTGCTGTTCTCCTGGACGGCGGCCTCCATCGTCTCGGGCTCGGTGATCGAGCGCATCCGGCCGACGGCCTTCTGGATCATCGCGGTCCTCGTCGGCTCGTGCACCTGGATCATCGACGCGGCCTGGGGCTGGCACCCGGACGGCTGGATGGTCACCCAGCTCGGCTATCACGACGCCTATGCCTCGGGCGTCATCCACGCCATCGCGGGCGGCGCGGCGCTCGGCGTGCTGATCCCGCTCGGCGCGCGCATCGGCAAGTTCGCCCCGGACGGCACGCCGAGGAACATCAACCCGCACAACAAGTGGCTGGTCACCATCGGCCTCTTCCTGATCTACACCGGCTTCTGGGGCTTCTACGTCGCCTGCAACGTGCCGATCATCGCCTCGGGCGACATCGGGGCGGCGCCGGGGACCTACACGGCGACCACGATCTACCTGACGCCGACCACCCTCTCCGCGATCGTCTTCAACTTCCTGATGTCGCTCTCCGGCGGGCTGATCGCGGGCTATGTCGTCTCCCGGGGCGAGGCGTTCTGGACCTATTCCGCGGGCCTCGCGGGGGTCATCACCGCCTCCGCCGGCAACGACCTCTACCACCCGATCCAGGCGATGCTGATCGGCGGCGTCGGCGCCGTCTGCGCCTACAAGCTGCATTTCTGGGTCGAGCGGACCTTCAAGATCGACGACGCGGTGGGCGCCGTGGCGGTGCACGGCTATGCGGGCTTCATCGGGCTCGTGATCGCGGGCTTCATGCTCTGGGGCCACCCGGCGACGGCGGGCTACCACGAGCAGGTGGCGACTATCACGCCCTGGGGCCAGTTCATCGGGGCCTGCATCATGTTCGGCCTGCTCGGCTTCCTGCCGGCCTTCATCCTCGCCAACATCCTCAACGGGATGGGGCTTCTGCGCGTGCCCGAGGCGGTGGAACTCGTCGGGCTCGATCTGTCGTCCGAGATCGCCGAGGAGGCCGACGCCATCGCCGTCTCCGAGGCGGACATCGCCGAGGCCAGGCGCCTCGGGCTCATCACCTGAGGGAGGAGACACCCCATGTCGACCACGATCGTAGAGACCTGGAGCGGGACCGATCTCTCCCAAGTCGGCCCGATCTACCCGATGGTGGGGACCGAGTTCGTCCTCGTGATGCTCGGCCTCGCCTTCTGGCTCGCCTTCCATCTCATCCAGGCGGGCATCGAGAAGACCGAGATGGAGGAGGACGCCCGCGCCGCCCGCGACCCCGAGCGGCTGAAGCGCGTCTTCCAGGAGGAGGCCGAGGAATAGGCCCTCGCGCCGGGCCGCCCGCCGAGGGCGGCCCGGTATTGTGCATTTCGCAACAAATCGTCCCCAGTCCGCCCTATCTTCCAGGCAGCAGCACAGACAGGGGACCCCCATGGCCGACTTTCTCGTCACCGATCCGAACGACGCCTCCGGCGCGCCCGGCACGCTCCTCGCCGCGATCGAGGCCGCCCGCGCCACCCCCGAGGCGGACAGGATCCGCTTCGACCCCTCGATCGAGCGGGTGACGCTCTCCGAGACCTATGTGATCCTTCCGGACGAGGACGTGACGATCGACGGCGACACCGACGGCGACGGCGCGCCCGACGTCACCCTCGACGCTTCCGCCCTCGCAGGCGTCGCCGCGCTGCACGCCTCGCTCCGGACCGACGCGCGGCTGACGCTCGAGGCGGTCCGCCTCGTCGGCGCGGAGGCGTTCGGCGTCGACGGGCGGGACGGGATCGACGGCCCCGGCGACTTCCTCGTCGGCGACAAGGCGGCGAGCGGGGAGGCTGGCGGACCCTCGGGCGATGTGTTCAGCGGCATCTTCAACGGCGGCACGCTGACCCTCGTGCGCGTCGAGTTCGACGACAACCGCGCGCTCAGCGGGCGCGGCGGCAATGGCGGCGACGGCGCGGACGGCAACGACGGTTTCGACGGCGCGGACGGCTCCTTCGGCTCCGACGGCGCGCGGGGCGGGCGCGGGGAAGACGGCGGCGACGGCGCGGCGGGCGGGCGCTCCGGCGCTGCGTCCGCGGCGGTCTGGAACACCGAGGGCGGCCGCGTCGTCATCCTCGACAGCGCCATCGGCCCGGACAACTTCGCCCGCGCCGGCATCGGCGGCCAGGGCGGCGACGGCGGCGACGGCGGCGACGGCGGCGACGGGGGCGATGGCGGCAACGGCGTCATCTTCGTCTCCGACGGCGGCGACGGCGGGGACGGCGGCAACGGCGGCTTCGGCGGCCTCGGCGCCCCGGCCGGCGTCACCGGCGACACCGCGCCCGGGGTCTACAATCTCGGCCGGGTGGAGATCGTCGCGGGCTTCGCGAGCGCGGCGGACGAGACCAACCCGACCTCTTCGTCCCCCGGCGGCCAGGGCGGGCAAGGCGGATCGGGCGGCGACGGCGGCGACGGCGGGGCCGACCCAGACGGCGGCATCGGCAATCTCCGGGCCGGCAGCCGAGGCAGCGACGGCACCGGCCGCGCCGACGCCAGCGACGGGGCCAACGCCCCGCGCGGCCGCTACGACCCCGGCATCCTCGACGCGGCGGGCGGCCTCTCCCGCGGGCCGGGCGCCGAGGACGCCCCCGACACCCTGATCTTCCTCGACCGCGGGCAGACCGAGGCCGGGCCCGACAGCCTCGAGTTTTCCATCCTGCGCTCGGGCGACCGCGACGACGTGCTCCAGATCGACTGGCGGGTCGAGACCGACACGGGCGCCGTCCTCGCCGAGGACGACGTGGTCTTCGCCACCGACCAGACCGAGCCGGAACTCGTCACCGTCTCCCTCGCCGGCTCGGACAGCGCGAGCTACCGCATCTTCCTCACCGGGATCGAAAACCTTTCGGGCGGCGATGCCTCGGTCGGGATCGGCACCGGGCGGAGCGTCGCCTTCGCGCCCGGCGAGCGGAGCGCGATCACCGACGAGGGCGCCAAGCGCATCGCGCTCCTCTACGAAGCCGCCCTCGACCGCGACGGCGACATCGACCTCGCCGGGCTCAATTTCTGGATCGCCACCCGCGATTTCGGCGCCTCCGAGATCGACATCGCCGCAGCCTTCCTGGAGAGCGACGAGTTCCGCGCCGCCTTCGGCAACGCCTCCCGGCCCGAGGAGGCCGACTATCTCTCCGATGCCGAGTATGTCGAGGTGCTCTATCAGAACGTCCTCGAGCGCGGCTCCGATCCGGACGGGGGCGAGTTCTGGCGCGGCGTGCTCGATCAGAACGTGAGCCGGGCCGAGGTGCTCCTCGCCTTCGGCACGGCGCCCGAGAACCGCGGCGAGAGCCCCTTCGTCGAGACCCTCGACGAGGTGTCCGACGGGCTCTGGGACTTCCTCGGCTGAGCCGGGTTGCTCCGGGGCGGGGGCCGGGCGAGACTGCCGGTCCCCATGCCTGCCCCCCATGCCTGCCGGAGAGCCCCATGCGCATCACCGATATCCGCGTCGAGAGCCACCCGATCGCCTCGCCGATACGCAACGCCTATATCGACTTCTCGAAGATGACCTGCGCCCTCGTCGCCGTGATCACCGATGCGGTGCGCGACGGCGAGCGGGTGGTCGGCTACGGCTTCAACTCGAACGGGCGCTATTCGCCGGAGCCGCTGCTGCGCGACCGCGTCCTGCCGCGCGTGCTCGAGGCGCCGGCCCATGCGCTCCTGACCGATGCCGAGGACAACATCGACCCGCACCGGGTCTGGGCGACGGCGATGGCCGGGGAGAAGCCCGGCGGGCACGGGGAGCGCTCCGTCGCCCTCGGCGCGCTCGACATGGCGGTCTGGGACGCCCATGCGAAGATCGCGGGCGCGCCGCTCTGGCGCCTCCTCTCCGAGCGCTACAATGCGGGCGAGGCGGACGGGCGGATCTTCGTCTATGCGGCGGGGGGCTACTACTATCCCGGCAAGGGGCTCGCGGAGCTGCAGGACGAGCTGCGCTCCTATCGCGACCGGGGCTACCGGGTCTGCAAGATCAAGATCGGGGGCGCCTCGCTCGACGAGGATCTGCGCCGCATCGACGCCGCGCTCGAGGTGGTGGGCTCGGGCGCCGAGCTCTGCGTCGACGCCAACGGGCGGTTCGACCTGCAGACGGCGCTCGACTACGCCAAGGCGCTCGAGCCCTACGGGCTCTTCTGGTTCGAGGAGGCGGGCGACCCGCTCGACTACGCGCTGCAGGCGGTGCTCGGCGAGCACTACCGCCCGCCGCTCGCCACGGGGGAGAACCTCTTCTCGGTGCAGGATGCGCGCAACCTCGTCCGCTATGCGGGGATGCGGCCCGACCGGGACTGGCTGCAGTTCGACTGTGCGCTGTCCTACGGGCTCGTGGAGTTCCTGCGGATTCTCGAGATGCTGCGCGCGCATGGCTGGTCGCATCGCCGGGTGGTGCCGCATGGGGGGAACATGCTCTCCTCGCATATCGCGGCGGGGCTGCAACTGGGCGGGAACGAGAGCTATCCGGATCTCTTCAAGCCCTTCGGCGGCTTCGCCGACAGCGAACGGGTCGAGGACGGGACGGTGGCGCTGACGCGCTCTCCGGGGATCGGCTTCGAGGAGAAGGCGGATCTCATCCCGCTGATGCGCGCGCTCTCCGCCTGACGGGGCGCGCCCCTGGCCGCCGCCCGCGGCGCGTCCGGAGGCCCCGCCCACCCGGGCAAGCCTCGGCGCGCGCGGCAGCGGCGGCGCCCCCCACAGGCCTCCGGACGCGCCGCGGGCGGCTCGCGCCGGCTCTCAGCGGGCGAGGGGGAAATCGGCGCCGATGACGAGGCCGACGGGGGTGACGGGCACGCGCTGGGAGAAGTCGCCGCGGGGGGCGGTGCCGCCGGGCAGGGTCGCGTCGAGCTCGGCCGCGAGGCGGGGCGCGCGCTCCTCCACATAGGATTTGAGCTCGCCGGCGGTCACGCGCCCGTCGCGGGGGGCGCGGTCGGCGCCCTGGCCGCCGCGGGCGCCGAGGCCCTCGAGGAGGGTGTAGGTCAGCAGACCGTGGCCGAGCTTGGAGTATTCCGGCGCGAGCTGGTCGGCGCGGGTCGCGGCGATGACGGCGACGCCGGTCTCGCGCTTCAGCTCCTGGAGCGCGCGGCGCTGGGCGAAGCTCTCGAAGCTGCCGAGGATCGCGCCGGACTGGCAGGCGTCAATCACGAGGAGGATGTTCTGCGCCGCCGCCGCGGTCAGGGCCGCCGCGAGATCGGCGCCGGAGAGGCCGAGGCGGGCGACCTGGCGGTCGTCGCGCAGATCGTCGAGCTCGCGGGGGAGGAAATACCACGCATCGCCGACGGAGCGGGCATGGCCGGCGAGGAAGAGGACGGCGACGTCGCTCGCCTCGGCCGCGGCGAGGGAGGCCAGGGCGGTGCGGATGCCCTCCCGCGAGGCGGCGCGGTCGAGGAGGAGCTCGGTCTCGACGCCGGCGAAGGCGCCGCGGGCGCGGCGGGCGAGCTGGTCGGCGACCGCCTGGGCATCGGCGACGGCGTAGTTGAGGCGCAGATCGCGCCCGGCATAGCGGTCGATCCCGACGGCGGTGACGCGCAGCCGCGCGGCCTGCCCGCCGCCGACGCTGACGACCGCCTCCGCCGGCAGCCCGTCGATCTCGGCCCAGCCCTGGGCGACGGCGGTCAGGCGGTTCTCGCCGGGCACGGCAGGGACCTCCGCCGTGATGCGAACCTCTTCGCCCGAGCTGCGCGGCGCACCGAGGGCCGAGGGGGGCACCCGCTTGCCGTTGTGGAAGAGGCGGATCTCGCCGATCTCGGAGGCGCTGCCGGCCTCCGCCGTGATCTCCAGGCGGATCGGCTGGCCGGGGGCCGAGGGTTCGGCGAGGACCTCGAGCGTGGTGTAGGGCGGCGGGTAGAGCCGCTCGGCGATGCGCTCGCGCGGGCTCGTGAGGAACCGCCCGCCGCGGATATGGGTGGCGAGGAGGCCAGGCTCGAAATAGCGCGCCGAGAGGTTCTCGACCGGCAGGCGCAGCTCCCCCGCCCGCCAGGCGACGTCCTGGAAGGCGGCGACGTCGCCGTCGAAGCGGCCCGCGGCGCCGACCGCGCCCCAACCGACGCGGGTGACGAAGAGGGTCGCGAGGCGGGCGCCGCGGGCGGGATCGAGGAGGTGGATCGCCTCGTCCGGCCCGGTCACCAGGAGGCGGCCCCCGGCGGCGGCGAGAGCGGTCACCTCGCCGTCCCAGCCGGGATCGGGGCGGGCGGTCTCGCGGCCAGTGCCGTCCCAGATCTTGACGGTGCCGTCCTCGTCGGCCGTCGCGAAGCGCTCGCCGAGCCCGGCGATGCCGGCGATCTCGTCGGAATGCGCGTCCCAGGCCTTCAGCGTCTGCCCGGTCGAGGCGTCGACGAGGGCGAGGCGGCCGTCCTCGTCGCCGGCGGCGAAGAGGGGGCCGACGAGATGGGCGATGGCGGTGATCTCGTCCTCCGGCCCGCCGGAGACCGGGATGGCCCGGCCTCGCTCGTCGATCGCGCGGAGCCCGCCGTCCTCGTCGCCGGCGAGCGCGAAGCGGCCCGAGGGGGCGACGGCGATGGCGGTGATCGCCTCGCCCGTGGGCGGGAGGGCGGCGATCTCGCGCCCGCTGCGCGCGTCGAGCAGGCTGACCGCGCCGTCCGCATGGCCGACCGCGCCGAGCGCGCCGCCGAGGGCGAGGGCGGTGGCCTCCGCGCGCGAGGCGAGGCGCATGAGCCGCCCGGGCGCCTCCTGCCAGGAGGGGGCGAGGAGCACCGCCCCGCGGGTCGTGCGCGCGAGCACGGGCCGCCCGGCGCTGCCGAGGGCGATGCCGGAGAGACGGTCCCCCGCGGCGGGGCGGTCGAGCACCTGCCGCCCGTCGACGAGATCGAAGACGCGCAGCCCCCCGTCCGGCGTCACCACTGCGAGATGGGTGCCGTCGGCCGAGGCCGAGACCGCCACGGGCGGGTCGTCATAGGCGTTGCGCACCTCGAGGCTCGGGCGCAGCGCCCGCCCGATCTGGCTGCGGATGGCGCGTTCGGCGGCGCGGCCGGTGGAGCGCAGGATGTCGACCCCCTGCGCCAGCGGCTCCGGCGCCCACGCCCCGATCCCGCCTGCGAGCGCGAGCGCGGCGAGAAGGCCCCGCCCTGCCCCGCCGATGAGCCCGCTCGCCATGGCCGCCTCCCTTGCCGGTTCGCCGTCAGAGTGCCACAGGCTCAGCCGATCGCCCAGAGCCCGCCATCGGTGTCCTCGAAGGTGAGCGCCCGGTTCTCCGCGCTCTCGGCGAAGGCGAGGAGGATCTCCGGCGTGGTGAGCCCCTCCGCGAGCCGGGCCTGCCAGAAGGCCCCGCCCTCGGCGTCCGCCGCGCGCCCGTAGATGTTGAGATAGAGCGCGTCGACGAGCGCCTCGGGCTCGGGCTCGGCGCCGCCGAAGCGGGCGAGGAACTCCGCGCTTTCGGCGAAGGCCCCGGCGAGGGCTGCGGCGGAGAGCCCCTCCGCCCGCGCGCCGTCCCAGAAGACGAGGCCGTCGGCGTCGGGCGTGCGGCCGTAGGCGGCGGAGTAGAGGCGGTGCACCTCAGCCCCGTCCTCGCCGAGGCCGTAGAGATAGACGCCGTCCTCGAGCTCGACCCGTTCCACATCGACGAGCCGCTCGCTCTGCCCGACATTGCTCTCGACGGTGACCGAGCCGTCCGCCGCGACGGTCTCGACGATCTCGGCGCGGGAGAAGGGGTAGACCACCCGGTCGAGCCCCGCGGTGCCCTCGACGACGCCGTCCGCATCGGTGAAGCCCGCGACGACGAGGCCCGGCGCACCGCCCCCGGCCGCGGCGGCTGCGTCCATGGCGCCCTGCGAGCCCGGCGCGCCCTCCGCCGCCAGCGCCTCCAGAGGCCCGAGCGAGAGGATGCCGACGCCGGTCTGATTGTCGACGAAGTTGAGATCGTCGTCCGGGATGTTGTCGGGCGTGTTGCTCTCCACCCGGGTGGTGCCCTGAAGCGTCACCCGCGGGACCGGGTCGAACTCGCCGCCGGGGACGATATCGATCCCGCCCCCCTCGTCCGCCAGGTTGAAGCGGACGGGGACATCGACGAGGGTGACGTCGGCCCCTTCGAAGACCTGGAGCCCGCCGCCCCCCGACCCGTCCGGGTCCTCGGCGCTGTTGTTGGAGATGCTGCCGCGGGTGATGGTGCCGACGGAATTGTCGCGGATGTCGAGGCCTCCGCCACCACTGCTCTCGCTGTTCATGGCCCCAACGACGCGGTTTCCGGTGATGAATGCGTCGGTGATCGAGAAACTCGCGCCCGGCCCGCCGGTGAAGCCTAGGTTGAGCCCGCCACCGCTGATGGTCGCGGTGTTGCCGAAGACGGAGCTGCCGGTCACGGCGAGGCTCGCCGCCTCAACGCCGATGCCCCCGCCGAAGGCGGCGGCGTTGTCGGAGATGTCCGTGCCCTGGATCGACAGCTGCGTGCCTGTCCCGCCAGAGATCGCGCCGCCTTCGTCTCCGGCCGTATTCTCGAAGAAATCCGAATTGGACACGATCAGGTTCGTGCCAGCACCAAAGGCCGCGACCGCGCCGCCGCTGCCGGCTGCCGTGTTGAAGGCGAAGGTGCCGCTCTCGATCCGGGTGTCGGCGAAGGCGCGGATGGCGCCGCCGGCGCCGTCGGCCGCGCCGTTGCGGAAGTCGAGATCCGCGAAGGTGATCGAGCCGAGGCGGTCGGCGCCGGAGGCGACGGTGAAGAGGCGGGTCGCCTCGCCGCCGTCGAGGATCACGCGGAAATCGCCGTCGATCGTGACCGTCTCGGTGATCGTGAGTTCGGAGCCGAGCGCGATCGTCGTCGGCTGGAAGATCGAGTCGACGGCATCGCCGGGCCCGCTCGTCACGATCTCCCCGAAGACGGCGGGGTCGAAGGTGATCTCGTCGACCCCCGGGCTGCCGTTGGCGGCGAGGACCGCCTCGCGGAGCGAGGTCAGCCCGTCATCCGGCTCGACGATGTCGAGCGGGGTGGTGACGAGGAAGCGCCCGTCGTCGTCGTCCTTGATGAGGCCGGTGGCGCTGGCGACGACGCCCTCGAAGATGCCCGCCGAGGGGAGGTCTTCGAGCGCCGTGGCGGTCACGGTGAAGGTCTCGTCCGGCTCGTTGGGGGTCGTGTCGTTGACGATCGGGACGCGGAAGGTCTCGCTCTCGCGCAGCGCGTCGCTGCCCTCGATGACGATCGTCTCGCTGCGGGGGACGAAATCCCGGGGGCCGTCGCCGCCGTCGGAAGCGGTGTCGCCCGGGCCCTGGAACGCCTCGAGGCGGAGCGGGATGTCGAGCTCGGTCGCGCCGCGGCGCGTGACGGTGAACTCGGCGAAGCCCTCGTCCTCGAAGACCATCACGTCGCGGATCTCGATCTCCACCGGCGCGGCGGTGCCGAGCACGGTCATGACGAGCCGGCCCTCGACCTCGCAGCCGTTCCCGTCGGTGACGATGTAGGAGATCGTCTCCGTCACGCTCTCGCCCTCGGGCAGCGCCTGGAAGGCGCCGGCGGTGGCGTAGCGGATCTCGTTGCCGACCAGGGTCGCCTCGCCGAGCAGCCCCTCGCCGGGGTCGATCGAGACGAGCTCGAGCGGGTCGCCGTCCGGGTCGCGGTCGTTCGCGAGGACGGGGACCAGCAACGGCTCGCTGCCGGCGAAGACGGTGTAGGGGTCGTCCGTGGCGATCGGGCAGAGATTGGCCCCGTTGATCGCGACGGCGACGGTGACGACGTCCGCCGCCTCGGGCTCCTTGGTGTCGGCGAGGGAGATGCGGTAGGTCTGCACCCGGCTCTCGCTGCCGAGCGCCGCATAGTCCGCGGCGGTGAGCGTCAGGGTCCAGTCGACTTGCCCGAGGGTCCGCGCGCCGGGGGAGTCGAGGTCGCTGAGGCGGAACTCGCCCACATAGTCGTCGGGGACCGGGGCGAGGTCGGCCGTGTGCATATCGCCGATATCGGGGTCCTCGAAGCGCAGGCGGCCCCTGGCTTCGAGATCGAGGATCTCGGCCTGCGGGTCGGCCGGGATCTCGCCGGCGAGAACGGAGAGCTCGCTGAAGGCCGGGCGGTCGTTGACGCCGCCGACGGCGATCTCGACGGTGCCCTCGCAGTCGTCCCCCTCCGGCGAGCGCGCGGTGTAGGCGAGGGTGACGGTGGCGGTGACCCCCTGCATCAGGAAGTCGAAATTCCCCGCGGGGTCGAAGCTGAGCGCCTCGGCCGGCCCCTCGCCGCCATTGGGGAGCGAGGCGCGGGCCGCCGCCTCGAGCACGGCTGCGGAAATCTCCGTGTCGTCCTCCATGCCGGAGACCGCGATATCGGCGACCCGGATGTCGAGGATCTCGAAGTCGCCGGCCTCGGCGGGGACGATCGGGATCCCCTGGGCGGGGTCGATCTCGGCCTCCCCGGCATCGCCGTCCTCGTCGATCGCGAGCCGGTCCTCGCCCACATAGTCGAGGCAGGGATCGCCGGCGCCGCCGATCACCACGATGGCGAGCTCGGCCGTGCCCTCGAGCCGGTCCGCGATTTCCTCGGGCGTGTTGGCGGCCTCCGAACGGTCGGCGACGGTGTAGGGGACCGTGATCTCCAGGGTCTCGCCCTCGGCGAGGAAGTCGAAGGCGTCGCCGAAGTCGTAGAGGATGCCGGAGCCGTCCTCCGCGACCTCGAAAAGGCCCTGGAGATCCACGCCCCCCGGCAGGCCCATATCGGCGGTCGGGGTGCCGATCCCGGCGACGACGAGGATGTCCGGGGCCTCCCCGGCGCGGGGGTCGTCGGCGGCGGGGATGTCCGGGTCGGCATCGTTCGCGAGAACGTCGACGAAGCCCGGGGTCTCGCCCATCGGCGCGCGGTCGCCGTCGGGGGCGGTCGCGTCCTCGGGCAGGGTGCCGTCGGCGAGCAGGCGGCGCGCGTCGTCCTGCGCCTCGGGGGCGTCGTTGGCGCCGATCAGCCGGATCGCGACCGGAAGGACGTCCGTGAGGCCCTCCCCCTCCGCCGCGCGATCGCGGATCAGAAGGTCGTAGCGCTGCACCCGCTCTTCGCCGGCGTAGAGCGAGTCGAGATCGCCGTCGCGGACCGTGGTCCGGAGCCCGACCGTGCCGCCCTGCATCTCGGCATCGGTGACCACCTCGACGATCGACAGGATATCGAGGAAGGCCGGCTGGTCCGGCGCGAGGCGGGGATCGAGGCGGGCCCTGTGCGCATCGTCGGCGCGGTCGAGATCGGTGAAGGGGAGAGGCGCGAGCGCGGTGACGACGGGCGCGGCCTCCGGGTCGGGCTCGTCGTCCTCCGCCGCCTCGGCGATCGTGGCGAGCTCGACCGCCTCGCCCTCGGGCGGTGCCGTCACGTCGAACTGCGGCGCGTCGTTGGCCCCGGTCAGGGTGACCGTGACGGTCTGAACCGGGTCGGCCCCGGCCTCCGGATCGGCGCAGTCGGGGGCCTCCGCCCCGTCGCCGGGATCGGCCCCGGTCTTGCGGAAGACCACCTCGAAGCTGTCCTGGAGCGTCTCTCCCTCGGCGAGCGACTCGATGGCGGCATCGGCGATCTCGTAGCGCCAGGTGGCCGAGCCCTCCGCCTCGGTGTCGGTCGAGCTCTGCGCGACGATGGAGGCCGTCCCGAGGGTCGGGCCGCCGTCCTCTCCGGGGAGCGGGATCTCGGCGGTGTAGGTGTCGCGGACATCCGGGTCGAAGACCAGGATCGTGCCCTCGGCCCTGTGGAGGAAGACGCCCTCCAACGGATCGCCCTCGGGCAGTTCGCCGATCGCGCCGGCGATCTCGCTGCCGTCCTGAAAGACGAGCGGGTCGTCGATCCCGACCACCGTGACGAGCACCTCCGCCGTGGTCGTCTCCACGCCGTCGGACACGGTGTAGCTGAAGCGATCCGTCCGCCGTTCGCCTTCGGCCAGCGCCCCGAAGCCCTGCGAGGCGTCGTAGACGACGCTCCCCTCGTCCGGGAGGAAGCTCACGCGCTCGGAGCCGGAAACGTCCTCGATCTCGAAGACCACCGGGAAGACCCGCCCATTGGCCGCGCCTTCGTCGATGCGGAAGCTCCGGGAGGCGGCGATCAGCCGGTCGAGGAAGTTGTCGCTCGCCTGCCCCGCGCAGAGCTCGCCGAGATCGACATCCTCGGCCGTCGGCCCCCGGTTCAAGAGATCCGCCGGGTCGATCAGGCTGCCGTCCGCGAGCTCGACCGCCTCGATGGCCGCGGCGGGATCGGCACCCGTATCGAGGTCGAGGAGCACATCCGCTTGCCCGGGCTCTCGCGCTTGCCCGGGCTCTCGCTCCTGGCGCTGGAAGAGGCGGACCCCGCCCGGCACCTCGAGGGCGAGAAGATCCTCGGCCTCGGCGGCGATGGCGACCACGTCCCCCTCGGCAAGCTCGGCGCCGGGCAAGCGGGTGCCGAGAACGCGGTCCACCGCGTCAGAGCCGCCCGCGACGGCATCGACGATCTGGCTCTCGAGATCGAGCCGGCCGGCGGCGAGCACGATGTCGTCGCGCCCGGCGAAGAGGATCGCGTCCCCGCCCGAGACATAGTCCGCGAAGGACAGGCCGGGGTTTGTGATGCTGAAGATCGCCGGGCCGTTCGGCGCTCCGCGGGTGGTGACGATCTCCTCCACCTCGCCGCGGAAATTCTCGGTTTCTCCGGCGAAGAGGTTGTCTGGATTGGCCAGGGCGCTCTGGAACGCGAGGCCGGTCTGGCTCTCCAGAAAACTGGCGTCGTAGGAGACCGTCACCCGGGTTTGGCTCTTGAGCACCAGTTCGGAGGGCGGCGAGACTGCGGGGAATTCGTAGGTCGGATCGAAGATCGTGATCGTCGTCATCGCATCCTCCGTGCGTCGCGGTGCGACGGCTCAGAAATTGATCCGCAGGCCGAACACGACAGACTGCTCGGTCAGGTCCTCGCGCAGCACGGCGCGTTCGTAGGAGAGGTCGGCGCTGATCCGGTCGGTGATGGCGATCTCCGCGCCGAGGCCGAGCAGGATGTCCGTGCGGTCGTCCGTGCCGGTGGCGAAGGGGCTGCCGGGCGCCGCGTCGCTGCGGATCGCGTCGATGCGCCCCTCCGCCCGGGCGAGCAGGGTGAGCGCGGAGATGCCGGAGATCTCGGGACTATAGCGCAGTTCGGCGCCGATCTTCACCTGCCCGAGACGGATCTCGCCCTTGGCGAACTCTTCCGGGCCGGAGCGGAAGGCCTCCTGCGTCTCGTGCGAATAGCTGAAGCCGACGCGCCCGATCGCCTGCACCTCCTCGACGGGCATCCACTCCTGCGGGGCGTAGGCGTTGGCGTTGGCGAAGACGAAGAACCGGTCGCCCGCGAAGCTGCCGCGCCGGGGGGTGTCGTCGCTGCGGTCGAGCCGGTCGTAGTCGAGCCGGGCATAGCCGATGCCGGCATCGAGGATCAGGAACCCCGCGATCGCCTTGCCGACATAGGGCGTGACCGTGAAGCCGTCGCTCTCGAGTCGGCCGGAATTGAAGTCCGTGTCGATATCCGCCCGCTCGTAGCCGAGGGCGAGGCCGAAGACCCAGCCGGTCTCGGTCACGTAATCGGCGCCGAGGAAGGGGGTGTAGATCGTGCCGTCGTATTCCGCCTCGTCGATCTCGCTTTCGAGGAAGCTGACATTGCCGGTGACCCAGGCGGCGAGGCGGCCGTCGAGCGGGCCGCCCTCGCCCTCGCGCCCGGCGCGCAGCCGGCCGGGGGGGAGCGCGTTGCCGCGGACGCGGGGGAGCGCGGCGGTGTCCTCCTCGCCCGCGCCGGCGCCGCGGCCGAGCGCGCGGGCGACGTTGGAATTGACCGTGCGCGAGATCAGCCCGTCGAAGATGCGGGCGCGGTCCTTGGTGACGGGCTCGGTGCCGGGATCCTGCGGGATCGGGCTGATCTCTCCGATCGGCGGCGGAACCACGACCACCTGCGCCGATGCCGACCACGCCCCGAGAGCCGCGGCTGCAAGCACCGCGGCGGCGAACACTGTCGCCTTCATGTCTGGTTCCCCCCGGAACAACAATCTTATTAGATAATTCTACACGAGTTTTCGCAAGTTGGCAACGAAATCGCGAAGAGTGGAAAGGGGGCGCGGCGTCACTCCGCCGGGCGGCCGAGGGCGGCGAGTTCGGCCTCGAGCGCCGCCGACTCGGCCGCCCGCGGGCGGGAGAGCGGCGCGAGCAGCGCATAGACCGCGGGCGTGACGAAGAGCGTCACCGCCGCGGCGATCCCGAGCCCGCCGAAGATCACCCAGCCGATCGCCGCGCGCGCCTCCGCCCCCGCCCCGGAGCCGAGCACGAGCGGGAGGGCGGCGAGCACCGTGGAGGCGAGCGTCATCGCGATCGGGCGGAGGCGGATCTCGGCGGCGAGGCGGGCGGCCTCGTGCGCGGGATGGCCCCGGTCGCGCATCTGATCGGCGAATTCGACGAGCAGGATCCCGTTCTTCGCCATGATCCCGATCAGCATGAGCACGCCGATCTGGCTGTAGATGTTGAGCGTCGTCCCCGTCAGCCAGAGCGCGGCCACCGCGGCGGCGACGCCGAAGGGCACCGTCACCATCACGATGAGCGCGCTGGTCAGCCCTTCAAACTGCGCGACGAGCACCAGAAAGACGACGAGGAGCGCGATCACATAGGTCGCCGCCACCGCCGAGGAGGTCTCCTCGAGGCTCGCCGCCTCGCCGAGGAGGAGAAGCCCCGTCCCCTCGGGCAGCCGCTCCTGGGCGAGGGCGCGGACCCGCTCCACCGCCTCGGCGAGGGCGAGCTCCGGCGGGAGCCCCGCGTCGATCTCCACCGCGCGGCGCTGGGCGTGGCGGTCGAGCTCGGCGGCGACGCCCGCCTCCTCGAAGCTCACGAGCTGGGAGAGCGGGACGAGGGCGCCGGAGCGGGCGCGCACGGTGAGATCGAGCAGGTCCGACGGCGCCTCGACCGCGCCCGCCACGGCGCGCAGGAGCACCGGCGCCGCGGTGTCGCCGATGGTGAGCTCGGCCACCTCGTCCTCGTCGACCAGCGGCTTCAGCGTCTGCGAGATCGCCTCGACGGGGACGTCGAGCTCCGCCGCCGCGGCCCGGTCGATCCCGATGGAGAGCTGCGGCTGCGTCGCCTGATACTGCACGCGCACGCTCTCGAGCTCCGGCATCTCCGCCTCGAGCGTGCGGGCGAAGGCGAAGGCGGCCTCGGCGATGGTCGGATAGTCCGGCCCGGTGATCGCGATCTCGAGCCCGCCGTCGCCGCCGCGCAGGCCCAGCGTGTTGCCCCGGCGGATGCGGGCGCGGGCGCCGGCGATGTCGTCGAGCCCCTCGGCGATGTCCGCCTCGATCTCGGACTGGGCGATCTCGCGCTCCTCCCAGTCGGCGAGGTCCATGGTGATCCAGCCGCGGTTGAGATCCCACCGCCCGGTGATGGAGACGAGCTCCTGCCCGACCCCCTCCGCGATCCAGGGGGCGAAGAGCGCCTCGACCCGCTCGACCTGTTCGTCGGTGTAGTCGAGCCCCGTCCCGTCCGGCCCCTGCAGGCTGACGGCGACGCGGCCGCGGTCCTCGGGGGGGACGAGTTCCTGCCCGAGATCGGCGTAGAGGACGGCGGCGAGGGCCGCGCCCATCGCCGCGAGCGTCAGCACCGCGAGCGGCACCCAGAGGACCGCGCGCATCGCCCCGCCATAGGCCCGCGCCGCCACCCAGCCGAGCCCGCGCAGCACCGCCGGCGGCCGCCCCCCGAGATCCGGGAGCCTTGCCGCGATCATCGGCGCGAGCGTGAGCGCCACGAAGGAGGAGAGCCCCACCGTGATCGCCAGCACGAAGCCGAACTCCCGGAAGAGCCGCCCCGCCTCCGAGGGCAGGAAGGAGATCGGCACGAAGACCGCGATCAGCGTCGCCGTGGTGGCGAGGACCGCGAAGACCACCTCCCGCGTGCCGATCAGCGCCGCGGCGCGCGGGCCCATCTCCCGGCGCTTCCTCTGGATGTTCTCGAGCACGACGATGGCGTCGTCCACCACGAGCCCGGTGGCGAGCACGAGGGCGAGGAGCGTCACGAGGTTGATCGAGAAGCCGAGCGCCCAAATGCCGGCGACAGAGCCCACGAGCGCCACCGGGATCGCGACCGCGGGCACGAGCGTCGCGCCGAAGCTGCCGAGGAACACCCAGATCACCGCCACCACGATGAGAAGCGCCACCGCGAGCGAGGTCAGCACCTCCGCGATCGCGCTCTCGATGAAGACCGCGCCGTCCTCGACGGTGGCGATCTCCATATCGGGAAAGCGCGTCTCGATCCGCGCGACGGCGCGCTCCACGCCCTCCGAGATCGCCACAGCGTTGGCCTTGGCCTGGCGGACGATCTCGATCCCGATCACCTCGCGGCCGTTCACCCGCACGATCTCCTCGGGCTCGCGCGGCATGATCGAGACGGCGGCGACATCGCCGAGGCGCACCGGGGCGCGCAGCTTCAGCGCCTCGATCGCCTCTGGCTCTGTGACGGTCGCGTCGGCGCGCACGAGGATCTCCTGCGGCCCGGCCTCGAAGCTGCCGACGGGGACGTCGAACTGCGCCGCGCGCACCACCGCCGCGACTTCGGCCACCGAGAGCCCGTAGGCCGCGAGCCGCTCCGGCAGGAGATCGACCCGCACCACCCGCTCGCGCGCCCCGTCGAGCTGCGCCTCGGCGACGCCGGCGATGCCGGTGAGCTCCGGCAGCACGTCGTCCTCGAGCCGGCGGGTGAGCTCTGCGGCGTCGAGCGCCCCGCTCCAGGCGGCGAGGCGCACGACCGGGTCCGCATCGGCGTCGGACTTCACGACGGTCAGGTCCTCGACCCCGTCCGGCAGGTCGCGGGTGATCCGGCTCACCGCCTCGCGCAGATCGGAGGCGGCGTCGGCGAGCTCCACATCGGGGCGGAACTCCACCCGCATCCGGAAATTGCCCTCCTCGGAGGAGGAGCGCACGGCGACGACGCCCGTGACGCGGGCCGCCGCCCCCTCCACGACGCGGGTCACCTCGGCGTCGACGGTGGTCGGCGAGGCGCCGGGATAGAGCGCGCGGACGGTGACGACGGGGCGGTCGATATTCGGCAGCTCCCGGACCTCGGCGCCGAGGATCGCCGCGATCCCGGCGATGACGACGAGGAGGTTGAGCACCACGGCGAGCCAGGGCCGGCGGATCGAGAGCCCGGCGAGCCCGCCGCTGCCGCCCTGCCCGCTCACGCGCCGCCGCCTTGGGCGAGGGCGGCGGGCGCCTCCTCGACACCGCGGATCTTCCGCCCCGGGCGCAGCCGCTGCACGCCCTCGACGGCCACGCGATCGCCCGCCGCGAGCGGGCCGTCGACCAGGATCCGCCCGGCGCGCCGGCGCACCACGCGGACCGAGACCTTCTCCGCCCGCCCCGAGGAGACCCGCCACACATAGGAGCCCCCCCGCTCGAACTGCAGGGCGAGGGCGGGCACGGCCGGGTATGGCTCGCCGGGAAGCTCCAGCGTGACGGTGAAGGAGAGGCCGGGGCGCAGCGCGTCGTCCGAATTGTCGAGCTCGGCGCGGACGCGGGCGGTGCGCGTGGCCGGATCGACCCGGCTGTCGATCTCGGCGATGCGGCCCGCGAGGGCCTCGCCCGCATGGCCCGGCGTCTCGAGCCCGACGGTCTGACCGATCTCGAGGCGCGGCAGCCAGCGCTCGGGCAGCGCGAACTCGACGAGCAGCCGCGACCGGTCGTCGAAGCTCGCGATGGCGGTGTCGGTGTCGATCCAGTCCCCCCGCTCGACCTGCGCGATGCCGGTGACACCGTCGAAGGGGGCCTCGAGCGTCCGGTCGTCGAGCGCGGCGGCGGCGCGGTCGCGCGCGATGGCGGCGATGTCGCGCGCGGTCTGCGCATCGGAGAGCGCGGTCTCCGAAACGGTGCCGCGGCTGCGCAGCGCCTCCTGCCGGCCGAGGGTGCGCTCTGCCTCCGCGAGGCGGGCCTCGGCGAGGGCGAGGGCGAGGCGCTCGTCGGTGTCCTCGAGGCGGAGGAGCACCTCCCCCTCGGAGAAGCGGCGATTGGCGGCGATCGCGATCTCGGCCACCTTCCCGCCGGTCTCGGGCCGCAGCGTGACGGAGCGGGCGGCGTGGGCGCTGCCGGCGACGCGCAGCGCGGCATCGTCGCGCACCGGTTCAACCGCGGCCGCGACGATGGGCACGCCGGGATCGGCGGCGTCCGCCGTCTCCGCCGCAGCGGGGGCGCGGCCGATCGCGGCGCTCAGCGCGTCGCGCTCGAGCCAGGCGATGGCGCCGCCCGCGACGAGGGCGAGCGCAAACGTCGTCTGCAGCCAGACAGGTGCGGGCGATGCCATGACGGCCTCCTTCCGCGCAGAACGTAGCGCTCGGCCCGCAGCTGTCAGGCCCGGCTCGGGCGGATCGCGCCGGGCCGGGGCCTCTGGCGGGCCCCGGCGGCGGAGACCGCGCGCCCGGCCCGATCCCGTCGTCGCCCCGTCCCGGCCGGGTCAGCGGGGGGCGAGGGCGAGGCAGTCGCGGCCCGCACGCTTGAGCCGAGCGCAGGCGGCGCGGGCCTCGGCGGCCTCGAGCCCGTGGAAGCGCACGAGATACATCGACCGGCCGGCCCGCGAGCGGGTGGCGACGCGCGAGGCGCCGCGCGAGAGCATCGGCAGATCCCCGAGGCGGAGCGACTCGAGCCGGCGCTCCGCGCTCTCGCGGTCGCGGAAGGCCCCGACCTGGACCTCCCATCCCGTCGGCTCGAGCGCCTCGTCGGGCCGCTCGGCGGGGATCGGGACGCCGCTGCCCGGGAGCGCGGCGAGCCCGCGGGCCGCAGCGCGCCCGGCCGGCAGGGGCACGAGGGAGCCCGCGCTTCGCGCGCCCTTGGCCCCGCGCGCGGAGCCAGGGCGGGCCTTCGGCAGCTCGGCATAGAGGGGCGCGAAACGGCTGCCCGGATCGTGCACCGCGGCGGCGGCGGGGCTCGCGAGGGCGGCGCCGATGGCGGCGAGGCCGGTGGCCTTGGTGCCCGGGCGCGGCGGCGGGAGCGGCGCCGCGGCGACCGCGGTGCCGGCCCGCGCGGGCGGGATTTCGGCCGCCCGCGCCGGCGTGCGCGCGAAGCCCATATCGAGGAGCTTCGCCATCCGCGCATTGCGCCAGCGCGAGGTCTTGCCGCCCATCAGCACGGCGATGACCCGGCGCTCCCCGCGCTTGGCGCTCGCGGCGAGATTGTAGCCGGCGGCGCGGGTGTAGCCGGTCTTCATCCCTTCGGCGCCGCGATAGGTGGAGAGCAGACGGTTCGTCGTGTAGACCCGCTTGCCCGCGGCGCGGGCCACCTTGCGCCCGAAGAGGTTGTAGTATTCCGGGAAGTCGAAATAGAGGGCGCGGGCGAGGCGCGCCATGTCGCGCGCCGTGGAGAGATGGCCGCGCTGGGTGAGCCCGTGGGGGTTCTTGAAGGTGGTGCTGGCCATCCCGAGCTCGCGCGCCTTGTCCGTCATCAGGCGGGCGAAGCTGCGCTGGCTGCCGCCGATCGCCTCGGCGAGGACCATGGCGGCGTCGTTGGCGGACTTGATGGCCGTCGCGCGCAGGAGGCTGCGGACGGTGACGCGCTGCCCCGGCCGCAGGCCGAGCTTGGAGGGCGGCTGGCGCGCGGCCTTGCGGCTGACCCGGACCTTCTGGTCGAGGTCGAGCTGGCCGGTCTCGAGCGCCTCGAGGGTGAGATAGATCGTCATCATCTTGGTGAGCGACGCGGGGTGCTGGCGCCGGTCCGCGCCGCGGGAATGCACCACCTCGCCGGTGCGCATGTCCATCACGATGGCCGCGTAGGGCGCCGCCTCGGCCCCCGGCGCCGCCGCGAGGAGTAGGGAAATCGTCAAGACGAGGGCGCCGAAGGCCCGCCGCACCTGCCACATCATGTTCGCCTCTTCGCCCGATCTTCGCGGGTCTCGCGCTCGCCCCGGGTCTCTGGCCCGGCTGGTCCTGCCTGTCCGACAACCTTAGCACAGGCTTTATGGTTTGAGAATCGTTAAGAAGCCGTCAAGCGCCGCCCCATGGTGCACTGCAAAAAATCTCTTGACGCAGTGCAGCAAAATCCCCATCTTCGGGTCACAGAGTTGACCGGGCAAGGCAGGCGCCTGATCGCCCGAACGGACCAGGAGAGAGGACCGATCATGGACACCGATGCCACCAAGACCGTCGAGGAGTTCACCGCCGAGGCGCAGAAGACGATGGAGAACTCCGTCGAAAAGATGACCAAGTCGATGGAAGACGTCGCCGCCTTCGGCCGCCACAACATGGACGCGATGGTCGCCTCCTCGAAGCGCGCCGCGAAGGCCGCCGAGGAGATGAACGCCGAGATCGCCGCCTATACGAAGAAGGCCTACGAGGACGGTCTCGCCGCCGCCAAGGACATGACCGAGGCGAAGTCGGTGACCGAGCTCTTCGAGAAGCAGACCGCCTATGCCAAGACCTCGATGGAGGCGTTCATGGCCGAGGCGACGAAGCTCAACGAGATGATGACGAGCGCCGGCCAGGAGATCTTCGAGCCGATCAACGAGCGCTTCACCGCCGCGAGCGACATGATGAAGGCGCAGGCGGTCTGATCCGACCGCCGCGAGCGCGACAGGCGGAAAAGGGGGCTCCGGCCCCCTTTTCTCATGGCGATGCCTCGATATATCTTGCGCCGAGACGGTGGCTGCGAGAGCGAGGCATGACCGAGACAGCGCTTGTTGCATTCCCGATCGCGACACGGTCCTCCGGCCCCGGCGAGGGGGAGGACGATGGCGACCGCGACAGCGGCATCGCCGTCAAGACCAGGCAGCAGACCAAGCGGCCCTCGCTCTACAAGGTCTTGTTGCTGAACGACGACTACACGCCGATGGAGTTCGTCGTCTACGTGCTCGAGCGGTTCTTCAACCTCGATCACGCCCGCGCCTTCGACATCATGATGACGGTGCACAACCGCGGCGTCGCCGTGGTGGGCATCTACCCCTACGAAGTCGCCGAAACCAAGGTGACGCAGGTGATGGATTGCGCGCGGTCGAACCAGCATCCGTTGCAGTGCACGATGGAGAAGGAGTGAGGCCGGCGCCCACCCCGCCGACCCGCTCCGCGACGTCCCGCGCCGCGCGCGCGCTTTCCGCGCCGCCTCGCCCTGTTTGCGCCGGCCCGCGAGCCCGACGCGCCCAGGCTCACGCGATGGCAACCTGTCCTCGGCCAAAGTTCTGCTTGATCGCCGGGCACACAACCCCAAAGTTAAAATGACCGCCGGTTGGCTAGGCCGGTGCCTTGGCCCTCGCGAGGGCCGCCCCAAGCCGAGAAGGAGTTCGCGATGCCGTCCCTCACCGCTAGCCTCGAAGACGCGATCCACCGCGCCATCGGCTTCGCCAACGCGCGCCGCCATGAGCTCGCCACCCTCGAGCACCTGCTGCTCGCCCTGATCGACGAGCCGGACGCCGCGCGCGTGATGCGGGCCTGCTCGGTGGATCTCGGCGAGCTGCGGACGACGCTCACCCGCTTCATCGACAACGAGCTCGAGGCACTGGTCTACGACACGGAGGGCTCGGAGGCCGCGCCCTCCACCGGCTTCCAGCGGGTGATCCAGCGCGCGGCGATCCATGTGCAGTCCTCGGGCCGCTCCGAGGTCACCGGCGCCAACGTGCTCGTCGCGATCTTCAACGAGCGCGAGAGCCACGCCGCCTATTTCCTGCAAGAGGAGAACATGACCCGCTACGACGCGGTCAACTACATCTCCCACGGCATCGCCAAGAACCCTGCCTATGGCGAATCCCGCGTCGTGCGCGGCACCGATGAGCCGGAGGCGGACACCGAGTCCGAGGGCGAGACCAAGTCCGACGAGACCGCGCTCGGCAAGTTCTGCGTCGATCTCAACGCGAAGGCGACGCAGGGCCGGATCGACCCGCTGATCGGCCGCGAGCCGGAGGTCGAGCGCTGCATCCAGGTGCTGTGCCGGCGGCGCAAGAACAACCCGCTGCTGGTCGGCGACCCCGGCGTCGGCAAGACCGCCATCGCCGAGGGGCTGGCCAAGAAGATCGTCGAGGGCAAGGTCCCCGAGATTCTCGGCAACACCGTGATCTTCTCGCTCGACATGGGCGCGCTGCTCGCCGGCACCCGCTATCGCGGCGATTTCGAGGAACCGTTGACGAACGTGATCAAGGAGCGCGAGGAGCATCCGGACGCGATCCTGTTCATCGACGAGATCCACACCGTGATCGGCGCCGGCGCCACCACCGGGGGCGCGATGGACGCCTCCAACCTCCTCAAGCCCGCGCTCCAGGCCGGCACGCTCCGCTGCATGGGCAGCACCACCTACAACGAGTTCCGCCAGCATTTCGAGAAGGACCGCGCGCTCTCTCGCCGCTTCCAGAAGATCGACGTGACCGAGCCCTCCCAGGAGGACGCCCAGGAGATCCTGCGCGGCCTGCAGCCCTTCTTCGAGAAGCACCACGAGGTGAGCTACACCCCCGAGGCGATCAAATCGGCGGTCGAGCTCTCCGCGCGCTACATCAACGACCGCAAGCTCCCCGACAAGGCGATCGACGTGATCGACGAGGCGGGCGCGGCGCAGCATCTCCTGCCCAAGGGCGAGCGGGCCGAGACCATCGGCGAGCACGAGATCGAGGCGGTGGTCGCCAAGATCGCGCGCATCCCGCCCAAGCAGGTCTCCAAGGACGACGCCGAGGTGCTCCGCGACCTCGAGCTGAACCTCAAGCGCGTCGTCTTCGGCCAGGACACCGCGATCGAGGCCCTCGCCTCGGCGATCAAGCTCGCCCGCGCCGGCCTGCGCGAGCCCGAGAAGCCGATCGGCAACTACCTCTTCGCCGGCCCCACCGGCGTCGGCAAGACCGAGGTGGCCCGCCAGCTCGCCTCGATCCTGGGCGTGGAGCTCCTGCGCTTCGACATGTCGGAGTATATGGAGAAGCACTCCGTCAGCCGCCTGATCGGCGCGCCGCCGGGCTATGTCGGCTTCGACCAGGGCGGGCTCCTGACCGACGGGATCGACCAGCACCCCCATTGCGTGCTGCTGCTCGACGAGATCGAGAAGGCCCATCCGGACGTCTTCAACATCCTCCTGCAGGTGATGGACCACGGCAAGCTGACCGACCACAACGGCAAGTCGGTGAGCTTCCGCAACGTGATCCTGATCATGACCTCCAACGCCGGCGCCGCCGACCTCGCCAAGGAGGCCATCGGCTTCGGCCGCGAGACCCGCGAGGGCGACGACCAGGAGGCGATCGAGCGGACCTTCAGCCCCGAGTTCCGCAACCGCCTCGACGCGGTCATCTCCTTCGGCCCGCTGCCCAAGGAGGTCATCCTCCAGGTGGTCGACAAGTTCGTCCTGCAGCTCGAGGCCCAGCTCATGGAGCGCAACGTCACCATCGAGCTGACCAAGCCCGCGGCGGACTGGCTCGCCGAGCGCGGCTACGACACGCGGATGGGCGCGCGACCCCTCGGCCGGGTCATCCAGGAGAACATCAAGAAGCCGCTCGCCGAGGAGCTCCTCTTCGGCAAGCTGTCGGAAGGCGGGCTCGTCCGCGTCGTGGTGCGCGACGGCAAGCTCGCCCTCGAGCTCCTGCCGCCGGACCCGCCGAAGATCGAGGGTGGCAAGCCCCCCCTCCTCACCGCCGAGTGAGCCCAGGGGCGCGCGCCCCTGCCTCGACACCGCCGCGGGCCTTCCCTTCGGAAGGCCCGCCGCGCCGGTGATCCAACCCCCTCCTCTGCTGCGGCCAGCCGCCGTCCGTCCCTTTGACGCCCGACTGCCAGTCCGCCCCCCGGCGCGCGGCCGACACGCCTCCGACCTCCACGATCCCCCCTCGCGCCGCCCGCCCCCCGTCTTCCTGTCCGCGAGGCCCGGCGCGGCCCGAGGCCTGTGGGGGAGCCCGGACGCCGCCGCGGGCGGCGACGACTGCCGGGGTGGGCGGGGCCTCGGGCCGCGCCGGGCCGGGCCCGGGGCGCCGGGCGGGCCTCGGGCGCGCCGCCCCTGCCGCCCGGCGAGCCCGCCGCCGTGCGGGGCCCTGCCGCCGCCCCGTGACGCGTCGTCCCGCAGGCCGCGCGCGGCCGGGGCTTGACCGCCGCGCGCGCCCGCGCGAGAGGGACCGGGTGCTGCATGGAGGAGCGAGATGGCCGGCCGTCCCGACAGCGTGGTGATCCTCGGCGCGGGGCAAGCGGGGCTCTCGCTCGCCGCCGGCCTGCGCGCGGGCGGCTATGGCGGCCCGGTCACCCTGGTCGGGCGCGAGCCCGACCCGCCCTATCAGCGCCCCCCGCTCTCCAAGAAATACCTGCTCGGCGAGATGTCCGCCGAGCGCCTCGCGCTCAAACCCCCGGCCTTCTATGCCGAGCAGGACATCGCCCTCCTCACCGGCACCGCCGCCACCGCGATCGACCGCGACGCGCGCCGCGTCCGCCTCGACGACGGGCGCACCCTTCCCTACGGCGCCCTCGCGCTCGCCACGGGCGCCCTGCCCCGGCGGCTGCCCGAGCGGCTCGGCGGCGCGCTGCCGGGCGTCCATGTCGTGCGGGCGCGCGCGGATGTGGACCGCATGGCCCCCGATCTCCGGGCGGACGCGCGGCTCCTCGTGGTCGGCGGGGGCTATATCGGGCTCGAGGCCGCAGCGGTCGCGGCGACGCTCGGCTGCCGGGTGACCGTGATCGAACTCGCCGAGCGCATCCTCGCCCGCGTCGCCTGCGCCGAGACCGCCGCGGCGGTGGCGGAGATCCACGCGCGCCACGGCGTCGAGATCCGCACGGGCACCGGGCTCGACCGGCTCGAGCCCGGGCCCGACGGCCGGGTCGCCCGCGCCGTTCTGGCCACCGGCGAGGCGCTCGAGATCGACGCCGCGATCGTCGGCATCGGGGTCCAGCCCGACACCGCGCTCGCCGAGGCGGCGGGGCTCGCGCTCGAGAACGGCATCGCGGTGGACGCCACCTGCCGGACGTCGGACCCCGCGATCTTCGCCGCCGGCGACTGCGCGAGCTTCCCCTGGAAGGGCGGGCGCCTGCGCCTCGAGAGCGTGCAGAACGCGATCGACCAGGCGGCCCATGCCGCGGCGGCCATCCTCGGCTCGGACGCGCCCTACCGCCCCCATCCCTGGTTCTGGTCCGATCAATACGACGCGCGGCTGCAGATCGCGGGGCTCGGCACCGGGCACGACCGGGTGGTCGAACGCCCGGGCACGCGGCCCGGCGGGCGCTCCTTCTGGTATTTCCGCGGGCGCGAGTTCCTCGCGGTCGACGCGATTTCCGACCCCAAGGCCTACATGACCGGCAAGCGCTGGCTCGAGGCGGGCAAGGCGCCGGACCCGGACGCGCTGGCCGACCCGGCGGCCGATCTCGCCCGCCTCGCCTGATCGCGGCGTTGCCCTCGCCCCCGCCGCGGCGGTAAGTGTCCCGGGGGAGCCGGCGAACGGGGGACCGGCGATGGACGACATCTGTGACGCTCTGCCAGAGCGCTGCCCCCTCGCCACCTGCGGGGCGGAGGCGCGCGCGGCGCTCGCCCGGCGCTGGAGCGAGCTGTGGCTCGAGGCCGGCACGGCGATCCTGAGCGCGGAGGACGAGAGCCGCGACGTCTATTTCCTGCTGAGCGGCACGGTGCGGGCGACGATCTTCGCCGCCTCCGGGCGCGAGGTCGGGTTCTCCGAGCTCGGGCCTGGGGCGCTCTTCGGGGAGATCGCGGCGATCGACGGGGGCCCGCGCTCGGCGAGCGTGATCGCGACGGGGCCCGTGCGCCTCGGGCGGGTCGCGCCGGCCACCTTCCGCGAGTTGATCGACTCGGTGCCGGAGTTGCGCTGGGCGATCCTCGCCCATCTCGCCGAACGGGTGCGCGCGCTCTCCTCCCGGATGCTCGACGTGACCACGATGAACGCGCGGGAGCGGCTGATCGCCCATCTTCTCTCCCGCGCCGAGCCCACGGGCACGGACGCCGCGGCGATCGGCGAGCTGCCCACCCAGCAGGCGCTCGCCGATGCGATCCTCGGCCAGCGCGAGGCGGTGGGGCGCGAGATGAGCCGGCTGCAGGCGGCGGGGCTCGTGCGGCGCGAGGGGCGGCGGCTCGAGATCCCGAGCGTCGCGGCGCTCAGGGCCGAGCTTCTCGCCGGGGCCGGGCCGCGGCGCGCTTGACACCCGGCGCGGGCCCGGCGCAGATGCCGGCCCGGGGCACGCCAGGGAGAGGGCGGATGGGCGAGGCATCGCGGGAGCGGTCGGCGGCGGGCCGGAGCCGGGGCGCATGAGCGGGCCCGCTGCGCCCGGGCGCGATCGGGCGGCGGAGCGCCGGCGCCTCGCCCTCGTGGTCAACGACCCGGCCTTCTTCCTCTCCCATCGCCGCGAGATCGCGCTCGGCGCGCGGGCGGCCGGCTGGACGGTGACGCTCGTCACCCCGGCCGAGCCCGCCGAGGCGGTGGCGGAGATCCGCGCCATGGGCTTCGCCCATGAGGCCGTCGAGATGGGGCGCGGGCGCATCCAGCCCGGGCGCGACATCGCCGTCATCGGGCGCCTGCGCGCCCTCTTCCGGAGGCTGCGGCCCGATCTCGTGCATCTCGTGACGATCAAGCCCGTGCTCTATGGCGGGGTCGCGGCGCGGCTCGCGGGGGTCGAGGCGGTGGTGGCGGC
The DNA here is from genome assembly GCA_964576075.1 of uncultured Limibaculum sp. GTDB lineage: Bacteria > Pseudomonadota > Alphaproteobacteria > Rhodobacterales > Rhodobacteraceae > Thermohalobaculum. Next base: position 26,256 of record CAZNTX010000007.1, on the reverse strand, counting down.
GATCTCCGGGCTCGGCTTCCTGTTCATCTCCGAGAGCGCCAAGGCGCGGGCCATCCGGGCGAGCCTCGTGCCGCTCTATCGCCTCGCGCTCAACCGCCCCCGCGCCGCGGCGATCTTCCAGAACGCGGAGGATCTCGCGACCATCGGCGGCCTCGGGGTGCGCCCGGGCGGCGGGGTGGAGATCCTGCGCGGCTCGGGGACGGATCTCGCGCGCTATCGCCCGGAGGCCGAGCCCGAGGACCCGCCCCTCGTCGTCGTGCCGGCGCGGATGCTGCGCTTCAAGGGGGCGGGCGAGTTCGTCGAGGCGGCGCGGATCCTGAAGGCGCGGGGGGTGCGCGCGCGGATGGTCTGGGTCGGCGCGCCGGACCCCGCCAATCCGGACAGCGTGGACGCAGAGACCCTCGCGGCTTGGGAGGCGGAGGGGGCGGCGGAGTTCTGGGGGCACCGCCGCGACATTCCGGAGATCCTCGCCCGGGCCTCGGTGGTCGCCCTGCCCTCCTATCGCGAGGGGGTGCCGAAGGCGCTGATCGAGGCGGCGGCGGCGGGGCGGCCGGTCGTCACCACCGACGCGCCCGGCAATCGCGACGCGATCGAGCCGGGGGAGACCGGCCTCCTCGTGCCCGTGAAGGACGCGCCGGCGCTCGCCGAGGCGATCGCGGGGCTGCTGGCCGATCCGGCGCGGGCGCGGGCGATGGGGGCGGCGGGGCGGCGGCTCGCGGAGGCGGTGTTCTCGGTGGAGGACGTGGTCGCCCGCCATCTCGCGCTCTACGACCGGCTGGCGCCGAGCCCCGGGGAGAGCGGCTGATGTGCGGCATCGCGGGGCTCGTCGGCCCGCCCGCGCGCGCGGAGCCGTTCGAGCGGCGGCTGGCCGCGATGGCCGGGGCGCTCGCCCATCGCGGGCCGGATGCGGGCGGGGTCTGGGCCGATGCGCCTGCGGGGGTCGGGCTCGCGCATCGCCGGCTCTCGATCCAGGACCTCTCAGAGGCGGGCGCGCAGCCGATGGTCTCGGCCTGCGGGCGCTATGTGCTCGCCTATAACGGCGAGATCTACAACGCCGAGGCGCTGCGCGCACTCCGCCCCGGGCATCGCTGGCGCGGGCATTCGGACACCGAGGCGCTGCTCGAGGCCATCGCGGCGGTGGGGCTCGAGGCGGCGCTCTCCCGCTCGGTCGGCATGTTCGCGCTGGCGCTTTGGGACCGGGAGCGGGGGGAGCTCGCGCTGGCGCGGGACCGGCTCGGGATCAAGCCCGTCTATTGGGCGGAGCGCCCCGGGGGGATCGCCTTCGCCTCGGAGCTCGCGGGGCTCTGGCCGGCGATGGCGCGCCCGGAGATCGACCGGGCGGCGCTCGGGGCCTATCTCCGGGTCGGGTATGTGCCGGCGCCGCGGTCGATCTATCGAGGGATAGGCAAGCTCCGCCCCGGGCGGGTGCTGCGCCTCGCGCCGGGCGGAGCGCCGCGGGAGGCGCCCTTCTACGACGTTGCCGCAGAGATCGCGGCGCTGGCCGAGACGCCCCGCATCGCGGATCCCGAAGAGGCCGAGGCGCGGATCGAGGCCGCGCTCGCCGAGGCGGTGCGCTGCCGGCTGGTGGCGGATGTGCCGCTCGGGGCGTTCCTCTCGGGGGGGATCGATTCCTCCCTCGTCACCGCGCTGATGCAGGAGGCGGCCGGCGAGCCCGTGCGGAGCTTCTCCATCGCGAGCCCGCGGGCGGACTACGACGAGGGGCGCCATGCCCGCGCCGTGGCCGAGCGGCTGGGCACGCGGCACACCGAGCTCACCGTCGACGAAGAGGCGGCGCTCGCGGCGGTGCCGGGGCTCGCGCGGGTCTATGGCGAGCCCTTCGGGGATGCCTCGGCGCTGCCGACGCTGCTGCTCTCCGAGCTCGCCCGGGCGCATGTGACGGTCGCGCTCTCGGGCGACGGGGGGGACGAACTCTTCGCGGGCTACAACCGGTATCGCTGGTTCGCCCGGCTCGCGCATCTGCGCCCCGTGCCCGGCTGGCTGCGCCGGGCGGCCGGGGGCGCGCTCACCCGCCTGCCGCCGGGGCTCGTCGACCGGGCGGGCCGCGCCGCGGGGCTCGCGGGCGCCGGGCGGCGGGTGCACAAGCTCGCCGCGATGCTGGGGGCGACCACGCCGGAAGCGGCGCTCGAGGCGGCGGTGACGCGCTGGCGCGGGCTCGGGCCGGAGCCCGAGGAGACCGCGCGCCCCGCGGCGGAGGGGCTCGACCCGGTGGGGCAGATGCAGCTCATGGATCTCGCCGCCTATCTGCCGGACGATATTCTCACCAAGGTGGACCGCGCCTCGATGGCCCATGCGCTCGAGGTCCGGGTGCCCTTCCTCGACCATCGGGTGGTGCGCGCGGCCTTCGAGCTCGCCCCGGAGCTCAAGCTGCGCGGCGGGCGGACCAAGTGGATCCTGCGGCGGATGCTGGAGAAGCGGCTGCCCAAGTCCCTGATCGACCGGCCGAAACAGGGCTTCGAGATCCCCGTCGAGGACTGGCTGAGGGGCCGGCTGCGCCCCTGGGCGGAGGGGCTGATGGCGGAGACGGACTGGGAGGGGCGGCTCGGGCTCGACCCCGCCCCCCTCCGCGCCGCCTGGTCCGCCCATCTCGCGGGACGGGCGGACCACGGGGACCGGCTCTGGACGGTCCTGATGCTCGCAGCCTGGGCGCGGGACGAGGCCGCCGCTCAGGTCTCGGAGAGCGAACCGACCAGCAGATAGGTGTCCACGGCGAGGCAGATCAGGGAGGCGGCGGCGTGCCGGCCCGCGAGGGTCAGCGTGGTCTCGCTGTCGATGGTCACGCCGGCGCCCGCGGCGAGCGAGACCGCGCCCGTCCCGGAGGCCACCACCGTGACCTGATCGCCCGGGGCCATGGCGCCGGCCGGCACGGTCAGCACCTGCGCTCCGGCCCCGGTGAAGCGCAGGAGCGCATGGGCCTCCTCGGGGGCGAGGGTGGCGTCGGCGGATTTCTCCACCACCCGCAGCGCGCGCAGATCCCGCCAAGCCGCCCCGTCAGAGAGCGCGGCGGCGGCCTTGTCCGAGCGGTAGATCAGCGTGCCCGCATGGGGGCCGGGCGCCTCCGCGGCGGTCTCGGCCTCGGTCTTGGCGGGGAGCGTCACCGCGCCGTCGAGGCTCGGCACCGGCCAGAGCGCGCGCGCCTCGCCGGCCGCGCCGTCGGCGTCATGGGCGGTGAGCCAGAGCCAGCCGATGGGCGCGCCCGCGGCGGGGGCGTTGGAGAGCACCAGATCGCCGGGGCCGTGGTCCTCGCCCCCCTGCGCATCGGCGCCGTAGCCGAGGTGGCGCCCCGCGCTCTCGGTGCCGAGGAAGGCGCCGCGGCGGAAATAGGTATGGCCGCGGCCGACCGGCTCGGGGCGGCCGAAGGCGGCGGTGGTCTCGTCGAGGGTGAAGCCCTGGCAGGCGTCCGAATCGAAGCGGACCTGCCAGGAGACGGTGCCCCCGCCCAGGAAGTCGTTGCGCACGAGGCGCAGGCCGTCGGGCGTGCCCTCGGTGTCGATGCGCAGCACGGTGCGGGGCGCGGTCATCAGCGAGACCTCGGTCCCCGCCCCGTCGTCGAATTCGAGGCCGGAGCCCGCCGCGAGGTCGCGCCCCGCGAGCGAGACGCCCTGCCCGGTGCCGCCGGGCGCGACGGGGCCGATCAGCCCGCCGAGGGCGGTGGTGCGCCGGTCGAGCACCGGGGGGGGCTGGTTCGGCTCGATATAGAGCCCGGCGGCGACGCTCTGGTTGGTGGCCCCGTCGAAGAGGAGCGGGCCGCCCTGGACATACGTGCCCTCCGGTTGGCCCGCCTGCCAGTCCGGCGCGAGGGAGAGGTCGACGGCGCGGCCGGGGAAGACGGCGCGCCAGACCGCGGCGTCGGTGCCGGGCTCGGTGGCGGCGAGGGCGGCCTCGGTCGCGTCGGGCGCGGGGGCGTAGTAGGCGCCCGCGCGGCTCACCAGCGCGAAGGCCCCGTCCTGCCCGGCGGCGGCGCGGCCGTTCGACTGGGTGTGGATGCCGAAATAGTGGTTGCCGAGGAAGCTGCGGTCCTCGATCCCCCAGCGCCCGTTGGAGCTCGCGTCGATCCCGAAGGCGTGGCCGGCATTGGCGTCGCGGCCGCGGGCATAGAGCCCCGAGCCGCCGTTCTGCCGGGTGGTGAGGTTGTAGGCCATCCAGGTGTTGGCGTTGGAGAATTCGCCCTCGTCCGCCTCGATATGCAGACCGTGGCCGGAGAAGCCCTCGATGCGCAGATCGCGCAGCACGGCGCGGGCGCGGAGGCGGATGCCGGGCTTCAGCGGATCGAAGCCCTGCCCCGCATAGGCGCCGCGAAGGCTCATCCCCTCGAGACAGGCGCCCGAGGCGCCGGCGGTGGCCGGGTCGTCGGGGTTCTCGAAGGCGGCGCCCGCGCCGTCGCTGCGGGCGTCGTGCACGACGATGCCGGCGGTGTCGGGGAAGCGGAGCTCCACGGGCCAGCCCTCGACGAGACCGGTGGAGGACTGCCCTCGCAGATGGAGGTTGGCGCGGATCTCGAGGGTCTGCCCGATCAGGTATTTGCCGGGGGGCACCTCGACGACGAGCCCCGCGCCGGTCGTCCCCTCGGTCCAGAGCGCGGCATAGGCGAGGGCGGCGGCGAAGGCGGCATGGGCATCGGCGAGCGGCGCGCTGCCGTCGGTGCTGCGCGGCGCGCCGAACTGGAGCACGTTGACGCGGCCGGCCTCCGGGGCGAGCGCCCACCAGGCGCCGTCGGCGGACTGGACCTTGGCGGCATGGGCGGGCTCGGATGGGGTGCGGACATAGAGCCCGCCGCCGCCGTCCCCCGGCGCCGCGAAGCCGCTCGTGCGGATGGACGCCACGCCCGCCTCGACGGTGGCGCTCGCGATGGCGTCGCGGGTCGGCTCGGTGGCGACGCCCCCGGCCCCGCCGGCGGCGGCGGCGAGGGCCTGCTTGTCGGCGGCCGACATCAGCCCCGCCTCGGACCCGGTGGCGAGCGGGAGGGCGACGCCGGTGCCCGCGAGGATGCCGAGGGTGCGGGTCGCCGCGTCGTAGGTGAGGAGCCGCTCGGCCTCCGCGGCGCGCCAGTCCGCGCCGCCGAGGGTCGCGTCGAGGGCCGCCTGGATATCCGGGCCCGTGAGCAGCGCGCCGCCGTCGGTGCCCTCGGCGAGCACCTGCCCCGCATCCTCGGAGAGCCCGGAGGCGGTGATCTCCTGCACCGTGGTGTTGATCGTGACGTCGCCGCCGGGGCCGCGGCCGGAGAAGCCCGTGAGGACCGACATGGCTCAGACCTCCTCGATCAGCGAGAGGCGGAAGCCGGGCGCGACGCCGATGGTGGCGATGCCGGGCAGCGTGGCCAGCAGCGGCTTGGCCTCCGGGTCGGTCGCCGCGCCGCTCTCGCCGGGGCGGAGGACGCGGTAGCGCAGGCTGACGGCGCTCTCGATCACGGCGACATGGGCGTCCTCCGGCGCCGCGCCGCTCTCGACGGGGGCGGCGGTGTCGACGGCGAGGGTCTCGAAGCCGAGTTCCGGCTCGGCGATCAGCGGCGTCGGGTGGCTGCGGACATCGAGGGTCGAGCCGTCGTGCCACCAGAGCTTCACGGTAGCGGGCATGGGCAACTCCATGGGTCTCGGGGCGGCGGGGAGGGCCCCCGCACGCGCCGCGGCGAGTGTCTCTGTCGGGGGGGCGGGCCCGGCCGCCGCGGACGGGGCCCGGGGGCGTGGCCGGACGCCCCGGCCACCGGCGGCATCCTTCCCGATTTCGCTTAAATTCCCGTAAATTCTTCCGCAGAATTCGCCGCGTGGAGGGATGACGGGGCGCGCGCCCCGTGGCAGGTTGCGCGCGGGCCGAAAGTCCGCCCGCCGCCCCAGAACCCCGGGGGAGAGATGTTCGAGACCACGCCGATCCCCGATCTCCTGGTGATCCGCCCGAAGCGCCACGGCGACGATCGCGGCTTCTTCTCGGAGACCTGGAGCCGCGCCCGGTTCGAGGAGGCGGGCCTCGCCTATGAGTGGGTGCAGGACAACCATTCCCGCTCCGAGCACGCCTTCACGCTCCGCGGGCTGCACTATCAGGCCCCGCCCGTCGCGCAGGCCAAGCTCGTGCGCTGCACCGCGGGGCGGATCTGGGACGTGGCGGTGGACATGCGCCCGGGCTCTCCCACCTTCCGCCGGCAATTCGGCCTCGAGCTCTCGGCCGAGAACTGGGCGCAGCTTCTCGTCCCCCGCGGCTTTCTCCACGGCTTCGTGACGCTGGAGCCGGGGACGGAGGTGCAATACAAGGTCGACGCGCCCTACAGCCCCGAGCAGGACGGCGCCGTCGCCTGGGACGATCCCGATCTCGCCGTCGCCTGGCCGATCGAGGGGACACCGGTGCTCTCCGCGAAGGACGCCGCGGCGCCGAGGCTCGCCGAGTGGGACAATCCCTTCGAGCCCTATGGAGGCGCGCCGTGAAGATCCTCGTCACCGGCGGCGCCGGCTTCATCGGCTCGGCCGTCATCCGCCACCTCATCCGAGAGACGGGGCACAGCGTCGTCAATCTCGACAAGCTGACCTATGCCGCCACCCCAGAGGCGCTCGAGGAGGCCGCCGAGAGCCCGCGCTACCGCTTCGTGCAGGGCGACATCGCCGACCGGGCGCTCCTCGCCCGGCTCTTCGAGGAGGAGGACCCGGACGCGGTGATGCATCTCGCCGCCGAGAGCCATGTGGACCGCTCGATCGACGGCCCCGCCGCCTTCATGGCTACCAACGTGATGGGCACCTTCGCCCTCCTCGAGGCGGCGCGGGCCTGGTGGCAGGGCCGCCCCGGCGAGCGCCGCTTCCACCACATCTCGACCGACGAGGTCTTCGGCAGCCTGGGCCCCGCCGACCCGCCGTTCTCGGAGACGACGGCTTACGCACCCAACTCCCCCTACTCCGCCTCCAAGGCGGCGTCGGACCATCTCGTCCGCGCCTGGGGGGAGACCTACGGCCTGCCGGTGGTGACGTCGAACTGTTCCAACAATTACGGGCCCTGGCAGTTCCCCGAAAAGCTCATCCCCGTGATGGCGATCGCCGGGGTCGAGGGCCGACCGCTCCCGGTCTACGGCACCGGCGAGAACCGGCGGGACTGGCTCTTCGTCGAGGACCACGCCCGCGCGCTCGCCCTGGTGCTCGAGCGCGGCGCCCTCGGGCGGAGCTACTGCGTCGGCGGCGCGGCGGAGCGCAGCAATCTCGAGGTCGTCAGCGCCATCTGCGCGCATCTCGACCGGCGCCTGCCGGAGCGCGCGCCGCATGACCGCCTGATCGCCTTCGTCGCGGACCGCCCGGGCCACGATCTGCGCTACGCGATCGACGCCGCCCGGATCCGCGCAGAGCTCGGCTGGGAACCGGCGGAGAGCTTCGAGACCGGCCTCGCCCGCACCCTCGACTGGTATCTCGACAACCGCCCCTGGTGGGAGGGCATCCGCGCCCGCAAGGCGGGATATTCGGGAGAGCGCCTCGGCCTCGGCGCCGCCGCCGGCGCATGAGCGGTCTCCTCGTCGTCGGCCGCACGGGCCAGCTCGCCCGCGCCCTCGCCCATCTCGCCGAGGAGCGGGGCCGCACCGACCTCGCCTTCGCCGGACGCGAGGAGCTCGACCTGATGTCCCCCGGCGCGGCCGGCCCGCTGATCGCCGCGCTCCGCCCCCGCGCGGTGATCGCCGCCGCCGCCTACACCGCCGTCGACCGCGCCGAGGCCGAGCGCGCCGCCGCTTTCCGCATCAATGCCGAGGCGGTGGGCGAGATCGCCGCCGCGGCGGCGGCCGTCGGCGCCCCCCTCGTCCATGTCTCGACCGACTATGTCTATCCCGGAACCGGCACCGCGCCGCACCGCGAGGACGCCGAGACCGCCCCCGTCAACGCCTATGGCGAGAGCAAGCTCGCCGGCGAGCGCGCGGCCCGCGCCGCCAACCCGCGGACCGCGATCCTGCGCACCTCCTGGGTCTACGCCCCCTGGGGCAAGAACTTCGTGGCCACCATGCTCCGCCTCGCCGACAAGCCGCGCCTCACCATCGTCGACGACCAGATCGGCCAGCCCACCTCCGCGCTCGACCTCGCCGAGGGGTGCCTGCGCGCCGCCGACCGCCTCGCCGCGGGCGACGACGTCGCCGGCCTCTACCACCTCGCCGGCCGCGGCGAGACGTCCTGGGCCGGCTTCGCCCGCAGGATCTTCGCCAAGGCCAGGGCCCTCGGCCTGATCGAGACCGCCCCCGAGGTGGTGCCGATCCCGACCGAGGACTACCCCACCCCCGCCAAGCGCCCGCTCAACTCGCGCCTCTGCCTCGCCCGCTACGAGACGACCTTCGCCCACCCCCTCCCCCATTGGGAGGCGGCGCTCGACCGGGTGCTCGCGCTGATCCCCCGCGCCGAGGCCAAGCCCGGCTGAGTCCCCCCGCGGGTCCGGACGCCCGTTCGACGCGCCCGGGTGGGCGGGTGGGGGCGGCGGCGGACGGGCGTGCGGACCCGCGGGCCCGCCGCCTGCCTATCTCGGCAGCATCGCCGCGAAGGGCCGCTCCCCGAGCGCCGCCCCCCGCCAGAGATTGAAGACGACATGCCCCGCGGCGAGCCCGAGGAGCGCCCCCCAGGCCCGCTCGTGCCAGAGCGCCAGCGCCTCCGACCCCCCGCCGAGCGCCGCGGCCGCGCCCGCCCCGGCCATGCCGCTCGGCAGCCCCGTCCCGATCACCGCCAGGAGCGCCACCATCAGCCCCCGATGGAGCCCGAGATGCACCCAGGCGAGCCCCGGCGAGAGCCGCGGCCCGGGCCGCGTCAGCGGCCCCGCCAGCACCGCCCGCGCCACGAAGGCGAGCCCCGCCGCGGCGAAGAGCCCCCCGATCGCCGCCTGTTGCCCCGGCGTGCGGGCGACCAGGGTGGCGAGCGCCAGCACCGCCGTCGCCCAATGGAGCGCGACGCCGAGCCCCCGGCCCCGCAAGAGCCCGGCCCCCGCCATCAGGCCGCGTCCTTGCGCCGGCGGATCTCACCGAAGACCGCCGCATCCTCGGCCCCCGCGAGCCCGACCGCCGCCTTCACCGCGGGCTCCACGGCGCGCAGGAACGGGTTCGTCGCCTTCTCCTCGGCGATTGTCGCAGGCACGATCGGCCGCCCCTCGGCATCGGCCGCCTCGATCCGGGCGATCCGGTCCTTCAACGCCGCGTTCTCCGGCTCGATCGAGAGCGCGAAGCGCCCGTTCGCCCGCCCGTAATTGTGCCCCGAATAGACCCGCGTCTCGTCGGGCAGCGCCGCGAGCTTGGAGAGGCTCTCCCACATCATCGCATGCGTCCCCTCGAAGACCCGCCCGCAGCCGAGCGCCATCAGGCTGTCCGCGGTGAACGCGGCGGGGCCGTCGCCGGTGTCGTCCACCACATAGGCGATATGCCCGATCGTGTGGCCGGAGACGTCGAGCACCCGCGCCTCGGTCTCGCCGAGACGGACCCGCTCGCCCTCCGCGACCGCGACATCGAGCGGGGGCAGCCGCGCGGCGTCCTTGCCATGGCCCACCACCGTCGCGCCATAGCGCTCCTTGAGGCGCGCCACCGCATCGGTGTGGTCGCCGTGATGGTGGGTGATCCAGATCGCGTCGAGGCCCCAGCCGCGGGCCTCGAGCGCGGCCTCGATGGGGGCGGCCTCCGGGGCGTCGACGAGCGCGACCTCGCCGGTCGCGGCGTCGCGCAGCAGATAGGCGTAATTGTCCGAGCGGCATGGGACGGTGACGATCTCGAGCGGCATGGGCGGCTCCCTCTCTTCTCGCAGATCCGGCGCGGCTTGATCGGCGCGCCCGGCGATGCGAGGCTGTCCGAAAGGCCGCGAGGGCGCAATGCATCTCGACGTCGTCGATTTCAGGAAGTTCTATTACGGCACGGGCCTCGGCCGGCTCGCGCGCGGCATGCTGCGGGCGCGGCTGCGCGCGCTCTGGCCCGATGTGCGAGGGATGACGGTGGTGGGCTTCGGCTTCGCCGCGCCCTTCCTGCGCCCGTTCCTCGGGGAGGCGGCGCGCACGCTCTGCCTGATGCCGGCACAGCAGGGGGTCTGCCCCTGGCCGGCGGAGGGGCCGAACGTCTCGGCCCTCGTGGAGGAGACGCTCTGGCCGCTCGGGCCGGGCACCGCCGACCGCATCCTCCTCGCCCACGGGCTCGAGACCTGCGAGCGGCCGAACGCGCTCCTCGAGGAGGTCGCGCGCGTGCTCGCGCCCGGCGGGCGGGCGGTGGTGATCGCGCCCAACCGGGCGGGGCTCTGGGCGCGGCGCGACGCGACCCCCTTCGGCTATGGCCGGCCCTATTCCGCAGGCCAGCTCGAACGCGCCCTCGCCGCGCATGATTTCGCCGTCGAGCGCGACGCGGCGGCGCTCTATCTGCCGCCCTCGCACCGGCGCTTCTGGCTGCGCCTCGGCCCGATGTTCGAGCGCGCGGGCCAGGCGCTCGACTGGCAGGCGCTCGCGGGGGTGACGATCGTCGAGGTGACGAAGCTCGTCTACATCACCCCCCAATCCGGCCTGCGCGAGGCGGCGCGGGAGCCCTTGCGCGTGCTCGAAGGGCTGAGCCCGGCGCCGAGCCCGAAGCCCGCGGCCGGCCGTCTCCCCCCCTGCCCCGCCCTCGCGCGCGGCCTGCACCGCGAGCCCATCCGAGCGGGATCGGACGGCTGACGCCGCCCGCCCCCTTCACGGACCGCGCCCGCCCCCACCCCCGCCGCCTCCGGTCGGCAAAGCCGACCGGAGGCGGCGGGGGTGGGGGCGGGCGCGGTCGTGAGCCGGGCGTCGCCGGCAGGCGACGGGCGGGTCGCGAAACCCGGATCGAGCGGATCAGCGGGCGCGGGCGAGGACGGCGAGGCTCGTGCGGCGGCTGCCGGGCTTGGTCTCCCAATCGAGCGTGCCGAGCGGCAAGAGACGAAGCGCCGGCGCCTCGCGCAGGATCCGGGCGAGCGCGCACCAGGGCCCGAAGATCGGCTCCGCTTCCGGCACGATGCGCCGCGCCCCCGGATACACGTCGTGGAGGACGATCACCCCGCCCGGGGCGAGGAGCGCCAGCGCCGCGGCGGTCTCGCGATAGACCGCATCCGCCGCGTGGTCGCCGTCTAGAAAGACCAGGCCGTAGCCGGGTCGGGCCGCCGCGAGGAACGCCTCGGCCGCTTGGGCATGGAAGGCCACGCGACCGGCGAGGCCGAGTTCGGCCGCCGCCGCCTCGGGGCGCTGCGGCAAGCCGAGCGCAGCCCAGGGGCCGGCCGTCTCGTTCACATCGGCGAGGTCCACCGTGTCGAGCCGCCCCCCGCCATGGCCCAGCCCCGCCGCGAGATGGAGCGTCGAGGCGCCGATATGGGTCCCGATCTCGAGCGCGCGGGCGGGGGCGAGGGCGACGGCGAGGTGGTGGAGGGCACGCCGGTCGCCCGGATTGACCGCGCCGTGGATCTCCTCGGCCGGCAACAGCGCGGAAAGGCGGGGGGCATCCGCCCGCCAGGCCGCCGCAGCCTCCGGCGCCGAAAGGAGGGCCGCGAGGCCGGCCGCATCGAGCGGGCGCACCGCCGCGACGGGGAAGGGGCGCCGCGCCGTCCGCGCGAGGCGCCACCGGTCTCGCAGATGCTGCGCCGCCTCGCGCGCGGCCTGGCGGAGCGGGCCTCGTTCGCTCACCCTCGGGGCACCTCCTCTCGGGGATCGACCCCGGCCGTGATCGCAGATAGAGGCCCGAGGCGTTTCGTTCAAGCGCCGCGCGGGCGGATCGGCGCACCCTCTGGCCTTGCGCCCGGCCAGCCGGTAGAGGGGGAGAGGCAGCCTGGAGTCCGAGATGCACCCAACGATCCGCCCCAATCCCGGCATCGCCGAGATCTCGCCCTATGTCGGCGGGGCCTCCGCCGCGCCCGGGGCCAACCGGAGCCACAAGCTCTCCTCGAACGAAAACCCGCTCGGCCCCGCCCCGGCGGCCCGCGCCGCGTTCCTGGCCGAAGCCGACCGGCTCGCGGTCTATCCCGATGGCGGCCATGCCCGGCTGCGCGCCGCCATCGCCAGGGCGCACGGGATCGAGGCCGAGCGCATCGTCTGCGGCAACGGCTCGGACGAGCTGATCGCGCTCCTCTGCAAGGCCTATGCGGGGCCCGGCAGCGAGGTGCTGCATTCGGCGCACGGGTTCCTGATGTATCGCCTCTCGGCGCTGGCCGCGGGGGCGACGCCGGTCGCCGTGCCCGAGCGCGACCTGACGACGGACATCGACGCGCTGATCGCCCGGCTCTCGGAGGCGACGCGGCTCGTCTTCCTCGCCAATCCCAACAATCCCACGGGGACGATGGTGGCCGAGGCCGAGCTCGCCCGCCTCGCCGACGCGCTGCCGCCCGCGGCGCTCCTGGTGCTCGACGGGGCCTATGCGGAGTATGTCCGCGCGCCGGGCTATGACGGGGGGATCGGGCTCGTCGCCGCGCGCGACAACGTGGTGACGACGCGGACCTTCTCGAAGATCCACGGCCTCGCCGCGCTCCGCCTCGGTTGGGCCTATGCGCCCGAGCATGTGATCGACGTGATGAACCGGGTGCGCGGGCCCTTCAACGTCACCGCCCCCGCGCTCGCCGCCGGGGAGGCCGCGATCGCGGCGGGGGACTATGTGGAGCATTGCCGGATCGCCAACGAGGTCTGGCGCGACTGGCTCGCCAAGGAGATCGCGGCGGCGGGCTTCCCCGTCACGCCGAGCCGCGCCAATTTCCTGCTCGTCGAGACCGGCGGGCGCAAGGCGCAGGTGGATGCGGGGCTGAAGGCGCGCGGCATCGTCGTGCGCGGGATGGCGGGCTATGGGCTGCCGGAGCATCTGCGCATCTCGGTGGGCGACGAGGAGGCCTGCCGGGCGGTCGCGGCCGCGATGGCCGCGCTCGGGGAGGGGGCGTGAGCGCGCCCGCCCCCGTCTTCGGCCGGATGGCGCTGATCGGGCTCGGGCTCATCGGCTCCTCGATGGCCTGGGCGGCGCGGCGCGGCGGGCTGGTCGGCGAGATCGTCGGCACCGCGCGCTCGGCCGCGACACGGGCCCGCGCCGCCGAGCTCGGCTTCTGCGACCGGGTGGTCGGCACCGCGCGCGAGGCCGTCGCGGGCGCCGATCTCGTGGTGCTCTCGGTGCCCGTCGGGGCCTGCGGCGCGCTCGCGGCCGAGATCGGGCCGGCGCTCTCCCCGGGTGCGGTGGTGACGGATGTGGGCTCGGTGAAGGCCGAGGTGGTGGCCGCCGTCGCCCCGCATCTGCCGGAGGACGCGGTCTTCGTCCCCGGCCATCCGCTCGCGGGCACCGAGCATTCGGGCCCCGAGGCGGGCTTCGCCGAGCTCTTCGAGAACCGCTGGTGCATCCTCACCCCCGGTCCCGAGGCCGATCCCGAGCCCGTGGGCCGCATCCGCGCGCTTTGGGAGGGGATGGGCGCGCGCGTCGCCGAGATGACGCCAGAGCACCACGACCTCGTGCTCGCCGTCACCTCCCATGTGCCCCACGCCATCGCCTACACCATGGTAGGGGTGGCAGACGATCTCGCCAGGGTGACGGAGAGCGAGGTGATCCAGTTTTCCGCCGCGGGCTTTCGCGACTTCACGCGCATCGCCGCCTCCGACCCGACGATGTGGCGCGACGTGTTCCTCCACAACAAGGAGGCGACCCTCGACATCCTCGGCCGCTTCTCAGAGGAGCTGATGATGCTGCGCCGGGCCATCCGGACGGGCGACGGGGAGTTCCTCCACGCCTATTTCACCCGCACCCGCGCGGTCCGACGCGGCATCCTCGAGGCCGGGCAGGACACCGACGCCCCGGATTTCGGGCGGCATCTGACCGTCCATCCGGCGCCGGTCCCCGCCCGCAAGCGCGGCTGAGCCGGCCCTTGGCCCCCGGGCCGCGGGGCGCTAGAGAGGGGGCATGACCGACACGGGCTTCTGGGTTTTCGCCTACGGATCGCTGATGTGGAACCCGGGCTTCGAGGCGCTCGAGCGCCGTCGCGCCCGGCTCTCGGGCTATGCCCGGGCCTTCGCCCTCTCCTCGCTGCGCTATCGCGGCACGCCGGAGTCCCCGGGCCTCGTGCTCGGGCTCGACTGGCGTCCCGAGGGGGCCTGCGAGGGCGTGGCCTACCGGGTCTGCCCGACCCGCGACGCCCCCGTGCGCGACTATCTCCACGAGCGCGAGATGGCGATGCGCAGCTATATCGAGGTGGTGCTGCCGATCGAGATCGCTGACGGGCGCCGGGTCGAGGCGCTCGCCTATGTCCTCGACCGCACGCACAGGCAATATGTCGGCCGCCTGCCCATCGAGACCCAGGCCGAGATCATCGCCCGCGCCGTCGGTCCCGCAGGACCCAACACGGACTATCTGCACAACACGGTGGAGCACCTGATCGAGCTCGGGATCGAGGATCCGGAGCTCGTCGCCCTAGACCGCCTCGTCCGCCGGCGCACCGCCGGAGCGGCCTGAACCCGTCCGACGTAGGTTTCGCGACCCGCCCGTCGCCTGCCGGCGACGCCCGGCTCACGACCGCGCCCACCCCCACCCCAGCCGCCTCCGGTCGGCTTTGCCGACCGGAGGCGGCTGGGGTGGGGGTGGGCGCGGTCCGTGAAGGGGGCGGGCGGCGTCAGCCGTCCGGCCCCGCTCGGAAAGAGCGAATGCTCCCGCCGGGTGCGGCCGCAGTCGACCGAGAGGCGCCCGGTCCGCGGTTTGCCGCGCCCGCCCTCAGCGGACGCGCTCCTGGAAATCCGCCATATGCCGGGCGACGACCTCGAACCACTCGCCGCTCTCGCGCATCTCGCGGAGACCGCGATTGACGAGGGTCAGATAGGTCCGCGCAAAGGGGTTCGTCCGGGGTCCGAGGACGTGCATCGTCAGGATGTCCGCGAGATCCGGCAGCTCCGTCACTTGCCCGATCAGCCCGGCCTCCGCGAGCTCGCCCTCGACGAGGGTGACGCTCAGGCTCACCACGTCGACATCGCCGGCGACGAGGCGCTGCAGACAATCCGCCGGAGTCTCGGGGCGCACGATCGTCACCCGCGGTTCGCCGAGACCCCGTTGCTCGAGATCGAAGGTGTAATAGCCGGCCGGGCGGCAGAAGGTGAGGCCGACCAGCTCAGCCGGGTCCGACACCGACTCGAGCGGGCTCCCGGCTTGCACGAAATACCCCACCACCAGCTCGTGCAGCGGTTGCGACCAGAGATACTCGGTGCAGCGCGCCTGCATCGGGGCGGAGAGGAGCTCCATCCGCGTGCAATCGGGCTTGAACCAGGGGAAGCCGAGATCGAAGGCCCCCTCGGGCAGCAGGATGGTCAGATGGGCGCTCCAGTCGTCGATGAAGGCGATCCGTGCCTCGCGCTCCGGCGCCGCCTTTTCTAGGGCGCGGCTGACGACGTCCGTCAGCATGCCCTGCTCGGGCAGGGTCTCGCCGGTATAGGGGGCGTAGGGGCCGGTGAGAAGGCGGATCGGCGGAAGCGCGGCCTCGCCGCCGACGGCGCTCGACCCGGCATCGGCGACCGCCCCGGGCCCGTCCTCCGGCTGGCCGAGGCCGCTGTCGAGATTGAGCGCGAGGCGCGGCACCGGCTGTTCCGGCGCGGCCTGGGCGGGGGGCGGCGGGGCGCTCTCCGGCAGCAGCCGCGCGGTGACGGGCGCCTCGAAGCCTCCGCCGGCGCCGGCCGCGGGCGTCTCTTCGGCGGCGGGCTCGGCGACGGTCTCGCCCTCGGCGAGGAGACGGGAGAGCGGATCGGGCGCGGCTTCCTCCGCCGGGGCGGGCTGCACGGCGCCGCCCTGTCCCCCGGCCGGAGGCTGCGCCGCACCGGCGGGGGCGGGTTGTATCCCGGCCGTGGGGGCGGGCTGCGCCGCACCGCCGGGGGCGGGCTGGACCGCCGCCGTGGGGCCGGGCTGCGCCGCGCCGCCCGGAGCGGGCTGGATGCCGGCCGTGGGGCCGGGCTGCGCCGCACCGCCGGGGGCGGGTTGGACCGCGGCCGTGGGGCCGGGCTGCGCCGCGCCGCC
>CAZNTX010000007.1:0-10216 GCA_964576075.1 uncultured Limibaculum sp. | reverse complement strand
GTTGGACCGCGGCCGTGGGGCCGGGCTGCGCCGCGCCGCCCGGAGCGGGCTGGACGCCGGCCGTGGGGCCGGGCTGTGCCGCGCCGCCGGGGGCGGGCTGGACGCCGGCCGTGGGGCCGGGCTGCGCCGCGCCGCCGGGGGCGGGTTGGACCGCGGCCGTGGGGCCGGGCTGTGCCGCGCCGCCGGGGGCGGGCTGGATGCCGGCCGTGGGGCCGGGCTGCGCCGCGCCGCCGGGGGCGGGTTGGGGGCCGGCGCCCTCCGAGGGGGCCGGCTGGAGGCGGGCGAGCGCGGCCGCCGCAGCGTCGACCGGCGCCTCGGGCGCGGGCTCTTCGGACGCCTCCCCGACCTCCGGCTCAGGCGCGCCGAACAGCTCCTCCTCCGAGGGCTGGGGCAGCGGGGCGGGAAGCGCGAGGCCCTCCGGCGAGGGCTCGGGCGGGCGCAGCGCGGTCTGCTCGGTGGCGAGCGGCGCCTCCGCCTCGGCCCGTGTGCGCGGCCCGCTGCCGTCGAGGCAGGGGATGAACAACCGCTGGCCCACATAGAGGAGCGACGGCGTGGAAAGGATCTCCGTGTTGGCCTCGAAGATCACCTGATAGTTGCCCTCGCCATAGGCATCGAGCGCGATCTCGCGGAGGGTGTCGCCGGCCTGCACCTCGTAGAAATCGCCGCAGGGGATCCGGGTCTGGGCTTGCGCGGCGCCCGGCGCGAGCGCCACGAGCGCGGTCGTCGCGGCCAGGACGGCGAGGCCGGGTTTGAAGGTCCGTCTCATCCGATGCTCCCCGAAGATCTGTCTTGCCGAGGGCGGCCGCGCGCGCCTCAGGGGCGACTCCGGACCGGTCCGCAGGACATTAACAGATCGCCGCCGTCTGACAACCGCAGGAACAGGCCGAGGACCGGAATCAACTCCCGCGTGCGCCGCCGTCCCTCGGCTCGCCCGCGGGCGGGGCCTCCGGCAAGTCCTGCGCGGCATCGCCCACCATCGCGCGGACCTTCTTCCAGCTCCCCTCCGTCGTGAACAGGAGGAAGTAGAGCGTGCGGACCTTGCGCTCGAAGAGGTTGGCGAGGCAGGAGCGGCCGACGATGCGGGCGGCGGTGATCCGGTGCCCGCCGTCGACCACCACCCAGCGCCCCTTCATCCCGATCCGGCAGATGATCGGCTGGGGCGAGGAATAGCCGCGGGCGCGGATCGAGCGGACGAGACGGTCGAGCCGCGGCCCAGGCTGGCGGCACTCGTTGACCAGGGGGAGCGTGTCGAGCAGCTCGAAGGGCACCTCGACGGCGGCGAGATCGTCGCGGAATTCGATGCGGCCGATGTCCTCGGCGCGGTGCAGATACTGGATGACCTGCGCCGGAAGCGGCGTCTCTGGGCTCGGCCGGTCCAAGGGGGCGTCTCCTTTCTGCGCGACTGGGGGCCGGAGCCGGGCTCAGACGGTGCGCAGATAGGCATGATACTCGGTATCGGGCACCCGCGCGAGAAGCGTCGCCCGCTCCTGGCGCTTCACCGCGGCGAACACGCGGGCGGCCTCTGGCCCGAGGGCGCGGGCGAGGAAGGGGCGCGCCTCGGCCGCGCGGATCGCCTCGGCCCAGGTGAGCGGCAGGGCGGGCGCCTCCTCCGGGCCCGCCTCGGCCGCCACGGGCGGCGGGGGCGGCGCACCGGCGGCGAGCCCGTCGAGCGCCCCCGCGAGGACCGCCGCGCCGAGGAGATAGGGGTTCGCGTCGGCCCCCGCCGTGCGGTGCTCGATGCGCGCGCCGGGGCCGCGGGTCTCGGGCAGGCGCAGCGCCGCGCCGCGGTTGTCGAGCCCCCAGGCCGCGGCCGTCGGCGCATAGGAGCCGGGGACGAGGCGGCGGTAGGAATTGGCATGCGGCGCCCAGACGAGCATCGCCTCGGCCATGCTCGCGCAGAGCCCGGCCAGCGCGTGGCCCGCCGCCGCGCTCGGCCCCTCCCGCTCGCCCGCATCGAAGAGCGCCCGGCCCTCGCGGACGAGAGAGAGGTGCAGATGCATCCCCGAGCCCGCCTGATCGCCATAGGGCTTGGCCATGAAGCTCGCATCGAGCCCCTGCGCCCGCGCCGCCCCCCGGATCGCGCGTTTGAGGAGCACCATATGGTCGGCCGCGGCGAGCGGGTTCGCGACATGGGCGAGATTGACCTCGAACTGCCCGGGCCCGAACTCGGCGATCGCCGTCTCCACCGGGGCGCCGGCGGCGAGGGCGGCCTCGCGGATCGCGGCCATCGCCGGCTCGAGGCTGCGCAGCCGCTCGAGGTCGTAGATCTGCGCCCGGTCGGCGCGGATCGGCTCTGCGCCCGGGGGGGCCGGGGGCGCGGGGGCGGCCGGGTCGATCAGGTAGAACTCGAGCTCGAAGGCCATGGTGGCGACGATCCCCTGCCCCGCCGCCTCCTCCACGACCCGCGCGAGGCAGGCCCGCGGCTCGTAGGCGCAGGGGCCGCCATCGGTCTCGGCGAGGTGGCAGAGGACCTGCGCCGTCGGCCGCGCGGCCCAGGTCATCGGCGCGAGGGTGGCGGCGACCGGGCGGAGCGCGCCGTCCGGGTCCCCGCGCTCGATGGCGATGCCGCTCTCGGGGACGTCCGCCCCGAAGACGTCGAGCCCGAGGGCGGAGACCGGCATCTTCACCCGCCCCGCGGCGAGCGCGTCGAGCTTGGCGGCCGGGATCAGCTTGCCGCGGCACAGCCCGTTGAGGTCGACGACGAAGACCTCCGCCGCCTCGAGATCCGGCATCTCCCGGCGGAGCCGCGCCAGCGCCTCGGCGAAGCTCATGCCCGCCCCCGGCAGCGGGCATAGAGGCAGAGGAGCTCGAGCGCCACCGTGGCCCCGGCGAGCGCCGTCATCTCCGCATGGTCGAAGGGAGGCGAGACCTCGACCACGTCCATCCCGACGAGCGAGAGCCCGCCGAGCCCGCGCAGGATCTCGAGCGCCTGGAAGCTGGAGAGCCCGCCGCAGACCGGCGTGCCCGTGCCGGGCGCGAAGGCCGGATCGAGGCAGTCGATGTCGAAGCTCAGATAGCAGGGCCGCGCCCCCACCCGCGCACGGATCGCGGCGACGGTCGCCTCGATGCCGCCGAGATGCACCGCGCGGGCGTCGTGGACGGCGATGCCCATCGGATCGTCGTTGGTGGTGCGGATGCCGACCTGGATCGAGGCGGCGGGGTCGATCAGCCCCTCCTCGACGGCCCGGCGCATCATCGTGCCGTGATCGAGGCGGGAGAGCTCGCGCCCCTCCGCCCCCCAGGTGTCGGAATGGGCGTCGAACTGGATCAGCGCGAGCGGGGCCCCATGGGTCGCGGCATGGGCACGGAGGCCGGGATAGGTGGTGAGATGGTCGCCGCCGAGGGCGAGGGTCGCGGCGCCGCCCGCATGGATCTCGCGCAGCGCCGCCTCGATGCGCCCGGGGATCTCCTCGGGCCGGCCGTAATCGAAGGAGACGTCGCCCCAGTCGCGCACCTCCATCGCCTCGAAGGGGTCGACCGGCGAGGGCCAGGCCCGCTCCCAGGCGAGCATGG
Organism: uncultured Limibaculum sp.; assembly: GCA_964576075.1. Taxonomy (GTDB): domain Bacteria; phylum Pseudomonadota; class Alphaproteobacteria; order Rhodobacterales; family Rhodobacteraceae; genus Thermohalobaculum. Next base: position 6,703 of record CAZNTX010000007.1, on the reverse strand, counting down.
CCGAGGCCTGCCGGATCGCCCGCGGCCCGAGGCGCGCGCCCGGGCGGTTGGAGACGAAGGCGTCGACCGGGCAGCCGACCACCATGACATCGCCCCCCTGCCCCGCCGCATAGGGCACCCGGCAGAAGGAGGTGACGCCCGAGAACATCGCCGCCTCGTCCCGCGCGCCGAGGCCGAGCGCGGGCTCCCTGCGGTGGGTCTCCTCGCCGTCCTCGCTCATCCGGGCCTCCCTGTCTCGCGCGACAAGCCAGAGCACAGCCCCGCCCCCCTGGCAAGGCGCCGCCTTGACCCTGCGCCCGCCGCCCCGCATGTGAGGGGCAGACCCGATCGGAGAGACCCCATGGACAGCCCCCGCAATCTGCGCCCCACCGCCGACTATCAGGCGATGGACGCCGCCCACCACTGGCACCCCCAGACCGACATGGCCGAGCTCAACGCCCGCGGCGCGCGCGTCTGGGTCTCCGGCGACGGCGTCTGGCTGACCGACAGCGAGGGCGCGCGGCTGATCGACGGGATGAGCGGGCTCTGGTGCGTCAATGTCGGCTACGGGCGGCGCGAGATCGCCGATGCGGTGCATGAGCAGATGTGCCGACTGCCCTACTACAACACGTTTTTCCAGTGCACCCACACCGCCGCGGCCGAGTTCTCCCAGGCGCTCTCTGAGGTGATGCCCGACGGCTTCTCCCGGGTCTTCTTCGCCAATTCCGGCTCCGAGGCGAACGACACGGTGTTCCGCCTCGCCCGCGTCTATTGGGACGTGATGGGCAAGCCGAAGAAGAAGACCTTCATCGCACGGAAGAACGGCTATCACGGCTCCTCGGTCGCCTCCGCCTCGCTCGGCGGCATGAGCGCGATGCATGCGCAATCGGGCCTGCCCATCGAGGGCGTGCACCATATCGGCCAGCCCTACTGGTTCGGCGAGGCCGAGCCCGGGGAGAGCCCGCACGAGTTCGGCCTGCGCCGGGCCCGCGAGCTCGAGCGCGCCATCGACCGCATCGGCGAGGACCGGGTCTGCGCCTTCGTCGCCGAGCCGATCCAGGGCGCGGGCGGCGTCGTCATCCCGCCGGAGAGCTACTGGCCGGAGGTCGCGCGCATCTGCGCCGAGCGCGAGATCCTGCTGGTCGCCGACGAGGTGATCTGCGGCTTCGGGCGCACCGGCAGCTGGTGGGGCTCGGAGACCTTCTCCATCCGCCCCGATCTCATGCCGATCGCCAAGGGGATGACCTCGGGCTACATCCCGATGGGCGGGGTGCTGGTCTCCGACCGGGTGGCGGAGGCGGTCTATGCCGGCGCGGGCGAGTTCGTGCACGGCTATACCTATTCCGGCCATCCGGCCGCCTGCGCCGCGGGGCTCGCGAATTTGCGCATCCTGCGCGAGGAGCGCCTCGTCGAGCGGGTGCGCGACGACATCGGCCCCTATCTCCAGGCGCGCTGGCTGGCGCTCGGCGATCACCCCCTGGTGGGCGAGGCGCGCATGGTCGGCCTCATCGGCGCGCTCGAGCTGGTGCGCGACAAGTCCCGCCGCCAACGCTTTCCCGAGGAAGGGAAAACCGGGCTCGAGGCGCGGGAGATCTCGCTCCGCCACGGGCTCGTGATGCGGGCGACGCGGGACACGCTGCTGATCTCGCCCCCCTTCTGCCTGACCCATGAGGAGGCGGATCTGATCGTCGCCCGCGCCCGCGCGACCCTCGACGAGCTTCTCGCCGCCAAGCACGCGGCCGGCGCGCTCTGAGCCGCCCCCGCCCATGACCGGCTATCTCACCGCCAACGACCGCCCCGGCGCGCATGCCCCCTCCTGGTATGCCGAGAGCGCGGGCCCGCTGCCGGAGCACCCGGCGCTCGCGGGAGAGGTGCGCGCCGATGTCTGCATCGTCGGCGGCGGCTATGCCGGGCTCTCGGCGGCGCTCCATCTGGCGGAGGCGGGCCGGCGCGTCGCGCTCATCGAGGCCAACCGCGTCGGCTGGGGCGCCTCTGGGCGCAATGGCGGGCAGGTCGGGCTCGGGCCGCGGGCGCCGATGGAGCGCTATGTCGAGGCGGTCGGCCTCGCGGATGCGCGCAAGGCCTGGGACATCGCCGTCGCCGCCAACCGCCTCGTCAAGGACCTCGTCGCCCGCCACGGGATCGACTGCGACCTCGCGCCCGGCTATGTCGAGGCGGCCTGGCGCGACTCCGACGCCGCGGAGCTTCTCGCCTGGCCCGAGGAGGCGGCGCGGCTCTGGGGGCACGAGAGCGCGCGCCCCCTCTCCCGCGCGGAGATCGCCGAGTGGCTCGGCACCGAGCGCTATCACGGCGGTTTTCACGAGCCGGACTGCGCCCATCTCCACCCGCTGAAATACGCCCTCGGCCTCGCCCGGGCGGCGCAGGCGGCCGGCGCGGAGATCTACGAGCGGAGCCCGGCCACGGCGATCGCCCCCGGCCGGGTCGAGACCGCGGCGGGCCATGTGGCGGCGGAGCGGGTGCTGATCGCCTGCAACGGCTATCTCGACGGGCTGGAGCCGCGGGTGCAGGCCCGCTCGATGCCGATCAACAACTTCATCGTCGCGACAGAGCCCCTCCCCGAGGCGGTGGCGGACCGGATCAACCCGCGCCGGGTCTGCGTCTCCGACACCAAATTCGTGCTCAACTACTACCGCCTCACCCCGGACCGGCGGCTCCTCTGGGGCGGGGGCGAGAGCTACGGCCAGCGCTTCCCGCGCGACATCGCAGGGCTCGTGCGCCGCGCGATGGCCAAGGTCTATCCGGAGCTCGCCGACATCCCCGTAACCCATGCCTGGGGGGGCACGCTCGCGATCACCGGCACGCGGATGCCCGCCTTCCAGGATCTCGGCCGCGGGGTGCGGGCGATCTCCGGCTGGTCGGGCTCCGGCGTGCATATGGCCACCATGGGGGGCAAGATCGCGGCCGAGGCGATCCGCGGGGAGAGCGAGCGCTGGGATCTGATGGCGCGCCTGCCGACGCCGGCCTTCCCCGGCGGCCAGTGGTTCCGCGCGCCGCTCCTCGCCGCGGCGATGACGTGGTATGCCCTGCGCGACCGGCTCTGAGCCTATTTCAGCTTGCGGATCGCCGTCTCCTTGACGACCTTCCCCGCCTGGTCCTCATAGGCCCTGAACGTCCCCGTCGCGAGGCCGAAGCTCCCGATCAGGCTCTGCGCCAGGCTGCAGAGCTTGGTGTATTGCGCGACGAGCTTCTTCTTCTCGGCCAGTTTCTTCTTGTCGGCGGGCTCGCCCATCGACTGGATGCGGCCCTCGATCGCGCGCGCTTCTGCGACCGTCTTCGCGAGCTGGGTGTAAATCGCCATATACTGATCGCGGATCGCGTCGACGCCCTTGGCGAGATCGGTGAGCTGGGTCGACTTCTGCGCGAGATCCTGCGCGACGAGCGACAGCCGCTGGAACAGGGCCGCCTGGTCGTCCCAATAGGCGGTGTGCGAGGCGCCCGACTCCTTCAGGGACGACTGCATGGATTTGAGCTTGGAGAGGTTTTGCGAATGCTTGGAGAAATAGGCATCCGCCTTGCCCAGGACCGGCGAAGGCTTGAAAGACATGAGCAGCCTCGCGAGCAGCAACCCACGAACGATCGCACAGCGTCTCGCCCGCGTCAACTCTCGGGGCCGTCTCCGCGCCCGCTCAGCGCCCGAGGATGTGCACCGCGCGCCGGCCGAGGCGGGTGAGCTGCTGGTCCCCGCAGATCAGCTCGGCGAAGCCGAGGCGCAACAGTTTCTCCGCATGATCGTCCCGGATCGCGCCGCAAGAGGCGGGCGTTCCGATGGCGCGGAGGGAGGAGACTTCGTCGTCTGAGAGCTGCCCGAGCAGCTCCGTGGCTCTACACATGGCGTTTGCCTGTCGTCGGTCCTGCCGTGGCGGCTTCCGCGGCCGCCTCTTCACATCATACGCCGCCGAGGCGCAGGGACAACTTGCCTCACGCATCCCTGATATGAGGTTGACGCAATCGGATCACGGATGTGGGGCGAGGCTGCAACAGTGTTACGGCCGATCACGGAACCGACGTCTCGAGGCCCGCGAGCGACCCGTCGGCCTCATTCCTTCTCGTAGAGAAAGACGGCGCGATTCATCTCCGCGAGCAGGCGGTCGTTCTCCGCGGCGATGGCGGCCACCTCGCGGAAGCCGGGGGCCGCACCGGCGACGATCTTGGCGAAGGCGGGCTTCAGCCGCTCCCAGATCGCCGCGACGTCGACGAGCTGATAGGCGAGATCCTGGCGCGACGGCGGACGGATGCCGACATCGGGCGCCCCCTCCATCAGCGCGAGAAGCGCCGTGTCGAAGAGCGCCACGCTCTCGGCGAGGGCGGCGCGGTGGGTCTCCGCCTCGATCCCCTGGGCGATCAGGCAGACCTCCTTCGACATCTTCTGGGTCAGCATCCGCTGGCGGTCGGCGATGTTGAGCGCGATCGCCTGGCCGAGCGGCACCGACCGCCCGCCATAGGCCCGCTCGACGAGCCCGACCGTCCGGTTCGTCTCCGCGAGCACCGGCAGATTCAGCTCCGCGATGGCGATCAGCGACTCGCGGGTGACGAGACGTTCCGCGACGGCGCGGGCGACGGCCTCGCCATAGGGCTCCCAGGCCAGGCGCACCTGCACGAGCCCGTCGAGCACCCGCGCGTCGGCCTCCGAGACGAGCCCCTGCTCCCGATCGCCGAGATCGAGCCCGGCGAGCGTGCGCTCGAACAGGGCCTGCGCCTCGGCCATCATTTCGATATGGCGCTCGGCTTCGAGCCCGATCGCGGCGAAGCAGGCCGCCTTGGCCATGCGCTGGGTCAGCATCCGCTGCCGCCCGGCCAGGTTGATCCGTCGGGCGCCCTCCCTCGCGGCAGGCGCGGGCGCTGCGGCCAGCGGCCCGGGCTCTGCCTCGGGCCCCGCCTCGGCGGCGCCGGGCGGCGCGACGCCGAGACCGACGAGGAGGAGGATCGACGATGCGAGGGTCGCGCGGCGCATGGGGGGCTCTCCCGTCTTCCCGTCCCCCCATTGGATACACCCGTTCGCGGGGTGGACGGAAGGCCCGCCGCACGCCGGCACTTAGCTGTTGCATCCGCCCCCGGGCCCGCGCTACATCGCGCTCGTGGCGGGCCGTAGCGCAGCCTGGTAGCGCGCTTGCATGGGGCGCAAGAGGTCGTGAGTTCGAATCTCGCCGGCCCGACCAGCCACCGGGGCGGCGCGGGTGGCGAGAGCCGCCGGCGCCGCCCCGACCCCCGCTCGACCGGTCCTCTCGCCCTCCCGGAGCCGCCGATGGAAGACACACCGCGCGAGGACCGAGAGCCCGCGGGCGTCCTCCCCTCCCAGGCGCTCCGCGCCCTCGCCCGGCGCGGCGGGATCGCCGCCGACCCCCCGCTCGCCGACGACCAGATCCAGCCCGCCTCGCTCGATCTGCGCCTCGGCCGGCGCGCTTGGCGGGTGCGCGCGAGCTTCCTCGCCGGGCGCACGGCCCGGGTCGAGGACCGCCTCGCCCGCTTCGCCATGCACGAGATCGACCTCCGACCGGGCGCCGTGCTCGAGACCGGCTGCGTCTATGTCGTCGAACTCGCCGAGCGCTTGGCCCTGCCTCCGGGCGTCTCCGCCGCGGCCAACGCCAAGAGCTCGACCGGGCGGCTCGATCTCTTCACCCGCCTGATCGGCGACCGGCAGACCGAGTTCGACCGGCTCGAGGCGGGTTACGAGGGCCCGCTCTATGTCGAGATCAGCCCGCGGACCTTCTCCGTCCTGCTGCGCCCGGGCGAGCGGCTCAACCAGCTCCGCCTGCGCCGCGGGCAGTCGCTCCTCGACGACCGGGAACTGCGCGCGCTCCATGCCCGCGAAAGGCTCGTCGACACCGACGAGGCGCTGATCGACGGCGGCCTCGGCTTCTCGATCGACCTCACCCCGCGCGGCCCCGGCGGCCTCGTCGGCTGGCGCGCCCGGCGCCATGCCGGTCTGATCGACCTCGCCCGCATCGCCGCCTACGACCCTGAGGAGTTCTGGGAGCCGGTGCGCCCGCGCGGGCCGCTTCCCGGCGGGATCATCCTCGACCCGGGGGCGTTCTACATCCTGGTGAGCCGAGAGGCCGTCGCCGTGCCGCCGGAGACGGCGGCGGAGATGGTGCCCTACATGGCGGTGGCCGGGGAGTTCCGCGTGCATTATGCGGGCTTCTTCGATCCGGGCTTCGGCCATGCCGCGGCCGGGGGAACAGGCGCGCGCGGGGTCCTCGAGGTGCGCTGCCGCGAGGCGCCCTTCGCGCTCGAGCACGGGCAGATGGTCGGCCGTCTGGTCTACGAGCGGATGGCCGAGCGCCCCGATCTCCTCTATGGCCGCGACATCGGGTCGAACTACCAGGGCCAGGCCCTCAAGCTCTCCAAGCATTTCCGCGAGCCCTGATCCGGCGAGGTCGGACCCCGGCGGCCCGCGCCGCCCCCGCCCACCCACCCGGCCGCGGCGGGCCCGGGCGGCGCTCCCGGCGCACGCGGTGTCCTCCACGGCGACGCCCGGCAATCCTCGAGCGGAGCACCCAGGCCCCCCGCCACGGCGCCTCGGCCCCGAGCAACCGGGCAGCATCCCCGCCCTGCAGAGCCTCCCTCCGCCACCACGCCAGGGCGCGCCGCGAACCGACTCCCCCGCGCGACCGGCCCGGAGGATCCACCCACCCGTCGCTCGGGCCGTCTCCCCGCACGTGCGCGCGCGCCCCGGGTCCCGGCGCCCGTTCGACGCGCCCGGGTG
>CAZNTX010000006.1:0-80800 GCA_964576075.1 uncultured Limibaculum sp. | reverse complement strand
ATCATCTTCGGCCAGATGGGCGTGATCAACATGGCCCATGGCGAGTTCATGATCCTGGGCGCCTATGTCACCTATCTCTGCTCCACCTTCTTCGAGGCCTACCTGCCCGGCATCTTCGGGATATACTTCTTCATCGCGATGATATTGGCATTCTTTACGGCGGGCGCGCTCGGGATGCTGGTGGAGTGGTCGCTGATACGCCATCTCTACAAACGCCCGCTCGACACGCTCCTGGCCACCTGGGGGCTTTCGCTGATTCTGCAGCAGATCTACCGCTCGACCTTCGGGGCGCGCGAGGTGGGCGTCTCGGTGCCGGACTGGATGCTCGGCTCGATCCAGATCACCGACCTGATCGAGATCCCGATCAACGGGCTCTTCGTGATGATCCTCGCCATCGCGATCTTCACCGCGGTCTATGTGATGATGTTCCGCTCGCCCTGGGGCAAGCAGGTGCGCGCGGTGATGCAGAACCGCACGATGGCGGGCGCCGTCGGCATCAACACCGCCTGGACCGACCGGCTGACCTTCGGCATCGGCTGCGGCGTCGCGGGCGTGGCGGGCTCGGCCTTCACCATGATCGGCTCGACCGGGCCGACCGCGGGCCAGCTCTACATCGTCGACACCTTCCTCGTCGTCGTGTTCGGCGGCGCCGCGAGCCTCTTCGGCACCATCGCCTCGGCCTTCTCGATCTCCCAGGCACAGTCGGTGCTCGAGTTCTTCCTGTCCGGCTCGATGGCCAAGGTCTTCGTGCTCCTCACCGTGATCGTGATCCTGATGATCCGGCCGCAGGGGCTGTTCGACTTCAAGGTTCGCAAGTGAGGGCGCCCCGATGCAACTGACCCGCTCCAAGAACCCCTTCATGACCCCGGCGGAGGTGGTCGGCTTCGCGATCCTGGCGGCGATCCTCTTCGCCGTCCTGCCGATGGCGCTCGACACCTTCCGCCTCAACCTCTTCGGCAAGTATCTCACCTACGCCTTCGTCGCCGTCGGCCTGGTGCTCTGCTGGGGCGCGGGGGGCATCCTCTCGCTCGGGCAGGGAATCTTCTTCGGCCTCGGCGGCTACTGCCTCGCGATGTTCCTCAAGCTCGAGGCCTCGACGCCGGAGAACACCGCGATCCAGTCCACCCCGGGCATCCCGGACTTCATGGACTGGAACCAGCTCACCGCGCTGCCCTGGTGGTGGGAGCCGTTCAACTACTTCCCCTTCGCGGTGCTCGCGGTGCTGGTCGTGCCCTCGGCGCTCGCCTTCGTGGTCGGCTACGCGATGTTCCGCCGGCGCGTCGGCGGGGTCTATTTCGCGATCATCACCCAGGCGCTCGTCTCGGTGCTCACGATCCTGATCATCGGCCAGCAGGGCTACACCGGCGGCATCAACGGGATGACCGATCTGCGCACCCTCCTCGGCTGGGACATCCGGACCGACGAGGCCAAGGAGATCCTCTATTTCGTCAACGCCATCCTGCTCTTCGCCTGCCTGCTGGTGGCGCAATACGTCAAGCGCTCGAAGCTCGGCCGCGTGCTGATCGCCATGCGCGACCAGGAGGAGCGGGTGCGCTTCTCGGGCTACGACGTGGCCTCCTTCAAGGTGTTCGTCTTCTGCCTCGGCGCCGCGATGGCGGCGATCGGGGGGGCGATGTTCACGCTGCAGGTCGGCTTCATGTCGCCGACGCTGATCGGCATCGTGCCCTCGATCGAGATGGTGATCTTCTGCGCCGTCGGCGGGCGGCACTCGATCCTCGGCGCGGTCTACGGCGCGCTGCTGGTCAACTGGGCGAAGACGACCTTCTCCGAGCAGTTCCCCGAGCTCTGGCTGCTCGGCCTCGGCGGCCTCTTCATCGCCGTGGTGCTCGTCTTCCCCAACGGTCTGGCCGGCATCTACGAGGACTGGATCAAGCGCCCCATCCTCGCCCTCTTCACCAAGACCCGGACGGGGCGCGAGCGCGTCCCCGCCGGCGCCGCAGCGGAGTGAGCGCGATGACGACCCCCCTGCACCACACCGACTTCCTGCTCGCCGTCGAGGGGCTGACGGTCTCCTTCGACGGGTTCAAGGCGGTCGACGATCTCTCCTTCTACGTCGACAAGGACGAGATCCGCGTGATCATCGGCCCGAACGGCGCCGGCAAGACCACGGTCCTCGACCTGATCTGCGGGCGCACCAAGGCGACCTCCGGCTCGGTCCGCTTCAAGGACAAGGAAATCCTCGGCATGCGCGAGGACCAGATCGTCCATGCCGGCATCGGGCGGAAGTTCCAGAATCCCTCGATCTACGAAGACCTCACCGTTCTCGAGAACCTCGAGCTCTCCTATCCCTCGGGCTACACGGTCTTCGGCGCGCTGGCCTTCAAGCGCTCCGCCGAGGTGATCGAGCGGATCGAGAGCGTCGCGGAGACGATCTTCCTCGCCGATCTCCTCGAGGAGAAGGCCGCCTTCCTCTCCCACGGGCAGAAGCAGTGGCTCGAGATCGGCATGCTGCTGATCCAGGACCCAGAGCTCCTGATGCTCGACGAGCCGGTCGCCGGCATGTCCGTCGCCGAGCGCAAGAAGACCGCCGAGCTCCTCCACCGGATCATCGAGAACCGCTCGGTGCTGGTGATCGAGCACGACATGAAGTTCGTCGAGGACATCGCCCACCGGGTGACGGTCCTCCACCAGGGGAAGATCCTGGCCGAGGGCTCGATGGCCAAGGTCCAGGCCGATCCCAAGGTGATCGAAGTCTATCTCGGCCATTGAGGAGCCCCCCATGCTCAACGTCAGCGAGTTGCGCGTCGCCTACGGCCAGTCGGAGATCCTCCACGGCCTCGATCTCGCGGTCGAGCCCGGCGAGATCGTCGCCATCATGGGCCGCAACGGGATGGGCAAGACCACCCTCATGAAATCGCTCATGGGCGTCATCCCGAGCCGCGACGGGGCCGTGCGCATCGGCGAGACCGACGTGACCAAGCTCAAGAGCCACCAGCGCGTGGCCGCCGGGATCGCCTACGTCCCCCAGGGCCGCGGCATCTTCTCGACGATGACGGTGGAGGAGAACGTCGAGACCGGCCTCACGGTGACCGGAGAGCGCGAGGTGCCGGGCGAGATCTACGAGCTCTTCCCCGTGCTCCTCGAGATGCGCAAGCGCCGCGGCGGCAATCTCTCGGGCGGGCAGCAACAGCAGCTCGCCATCGCCCGCGCGCTGGCGGCCAAGCCCAAGGTCCTGCTCCTCGACGAGCCGACCGAGGGCATCCAGCCGAGCATCATCCAGGAGATGGCGCGCAAGCTGAAGAAGATCCGCGACGACCGGGGGCTCTCGATCGTCGTCTCCGAACAGGTGCTGAGTTTCGCCCTCGACGTCGCCGACCGCGTGGTCGTGATCGAGAACGGCGAATTCGTCTTCGAGAGCCCGCGCGCCGGCATCGACGAGGCGCGGGTCACGAAGTTCCTGTCCGTCTAACCAAAACACCACAGCAGAAGGAGGGGTAAGCCATGCCCGAGACGATCATCGAAGTGAACCTGAGCGAGAGCCCGCACACCAACGAGAACATTCACAATCGCTGGCACCCGGACATCCCGATCGCGGTCTGGGTCGAGCCGGGCGACGACTTCCGGGTCGAGACCTACGACTGGACCGGCGGGCAGATCAAGAACGACGACGACGCGGCCGACGTGCGCGACGTCGAACTCGAGCAGGTGCACTATCTCTCCGGCCCCATCGGCGTCAAAGGCGCCGAGCCCGGCGACCTCCTCGTCGTCGACATCCTCGACATCGGCGCCAAGGACGAGATGCTCTGGGGCTTCAACGGCTTCTTTTCCAAGAAGAACGGCGGCGGGTTCCTCACGGACCATTTCCCCGAGGCGCAGAAGTCGATCTGGGACATCGACGGGATGTTCACCAAATCCCGCCACGTCCCCGGCGTGCGCTATGCCGGCCTGATCCACCCCGGCCTGATCGGCTGCCTGCCCGACCGCAAGATGCTGGACATGTGGAACAGCCGGGAGAAGGCGCTGGTCGATACCGACCCCGACCGCGTTCCCCCGCTCGCCGCGCTGCCCAACACCCAGTCCGCCCATATGGGCAAGATGACCGGCGATGCCCGCGACAAGGCCGCCATGGAGGCCGCCCGCACCGTGCCCCCCCGCGAGCACGGCGGCAATTGCGACATCAAGGACCTCTCCCGCGGCTGCAAGATCTACTTCCCGGTCTATGTCGACGGCGCCGGCCTCTCCATGGGCGATCTGCACTTCTCCCAGGGCGACGGCGAAATCACCTTCTGCGGCGCCATCGAGATGGCCGGCTGGCTGCATCTCAAGGTGGAGCTGATCAAGGGCGGCATGTCGAAATACGGGATCAAGAACCCGATCTTCAAACCCTCCCCGATCGCCCCCAAATACGACGATTTCCTGATCTTCGAGGGGATCTCCGTCGACGAGCAGGGCAAGCAGCATTACCTCGACGTGCACATCGCCTACCGCCAGGCCTGCCTCAACGCGATCGAATACCTGAAGAAGTTCGGCTATACGGGCGCGCAGGCCTATGCGATCCTCGGCACCGCGCCCTGCCAGGGCCACATCTCGGGGGTGGTGGACATCCCCAACGCCTCCGCGACGCTCTGGCTGCCGACGGACGTGTTCGAGTTCGACATCATGCCGTCCTCCGCGGGGCCGACCAAATATCTCGACGGCTCGGTCGACGTGCCGCTCGCGCCGGATCTCTGAGCCGATGCCGGTCTACGAGTATCTCTGCGCCGAGCACGGGGCCTTCGAGGCGATCCGGCCGATGGCGGACTACAAGTCCCCCTGCCCCTGCCCGGATTGCGGGGCGCAGGCGCCGCGGGTGATGCTGACGGTCCCCCGCCTCGCGGCCCTCGACACCGCGACGCGCCGGGCGCACGAGACCAACGAGCGCTCCGCCCACGAGCCGAAATCGACCCGCAGCCACGGGCCCGGCTGCGGCTGCTGCTCTGGCGCCAAGACGGCGAAGAGCAAGACGCTGCATCGCCCGGACGGGTCGAAGTCCTTCCCCTCGAAGCGGCCCTGGATGATCTCGCACTGAGGTCCCCGCGGGCGGCGGCCCTGCCCCGCCGCCCGCGCCTCACTTGTTGGCGGTGGTCTTCACCGTCTTGCCGTCGATGGCGAAGGTGACGAGCCCCGAGTGGTCGTACGAGCCGAAGCCGTCGACGAAATACTCCACGTTCACCACTCCCTGCGGCTGCAGCTTCGACTTCGCGAGCCCGATCTTGACCTTGTAGTCGGCGCTCAGCGTGTTGATCAGCCCCTGCGCCTTGTTGAGATTGGCGGTGACGGCGAGCGTCACATCCGTGATGAAGCCCTGCGAGAGGTTCTCGAAGGTCCAGTGCGTGTAGGAGAGGGCGACCGTGATCGTCCCCCCGACGGTGGATTTCGCCCGCGTGGTCAGGTTGTGCGAGACCGGCTTCGACGTGCCCTTGCCGGAGCGGATGGGCGAGGGCGGCTCGATCGTCTGCTTGGCCGACCATGTGTGCGAGACCCCCTGCGCCGCGTCCTTGAAGGCCGTGCCAGAGCCCGCGATCGTCCCGTCGAAGCGCAGCGCCTTCAGCGCCTCCCGGTCCCGCTCCTCGTCGATCTTCTTCCGCTGATCCTTGTATTTCTTGATCGCAGCGGTCAGCTCGGCGCATTTATAGGCGTTCTCGAACTTGGTGTTCGGACCCTTCGGATATTTCTCTTGCTCCAGATAGACCTTCTTCGCATAGCACTCGATGCAGGTTTTCACCTTCTTGTCGCTGCGCGGCACCTTCGACTCGGGCAGCTCGATATGGAACTTGTCCTTCGAGTGCACCTCCGGCTTGCCCGAGGCGTTCACCACGCCGTGCTTGGCGAAGAGCGTGCCGAAATACTTCCAGAAGGCCGACGCGGTAACGAACTGCTTCTCGCCGGTGCCGAAGGCGGTCTCGAGCTTCCAGCTCAGCGCACCGTTGAGAACCATCTCCACATGGCGCGCCTTGTCGACCATATGCGCGCTCGCACACGACCAGGAGTCGTGCTCGGCGACCTCGGTGGCCTGCGCCTCGGGCGTGCGGGTCAGGGTCTCCTTGCGGGTCGAGCAGCGGAAGGTGACGGTGTGCAGCTTCTTGTCCCAGTCCGTCCCCTTCTCGTCCTTCTTGTCGGACTTCTTGTCGCTGTCGGACTTTTTAGCATCTTTCTTGGCCTGGGCCTTTTTCTCGCCCTCTTCCTTCTTCTTGAGCTCGGCGATCTTCTCGTCGCGCTTCTTCTTGAGCCAGGCGGTGAGGTCCTTGGCGAAGGCCTGCGTCGCCTTGGTGATGTCCGTCGCCGCGTCGCCCATGTGCCCCCCCGGACCGCGTTGCCTCGAAGTAACGCAGAGTATCGGGCGGCCGCGGGCCGCTTGCAAGCGCCGGAGAGGATCAGAGCGCGATGGCGATGGCCTTCGTCCGGGTGTAGGCGTCGAGCCCCTCGAGGCCCTTCTCGCGCCCGAACCCCGATTTTCGGTTGCCGCCGAAGGGCAGCTCGATCCCGCCCGCCCAATAGTCGTTGATCGTGACTTGCCCGGCGTCGATCCGGCGGGCGGTACGCAGCGCGGTCGAGATGTCGGCGCCGTAGACGCTCGCATAGAGCGCGAACTCGGTGCCGTTGGCGAGCGCGACGGCCTCCTCCTCCTCGCGGAAGGTCTGGACCGCGAGAACCGGGCCGAAGATTTCCTCCCGCGCGGCCGGGTCCTCGGGGGCCACGCCGTCGAGGATGGTGGGCGCGAAGAACCAGCCCTCGCCCGTCTCCGGATCGGCGGTGCGCGTGCCACCCAGAACGAGGGGCACGCCGCGGGCCTTCGCGGCCGCCACATGCCCCTCGATCCGCGAGAGATGAAGCTCCGAGTTGATCGCGCCCATGTCCGGATCGCGGAGCCCGTGGCCGAGGCGAAGCGCGCCGGCGCGGGCGACGAGACGGTCGAGCACCCGGTCGTGCAGCGCCTCGTGGACGACGAGCCGGGAGCCCGCGGAGCAGATCTGCCCGGCATTCGAGAAGATCGCCCAAAGCGCGCCCTCGGCGACCCGCTCCGGATCGGCGTCGGCGAAGGCGACGAGCGGGGATTTGCCGCCGAGCTCCAGCGTGAGCGCGGTGACGTTGGGCGCGACCGCCTGCATGACGCGGACGCCCGTGTCCACGGAGCCCGTGAAGGTGACATGGCGCACCCGCGGGTCGGTGACGAGCGGCTGCCCGGCCTCCGGCCCCGTCCCGGTGACGACGTTGACGACGCCCGCAGGCAGCCCCGCCCGCCCCATCAGATCGGCGAGGAGGAGCGCGGTGAGCGGCGTCGTCTCGGCCGGCTTGACCACCGCCGAGCAGCCCGCGGCCAGCGCCGGCGCGATGCCGCGGACCATGGTCGAGGTCGGGTAGTTCCAGGGCACGATATGCGCCGTCACGCCGACGGGCTCGCGCGCGGTGAAGGCGACCGTGTTGGGCCCGAGATCGGGGCTGCGGCCGTCGAGCTTGTCCGCAGCGCCGGCGTAGTAGTCGAAGAGCCGGGCCGAGCCGGCGACGTCGGACCGCGCCTCGGCGAGGGTCTTGCCGCTGTCGAGGCTGTCGACGACGGCGAGACGATCGGCCTCCGCGCGGAGGCTCGCGGCGATCCGGGAGAGGAGGCGGCTGCGCTCGGCCGGCGGCGTCGCGCGCCAGAGCGCGAGCCCGGCTTCGGCGGCGTCCACGGCGCGGACCGCGTCCTCCGCCGTCCCTTCGGGGACATCGGCGAAGGGGCGCCCTCTGCCCGGATCGACGCTTGCCATCATGCGCCCGGAGACGGGCGGGACGAAGGCGCCGGCGATGTAGTGCGCCCGCGGCAGGCCCGGCAGGGTGCCCGTGCGGGCATAGGTCTCGATCAGGTCCGAGCGCGTCATCGCCCTGCCTCGCTCAGCTTGTAGTCGGCCCGGTAGAGCCACTCCGGCGCGATCTCGACGCCCCATCCGGGCCTGTCGGTCACGGTCACGCAGCCCTCGACGACCGCGAAGGGATCCTCGACGAAGAGGCCGCGCTGCCAGGGATAATAGTCGTCCCCCTCGATCGAGAACTCGAGATACCGCCCGGGCTTCGGCAAGGCGCGCATCAGATGCATGGTGAAGAGCGTGACCATCGAGAGATTCGCGCAATGGGGCGTGCAGGGCAGCCCCGCCGCCGCGCCCGCCCGCGCGACCTGCAGGGTGCGGGCGATGCCGCCGAGATAGAGGATGTCGGGCTGCAGGATGTCGACGACGCGGCCCTCGATCATCCGCGCCCAGGCCTGCCGGTCCCAGTCCTGCTCGCCGCCGGCGACGTCGATCTCGAGCGCGGCGGCGACCTCGGCGGTCTCCTCCATCCGCCAATAGGGGCAGGGTTCCTCGAAATGCTCGTAGCCCGCGTCCTCGAGCATCCGGCCGACGGCGATGGCGCGCGCGGGCGAGAAGGCGGAATTGGCGTCGGCGAGGAGGGCCGCGCGGTCGCCGAGGGCGCGGCGGATGGCGGGGACGATCTCCTCGGTGCGGCCGGGCCACTCGTCGACGTCCCGCCCGCATTCGGCGCCGACGCGGATCTTGAAGGCGTCGAAGCCGTGGGCGTCGCGGAGGCGCAGGAGCCGCTCCGCCTCGGCCGCGGGGGCGATGTCGCGGCGCATCGAGGAGGCATAGGCGCGCAGCCGCCCCGGGCTGCCGCCGAGAAGCGCGGCGACCGGCTTGCCCGCGGCCCGGCCGCGCCAGTCCCACACCGCGGTGTCGAGCCCGGCCATGGCGCGGCGGAGATAGGTGCCGGGGAATTTGTGCTCGCGCAGCGGGATCTCCTCGATCACCGCCTCGAGCGCGTCCACCCCGCGCCCGAGCGCCCAGGGCGCCACCTGCCGGTGCAGGATCTCGCAGACGAGGTCGCTGTTGTAGGGCGAGACTTGCCCCCAACCGTGCCGGCCGTCCTCGGCGGTCACGCGGACGAAGCCGACAAGGGGGGTGGCGAAGGTCTCGATCCGGGAGATCCGGGGGCCGGTGTCGGCCTCGCCCCGCGGTCCTGCCAGGGGGACGGCGCCCGAGGCGGAATAGGGGAGGCTCATGCCCGCTCCAGGATCAGATCGGCGGCGCGATGGGCGACCATCATGGTCGGCGCGTTGGTGTTGGCGGAGGTGACGCAGGGAAAGACCGAGGCGTCGACGACGCGCAGCCCGCCGAGCCCGTGCACCCGGAGCGACGGGTCGACCACCGCATCCGCCGGGTCCGCCCCCATGCGGCAGGTGCCGACGGGGTGAAACACCGTGCTCGCCCGTGCGCGGAAGTCCTCGAGGATCTCGTCGTCGGCCATCTCGCGCAGGTCCTTGGGGTCGAGCGGGCCCGCGACGAGAGGGGCGACCGACCGGCAGCGCATCAGCGAGCGGCAGAGCCGCCCGCCGGCGATGGCGGCCGCGCGGTCCTCCTCGGTGGCGAGCGAGTTGGGCCGGATCGCGGGCGGGGCGGAGGGGTCGGGCGAGGCGATGTCGATCCGGCCCCGGCTCGTCGGCCGCGTGGGCGAGAAGCCGATGATGAAGCCGGGGAAGCGGTCCGGATTGATCACCGTGCGCCGGCCCTTCGGCGTCGTCGTATAGGTGACCGGGTTGAAATAGAGTTGCTGGTCCGGCCGGTTGAGCCCGGGATCGGAGCGGAAGAACCCGCCGCACTGGTTGACCGAGAGCGCGAGCGGCCCGCGCCGGAACATCGCGTAGAGCAGCGCCGCGCGCAGCTTGCCGAGGAACGGGCCGAGGTCGTCGTTGAGCGAGGGCTCGGTGGCGCGGTAGCCGTAGCTGATGCCGAGATGGTCCTGCAGATGGCCGCCGACATGGGGGGCATCGAGTACGGGCGCGATCCCGAACCCTCGCAGATGCTCGGCCGGGCCGATCCCCGAGAGCTGCAGGAGCTGCGGCGAGTTCACCGCGCCCGCGGAGAGGACGATCTCGCCCCGCGCGCGCACGACATGGGTCCGGCCGCCGCGGCGATAGGAGACGGAGACCGCGCGCCGCCCCTCGAAGCCGATCCGCTCCACATGCGCCCCCGTCACGAGGCACAGATTGGCGCGCCGCAGCGCCGGGGCGAGGAAGGCGCGGGCGGAGGAATGCCGCGCGCCCCGGCGGGTGTTGATCCGGTAGACGGTCGCGCCCTCCGGCGTCTCGCCGTTCAGATCCTCGCAGCGGGGATGGCCGAGCTCCGCCGCCGCCTCGAAGAAATAGCGGGTGATCGGGTGGATCTGGTCGGTGATGTCCTGGATGTGGAGCGGGCCGTCGCCCTCCGTCCGCCCGTCGGGCGCGACGCGCCGCTCCATCCGCGCATAGGTCTCGCGCACGGCCTCCCAGCCCCAGCCGGTGGCGCCGGAGGCCGCCCAGTCGTCGAAATCCTCTGGCAGGCCGCGGGCGTAGACCATCGCGTTGATCGAACCCGAGCCGCCGACCACGCGCCCGCGCGGCCAATAGCCCCGCCGCCCGGCCAGCGCCGCCTCGGCCTCGGTCTCGTAGCGCCAGTTGAGGCGCGGGTGGTGGAAGGTCCGCCCATAGCCGATGGGCAGGGCGATCCAGGGAGAGCGGTCCCGCCCCCCGGCCTCGATCAGGAGCACCCGGTGCCGGCCCGACGCGCTCAGCCGCTCGGCCAGCACGCAGCCCGCCGACCCCGCGCCGACGATGATGTAGTCGAACTCTCCCACGGCGCGCCGCCCCATCAATTGCGCCGGCAGATTGACAGGGGCGGGCGCGGGTCCATAACGAAAATAAATTCGTCGCGACCGGCAAAAAATTCGCGAAACGGGGGTCCCGTGTTCAACAACCTTCCCCCCCTGCCCTGGCTGCGCGCCTTCGAGGCGAGCGCCCGGCTCGGCAATTTCACCCGGGCGGGGGAGGAGCTCGGCCTCACCCCCTCCGCCGTCAGCTACCAGATCCGCGCCCTGGAAGCCTCGCTGGGGCACAAGCTGTTCGAGCGGGGGGGCAAGCGGCTCGATCTCACCAGGCTCGGCCAGAGCTATCTGCCCGTGGTCACCCGCGGCTTCGCGCTGATCGACACGGGCACCTCCGGGGTCTTCGGCCTGCACCGTCCGAGCGTCGTGACGCTGCGCTGCGTGAGCTCGTTCAACCTGCTCTGGCTCGTCCCCCGGCTCGACCGCTTCCGGGCGCGCCACCCGGAGGTCGCGCTGCGCCTGCTCTCCGCCTCCTGGTCCGAGGCGGGCGACCACGACCCGATCGACATCGACATCCGCTACGGCGACGGCACCTGGACCGACGGCACGGTCCTGCCGCTGCTCCGGGGCGAGGTCCTGCCGCTCGCCGCGCCAGGGCTCGGCGGCTCGCTCGACCGGATCGCCGAGGGGCCGCTGATCGAGATCACCGGGGTGGTCGACACCTGGGGCCATTTCTTCCGCCAGTCCGGCCGGGAGGGGCCGCCGCCCGCCCCGGCGCTCGTCGTCGACCAGTCGCTGATCGCGCTCGAGATGGCCGCCCTCGGGCAGGGCTATGCGCTGGTCTCGGAGGTCTTCGCGGAGCCCTATGTCGCGGCCGGCCGGCTCGCGCCCGCCTGCGCCGCCCGGATCGAGGAGCGCCTCGGCCACCACCTGATCCTGCCCCACGCCCGCAACACCCACCGCCCGGAGATCGCCGCCCTCGTCGCCTGGCTGCGGGAGGAGGCCGCCGCCTCCGCGCTCCCCCCGGCCGAGCCGGGGCCGCGATGACCGCGGGCAGGGCCGCTGCGCGGTGTTTGCGGCCCGGAAACGCGGGGCCGGCGATCAGCGGTCCGGAATGAAGAAGAAATCCCCGGATTCGTGGCCGGCGAAGCGCATGGGCGCGTATTCCGGGGTCTGCTCGACCCGCAGCCGGGCCGCGGCCGTCGTCACCCGCTCGGCGACCTGCCGGTAGAGCTGGAAGCCCTCGAGCACCTCGCCGTTCGTCTCCAGCGCCTCGATCAGCGCGCGGGCGAAGACCGAATGCCCGCTGCCGCCGCCGTCGAGCACCGGGCGCACCCCGCCGGAGCTCAACACCATCCGGCTGCGCTTCTCCGACATCGCGAGCAGGAACTGCCGCCGGCTCGCCTCGGACATGCCCGGGCGGATCGAGGTGATGCCCGTGCGCGTCAGGATGCCGGAATAGCAGCTGTCGGCGATCACCAGGGCCTTGCGCACGCTCATGATGTTGAGCTGGTCGGTGATGTTCTGAACGGAGAGCCAGTTGGCCGGGTTGGTCGGCTCGGCATCCACCGGGAGCCAGTGGCCGCGGTTGTTCACCCGGTCGAGCTCGCCATGGCCCGCGTAATAGAGCAGGAAGTTGTCGTTCTCGGTCAGCCGCTGCAGGGCGCGGTTGAGCGCGGTGATGATCTCGGCGCGGGTCGCGTCGGTCAGCACCTCGACCTGGAAGCCGTAGCGCTCGCGCAGGATGCGGGCGATGCGCCGGGCGTCGCGCACCGGGGTCTTGAGATCGGGCAGGTGGGCATGCGCGCCGTTGCCGATGACGAGGGCGTGGTAGGTGCCGAAGAGGACCCGCGCCTCCTGCAGGAACCGCTCCTCGCCCGGGTCGCCCGCAGGGGCGGCGGCGTCCGGCCGACCGCCGGTCGAGCGCGCCTCCTGGGTCAGCGTCGCGCCAACGGTGTCGAGCTGGCGCTCGAGCGCCGCGGTGCGCTGCCGGCTTTCGGCGAGCGCCGTCTCCTGCTCCGAGATCCGCGCCTGGAGCGCCTCGATGCGCCGGGCCGCTTCGGCGGGAGCGGTCTCCTCGCGCTCGAGCCGGGCCAGGAGCGCCGCGCGGTCGTCGGAGAGATGGGCGATGCGCGCCTCGGCGGCCGCGCTCTCGCTGCGCGCCTCCGAGAGCTCGCCGCGCAGGTCCTCGATCTCGCTCTGGGCCTCGACGAGGCTGGTCTCGAGGCTCGCCGCCTTCGCCTCGTTCTGCCGGGCGATGGCCTCGGCAGTGGCCCTGGCGGCGGCGATCTCGGCCTCGCTCTCGGCGCGGACCTCCGCGATCTCGCGCTCGAGCCTCTGCACCCGCGCGCGGCTGTCGGAGAGCGCCTCCGCCTTGCTGGAGATCTCGGCGCGCAGCTCCGCGATCCGGACCGTATCGGGTTCGGCGCTCTCCGAGGCCCTCGCGAGCATCTCGGCGAGGCGGCGCTGCTCGGCGCGCAGAGGGGCGAGTTCGTCGCTCGCGGCACGCTGCTCGCGCATCAGGGCGTTGAGCTCGGTCTCCTTTTGGGCGAGGCGGAGCCGGGCGCGTTCGAGATCCCGCCGCAGCGCCGCGACCTCCGGCTCCTGCGCCGCCGCCCGCTCGAGCGCGGCCTCCGCCTCGGCGAGCTTCTCCTCGGCCCGCGACTGCGCCGCGAGGAGCTGCGCCTCGGCCGCCTCGGCGGCGGCGCGCTCGGCCGCGAGGAGCCGGTCCTTCTCGGCGAGCGTCCGGCGCAACGCCGCGAGCTCCGCGGCGTCCTCCGCCGGCGCCGCCTCGATGCGGGTCATCACCTCGGAGCGCTCGGCCTCGAGGCGCGAGAGCCGCTCGGACGCGCCGCGGGCGTCTTTCGAGAGCGCGGCGATGCGCTCCCGCGCCGCGTCGAGTTCGCCCTGCGTCGCGGAGAGCTCGGCGCTCAGCCGCCGGTTCTCGGCGAGAAGGCGCGGATCTGGGGCGGGGGCGGGGGCCGGCCGCGGCGCGGGGGCCGCCGCCGCCACCGCGGGCGCCGAGGCGCGGGCGAACTCCGCCTCGTCGAGCCCCGCGGCCGCGGCATAGAGCCGGGCGGCGCGCCGACGGTCCTGCGCAACCCCGCGCCCCGCCTCGTAGAGCGCGGCGAGATTGACCTGCGCCCGGGCGAAGCCCTGATCCGCGGCCCGGCGATACCACTCCGCCGCCTTCGCGAGGTCCGGCGGGGAGCCGATCCCGCGCTCGTAGATCTCGCCGACATAGGTCTGCGCCTCGGCATCGCCGGCATCCGCCGCGGCGAGCCAGGCCGAGAGCGCGGCCGCCCGCCCGCCCTGGCCCGGCAGGGTGTATTCCCCCCCGCGGCGGGCGCACTCGTAGGCCGGCGCCTTGATCGCCCGGCGCGCCGCGACATAGGTGAGCCGCGTGCCGAGCCGGCGGGCGACGCCGGGCAGCAGACAGTCCACGACGAAGAGATCCTCGGGCGTGACCTCCGCCCCAGTCGGCAGATCGGCGATCGCCGGGCCTTGCGACGCCCCGGGGCCAGCGCCCCCGCCCTGCATGCAGCCGGCGAGGACAAGCGCGGCGGCCGCCGCCGCGCCGCTGCTCCGAACGATCCTCGCTGCCGACTGCGTCATCGGAGGCCTCCCGGCACCCAGGCTCGCGTCCAGTCTATGCCGGACGGGCGCCGCTCGCCAGCGGACCCTGCCATGCCCGGCTCAGAACGTGATCCGCAGCCCGCCGGTCACGGTGTAGACATCGTAGTTCTCGAGGCCGAGGACCGTCGATCCCTCGACGAAGCCCACGATGCCGTTCGGCAGGGTCATCGTCACGCCCCCGGTCAGCCGGCCATAGGTGTTGTCGACATCCTCGGTGAGGATCTTGACGACCGAGACATTGCCCACGACGCCGTCATTGGCGTAGCGAACGAACGGGCCCGAATTGCCGCCGAGAAACTCGTGGATCCACTCCCCGCGCAGATAGGGGCGGACGATGCCGGCGCCGGTGCTGATCGGCACGGCGGCCTCCACCCCGAGCTGGCTCGTCAGGCTGTCGATATGCGAGCCGCTGATCACGAGATCGAGGCCGTCCGCGCCGGTCTCGCGCGCCCCGTCGATCCGGCCGTGGACGTATTCGAACTGGGCGAGCGGGGTGATCGTGGCCGGGCCTAGGGCGATGTCGTAACCGGCGCCGAGGGTGGCGCCATACTGGCGCGAGCCGTAGTCGGCGACCGCGTCGCGGTCGACGTCCGGGGTCTCGCGGGTGCCCATGTAGGGAAGAACGATCCGACGGGTGGAGTCGTTCTTGGCGAAGCCGCCGCTCACGGTCGCCTCGAGAAACAGCTCGTCCGTCACCGAGACGGTGCCGAAGGCGGTGACGAGGAAGCTGTCCGTGTCGATCTCCTGCCCGGCCGCGGTGTTCGCGGTGTTCACGGAGGACACGAAGTCGTAGTCGATCTGGTCGTAGGTGAGGGCGAGGCCGAGGACGGCGTTGTCGGTCACCCGGTAGTCGGCGCCGAGGGTGAGACCGGGGGCGGTGAAGTCGAAGGCGTCGGCGGCGTCGCTCGCATCCTTCGAGCCCCAGCTCGCCCCGATGCTGACGAACCCGCCGATGCGCCCGAGGAAGGCGTCGTTGCCCCCGCCCTGGGCCGCGCGCGCGGCCTCGCCCGTGGCGAGCGCGGCGGCGTCGAGCGGCAGGGCGGCGAGGCGCGGGTCCCGCTCGCTGCCGGCGACGGCGATCGGTGGGGCCGTGAAGGCGAAGCCCGTCGTCCCCGCCCGGAGCGCCGCCATCCGCGCCCCGACAGCGGCCATCGCGGACGCCCGAACCTCCAGGATCGCCGACTGCCCGGTCTGGAACTCCTCGGCGTTGATCTGCTGGATCGCGCCGTTGATCTTGTCCGCCGGGAGATTGTAGGCGAGCGCCTCCAATGTCGCGAAATCGACCCGAATCTCAGCTTCCTGTTCTTCCGCCAGGCTGTTCAAAGCAGCGATGAAGTCCTGCGTCGCTTGGGCATCCTCGCCGAGCACCACCGCTGCGGCGGCGGCCATCCCGGTGCAGACGCCGGTAAGGTCCGCCTCGGGCCTGGTGAGCCCTGGCCCGTTGAAGAGAGGCGATTGGGCAGTAAGCTGAGGACAGACGGCGTCGATCGAGATCGCCATGGAAGTCTGCGCGCGGGTGAGCCCGCCGAGATCCGGGAGCGGCGTGATCCCCCGCTGCACATCGGTGGCCGCGGCCGGGCCGGCGGAGGCCAGGGCGGCGGCGAGTGCGGTGCCGGCGGCGGTCCGGCGCAAGCGCGCCCCCGCCCGGGGAGATTTCGACAGGATCATCATGAACGCGGGCCCCTCAGCTCGTCTATGCGGTCTCGAGGGACAGCCGGTGCCTCGTCTCGGCGCGCGCGCCCGCCTTCCCCGACGATAGCAGCGAAGCACGGAAGGCCGAAGCGAATTTTACGTTGCGAAAAAAAAACCGCCCCGTCCCTGCTATCGTGCTCGAGGGACCGCGCCGCCCCGGCCGGTCCGGCGCATCGGAGGAGCCCATGGAGAGCATGCCACCCCGCCCGTTCCGCCAGGTCCGCCATCTCGCGCGCCTCGCCGCGCTCGCCGTCCTGCCGGCGCTCGCCGGACTTCCCGGCGCGGCCGCGGCCGAGGACGGCATGTCCCGCGAAGAGATCGTGAAGCGATGGCGCGCGCAGGCCGGCATCCTCGAGGCGCCCGGGGACCCGCCGCCGGAGGAGGAGACCCGCGGCCTCAGCATCACGCCCGCGGGCAGCGCGGCGGCCAGCGCGGCGGGCGGCGCGGCGATCTCGCGTTCGGTCGCGGATGGCGAGCCGGAGGCACCCGCCCCCGCGCGCGCCGAGCCCGAGCGATACGACCGGGGGATCACGGTCGATCTCAGGATCACCTTCGAGGTCAACAGCGCCGCGATCCGCGCGGAGGCCGAGCCCATCCTCGAGACGCTCTGCCTCGCCATGCGCGAGATGCCCGGAGAGACCCGCTTCAACGTCGTCGGCCATGCGGATGCGAGCGGCCGCGCCGATCTCAACGCCGCGCTTTCGGAGGCGCGCGCCCGGGCCGTGGCCGAACGCCTCGCGGGGGACTGCGGGATCGAACGGGATCGGCTCGTCGCCTACGGGCTCGGAGAGACGCGCCTCCTGCCGGAGGTGTCCCCCGTGTCGGCGGCGAACCGGCGGGTCGAGGTGTCGGTCGGCAAGCCCTGACCCGACGCACCGCGCGGCGCCCCGGCCGAGACCGAGACCGAGACCGAGACCGAGAACGAACGCATCGCGTGCCCGGCGGTCCGCCAAACCCGGGACGGAGGAGGAGCGTATGTCGAGACCGCAGCCGTTGAAGCGCCATCCGATCATGCGGGCGATCCTGACCGCCCTCGACCGCGATTACCGTGCGGTCTGCGTCCGGGCCGTCGCGCTCATGCAGACCCCGGCGATCCGGGAGTGGAGCCCGGCGCAGGCCGCGGACCTCCGTCGGGACTTCGACCGCGCCAGCCGCGCCTATATCGAGTTCTCCAAGGAATGCGCGCGGACATACCGGCCGGGCGACAAGGAAGACCGGTTCCTTCTGAAATACACCTTCTTTTCGCGATCCGTCACGATTTTGCAAACCAAGGTCGAGATCCTCGAGCGGGTCGCGAGGAGCGGCGTTCTCGGCCAAGTCAAGCTGGCCCTCGGCCTGATCGGCTGGGGCTTCATCGGAAAGCTCGGGGCGCTTCAGACACGCGCTCAGGAGCTCGAAAAGCGGGC
Source organism: uncultured Limibaculum sp. (assembly GCA_964576075.1). Classification (GTDB taxonomy): domain Bacteria; phylum Pseudomonadota; class Alphaproteobacteria; order Rhodobacterales; family Rhodobacteraceae; genus Thermohalobaculum. The sequence goes on along the minus strand of CAZNTX010000006.1, from coordinate 63,458 downwards.
GAAGAAGGCACGCAGGCAGTACTACGAGGTGTGGGTGCAGATGGGCCTCGACGTCGCCGTGACCCTCGGGACGATCTACACGCCCGTCGGGGCGGCCCGGTCGTTCGCGCGGGCCGTCGGCACCTTCACCTTCGGCGAACTCGCGGATTGCGCGCTCGGAACGGGCCATTCGGGCAAGGCATCCGCCGCCACCAACTTCACGCGCTCGGCCACCGACGTATACGAGGATCTCAAGAAGGCCGAGACGGCGGCCGACGCGACAGCCTCCGCGCGCGACGCAGCGATGCGGAAATATGCGCGCTGGGTCAAACGCGTCGGTTGGGTCGCCAGCGGCGGCTTCCATCTGGCCGAAATGCGGGAGGCCTATCGCGAGTACGCCGAGATCACCGGGGAGTTGAAGGCCGTCCAGCGCGAGCTCGCCAAGACACACCAGGATTTCAAGAAATTCTTCATCGACAGCAAGGGCGGCACCGCGATGAAGATGCTCGAAAAGGCCAAATCTCAGCAAATTCTTTCTGGGAAAAAGATTGCCGAGGATCGGAAGTATTATCGCAAGCTCAAGAAAGCGTTCGAGGACCTCAAGGCCGCCGCGGCGCCTTGACGGCCCTGGCAGCCCATCCCCTCCCCCCGGTCCCGGATGCCGGCGAGGCTCTCCCATCGGCCGGCGCGGGGGTCCGGCGGCGGAGCCTCCGAGCTCCGGGATCGCGCGGCCCCGGGGGCGGCCTGCAGCTTGCAAATCCTGCGGCGACGCAATAGGTCTGAGCGCGCCGCGGTGCGAGGTCGCGGCCTTCAGCGAGCATCCGGGGGATGTGCGATGACCCGAGCCAATGATCCGCGGCGAGCGCCCCTCTCGGCCGGGCCGGACGGCGCGCGGCGGAGCTGATCCCGGGATGACGCGGCTATCCCCCGACACCCCGATCGCAGTGACCGGTGCGGCCGGACTTGTCGGGCAGAACCTGCTGCGTCGCCTCGCAGCCGCCGGCCACACCCGGCTCCGCGGGGTCGACAAGGACGCGGCCCGGCTCGCGGCGCTCGAGGGCGTCTCCCCGCGGATCGAGCTGATCGCGGGCGACCTCGCCGAGCCCGGCATCGCCGAGCGGACGGTGGCGGGCGCGGAGGTGCTCGTCCTCGGCCAGGCGCAGATCACCGGGACCGACTACGCCCCCTTCGAGCGCAACTCCATCGAGGCGACGCGCCGGCTCCTCGAGGCGGGCCGCGCCGCGGGGCTCGCCCATATCGTGCATCTCTCCTCCTCCGTGGTGCGCTCGCAGGCGGACGACCACTACACCCGCTCGAAGCGCGCGCAGGAGGCGATGGTGCTCGAGAGCGGCCTGCCCTGCACCGTGCTGCGCCCGACGCTGATGTTCGGCGAGCACGACGCCAAGCATCTCGGCTGGCTGCGCCGCTTTCTGGAGCGCGCGCCGGCCTTCCCGGTGCCGGGGGACGGAGGCTTCATTCGCCAGCCGCTCTATGTGCAGGATTTCTGCGCCGTCATCGAGGCCTGCATGGCCGAACGCCCTGCGGGCGAGGTGTTCGACATCTCCGGGCTCGAGAAGGTGACCTATATCGAGATCATCCGCACCATCCGCCGCCTCTCAGGGCTGCGCACGCCGATCGTCCGCATCCCCTACCGGGTGTTCTGGGCGCTCCTCTGGGCGGCCGGCAAGGCGATGCGCAAGCCGCCCTTCACCACGCAGCAGCTCGAAGCTCTGGTGATCCCGGAGCTGTTTCCCGAGATCGACTGGCCCGGGCGCTTCGGGGTGCGCCGCACGCCCTTCGCCGAGGCGATGGAGCGGACCTTCGCCGCGCGCCCCGAGATCGCGCTCGAGCCCGCCTGATGACGCGCTTCGTCGTCCTCGGCGCCGGCGCCATGGGTCTCGCCGCCGCGCATCGGCTGCTCGCCGAGGGCGCGGACTCTGTGACGGTGCTCGAAGCCGACCGGGTGCCCGGGGGCATGGCCGCGCATTTCGATTTCGACGGCGTCTCCATCGAGCGCTTCTACCATTTCATCTGCAAGGCCGACCGGCCGACCTTCGAGCTGCTCGACGAGCTCGGCCTGTCCGACAAGCTGAAATGGCGCGAGACCGGGATGGGCACCTTCTCGGGCGGGCGGCTGCACCGCTGGGGCAACCCGGTCGCGCTCCTCACCTATCCCGATATGGGCTTCCTGCAGAAGCTGCGCTATGGCGCGATGGCGTTTTTCGCGACCCGCCGGCGCGACGGCTCGGCGCTCGAGTCCCTCTCGGCGCGGGACTGGCTCGAGAGCTGGCTCGGGCGGGAGGGCTACCGGCAGAGCTGGGAGCCGCTGATGCGGCTCAAATTCTTCGACCATGCCGACGACATCTCCGCCGCCTGGGTTTGGACGCGGATCAAGCGGGTCGGCACCTCGCGCCGCTCGATGATGGTGGAGGAGCTCGGCTATATCGAGGGCGGGTCGGAGACGCTGATCGCGGCCCTCGTCGACGCCATCGAGGCGCGCGGCGGCGAGGTGCGCCTCGGCGCGCCGGCGGCGGAGGTGATCGCCGAGGCGGGCCGCGTGCGGGGCGTGCGCACCCGCGACGGCGCGGTGATCGAGGCCGACGAGGTGATCTCCACCCTGCCGATCCCCGCGGTCCCGCAGCTCGTCCCCGCGCTCCCCGAGGACTGGAAAGCGCGCTACCGGGCGATCGAGAACATCCCCGTCGTCTGCGTCGCGCTCAAGCTCGCGCGGCCGGTGTCGGACTATTTCTGGGTCAACATCGCGCAGCCGGATTTCGAGATCCCGGGCTTCATCGAGTTCTCCAATCTGCGCCCGCTGCCCTGCACGGTGGTCTACGTGCCCTACTACATGCCCGCGACGCATCCCAAATGGGGCTGGGACGACGACGCCTTCGTCGCCGAGGCCTTCGGCTATCTCCGCCGGGTGAACCCCGCGCTGACGGAAGCCGATCTCCTCGGCAGCCGGGTCGGCCGGCTCCGCCACGCGCAGCCGGTCTGCACCGTCGGCTTCGCCGCCAAGATCCCGCCCGTCGACACGCCCATCGCCGGGCTGCAGATCGCCGACACCTGCTTCTATTACCCGGAGGACCGCGGCATCGCCGAGAGCGTGCGCCTCGGCGCGGAGATGGCGCGCACCGCGCTCGCCCGGGCCGGCGCCGCGGCCCCCTCGGCGGCGGAGGCCGGGCGATGAGCGGGGGCGAGGACCGCGGGGCGCCCGACGGCGCGGCGCTCTCCACGATCTACGCCGCGCGCTTCTCCGAGACCGGGCTCGACAAGCGCGACCGGGTCTGGCGCGAGCTCTGCCGGCGCTATTTCGACGCCCGCGTCCGCCCGGAGGACACCGTGCTCGACATCGCCTGCGGCTATGGCGAGTTCGTCAACAACATCCGCGCGGGCCGGCGCATCGCCGTCGATCTCAACCCGGACGCCGCCCGCGCCCTCGCCCCCGGCGTCGAGTTCCACCGCACCCCGGCGACCGATCTCTCGATGATCGAGACCGGCAGCGTCGATTTCGCCTTCACCTCCAACTTCCTCGAGCACCTGCCCTCCAAGGCGGTGCTCGACGAGGTGTTCGCCGAGGTGCTGCGCGTGCTGCGCCCGGGCGGGCGCTTCATGATCCTCGGGCCCAACATCCGCTACGCCTACAAGGAATACTGGGACTATTACGACCACTACCTGCCGCTCTCGCATCTCTCGCTCGCCGAGGGGCTGGCGACGGCGGGCTTCGAGGTGGCCGAGGTGATCCCGCAATTCCTGCCCTACACGATGAAGGGCAAGACACCGACGCATCCGATCCTGATCCGCGCCTATCTCTCCCTGCCGCTGGCCTGGCGCATCCTCGGCAAGCAGTTCCTCGTCACGGCGAGGAAGCCCGGATGATCGCCTATTCATTCCTGGGCTTCGTCGGCGTCGGCGCGATCGCGGCGGCGGCGAATGCGGGCTCGCGGGCGCTGTTCAATCTCGCGGTGCCCTTCGAGGTCGCCGTGCTGCTGGCCTTCCCGGTCGGGCTCACCACCGCCTTCCTGCTCAACCGCGCCTTCGTCTTCGAGCGCGGGCTCGGCGACGTGCGCCGGCAATACGCGAAATACGCCGTTGTCAACCTGCTCGCGCTCGTCCTGGTCTGGACGGTGAGCGTCGCGCTCTATCGCGGGGTGTTCCCGGCCATCGGGTTCGATTGGCATGCCGATCTCTTCGCCCATCTCGCGGGGCTCGCGAGCCCGATGGTGCTGACCTTCCTCGCCTCGCGCCATTTCGTGTTCGACGGGCTGCAGGAGGACGGGCCGCTGGCCGACGGGCGTCTGGTCCGCGCCGCGGCCGTCGGCGGGCTCGGCACGCTGGCCGCGGGCGGGCTGGTCTTCCTCGCGCTGCCGACGCTGATCGGCCCCTTCGACGAGGGGATCGTGCTGACCGGCGGGCTCCTCGTCGCCGCGGGCGACCTGCCGGGGCGGGACTTCTATGCGATCTACGGCCCCGCCCAATATCTGGCGCTCGGCGGGCTCTTCGCGCTGTTCGAGCCCTCCGCCCTCGTCGCCAGGGCCTACGACGCCGCGCTCTGCGCGCTCTTCGTGCCGGTCGCCTGGTGGACGCTCGCCGCCACGGTCCCCGCCCCGGCCCGGCCGGCGAGCGCGATCGCCGCGGCCATCCTCGCGGCGCTCGCCTTTCTCGTGCTCTACCGCTCGCCGCTCTACCCGCTCGTGCCGGCGACGCTCCTGCTCCTTCTCGGCGCGCCGCTCGCCATGCGCGCGGCGCTCGCCCCACCCTCGGCAGCCAAGGTCTGGCCGGTGGCGGCGGTCATCGCGGCGGTCTCCACGGTGCGCTACGATTTCGGGCCGATCGCGCTCCTCGCCCTCGGCCTGCCGGTGCTCGCGGCGTGGACCGTCGCGCTCGGCCGCGGCGAGACCGACGCCCGCGCCTATGCCCGCGCGGTGCTCGGCGGCGCGGGCTGGGTGCTCCTTCTCGTGGGCGCCGCGGTCGCGGCGATGCTCGCGGCCGGCATCCTCGTGCCCGCCCTCCGCGAGATCGTCACCTATCAGACCGACAACTACGTCGCCGCGCGCAGCCTCCCCTTCCCCGGCTGGGACGCCTTCCGCCACGCGCCGCTGCCGACGGCGACGGTCTATCTCCCCTTCGCCGCCATGGCGCTCGGGGCGCTCGTCCTCGCGGCCACGGCGAGGCGGCTCGAGCGGCGGCATTGGGTGGGCCTCCTGCTCCTCCTCTCGATCACCGCCTTCTCGACCACCAAGATGTGGGTCCGACCGCATCCGCAGCAGGGCCTCGGCGCCGCCATCGCCGCGACGCTCCTGCTCACCGCCGCGGGTCTCGCCCTGCGCGCGGCGCTGCCAGAGTCGGCCCGGGCGCTGCGCAGGGCGATGGCGGCGGGGATCGCGGCGGCGGGGGTCGGGCTCGGCGCCATCGCGGCCCTCGCCTCGGCGAGCCCGGCCCGGGACGTCATCGGCGCGCGCCTGCTCGCCGGGCGCCTGCCCGACACCGCGCCGACGCTCGCCCCCTTCACCATCGAGCCAGAGCGCCTCGCCGCCGCCCGCGCCCTCGCCGCAGAGACCGCGCCCGAGGAGCGTGTCCTCTCCGCCACCGGCCGGCACGACAAGATCTTCGTCAACAACACCACGCTCTATTTCGCCGCCGGCCGCCTGCCCGCGACGCGCTGGTACAGCTTCGACCCCGGCGTCGCCACCACAGAGCCCGTGCAGCGCGACATCCTCTGCGCGCTCGAGCGCCATGGCGTGCGCATGGTGGTGCGCGACGCGGCCTTCGACGGAGTGGTCGAGCCCAATACCAGCGCATTGTCGAGCGGGGTGACGCTGCTCGACGACTATCTCGACCGGCATTTCGCCCCGGTCGCCCGGTTCGAGACCGTCTCGGTCCTGCGCCGGGCGGAGCCGCAGGACGGGGGCGGCCCGCCCCCCTGCCCCTCCGCGCGAGACTGACCCCCCCCGGGCGGTTCGCCACAGGGCGGCGGCCTTTCCCCCGGTGCCGGGCGGGGCCATATCCGGCTCATGCAGTTCAGGGTCCCAGCATGGCCGCGGGCGGCAGTCCGGCGTGCCGCGCTCCTCCTCGCAGCCCTCCTCGGCCTCGCCGGGCTCGCGGGCGGGCAGACCGGGGGGCAGGCGCCGCTCGTGCTCGCCACCGACATCGCAGGGCCGATCGGCCCGCCCGCCACGCGCCAGATCTCCGAGACGATCGCGGCCGGCGAGGAGCGGGACGCGGCGCTCGTCGTGCTCCGCCTCGACACGCCGGGCGGGCTGACCACCTCGACCCGGGAGATCAACAAGGCCATCCTCGCCGCGGAGGTGCCCGTGGCCGTCTTCGTCGCGCCGCCCGGCGCGCGGGCGGCGAGCGCGGGGACCTATATCCTCTACGCCTCCCATATCGCGGCGATGGCGCCGGGCACGAATGTGGGGGCGGCGACGCCGGTGCGCATGGGTGGGGGCGGTCCGCCCGGGCTTCCGGGCGGGGGCGAGCGCCCGGCCCCGGAGGGCGGGGAGGGCGCGGCCCCGGCTCCCAAATCCCAACAGGACAAGATGGCCGACAAGGCGATCAACGACGCCGTGGCGCAGATCCGCAGCCTCGCCGAACTGCGCGGGCGCGACGCGGATTGGGCCGAGCGGGCCGTGCGCGAGGGGGCGAGCCTCTCCGCGGAGGCGGCAAAGGCCGCGGGCGTGGTCGAGATCGTCGCCGACGACCTGCCCGCCCTCCTCGCCGCCCTCGATGGCCGCGAGGTCGCGCTCGACGGCGAGACCCGCGTGCTGGCCACCGCCGGGGCCCGGATCGAGACGGTCGAGCCCTCGCTGATCACGCGCCTCCTCGGGGTGCTCTCCAACCCGAACGTGGCGCTCCTTCTGATGACGATCGGCTTCTACGGGCTGCTCTTCGAGCTCTCGAGCCCCGGGCTCGGCCCCGGCATCCCGGGCGCGATCTGCCTGCTGCTCGGGCTCTATTCGCTGAACCTCCTGCCGATCGACTATGCCGGGCTCGCGCTCATCGCCCTCGGCCTCGCGCTGATGGCCGCGGAGGCGGTCACGCCCGCCTTCGGGGTGCTCGGCGTCGGCGGGGCGGCGGCCTTCGCCATCGGGGCCGCGATCCTGATCGACACCGACGCCCCGCAATACCAGATCTCCGAGGGGGTGATCGCGGGCATCACGCTGATGAGCCTCCTCGTGGTCACCCTCGTCGTCGGCGCCGTCCTCGCGACCCGGCGCCAGCGCGCCCATGCCGGGGCCTCCGCGATGATCGGCCTGCCCGCCCGCGTCGAGGACTGGGCCGGCGGGCAGGGCCATGTCCGCGCGCATGGCGAGCGTTGGCGCGCGCGCGGGCCGCAGGCGCTCGCCCCCGGCGAGACCGTGGAGATCGCAGCGCTCGACGGCCTCACGCTCACCGTCCGCCGCAAGGAAAGCGAGACCCCCCCATGAGCCTCACCGACCTCTCCGTCTACGGGCTGATCGCCCTCTTCCTCGGCCTCTTCCTGGCCAACGGAATCCGCATCCTGCGCGAATACGAGCGCGGCGTGCTGTTCACCCTCGGCCGCTTCACCAAGGTGTCGGGGCCGGGCTTCATCTTCATCGTCCCCGTGATCCAGCAGATCGTGCGCACCGACCTGCGCGTCTTCGTCGAGGACGTGCCCTCGCAGGACATCATCTCGAAGGACAACGTCTCGGTGAAGGTCAACGCGGTGCTCTATTTCCGCATCGTCGACCCCGAAAAGGCGGTGATCTCGGTGGAGAACTTCCGCGCCGCGACGAGCCAGCTCGCGCAGACGACGCTGCGCTCGGTCCTCGGCAAGCACGAGCTCGACGCGATGCTCTCCGAGCGCGAGCGGCTGAACGCGGACATCCAGTCGATCCTCGACGAGTCGACCGATCCCTGGGGGATCAAGGTGACGAATGTCGAGATCAAGCACGTTGATATCGACGACTCGATGGTCCGCGCCATCGCCCGGCAGGCCGAGGCCGAGCGCGACCGCCGCGCCCGGGTGATCTCGGCCGAAGGCGAGGCGCAGGCCGCCGCAAAGCTCGTCGAGGCGAGCCAGACCATCGGCGAGAACGCCAACGCCATGCAGTTGCGCTATCTCAACTCGCTCCAGGACGCGGCCCAGAGCCCGGCCTCCACCATCCTCCTGCCGCTGCCCCTCGAGCTGTTTCAGAAGCTCAAGAGCTGAGCCCGCCGCGCGCCGGGGCCTTCCCGGCGCGCGCGGCCCGCCCTCGGCCGGTCAGGTCTTCGGGCCGGCCTTCTCGGGCTTCCCGGGCTTTCCGGGCTTCTCCGGTGCGTCCTCGTCTTCCGCGGCGGAGAGCCGCTCGGCGCTGTCCTCCCAGCCTTGGTCCTCACTATGGGCCTCGACGGAGCCCCTCGGCGGATAGTCGAGCGTGCCGCTGAGCGCGCGCACCCGCGCACTGGCGAGGCGCGGGAAGGGCAGCCGCCCGCCCTTGCGCCAGCGCGCGACCTCGGCCTCGGAGGTCTCGGTCCGCGCCTCGTCGAGCCCCTCGTCCCGCGTCATGTAGAGGGTCTGCGAGGGGAAGGCGAAGCCGGTGCCCGCCCCCTCCACGATGTCCTTCATGCGCAGCAGCACGTCCTCCTGGATCGCGAAATACTCGTTCCAGTCGTCGGTGAGCGCATAGATCCGGATCGCGACGTCCTGCGAGGAGGCGCCATAGCCTGCGAAGCGGACGCGGACGGTATCCGCATCGATCTTCGGATGGGCGTGCAGCATCTCGCGGATCTTCACGAGGACGAAACGCAGCTGCTCCGCGCTGGTCTCGTAGCGCAGACCGAGGCTCGTCTGGATCAGCATCCGGTCGCACCGCGCGTAGTTGATCAGCTGCATATCCGCGAGCGTGGCGTTCGGCACCGTGATGATGGTCCGGTCGAGGGCGCGGATCTTGGTCGAGCGCACCCCGATCGCCTCGATGGTGCCGCTCTTGTCCCCGAAGGAGCAGAAATCTCCGACGCGCACCGGCTGGTCGATATAGAGGATGATCCCGCCGATCAGGTTCTCGAGCGTCGGGCGGATGGCGAGCGCCACCGCCAGGCCGCCGATGCCGAGGCCCGCGAGCACGCTGAAGACCGGCAGCCCGAGCTGCGTCGCGCCGTCGCCGATGATGACGACGCTGACGAGGATCGCGAGCACCGTGCCCCCGAGCCGCCAGAGATGGGCGTCGAAGCCGTCGTCCTCGATCCCGCGCAGCCGGATGATCCAGGCGAACAGCGCCTTGATGGCGAGCCAGGCGAGCCAGACCCAGGCCGAATACCAGACCACCACCATCGCCACCTTCGTCGCCGCCGCGAAATCGCCGGAGGGGTAGAGTTGGAACTGCAGGAAGGGGCCCATCCACACCACCGATGCGAGCATCAGGATCGGCGTGACGGTCCGCCGCAGGATGGCCAGCGTGGTGCGCCCGCCAGCGCCCGCCAGCAGCCAATGCGCGAGCCCGATCCCCGCCGCCAGCAGCGCCGTGATGAGCAGGGTGGCGAGGATCTTCCAGATCGGCGTGTCGAAGGCGAAGTCGCGCAGCGCCTGCGGCATGGCCACGGCGATCCCTGCGGGCAGCATCGGCCCGGTCCATTGCGGGAAGGTCCGCGTCCAGGATTGGACCGGCAGATCGGTCTCGTGGCGGAGCGCGAGATGCTCGACGCGCTCGAAGAACCGCTCGGCCAGGTCGGGCGTGCGCGGCCCGAACAGGAACTCGCCGACCTTCTCCCCCTCGGTCATGCGGACGATGCGCAGCGGGGTGCCCGTCACGCGCCAGGAGGCCGGGCCGTCGTCGGGGAAGGCGTCCGAGCCAGGAACGGCCTCGAGGTCCACCGGGGCGATCCGGCCGAAGATGTCCATCAGATAGGCGAGGGTGTCGTTGGCCACGTCGCGCCGCGAGGCCGGGGGCACGCTCGAGAGATCGACGATCTCCATGAACTCCGTGACCACCGCGGAGACCCGCCGCGCCGTGAAGTCGGTCTTGCGCTTGGCGTAGCTGTCGAGCCGGGCCTCCATGTCGGAGGCGAGCCCGAGGAAGGTCTCGAGCGTGGCGCGGGGGCTGTCGGTCCTGAGCGGCGCCACGCTCGGCGCGCCCGGGGCGCCGCCGGCGACGGGGCTCGCCCGGGAGATCGCCGTCCCCGGGGCCGGCGCCTCGTCTCCCTCGGCGCCGGGGGCGCCGGCGGGCCCGGCCTCCTGCGCCGCCGCGCCGAGGCCGAGCCCGAGCGCGAGCGCGAGCGCGAGCGCCGCCCGGACCGCCGCCGCGGCCAGCCGGTCGAGGCGCGACATGGCGCGCGCTGTTCTGGACTCCCTCATTCGTCGCCTCCCTTCGCAATTTCGCCCGCGCGCCCCGGCGGTCCGGCCAGCGGGGTTCGGCCGTGTGCTTGCGAGGTTAGCGCGAGGAATTCAAGACCGGCATCCCCGATCCTCGCGCGGCGCGCCGCCCTGTTGTAAGCGCGCTGCCACCGGATCGACACAATCGAAACCTTACAAAACATTTCACTGATACATCCAGATCCCAAATAACCTTCAGCGGCGGGGCAGTGATCGAACGACCCCCTCAAGTAGAAAGTCGAGGGGTCACACCGACCGCGCCGAAGGAACGCAAGAAACCGGACACGGAGACAGATCATGGGTGTTTTCACTGCCACCATCGCCGCGATGAGCGCGTTCAACACCGTCGCGAAGTTCGCCGGCGCCGTCGGGGGTGCGATGCAAGCCGACAGTCCCGGCGAGTTCGTCGCCAAGCTCCTGCGGATGGGCGACAACACGACCGAGCAGCTCCAGAGCTCGCTCGCGCGGATGGAGCGCAAGATCCTCGAGGCGATCGACGAGCAGACCGAGGAGCTGATGGACTACCAGCTCTCGATCGACCTCGCCGGATACCGCGCGCAAGCCGAGACGGTGCTCAAGACCATCGACGACGGCGATGTCGACGGCGCCAGCTCGAAGCTGATGGCGCAGACCCTGATCTCGGATCTGAAGCAGCGCCTGCCCGTCGAGCTCGGCAACGACCCCTCCCCCGCGGACGTCGTCAACATGACCGCCACCCTCAGCATGGCGATGGCCGCGCGGATCGCGGCGGTCGAGGCGTTCGAATACGGCGCCTTCGGCAAGGACTCGGTCCAGGAGGATCTCGACTGGGCGCTCGAGCAGCTCGAGGCGATGCACGGCCATATGCGCGAGTCCTTCGATATCCAGATCGAGGCGACCCGGTGGGTCAGCTACTACGAATACCCGTTCTTGTCTCCAGAATGGTTTGATCGGGGTATCGAAGTCCATTTTCATCAGCAATACTATTTATCTTCTGATCATGTACCCATCCATTGGTACATGGGAGCAGAGACTATCGAGATTTTCAATCAAAGTGACGGCTATATCCGCTTTCCGAACGAACTTCGGTTCAGCAGCTACAACTGGAATTTCGGCGAGGGGGGAAACTCCGGGAACCCTTACGGCTACCAGCATCAGGGCCAAGTGTGGGAGCATGGACTCGAACAGACCCTGGAGGACTGGCAGGGCGTCGAGCACACGATCAACGTGTTCGACACCGAAGCGACGGCTGAGTTCCTGCAGACCGAGATCGAGAACGTGGTCTTCCTGATCGGGGGGATGCACCCCGAGGGCGAGCACATGCAGGAGGCGCTCGCCGAGTTCGACATCGTCCAGGACGCCGCCGAGGTCGAGGGCACCGGCCGGGCGGACATCCTCACCAGCCTCTACGTCTTGGAGCCCGGCTCCGGGGAGTATCTGCGCCGCACCGACTCGGGCGTCTACGGCAACGACTATCTCGACGCCAAGGCGGGCGACGACCTGCTGCTCGGCGGGATGGGCGATGACGTGCTCGTCGGCGGCACCGGCAACGACACGCTCGTCGGCGGCACCGACGGCGGCGAGGTGATGATCGGCGGCGAGGGGCGCGACGTCTTCGTCTTCAAGGCCCATGAGGGCACGCACCGGATCGTCGATTTCGAGCCGGGCACGGACAAGATCTACCTCTCCGACGAGGACTTCGCCGCGCTCGGCCACAGTGTCACCGCCGACGAGATCCATCACGGGCCCGCACACACCGCCGACGACGGTGCCAAGCTGATCCTCGACGGCGACAGCCTCCATTTCGTGACCGACGACCCGGAGTCTCGCGAGGTCCCCTTCCTCACCTTCGACGACGGGCTCGCCGAGATCTCGCCGGAGGACTTCGTGATCTACGACGAATCCGGGGTCTACCAAGGCTGGGCCGACTATGCCTACACGCCGGTGGAGGCGCCGGAGCCCGCGCCCGCGCCGCAGATCGGGCCGATGCTGCCGGGGCTCGACCTCGCGGAGCTGTTCGGCCAGCCCTTCGCCCCGACGCCGAGCTTCGACGGTCCCGACCATCTCGCGGCCTGAGCTCCGTGGCCGGCGACGCGGTGCCGCCCTCTCCCCCCTGCCGCCCCTGGTCCGCGAGGCCCGGGGCGGCCGCCTCATCCGGCCCGCGCCTCCGCGAAGAGGAGGCGGGAGAGAAGCCGGGCCCCGGCGGCGAAATCCGCCATCTCCATCGCTTCTTCGGGACAGTGGCTGCCATGGGTGTTGCGCAGGAAGACCATGGCGCTCGGCACCCCGGCATGCGCGAAGGCGGCGGCGTCGTGCCCCGCGCCGCTCGGCATCTCCCGGGCGGGGAGGCCCTCTTCCGCCGCAGCCGCCAGGAGGCGCCGGCGCAGCCCCGGATCGAGGGCGGCGGGGGTGCTGCGGGTGCTCGGGCCGAGATCGACCGCAACGCCCCGCGCCTCGGCGACCTCCGCCGCCGCCCGCTCCGCCGCCCGGCCGAGCCGGTCGAGACCGGCGGGCTCGGCGCTGCGGATCTCCAGGGAGAAGGCGAGCGCGCCCGGGACCTTGCTGACCGCATGGAGCGCCGGATCGGTCGCCACCTGCCCGAAGGTGACCGTCGCGGCCTCGCCCGCGGCCTCCGTCTCCGCCCAGGCCCGCTCCATCCGCGCGACGATCTCCGCGAAGGCCGGGACCGCGTCGCGCCGGTGCCCCCGGGGCGCGGCCCCCGAATGCGCCCAGTCGCCGAGGATGCGCGCCTGCCGGTGGCGCAGGCTGCCGGCGATGCCGGTCACGATGGCGAGGGGCAGGCGCTCGGCGGCGAGCACCGGCCCCTGTTCGATATGGAGCTCGACGAAGCCGTGGACGCGCGCGCGCGGCAGCGCCGGGGGACCCGCGAGCAGCGCCTGCGGGTCGCCGCCGGCCTCTGCGATATGCTCTGCGAGCGTGCGCCCGCTGTCGGAGCGGCGGAGCGCGAGGTCCGCGGCGTCGATCCGCCCGAGCGCGGCGCGGCTGCCGAGATAGGAGCCCGGGAACCAGGGCGTCTCCTCCGCCCGGATCGCCATGACGGTGACGTCCCGCGCCGGGACGGCGCCCGCCTGCGCGGCCCCGGCGGCGACGGCGAGCCCGGCGAGGACGCCCGCCGTCCCGTCGTAGTCGCCGCCATGGGGGACGGAATCGAGATGCGAGCCGAGGATCCAGGCCGGAAGCGTCCGATCCGCGCCGGGGAGCGTGGCGTAGAGGTTCATGGCCGCGTCGGTGCGGATCTCGAGCCTCGCGGCGCGGGCGGCCTCGGCGACGAGCCGGTGCGCCGCCGCCTCGCCCTCGCCGTAGGCCGCCCGGGTGACGCCGGGGGGATCGGCCGTGGCGGCCGCGATCTCCCGGAAGAGCCGCTCGGCGAGGGCGAGATCGGGGGCGGGCGGGCTCATCGCGGCACCTCCCGCGCCCGCACCGGATGGGCCGGCGCGCGGCCCGAAAGGACGGCGATCACCCCCTCGGCGCTCTCCACCGCCATGCGCCGCAGCGCCGCCTCCGCCGAGCCGGCGAGATGCGGCGTCAGGATCGCGGTCGGCAGGGCGAGGAGCGGATGGTCGGGCGCCATGTCCTCGGAGGCGAAGACGTCGAGCCCCGCGCCCGCGAGCCGCCCGGACCGGAGCGCGGCGACGAGATCGGCCTCCACCACCGTCGCGCCGCGCCCGGTGTTGACGAGAAGCGCGCCCTCGGGGAGGCGGGCGAGGAGGTCGGCGTCGACCAGGCCGCGGGTCTCGGGCGTGAGCGGCAGATGGAGCGAGACCGCGTCGGAGGCCGCGAAGAGGGCGGCGGGGCTCGGCATCCGGCGCACCCCGGCGGCGGCGAAGTCGGCCTCGGCGCGGCGCGGGGCGTGGGCGAGCACCTCCATCCCGAGCGCCTGCGCCATCGGCGCGAGCCGCCGCGCCACCCGCCCGAAGCCGAGGAGCCCGAGCCGGAGGCCCGCGAGCTCCCGCGTCGGCCGGGCGTATTTGAAGCCGAAGTCGCCGGCCCGGGTGGCGGCGTCGGCTTCCGGCAGGCGCTTGGCGAGGGCGAGGAGGAGCGCGAGCGCATGCTCGGCGACGGCGGCGACATTGGCCTCCGGCGTGTTGCAGACGAGGATGCCGCGGGCCTCGGCGGCGGCGAGGTCCACCGGGTCGGTCCCGGTGCCGTGGACCGCGACGACACGGAGATGGGGCGCGGCGGCGATGGCGCGGGCGTCGAGCCCCGCGTTGCGGGTGATGAGCGCCGCGCAGGGGCCGATCTCCGCGGCGACGGTGCCCATGTCCGCCGCGCTCGCCGCCACCGGCTCGATGCCGGCCGCGCGGAGGCGCGCGAGCCCCGCCGGGTGGATCGGCTGCACGATCAGGCAGCGCGGCCGGCCCCCGGTGCTCACGGGCCCACCACGCCGCCGATGAGATTGACCGAGAGAAGCTGCGCGCTGTCGAGCCCGCCCTCGGCCGGGCGGATCGGATGCGCCGCGAGCCGGGCGCGCAGCTCGCCGAGCGCCGCCACCGCCGCCGCGCGCGAGACCTGCCGGAAGCGCAGCGCCCCGCCGGGCGGGGTCTGCGCGCAGCGCGGCATGTCGGCCCGCGCGACGACGGCGAATTTCGGATAGCCGCCGGTGGTCTGCCGGTCCGCGCCGAGGACGATGGGCTGCCCGCTGCCGGGGAGCTGGAGGCTGCCGAGCGCGATCCCGTCGGAGATCGTGTCGGCCCCGAGCTCGGAATGGGCGAGCGGCGGGCCGGAGAGGCGGAGCCCCATGCGGTCGGAGCGGGGATCGACCTGCCAGGCGGCGGCGAGAAAGCGGGCGAAGGCGTCCGGGGCGAGATGGGCGATCTGCGGCCCCTCGATCACCCGGATCGGGCCGGCCCCGAGGGGCGGCGGGGCGGCGGCGAGAAGGGGCGGCGCCGCGGCCCCGGCCACGGCCAGCGCATCGCCCGAGGCGAGAGGGCGCCCGATGCCGCCGAGGCCGGAGCGGGCATGGAAGGCGCGGCTCGCGAACACCTCCGGCAGATCGAGCCCGCCTGCGACAGAGAGATAGGCATAGGCCGCCTCGGGCCCCGGGCGCGCGCGCAGGCGTTGTCCGGGCTCGAGCCGGTGGGCCCGATTGGCCGCGGCGGGAGCGCCGTCGAGGCGAAGCTCGGCGGAGGGGCCGGCGAGGGCGAGGGTGAGCGTCGCCCCCTCCGCCTCGAGGGTGAGCCCCCCGGCCCCGATCTCGAGCGCCGCAGCGCCCGCCGGATTGCCGAGGAGGCGGTTGGCGAGGGCGAGGGAGACCGGGTCCATCGCCCCCGCTTCGGAGATGCCCGAGCGCTGGTGGCCGCGCCGGCCGAAATCCTGCACCGAGACCCAGGGCCCCGCCTGCACGAGCCGGAGCCGCGCGGTCACGGCCAGGGCTCCGGTTCGGGCCGGTGCTCGCCGCGGGCGATGCGGCCCTCGAGCGCGGCGAAGGCCGCCGCCGAGATCGGCTCGAAGCGGACCCGGTCGCCCGGCGCGAGCAGGCAGGGGGGCTCGGCGGCGGCGTCGAAGGTCGGGACCGGGGTCCGCCCGATCAGGTGCCATCCGCTCGGCACGGCCATCGAGGTCACCGCCGTCTGCTTGCCGCCGATGGAGACGGTGCCGGCGGGCGTCGTGAGCCGGGGCTCGGCGCGCCGGGGGGTCTCGATCCGCTCCGGCAGGCCGCCGAGATAGGCGAAGCCGGGCGCGAAGCCGAGCATGTAGACCCGGTAGGTCTCGCCCGCATGGAGCCCGACGAGGGCGGCCTCGGACATCCCGTGCCGCGCCGCGAGCGCCGCGAGATCCGCCCCATGCGCCCCGCCATAGGCCACCGGCAGGCGCCAGAGCCGGGCGCGGGCCTCCTCCGCACCGGCCTGCGCGGCGGCCTCGGCGAGCGGGGCGAGGCGCGCCTCGAGGACCTCGGGCGCGATCTCGAGCGGGTCGAAATGGACGGTGAGCGCGCGGTAGGTCGGCACCCGCTCCACCACCCCGGGCAGCGGGGTCTCGGCGAGCATCCGGTCGAGCGCGATCACCCGGGCGCTGATCTCGGGCGCCACCCGCTCGCCGAACTCGACGCTGAGCGCGCAGTCCCCGACCGCGCGGATCCGGGCCGCGGGCTTGCCCTCCGCCGCCGTCCCGCTCACCATCGCCCTCGGACCGCGCGGCGCAGGGAGGGCCGGGGATGATCGACAGGGTGGACATCAATTCCGATCTCGGCGAGGGCTGGGGCGCCTACACCATGGGCGACGACGCGGCGATGCTCGAGATCGTCAGCACCGCCAATCTCGCCTGCGGGTTCCACGGCGGCGATCCGGACGTGATCGACCGCTCGGTGAGCCTCGCACGGGAGCGGGGTGTCGCGATCGGGGCGCATCCGGGGTTCCTCGATCTCTGGGGCTTCGGCCGGCGGCAGATCCACGGCGACCCGCCGGAGACCATCCGCAACATGCTCCTCTACCAGATTTCCGCGCTCGCCGGGATGGCGCGGATCGCGGGCCACCCGATCACCCATGTCAAGACCCATGGCAGCCTCGGCAACATGGCCGCCGTCGACGACGACCTGGCCGAGACGGTGGCGCGGGCGGTCGAGGAGATCGACCCCGAGCTCGTGCTCGTCGTGATGCCGGGCAACGCGCTCGACCGGGCCGCGCGCAAGACCGGGCTGCGCGCGGCGCACGAGGTCTATGCCGACCGCACCTATGACGAGGCCGGCAACCTCACCCCCCGCCGCACCCCCGGCGCCGTGATCCACGACCCCGCCGAGGCGGAGGCCCGCGTGCTCAGGATGCTCGAGGAGGGCGCGATCCGCGCGACCTCGGGCGCGCGGCTGCCGGTGCGGATCGACACGATCTGCGTGCATGGCGACAACCCCGCCGCCGTCGAGATGGCCCGGCGGTTGCGCCGGGCGATCGAGGGGGCGGGGGTGCGCATCGCGCCCTTCCACAGCTTCCTCGACTGAGCGCCTCACCGGGCGAGGTCCGGCCAGGCGGGGCCGAGCTCGGGGATCGGCCCGTCGTAATAGGGCAGGCGGTCGATGCGCGGGCTCCAGCGCCCCGCCTCGATCAGCCCGCGCACATGCGCCGCGATCTCGTCGAGCCGGGCGAACCAGACGCCGCCCTTCTCCTGCATGTGCTCGATCAGCCGGCAGAGCATCGCCGCCCGCGAGAGCCGGCCCGAGAGGAAGGGGTGCCAGATCGCGATCCAGAGCCCGCCATGCTCCCACATCGCGTCGAACTCGGCGCGGTAGACGGCCATCGCCTGATCGGGCGGCTTGATCGCCGTGCGGTAGTCGAGCTCGCGCGAGGTCTGGAAATGCGGCCAGTCGTCGAGGGCGATATGCGAGGGCAGCTCGATCACCTCGCCCTTGTCGGAGCGCAGGAGATAGGGCACGTCGTCCCCCATCAGCGAGGCGTCGTAGAGGAAGCCCTCGGAGACCAGGAGATCGTGCGTGGTCCGCGAGAACTGGTAGGCCGGGGCGCGGTAGCCCTTGGGCCGCGCGCCGGTCATCCGCAGGATCACCTCGCTCGCGCGGGCCATCCAGGCGGCCTCGGCCTCCGGGGGCAGGCTGTTCGGCTCCTCGTGGAGATAGCCGTGATGGCCGAGCTCGTGCCCGCCCTCGAGCACCGCCTCGACCACGCCCGGATAGCGCTCCATGCACCAGGAGGGCAGGAAGAAGGTCTGCCGGAGCCCGTAGCGCGCGAAGATCTCCAGGATCCGCGGCATCGCGACGTCGGGGCCGTAGCGCAGCGCCGACATCGCGGCGATCCTGGTGTCGGCGGAGGCGTGGTGGCGCAGATGCAGCAGGCTGTCGGCGTCCATGTCGAAGGTGAAGGCGACGGCGCAGCGCGCGCCGTTGGGCCAGGGGACGGGGTTGCGGATCATCGGCCGGTCTCCGGTGCGAGCGGGTCTCTCGGGGGCGCCGCGACGAAGCCCGGCCAGTCGCCCTCGGGCGCCCAGCCGAGCCGCGCGCGGGCGCGGTCGTTGGCGAAGGCCGCGGCCCGCGGGTCCCGCGCGAAGCGGGCGGGGTCGGCGACCGGAATGCCGGGGCCGAAGCTGCCGGCCAGCGCCTCCAGCGTCGGCGCGGGGCTCATGGTGTCGTCGGCCCCGATATTGAGCGGCTCGGCGGGCCCGAGATCGGCGGAGAGGGCGAGGCGGAAGGCGCGCGCCGCGCAATCGGGGCGCACATAGGCGCGGTGGGGCGGCGGCGGGCGGTGATCCGCCGGGCGGGGCAGGGCGCCGTCGGCCTCGCGCGCGCGCCGGTCGAACTCCGCCTCGCGCCCGGGGAAGATGATCCAGGCCGGGCGCAGGCAGGGCACGCACATCCCCGTCTTGCGGGCGAAGGCGGCCGCGACCTCCTCGATCAGCCGCTTGGAGAGGTCGTAGGCGATCTCGGGGCGCAGCCGGTCGTCCTCGTCGAAGGGCAGTCGGTCCGGCCGGCGCCGGGGCGGGACCGCCTCGAGCCCGTAGGCGGCGATGCTCGAGCAGAGGACGACGCGCCCGATCCCAGCCGCCTCCGCCGCCGCGAGCATGTTGAAGCTGCCCTGGACGTTCACCTGGAAATAGTCGTGCTCTGAGGCGGGCACCCCGGAGTCGAGCCCGGCGAGATGGATCGCCGCGTCCTGCCCCTTGGCCGCGCGCTCGAGCGCCGGGAGATCGCGCAGATCGGCGATCACATGCGCGATGTCCCCCGGAGGCGGGACGCGATCGAGCACCGTGACCTCCGCATGGGCCAGCATCTCGGCCACCACGAAGCGCCCGAAGCGCCCGCTGCCGCCGGTGACGAGCACCCGCGGGCGGCTCACGGCGCCCTCGACACGGCGAGGAGCGAGAGGATCTCGAGCGCGACCGTCGCCCCGAGGAGCGCGGTGATCTGGCCGGGGCCGTCGTAGAGCGGGTTGGCCTCGACGACATCGGCGCCCGCGAGGCGCATCGGGCGGAGCGCGCGCAGGAGCGCGAGCGTCTCCCGCGCCGTCGGCCCGCCGGCCTCGGGGGTCTGCACGCCCGGCGCTGCGGCCGGGTCGACGAAATCGAGATCGAAGGTGAGATAGACCGGCCGGTCGCCGATGCGCCGGGCCACGCGCTCGGCCACCGCCTCCGGCCCGAGCGCCATCGTCTCGTCGGTGGTGAGCACCTCGAAGCCGAGATCGACGGACTGGCTCACATCGTCGGCGCGGAAAAGCGAGCCGCGCAGGCCGAGCTGGATCGAGGCGGCGGGATCGACGATCCCCTCCTCGACGGCGCGGCGGAAGGGGGTCCCCGCCGAATAGGGCTTGCCGGCGAAATAGCTCGGCCAGGTGTCCGAATGCGCGTCGAAATGGACGAGCGCGAGCGGGCCCTCGCGGGCGGCGACGGCGCGCAGCGCGGGCAGCGAGACGGAATGGTCGCCGCCGAGGCCGAGCGGCACCGCCCCCGCCTCGACGAGCGCCGCGACCCCGGCCTCGAGCCGCGCGAGGCTCTCCTCGAGATAGCCGGGCACCACGCTCGCATCCCCCGCATCGGCCACCGCGATGCGCTCGAACACATGGACATGCCCGCGATAGGGGCTGATCGGGCGCAGCATCACCGACATCGCTCGGATCGCCGCGGGGCCGAAGCGCGCGCCGGTGCGGTAGGGCGCGCCCGAGTCCGACGGCAGGCCGATCACCGCGGCGTCGAGCCGGTCGCCGGGGCGCGCCTCGGGCAGGCGCATGAAGCGGGCCGGGCCGACGAAGCGCGGGCTGTCCAGGCTGTCGACGGGCAGGACCCCGCTCACGGCTCCGCCCCGCAGAGAAAGTCGATCACCGAGAGGGTGTGGACCTTCAGCACATGCTCGATCTCGTCGATCTCGGCGTATTCGTCGGCCATGGCGACGTTGCGCGGCGTGATCCCGTAGACATAGGCCGGGATGCCGAGGCCGCGCCAGAGCCGGGCGTCGGTGCCGGGCAGGCTGACGATGGCGGGCGGGCGAAAGCCGCCGACGGCCTCCGCATTGGCCTGCAGGAGCCGGCACATCGGGTGCTCGGGGTCGGACCAGAGCGGCTCCTGCCGGCCGACGACCTCCATCTCCGCCTCGGGGAAGCCGGCCGCGATCTCGCCCGCCCGCGCGATCACCGCATCGGGCGAGAGGCCCATGGGCACGCGGATATCGGCGGTGACGACGCAGGTGCCCGGCAGCATATTCTGCTTCACCCCGCCCTGCACCGTGCCGATGTTGAGCGTGACCTTCTGCAGGATCGCGGCGGCGCCGGGGGAGGCCACCCGGTCGATCACCTCCTCCGCCCCCTCGAGGGCGCGGGCGATGGCGGGGGGCGTCTCCACGGGGATGTCGCGCAGCGCGCCGAGGGCGAGGATCAGCCGCGCCGCGATCTCGTTGGCATTGGCGCTCTTGTGGGGATAGGCGCCGTGGGCGCCCGGGGTGCGGATGGTGAATTTGAGCCAGAGCGGCCCCTTCTCGGCGAAGCGGACCGAATGGATGCCGGTGGGCTCCGTCGAGAGGCAGACATCGCCGTGCACCTCCGGATGCTCGGCCACGAGATGGCGCGCGCCGTGCGGCCCGAAGGTCTCCTCGTCGGAGACGGCGGTGAAGGTGACCGCGCCCGGCAGACGGTCGCGCAGGCGGTGGAGATAGAGGAAGGTGAAGAGCATGGAGGCGGTGCCGGCCTTCATGTCGTTCACCCCGCGCCCGTAGATGCGCCCCGCCTCGATCTCGCCGCCCCAGGGGTCCTTGGTCCAGGTGCCGGCATCGCCGAGGGGGAAGACGTCGATATGCCCGTTCAGCACCACATGGGGGCCCGGGCCCGCGCCGTCGGACCGGCCGACGAAGTTGGGCATCTCCGGGTTCGGCGCGATCACGCGGTAGGGCAGGCCGTGCTCCTCGAGGAAGCCCTCGACGACGGCGCCGGCGGCGCGGGTGTCGCCCGGCGGGTTGGGGCTCTCGGCGCGGGTGAAGCGGGCGAGGAAGTCGAGGAAGCGGGCGCGGTCCGCCTCGATCCAGGCGATCGCCTCGCGGCGGAGCGTGTCGCGCTCGTCCATCTTGGCCTCCGGGGCATGGGGGCCGCGCGGGGGCTGCCGCGCGGCGCGAGGGTCAGTCGTCGAGGCTGCGGATCGGCTCCTCGGGGGCGGGGCTGTAGCCGATGATGTCGCTCGTGATCTCGGCATAGGTCCCGTCCTCGATCATGCTCGCGAGCGCCTCGTTGAGCGCGGCGACGAGGTTGACCTGGTGCGTCTGCGCCGCCCAGCCCTTCTGGATGCGCGAGAGATAGCCGGGCACGATCTTGAGCGGCAGGCCGGAGTTCTCGATGGCGTAGGCCGCGGCGATCGAGTCGGTCACCATGCCGTCGATCTTCTGGTCGGCGAGGTCGCGCATGGTGTCGGTCTCGGCCTGGTAATACTTGGTGTCGCCGGGCTCGAGGCCCTTGGCGAGTTCGGCCCAGGTGGAGCTGACGAGGACGCCCATGGTCTTGCCCGCGAAGTCCTCCTGGCTCTCGATCGGGCTGTCGGCATGGACGACGAGGCGCCCGCCCGACTCGAGCCAGCCATCGACGAACAGCACCCGCTCCTGGCGCTCCTTGGTGATGTCCATGGTGTCGCAGAGGATGTCGTATTGCCCGGCCATCAGGCCGACGAGCAGCGACTCCCATTTGGTGATGACGTATTCGATCTCGAGACCCGCGCGCTTGGCCATCTCGGCGAAGACCTCGTTGGTCAGCCCGTGCCACTTGCCGTCCTCGGTCTGCATCGAGAAGGGCGGGAAGGCGCCGGTGAAGGCGCATTTCAGCACGCCGGGCTCGATCAGCTCGAGCTCCTGCGCGCGGGCGTCGTCGCTCGGGGCGGCGGCGAGGGCGACGGCGAGGCCCGCCGCGGCGCCGAGGCGTCTCAGGATGGTCCGGAAGGTCATGATCGTCTCCTTGTTGCTGTCGTCTGCCCTGGGTCGGTCCGGGGGTCGGCTCTCGCGGCCGGCCGGAGGCGGTCTCGGTCAGTAGGCGATGGCGTGCCTCCGTTCCGCCCATCGCATGGCCACCATCAGAACGGTGGTCATCGCCAAGTAGATCAGCGAGACGAGGATGTAGAACTCGAACGGCCGGAAGGTGCTGCTCACGATCACCTGGGTCTGGAGCATCAGCTCCATGATGGTGATGGTGGAGAGGAGCGAGGTGTTCTTGAGCGTCGTCGCCGCGTCGTTGGTGATCGGCGGGATGATCACGCGCACGACTTGCGGGAGCACGATCCGCCGCATGGTCTGCGCATAGGTCATGCCGAGCGCCATGGCGGACTCCGTCTGCCCCTTGGGGATCGAGAGCAGCCCGCCGCGGATGATCTCCGCCACATAGGCCCCGCCATTGACGCCGAGCGCGATCACCCCCGCGGAGAAGGCGTCGAGCCGGATGCCGAGCTGCGGCAGGCCGAAATAGACGAGGAAGATCTGCGTGAGCAGCGGTGTGCCCCGCACGAACCAGAGATAGAACTCGGCCGGATATTGCAGCAGCCGGAAGCCCGAGGTCTTCATCAGCGCCGCCACCAGCCCGCAGACCCAGGAGAGCAGGATCGAGAGGACGGTGACCTGCACCACCACCCAGGTCGCCGGCAGAAAGAGCGGCAGATAGGCCTCGATCGAGCTCCACCAGCCGTCGACCGCCTGATACATCCCCGAATAGGAGGCGATGGCGTCCTCGTTCATCCGCGTCCCTTCCGGCTCATTCGACGCCCCGGTCGTGCAGGATGCGCTCGAGGAAGCGCTGCGTGCGCGGGCTCTCGGGGGTGTGCAGCACCTGCCGCGAGGGCCCCTCCTCCTCGATGCGGCCCTCGTCGATGAACACCGTGCGGTGGCTCACCTGCCGGGCGAAATGGATCTCGTGGGTGACGACCATCATCGTCATCCCCTCCTCGGCAAGCTGGGCCATCAGGGCGAGCACCTCGCCGACGAGCTCGGGATCGAGCGAGGAGGTCGCCTCGTCGAACAGCATGAGCTGGGGCTTCATGGCGAGCGCGCGGGCGATGGCGACGCGCTGCTGCTGCCCGCCGGAGAGGCGCGAGGGGTATTCGTCGCGCTTCTCGGCGAGCCCGATGCGCTCGAGCAGCGCCTCCGCCTCCTCCACGGCCTCGGCGCGGGCGGCGCCGCGCACGGCGAGCGGCGCCTCGAGGACGTTCTCGAGCACCGTCTTGTGCGGCCAGAGATTGAACTGCTGGAACACCATGCCGATCTCGGCGCGCAGGCGCGTCAGCGGGCGGGTGTTGGAGAAGATCCCCCGGTTCGCCTTCTCGTAGGGCACCCGCGCGCCGCGGAAGAGGATGTCGCCCCCCGTCGGCATCTCGAGGAGATTGACGCATCTGAGGAGCGTCGACTTGCCGGAGCCGCTGACGCCGACGATGGCCATCACCTCCCCGGGGCGGAGCGTGAGCGAGATGCCCTTGAGGACCTCGAACGCGCCGAAGCTCTTGCGCAGGTCGCGCAGCTCCAGCATCGGCGTCTCCAGGTCGTCGGCCATCGCCCCTCCGCTGCCCAATTCCCGGGCAAACGATGCAGTCATGGGCAAACCGGAGCGCCGCCGCGCCCGATCCGCCCAGAACTTCACCACATGCTAGACGGTGCGCGCCCGATTGCAATAGTCTCGTCACACGCCGGACCGGCCTCAGACCCGTCGCCAGGACACCTCGCGCGGGGTGCGGTCCGGCCCGTTGATCGGGGTGACGTCCTGCGGGCAGGCCGACAGCACGAGGATCGCCGCCATCTCCGCGCGCAGCACCGCGAGGTCGCCGGGGCGCGAGCGCGGGTCGCCCCGGAGGATCTCGCCCCCGGGCCCCACGGTGGTGGTCATGAAGAGGTTGAAGGGCCCCGGCGTCCAGCCGAGCGAGAGCCCCTCCCGCGCCAGCGCCTCGTGGAAATTGCCCTCGCAGCTCCGATGTCCGGGCGCGCAGCCGAGCTCGGCATAGATCTCCGGGCTGCAGGCGCAGAGGAGCGTGTCATGCGCCCCCGGAGAGGTGTCGGCCTCGAAGCGCAGGATCGGGCGGCGCCGGGTGCTGTAGAAGAGATCACCCGCGCGCGGCACGGTCCGGCTCAGCCGCGAGCGCGTGTGCTCCATCGACATCACCTCCCCCGGCGCCTCCGCCGCCAGCGCCCAGCAATCGAGCACCTGCGTGCCGTGGGTGTTGACGATCTCCACCCCCTCCCCCGCCGCGAGCCGGATCGCGACGCCGTGGCCGCCTTCGAGGATGTGCATCGTCCCTCCCCCATCGCCGTGCCGGAGAAGTCTCCCCGATCCGCGCGGCTGCGTCCAGCATGCCCTCTTGCCCCGCCGCGCGATGTCGCCAAGGATCGGGGGAGACGGAGGGGAGGACGCGCCATGGGGGACTGGGAAATCGAGGCGGACCCCTGCCCCTGGCCGCTCGAGCCGCTCGCCCCGGCCGAGACGGCGCTCCTCGTCATCGACATGCAGCGGGATTTCTGCGCGCCGGAGGGCTATGTCGCGCAGTTGGGCGTCGACATCGCCCCCCTCGCCGCCGCCGTCGGCCCCGCCCGCCGCTGCCTCGAGGCCGCGCGTGCGGCGGGGATGGCCGTCTTCCACACGCGCCAGGGCTACCGCCCGGACCTCTCCGACATGCCCCGCTGGCGCAAGCTCAAGGCCGAGCGCTACGGCTCCACGGTCGGCCGGGAGGGCCCGCTCGGGCGGGGGCTGATCCGCGGCGAGCCGGGCTTCGAGATCCTGCCCGAGCTCGCGCCCCGCGCGGGCGAGCCCGTGGTCGACAAGACCGCCAACGGCGCCTTCACCCACACCGATCTCGACCGGCTGCTGCGCGCCGCCGGCATCCGCGCGCTCGCCCTCGTCGGCAACACGATCGACGTCTGCGTGCACACCACGCTGCGCGAGGCGACCGACCGGGGCTATCAGGGGCTGCTGATCTCGGACGCCTGCGGCGCCATCGAGCCCGGCCTGCATGCCTGGGCCCTGCGCTCGGTGACCATCGAGGGCGGCGTCTTCGGCTCCGTCACCGACAGCGAGACCTTCGCGGCGGGCCTCGCCGCGGCCACCGCAACTTGAGAGGAGAGGCGCATGACCGGCGCGGTCAGCGAGTTCGAATACCGCTACAACATGACGATCCGGAGCTTCCCGAGCCATGCCGAGCCCGCCTTCGAGAGCCCGGAGCAGCAGGAGGCCGTCTGGGGCCGGCGCTGGGGCTGCGAGAGCGATGTCGGCCGGCTGCGCCTCGTGCTGATGCACCGCCCGGGGCCGGAGCTCGGCGTGCTCGACCCCGCCCAGCGCATCGAGCGGCTCGACAGCTTCGGCGACGAGGCGGGGCAGACCTGGTATTGGCGCGGCAACCGCCTGCCCTCGGCGGAGGCGCTGCAGGCCCAGCACGACGCGCTGACCGCGGCGCTCGCGGCCGAGGGGGTCGAGGTCGTCCTCCTCGATGCCGCAGCCCCCGGCCGGCACAAGCAGGTCTATACCCGCGACAGCGTGATCGGCGTCGAAGGGGGCGCGATCGTGACCCGCCTCGGCCCCGTGGTGCGCCGCGGCGAGGAGGCGCCGGTGACGCGCGCGCTCGCCGGCCTCGGCTGCCCGATCCTGCGCACGGTGAACGGCACCGGGCTGATGGAGGGGGGCAGTTTCCTGTGGCTGAAGCCGAAGCTTGCGGTCATCGGGCGCTCCTCGCGGGTCAACGAGGAGGGGGTGCGCCAGGTCGAGGAGGTGCTGCGCGCCTCGGGCTCCGAGGTGATCAGGGTCGATCTCACCGGCTATCGGCTGCATATCGACGGGGCGATGGTGATGGTCGACGCCGAGACCGCCGTGACCAACCCGACGCTCCTGCCCTACTGGTTCCTCGAGGAGCTCGAGGCGCGCGGCATCCGGCAGATCGAGGTCCATCCCGACGACGCGCCGGGCTGCCTCAACTGCCTCGCGGTGCGCCCCGGGCGGGTGATCATGCAGACCGGCCTCGGCCCGCGCACGGCGGAGCGGATGGACGCGCTCGGCATCGAGATCGTGCCGGTGGACTACGATCTGATGTTCGAGGGCGGCGGCGGGGTGCATTGCTCGACGGCGCCGCTGATCCGCGATCCGCTGTGAGCGGGGGGCTCGCGGAGACGGGGCTCTTCCGCCCCGTCGGCAGCTTCCTCGGCGTGCCGCAGACCCGCGACCCGGCGGGGGCGGGGGCGAAGGCCGCGATCCTCGGCCTGCCCTTCGATGCGGGCGGGCATCCCCGGCGCACTGGCGCACGGCTCGGCCCCGCGGCGATCCGGATGATGTCGAGCGACATGGTCCGCCGCCACCGCGCCGAGGCCCCCGAGGACATCGACGCCGTCGCCGCCCTCGGTCTCGTGGATCTCGGCGACGTGGCGGTGGTGCATGGCGATGCGGAGACGTCGCTCGCGCGGATGACCGAGGCGGTCGGCGCGGTCCTGGATGCCGGGGCGATCCCGATCGGTCTCGGCGGCGACGGGATGGTGAGCGTGCCCTCCATGGCCGCCCTCGCCGCCCGCCATCCGGGCCTCGCGGTCGTGCATTTCGACAGCCACACGGATGCCTATCCCCAGCCCGGCCAGGCCAATGCCGTGGCGCTCGACCCCGCCACGACCTTCGCCCATGCGGTGGAGCGCGGGCTCGTCGATCCGGCGCGCTCGATCCATGCGGGGCTCAGGGGCTATGCCTATGTCCCCGGCGTCTTCGCCCATGCCGAGGCGCTCGGCTATGCGCTCCTGCCCATGGCGGAGATCGAGCGCGAGGGGGTGGCGGCCGCTGCGCGGGCGATCCGCGAGCGGGTGGGCGACCGCCCGGTCTTCCTCTGCTTCGACATGGACGTCTTCGACCCGGCGACCGCCCCCGGCGTCTTCACCCCCGCCTGGGGCGGGCTGACGGCGCGGGAGGGGCTCGGGCTCCTGCGCGGGCTCGCGGGGCTCGACGTCGTCGGCGCGGATGTCAACACCGTCACCCCGGGCTTCGACATGCAGGGTCAGACCGCCTGGCTCGCGGCGACCGTGACGGTCGAGCTCTGTCACCTGATCGCCGCCGGCCCGAGGCTCGCGGGCTGAGCCTCAGCGGGCGCGGGACTCCCACCAGTCGCGCGCCTGCTTGGCCCAGACGGTCGCCTGCAGCGCGGGCAGGCGCAGACCGTGGAAGGGGATCGGGCGCATCTCGCGGGCCGGGATCGGGAGATCGGCGAGCGGCGTGCCGCTCAGATGCTCGGCCATGGCGCGGCCGACGGCGGAGGTGAGCGCGACCCCCCGCCCGTTGAACCCCGCGGC
Source organism: uncultured Limibaculum sp. (assembly GCA_964576075.1). GTDB lineage: Bacteria > Pseudomonadota > Alphaproteobacteria > Rhodobacterales > Rhodobacteraceae > Thermohalobaculum. Next base: position 35,979 of record CAZNTX010000006.1, on the reverse strand, counting down.
GACGCTGAGCCCGGACGCGGGCTCGGCGAGATGGGGCAGATGGTCGAGCGAGAGGGCCACCTTGCCGCCCCAACGATGCTCGACGGCGAGCGCGGACGCCTCCGGAAAGAGCTGCGCGAGGCGGGCCGCCACCCCCCGATAATCGCCGGGCTCGGAGGACTCCCTAAAGCGCCCCCGCCCGCCGAGGACGAGCCGCCCCGCGGCGTCCTGGCGCGCATAGGAGAGGAGGCGGCGCGTCTCGGAGAGGCCGAGCCCGCCCGGCAGGATGCGCGCGCGCAGATTGTCCCCCATGGGCGCGGTGGCGATCTGGTAGGAATAGACCGGGATCACCGCGCGGCGAAGCTCCGGCCAGAGATCGCCGCTATAGGCGTTGGTGGCCAGGAGGATCCGCTCGGCCAGCACCGCGCCCCCCGGCGTCTCCACCCGCCAGAGGCCGCCGTCGCGGAGGAGCCGCTCGGCCGGCGTGCCGCCATGGAGCCGGGCGCCGGCGGCCATCGCCGCCCGGGCGAGCCCGCGGGCATAGGCGAGCGGGTTGATCGTGCCGCCGCGCCGGTCGAACACGGCGCCGGCATAGGCGCGGCTACCGGTGACGCGCTCCGTCTCCTCGGCGCTCAGGAGCGCCACCTCGGCGCCGCGCTCTTGCCATTGGCGGACGCGGTCCTCCGCGGGGGCGAGGGCGACCCGGCCGTGCAGGCCCTGGACCCAGCCGCTGCGGGTGGCGTCGCAGTCGATGGCGTGCCGCGCGATCAGATCGAAGACGACGTCCGGCGCGGCGCCGGTGAAGGCCGCGATCGCCTCGCCCTTCTCCGGGCCGAAGCGCGCGCGGAGATCGGCCGGGGTGAGCTTGAGCCCCGGGATCACCTGCCCGCCATTGCGCCCCGAGGCGCCGTAGCCGGGCTCCATGGTCTCGAGCAGCGCGACCGAGACGCCCCGCTCGGCGAGGTGGAGCGCCGCGGAGAGCCCGGTGAAGCCGCCGCCGACGACGCAGACATCGGCCCGCGCCTCGCCGGAGAGCGGCGGCGTGTCCGGCGCACGGGGCGCGCGCTCGGTCCAGGGGGAGGGGGGGAGCGGCGGCGGGGTCACGGGCGCGGCGCCGTCTTCTCGGCCTTCGACTCCACCCAGGCGCTCACCGTCATCAGCACCACCGCGAGCGCGATCAGGAGCGAGGAGATCGCCGCCACCGTCGGGTCGATCTCGTCGCGCAGCGCGTTGAACATGCGCCGGGTGAGCGGCGCGCTGTCCCCGCCCGCGATGAAGAGGGCGATCACCACCTCGTCGAAGGAGGCGATGAAGGCGAGGAGCGCCCCCGAGATCACCGAGAAGCGGATCTGCGGCAGCGTCACGGTCAGGAACGCCACCGCCCGGCTCGCGCCGAGGCTGCGCGCCACCATCTCCTGGTTGATGTCGTAGGTCCTGAGCCCCGCCGTCACGGTCACGAGCACGAAGGGGATGGCCAGGCAGGTATGGGCGAAGGCGAGGCCGATGATCGTGTTGTTGAGCCCGATCCGGGCGTAGAGGAAGAACACCGCGACGCCGATCAGGATCAGCGGGACGATGAGCGGCGTGATCAGCACCGTGCGCACGGCCCCCGCGATCCGCGAATTGGAGACGTGGAGCCCGTAGGCCGCGAGCGTGCCCGCCGGCGTCGCCATCAAGACGGTCAACCCCGCCACCTTGAAGGAGACGAGCGTCGCCTCCTGCCATTCGAGCGAGGTGAAATAGGTCTCGTACCAGCGCAGCGAGAAGGACTCGGGCGGGAAGCGGAGGAAGCGCGAATCCGAGAAGCTCATCGGCACGACGATGAGCGCGGGCAACACGAGGAAGAGCGCGATCAGGGCGACGAGGCCGTAGAGCCAGAGCCGCTGGCGATGGGTGATCTGCGTGTCGGTCGCGGGGCGGTCGAGCCAGCGCATCAGAGCCCTCCCCGCCGGCCGCCCCGCGCCAGCGCCCGCATCGCGAGCGCGAGCGCGCCGAAGATCGCGAGGGTGGTGACGAGCAGCACCACCCCGAGCGCGCTCGCCGCCCCCCAATCGGCATAGACGGCGATCGAGCGCTTGATCTGCATCGACCACATCATCACCCGCCCCCCGCCGAGCACCGCCGGCGTCACGTAGAAGCCGAGGCAGAGGACGAAGACCAGCACCGTCCCCGCCATCAGCCCGGGCAATGTCTGCGGCAGGTAGATCTGCCAGAACGCCTTGACGGGCGGCGCCCCGAGATTGGCGGCGGCGAGCATCAGGTTGCGGTCCACCGCGCGCATCGCGGCATAGAGGGGCAGCACCATGAAGGGCATCATGATGTGCACCATGCCGATGGCCGTGCCGGTGAAGTTGTGCACGAGGCGCAGCGGTTGGTCGATCAGGCCCATATCGCCCAGCCAGGTGTTCACGAGCCCCCGGCGCTGGAGCAGCACGAGCCAAGCATAGGTGCGCACGAGCAGCGAGGTCCAGAACGGGAAGAGCACGGCGACGAGGAGGAGATGCCGCCAGATCCCCGGCGCCTGCGCCATCAGATAGGCATACGGGTAGCCGAGCAGGATGCAGAGCCCGGTGACGAGGAAGCTGAGCTCGAAGGTCGTCTGGAACGACTTGTAATAGGCCGGGTGCATCAGCCGCTCGTAATGCACGAGGGAGAGCCCCCCGCCGCGCTCCTGGAAGGAGAGACCGAAGAGCCAGGCGATCGGCACCAGGATCACGAGGGCGACGATCAGGAGCCCCGGCACCGTGAGCACGAACAGGCGGCGGCGCTCGGCCCGGTCGGCGGCGGCGAGGGCCTCGGCATTGGGCGCGGCCTCCCCCCTCATGCGGCGGGGACCACGATGGTGTCGCGCGGGTCGAGGCCGAGGCGGATCGGCGCGCCCTCCTCCGGCAGCCGCTCGAGAACGGCGCGCGAGCTCGGCTGGCGGGTCGCGATGCGCCCGGTCTCGGGGATGTCGACATAGAGGAGCAGGCTCTCGCCCTGGAACACGATGTCCGCCACCCGGCCCTCGAGGAGGTTGAGCCCCGTATCCGGCTCGTCGGGCGCCATCAGGCGGAGCTTCTCGGGGCGCAGCACCAGAAGCTGATCGCGCGCCGCGGAGGCGAGCGGCTCGGCGAGGACGAGCGCCCGCCCCCCGAGCGCCGCAGCCCCGCCCTCCACGGTGACGGGCACGCTGTGCGACTCCCCGACGAAATCGGCGACGAAGCGCGTCCGCGGATGCTCGTAGAGCCGGCGGGGCGTGTCGACCTGCACGATGCGCCCCTCGTCGATCACCGCGACCCGGTCGGACATGGTCAGCGCCTCGCGCTGGTCGTGGGTGACGTAGACGGTGGTCATCCGGAGCGTCTCGTGCAGCTGGCGGATCTCGAGCTGCATCTGCTCGCGCAGGTTCTTGTCGAGCGCGGACAAGGGCTCGTCCATCAGGAGGATGCGCGGCTCGAACACCACCGCGCGCGCGAGCGCCACGCGCTGGCGCTGCCCGCCGGAGAGCTTGGCGACGTCGCGGTCGGCGAGATGGCCGAGCTGCACGAGATCTAGCGCCCGCGCCACCCGCTCGCGGATCTCCCGGCGCGGCCGGCGGCGCAGCCGGAGCGGATAGGCGACGTTGCCGCCCACCGTCATATGCGGGAACAGGGCGTAGTTCTGGAACACCATGCCCACGTCGCGCTTGTGCGGCGGCATCAGCACGATCTCGCGCTCGCCGAAGCGGATGGAGCCGGAATCCGGCCGGCTGAAGCCCGCGAGCGCCATCAGGAGCGTCGTCTTGCCGGAGCCCGAGGGGCCGAGGAGCGAGAGGAACTCGCCGCTCTCGATCTCGAGGCTCACATCGTCGAGCGCGCGGAACTGACCGTAGGTCTTGGTGAGGTTGCCGATGGAGATCGGCAACGCCGTCAGCGTGTCGTGCATGGTCGCCACCCCCGGGCGATCGGGGGGCGCCGCGGTGGCGCCCCCGGCTCGGCTCACTCCTGGATGAACAGGTCGAAGCGGCGGGTCACCTCGTCGAGATTGTCCGCCCACCAGCGCGAGTCGAAGAGGATCGCGCTCTCCCGGTTCTGCGGCGCGGTCGGCAGCGTGGGCAGCACGTCTTCGGGGATGATCCCGGTCTCGTAGGCGTCGAGATTCGCGGGGGCGTAATTGATGTATTTCGGCAGATTGGCCTGCACCTCGGGGCTCATCATATGCGCCAGCGCCCGCATGGCGAGCTCCTTGTTGGGCGCGCCCTTGGGGATCAGCCAGCAATCGGCGATCAGGAGCTGCTCGTCGAAGGTGTAGGAATAGTCCGCGCCGTTGTCGATCGCGGTCTGGATGCGCCCGTTCCAGAGGCCGATCATGTCCGCCTCGCCGTCGACCACCATCTGCGCCGACGCCGCGCCGGAGGACCACCAGGAGACGATATGGGGCTTGAGCTCCTCGAGCTTGGCGAAGGCGCGGTCGACGTCGATCGGGTAGACCTCCGAGGGCGGCACCCCGTCCGCGATCAGCGCGGCCTCGAGGTTGTAGAGCGGGCTGCGGCGCATCGAGCGGGTGCCGGGGAAGGTCTCGAAATCGTAGAGATCGGCCCAGCCGGAGGGCTCCTTGCCGTCGAAGGCGTCGTTGCGCCAGCCGAGCACGGTTCCGTAGACGAGATTGCCGATCCAGAAGTCGGACTTCAGGTCGTCCGGCACCCCGTCGATATCCATCGCCGAGAGGTCGATCTTCTCCAGCGCGCCCTCGCGCTCGAGCAGGATGCAGGTGTTCATGCCCTGCTGCACCAGATCCCAGGTCACCGCGCCGGACATCACCTGCGCGCGGACATCGGCGATGCCGGAGGTCGTGTCCTCCTTGATGGTGATGCCGAGCGCCTCGGCCGTCGGCTCGAACCAGGCCTTGCGCTGGGCGTCCTGATAGGCCCCGCCCCAGGAGGCGACGGTGATGGTGCCCTCCGCGAGCGCGGGCGCGGCGCCGAGGAGCGCCGCGGCGGCCGCGAGGATCGGCAGCCGGACCGGACCGAGAGCGGGTCGCGCATATGCCATGTGATGGTCTCCCTGCTTTGCTCTTGCGCGGGCGGTGGCGCCGCCCCTCTGCGCGGCAGCCTATGGAGGCCGCCGCCGATGGACAAGATTGCACAACCGGGCGGCGCCCGCTAGCGTCGCCTGACGGAGAAGGCGGCAACTGGCGGGGAACGCACAGAATCATGGCATTGCACTTCGAACGGGCAGAGTTCGACGCGCGGATCGCCGCCTGCCGGAGGTCGATGGCCGAGGCCGGGCTCGACGCCCTCCTCCTCTTCGCCCCCGAGAGCCAGTATTACCTGACGGGATACGACACCTCGGGCTATGTCTTCTTCCAGTGCATCGTTCTGCCGGCGGAGGGCGCGCCGGTGCTGCTCACCCGCCGGCCCGATCTCGAGCAGGCGCGGCAGACCTCGATCATCGAGGACATCCGCATCTGGTACGACGCCGACGGCAAGGACCCGACCGAGGACCTCCTGGCGATCCTCGAGGAGAGGGGCCTCGCCCGCGCCCGCCTCGGGGTCGAGCTCGACAGCTTCGGCCTCTCCGCGCGCAACCACGGCCGTCTGCAGGCCCGCCTTTCGGGCGCCGAGCTCGTCGACGGCTCGGGCGTGGTGCGCGCGCTCCGCCTGGTGAAATCCGAGGCCGAGATCGCCTATGTCCGCAAGGCCGCCGAGATCGCCGATGCCGGGCTCGTGGCGATGCTCGAGGCGGCGGGCCCCGGCGTCTTCGAGGGGGAGATCAACGCCGCGGGGCAGGCCGCGATGCTCTCCCTCGGGGGCGACCTTCCGCCCTCCGGCCCTGTGCTCGGCTCGGGCGAGCGGGCGCTTCTCATCCGCAGCGCGACCGGCCACCGCACGCTCTCAGAGACCGACCAGCTCACGCTCGAATTCGCCGCCGCCTACCGCCACTACTGCGCCTGCCTGATGCGCACCGTCGCCATCGGGCGGGGCGATCCGCGCCAGGCCCGCATGTTCGAGGCGACCCGCGAGGCGATCGCCGCGATGACCGACGCCGCCCGCCCCGGCCGCCCCCTCGGCGAGATCGACGCGGCCCACCGCCGCGCCTTCGACGCCGCCGGCTACGCCCATGCCAGGATGGCCGCCTGCGGCTACTCCCTCGGCGCGACCTTCCGCCCGAGCTGGATGGACGTGCCGCCCATGCTCTATCTCGGCAACGCCACCGAGGCCGCGCCCGGCATGGTGCTGTTCCTGCACGCGATCCTCGTCGACGCCGAGGCCGGGCTCGCGATGTCGCTCGGCCACACCATCGTGGTGCGCGACGGCCCGGCCGAGGTGCTGACGCGGCTCGAGCCCGACTACGCGGTTCTCGGCTGAAGGAGGAGAGGGATGGACGAGACCGAGCGCGCGCTGCTCGAGCGGGTGGAGGCCGAGCGCGAGGCCTATGTCGAGTTCCTCGCGGGCTTCGTGCGGGAGGCGACGCCCAATCCGCCCGGCGACACGCGCGGCGCCGCCGAGCACATCCGCCGCTTCCTCGACGCCCGCGGCATCGCCCACCGCACCGTCTCGCCCCATCCCGAGATGCCCAACATACTGGCGAGCGTCGAGGGCCCGGCGCCTGGCCGCCATCTCGTGCTGAACGGGCATATCGACGTCTTCCCGGTGGCGCCGGACGACCCGCGCTGGATCGTCGGGCCCTGGTCGGGCGAGGTGGTCGAGGGCCGGCTCTACGGCCGCGGCGCTGCGGACATGAAGGCCGGCACCGCGGCCTCGATCTTCGTCTACGCGCTCCTCCACGAGATCCGCGAGAGCCTCTGCGGCAAGCTCACCCTCACCTGCGTCTCCGACGAGGAGACCTTCGGCCCCTGGGGCGCGCGCTGGCTGATGGACCACGAGCCGGAGGTGCTCGGCGACTGCGTGCTCAACGCCGAGCCCTCGAGCCCCGAAACCGTCCGCTTCGGCGAGAAGGGCAATCTCTGGCTCGCCGTCGAGATCCGCACCGACGGCGCCCACGGCGCCTACGACCACGCCACCGCGAGCGCGAGCAAGATCGCCATGGAGATCGCGCGCCGGCTCGAGGCGGTGACGGAGATCTCGGTCCCCCTGCCGAACGCGCTCGCCCGCGCGATCCAGGAGGGCCGGGAGGCGACCGACCGCGCCATGGGCGCGGGCGCGGGCGCCACGGTCGGCCGCGTCACGCTCAATATCGGGCGGATCGAGGCTGGGCTGAAGGTCAACATGATCCCGAGCCACGCCCGCATGGAGGTCGACATCCGCCTGCCGGTGGGCGCCGAGAAGGCCGACGTGATGCCGCTGGTCGAGGAGATCCTCGCGGAGTTCCCCGAGGCGCGGATGGAGGAGATCGGCCACGCGCCCCCCTCCCAGTGCGACCCGGCGGGCGAGATGATGGGGCTTTTGCAGGACGCGGCCGAGGCGCTTTCGGGCCGCCGGCCGACCCCGATCGTGAGCCTCGGCGGCACCGACGCCCGCCTCTGGCGCTGGCGCGGCATCCCGGCCTATGTCTACGGCCCCTATCCGACGGGCATGGGCGGGGCCAACGAGAACGTCGAGATCGAGGAGGCGCTCCACATCCTGCGCACCCACCTCCTCGCCGCCCGCCGCTACCTCGCCCGCCCCCCGGCCTGACCGCCTTCGCGCAAGCGGGTATGGGGCTCGGGCGCGGGCGATGCGGGGACGGGTGTCCGGCCCGCTGGCGGCGACGGGGTTCGACGCTCGGCCGTCCGCGCCGCGCCTTACGGCCCCCCCATGGCGCGATGCCCGCGAGGGCCGGGCAAGGCGATGGCGGCGAGGTCCGGGCGTTGTGGCGGCCGGGCTCTGGCCGCGCGGCGGAGAGCGGCGGCGCCGGCATCGGCATTCCGGAGGGGGCGCGTCCGCCCGGGGCTCTCGATGGCGGAGGGCGGGCCGGGTTCGACCGCCCGGTCGGGCGCGACCGGGAGGCGACCGGCGCGGTTTTCGCCGTGCTGCTCGGGCCCTGCGGCGCGGCGGCGATCGCGCTGGACGTCGCCGGGTCCGCCGCCCGCCTCCCCGAAGCGGCGCTTCCGGCGGAGGGCGGCGTGCCTCCGCACGCCCGGCATCGGCGTCGGCCGCGCGGGGCGGGGCTGCGCCTGCGGCGCGCGCCCCCCTGCGTCCCCCCGCGCGGCGCGGGACCGTCCGCCCGACCCGAAACGCCGCGCGCCGCGCGCGTCAGGCGGCGTTGAGCGCGGCCCAGAGCTTCTGCGCGGTGTAGGGGGGCGGGACCTCTTCGGCGCCGGCGGAGGCGAGGGCGTCGATCACCGCGAGCGCCGTCGCCGGGATGCCGGCGACCGACCCCGCCTCGCCGCAGCCCTTCACCCCGAGCGGATTGGTCTCGGCCGGGATCTCCAGGAAGCTCACCGCGAAGGAGGGCACGTCGGCCGCCCGCGGGATCGCGTAGTCCATGAAGGAGCCGGTGAGCGGCTGGCCGGTCTCCGGGTCCCAGACCGCCTGCTCGCCGATCACCTGCCCGATCCCCTGCACCACCCCGCCATGCACCTGGCCGGCCACGAGGTCCGGATTGATCAGCCGGCCGAAGTCGTCGACGATCGTGTAGCGGGTGAGGCGGAGCTCCCCGGTCTCCATGTCGATCTCCGCCTCGGCGATGTGGCAGCCGTTGGGGAAGGTGCTCTCGCGCCCGTCCACATGGCCAGAGCCGGTGATCCCGCCCGCCGCCTCGGCGAGCGCGGCGAGGGTGACGCGCCGGTCGGTGCCGGCGACGCGGAAGACGCTCTCCTCGGCGTCGAACTCGATATCCCCCTCGGCGGCCTCGAGCTTCTCCGCGGCGAGGCGGCGGCCCTGCTCGCGGATGTCCTCCGAGGCGAGCAGGATCACCCGGCTCGCCATCTTGGCCGAGCGCGAGCCGCCGGTGCCCCCGCCCGCGGGCAGCGCGTCCGAATCCCCCTCCATCAGCTCGATCTTGTCGAAGTCGAGCCCCGTCTCCTCGCGCAGGATCTGCGCCCAGGCGGTGGCGTGGCCCTGGCCGTTCGACTGCGTGCCGATCCAGATCTTCGCGCCGCCCTCGGGGGTCACCTCGATGCGGGTCTCCTCGACGGGGCCGCCGCCGGTGCGCTCCATGTAATAGGCGATGCCGCGGCCGAGCAGCTTGCCCTTGGCGCGGGCGTCGGCCTGGCGGCGGGGGAAGCCCTCCCAATCCGCCTCGGCGAGGCAGCGGTCGAGCACGGCGTGGGTGTCGAGGCTGTCGAAGGTGAAGCCGCCCGGCGTCTTGTGCGGCAGCATGTCGGGGGTGACGAGGTTGCGCCGCCGGATCTCGGCCCGGTCGATCCCGATCTCGCGGGCGGCGGCGTCCATCAGCCGCTCGGTGGCGTGGATCGTCTCGGGCCGCCCGGCGCCCCGATAGGCATCGGCGGGAGGCGTGTTGAGGAAGGCTCCGCGCACCCGGCAGTGGATCTCCGGCACCGCATACATGCCCCCGAGCAGCGGCGCGGAGAACACCGTGTGGATCGCGACCGAGACCGAGGAGTAGTGCGCCCCGATGCCGGAGATCGTGTCCATCCGCATGGCGAGCGCGCGGCCCTCGGCGTCGAAGGCGCCTTCGACGGTGCCGCGCATGTCGCGCCCCTGCGCATCCGAGAGGAAGCTCTCCGAGCGGTCGCCGACCCAGGAGACGGGCCGCCCGATCTCCTGCGCCGCCAGCGCCGCGAGGGCGTATTCCGGATGGGTCATCAGCTTCATGCCGAAGCCCCCGCCCACATCGGGCACCCGGATGCGCAGACGCTCGGGCTCCACCATCAGCGCCCGGGCGATGCGCCCGCGCATGCCGTGCGCGCCCTGGCAGCCGACCCAGCCCTCCCAGCGCCCGGTCTCCGCGTCGTAGCGCATGTTGACCGCGCGCGGCTCCATCGAGGCGACCACCACCCGCTGGTTGAGCACCGGGGTCGAGACCACATGGGCCGCGCGCGCGAAGGCGGCGTCGACGGCGGCGCGGTCGCCATGCTCCCAGGTATAGGCGAGGTTGCCGGGGGCGGTGTCGTGGAGCTGCGGCGCGCCCTCCGCGAGCGCGGCCTCCGGGTCGACGACGCAGGGCAACTCCTGGATGTCGACGAGGATCGCCTCGGCCGCCTCCTCCGCCTGCGCCCGGGTCTCGGCGACGACGAAGGCGATCGGCTGGCCGACGAAGCGCACCCGGTCGGACGCCAGATGCGGCACCTCGACGGGCGCCGGCGCCGGCTCGAAGGGGAATTCGTTGACGAGCGGCGCGAGCCGTCCCTCGATCTCGGCGTGGGTGTAGACCGCGAGCACCCCCGGCATCTCGCGCGCCGGACCCGCGTCCACCTGGACGAGCCGGCCATGAGCCACCTCGCTCCGCCTGAGCGCCGCATGCGCCTGCCCTGGCAGCACCACGTCGCTCACATAGCCGCCCGCGCCGCGCACGAGCCGGTCGTCCTCCTTGCGCCTCACCGGCTGCCCGATCCCGAACTTCATCGCGCCCTCTCCCTCATCCGCGCTCGCGCCCTTCCTCTCCCATATCGCCCGCCGGGGCCGGCTGGCCACCTCCGCGAGCCCTCCACGCATCCGGCGGGCGCGCCAATTTCCATGACAACGCCCCATGGTTGTGCTAGCCATTCCGCAGGGGGAGGTGCGAGGGATCGCGTTCTGATTGTTCCAGCCGCGTTTCACTTGCACTATGCGGGAATTTAAGACAAACTCCCAACCCTGTGGAGGTGCGCGTTTTCTTGGGTTCAGTTCGAGGTGGGACGAATCAGGGGTGACCTGCGGTGTTCAAGGATGACCGGTTCATATCGATCCTGAGCGGGGTCGTGCTGATGATAGCCATAGGCACCGTCGTTCAACGGGGCGGCCCGCTCCTGGAGTTCTTCACCGGCGAGTCCGGCGCCCTCGCCCTCGCGCCCGACGAGGTCGCGACCGAGAGCGGCACCTCGATCAAGATCGACGTCCTCGGCAACGACACCGGCCTCACCGCGCGCGACCGCGCCAATCTCGAAATCGTCAGCGCGCCCGGCTGCGGCACCGCCTTCGTGCGCGACGGGCTCGTCACCTACACGCCGGAGGCCCGGTGCGCCGGGGCGCAGGATTTCTCCTACGGCATCGGCCTGCGCGCGCAGGACGCGACCGCGGAGGTCACCGTCTTCGTCCGCCCCGAGGCGCTGGATGCGGACGGGCCGGCCGTCGCCGCCGCCCCGCGGCCGACGCCGCGCCCCGCGCCCTCTGCCGCGGCCGCGCCCGATCCGGTGCGCCCGGGCGCCGCACCAGATCCGGTGCGCCGCGCCGCCCCCCTCGCCCCCGCAGCGCCAAGCCTGACCGGCTTCGACACCGCGGCTCTCGGGCTCGACGGCCCGGAGGCGCCCGCAGCCCCGGCCGCCGGCCGGCTCGCCGCGCCTTCGGGGTTCGCGCCCGATGCGGGCGGCAGCCAAACCATCGCGCCCGCCGGCCGCGCCGAGCCCGTCGCCCGTCCGGCCGCGCAAGCGCCCCAGGCGCCGGCGCAGCTGACCGCCCGGCTCGACGATTCGCAGAACGACGACTTCGCCGCCGCCGCGAGCCGCGGCGGGCTGCTCTCCCGCGCGACCCGCGCGCGCAGCCAGGCAGCCCCCGCGCCTGGCGCTCTCGCCCTCGCCGAGCCGGCGCCGGCCCGCACGCAGCCCGCCGAGGCCTGGCGCCCGGACCCCATCGCCGATCTCCCGCCGACCCCCGGCGCCGGGGCGATCGCCGAGGACGCCCCCCGCCGCGGCGCCGACCCCGCGGGGCCCGACGCCCCGCTCGCCATCGCCCGCGCGCCCGAGCCGGCAGCGCCGGTTCCCGCGCCCGGCGAGGCCCGCGCGGAGGCACAGGAGCCGCAGGTCCGCCGCCCGGCCATCGGCGGCTTGCGCCCCGGGGGCTTCGGCGGCGACCGCATCTCGCAACTCAGCGCGCCGCCCGAGGCGGCCGACGGCCAGCCCGTGCGCCGCCTCTCCGGCGACATGCGCCCCCGCGCGACCTTCGGCATCGCCCGGTTCGACCGGCGCCCCGAGATGTTCGAGAAGCCGAGCCTGCCGCAGATCGGCGCCGGGCCGGAGGAACTCGACGCCAAGGTGCCCCGCGCCCCGATGCCCAAGATCTCCTCCGAGGAGAGCGGGCGAATCGCGCTCGTCGCGCCGGAGAGCGGGCTCGGCGACGTGCTCGCCATCGGGCGGATGCCGCTCACCATCGTGCCCGTGGAGACCGACGACGCGCCGGCCGAGCTCGCGGCTCCCGCGCCGATCGACCAGGGCTTCGACCTGCCCGGGCGCACCGTCCGCCGCTTCGATCCCGACCAGCCGGCCTTCGACCCGGACCGCCCGGCGATCGACCCCGATCAGCCCGCCTTCGACCCGGACCGCCCGGCGATCGACCCCGACCAGCCCGCTTTCGACCCGGACCGCCCGGCGATCGACCCGGACCGCCCCGCCGTCGAGCCCGGCTCGGAGGATATCGAGCTCGCGGCCCGCAGCCCCGCCGAGGCGCGCTGCGTGGTGCTGCCACAGGTCAACATCGCGCCGCAGGCCCATGCGATTACCCGGGTGATCGTCGACGCGCCCTGCTTCGTCGGCCAACCGATCCTGCTGCGCTACGAGGGCATCGAGCTCGGCGCGATCGTCGACGCCGACGGCGGCGCGGCCTTCTCCGTGCCCGGCTTCCAGCGCAGCTCGCAGATCGAGCTCGCCTATCCCGACGGCACCTCGCTCACCGCCGAGATCCCCTTCTCCGGGACGGACCGGATCGTCCGCGTCGCCCTCGTCTGGAACGCGCCGGTGACCCTCGAGCTGCATGCCAAGAGCGCCTTCGACGACTTCTGGTCGCCGGGCCATATCCGCCCGGAGAATCTCGGCGATCCGCGCACGGCGCGCCGGCGCGGCTCCGGCTATCTGCTGCGCCACGACGCGCCGCGCGGCGTGGGCGATTCGCTGCGGGTCTACACCCATTACGTGCGCCGCTCGGTGGATGCGGAGGTGGTCGACCTGCTGATCGACTTCGCCTCGCGTCGCCGCGTCGGCGCGCGCGAGACCTGCGGGAACGGCCCCTTCGCGGCCCCCGCCTACCGGGTCGTGCGCGCCACCTTCGGTCAGATGGAGCGCGAGCGCCGGGCCATCATCGGCGCGATCGGCTGCAACGAGGTCGCCGATTACGGCAATCGCTTGGACGATGCCGCCGTCAGAGATATCGTTATCTCCAGGCGGTGAGCCCGCCGGGGTCTCAGAAGGGTCGAGAGACGGGAATGAGGGGAGTGAGAATGCGAAGCATGCGTTACGGTATCGGCTGCGCGGTCGTGGCGGCCCTGGGCTTCGGGGCCCTCGGCCACGCCCAGGAGGGGCCCAACACGATCACGCTGAAGTCTTTCGACGGCTTCACCCAGCTGCGCGGCAACCTCGTCGATTTCGACGGGACGACCTACACGCTCGAGACGCGCCTCGGCACGCTGGAGATCGACGTTTTCCAGGTGACCTGCGAAGGCGATGCCTGCCCCGAGAACCAGCTCTTCGGGGCGGAATTCGGGGTGTTCGGCTCCAACGCCATCGGGGCCTCGCTCATGCCCTCGCTGATCGAGGGCTATTCGGACACGCTCGAGGCCACGCTGGTGCGCGAGCCGGGCGCCGAGGAGAACGAAACGATCCTGCGCATCGTCCACGAGACCGGCGAGGACATGGCCACCATCGACCTGCGCGCGCACGGGTCGGGCACGTCCTTCCCCGGCCTCGCCTCGGGCGACGCCGCCATCGGCATGGCGTCCCGTCCGATCAGGGACGACGAGGTGGTGCTGCTCAACGACTCCGGCATCCCCGATCCGCGCAACACCGACCGCGAGAACGTCGTGGCGCTCGACGGGCTGATCATCATCACCCATCCGAGCAATCCGGTCCGCTCGATCTCGCTGACCGAGATCGCGCAGATCTTCTCCGGGCAGGTCACCAATTGGTCGGAGCTCGGCGGCCTCGACCGGGCGATCAACGTCTATGCCCGCGACGACCGCTCCGGCACCTTCGACACCTTCAAGTCGCTCGTGCTCGATCCGAACGGCGTCACCGTCACCGAGGACGCCCGGCGCTTCGAATCGAATGCCGAGCTCTCCGACAGCGTGGCCTCCGACCCGAACGGTGTCGGCTTCACCGGCTTCGCCTATGCCCGCGCGGCGCAGGTGCTGCCGATCCGGCTGGAATGCGGCCTGCTCTCCTATCCGACGACCTTCGCGATCAAGGCGGACGAATATCCGCTCGCGCGCCGGCTCTATCTCTATTCGTCGGACCGCGACGTCTCGGCCCACGCCAAGAACCTTATGCAGTTCGCCCTGTCCGACGACGCGGCGCCCTTCATCGAGGATTCGGGCTTCATCAGCCTCGTGCCCGAGGGCCAGTCGCTGCGCGAGCAGGGTCTGCGTCTCACCTACGCGATCACCGAGGAGGAGGAGTTCTCCCTCGACCTGATGCGCGAGATGCTGACCGAGTTCCGCGACGCCGAGCGTCTCTCCACCACCTTCCGCTTCACGCCGGGCTCCTCGCAGCTCACCGCGCAGAGCCAGAAGGACGCCGAGCGCTTCGCCCGCGACATCATCGCCGGCAAGTATGAGGGCAAGGAGATCCTGCTCGTCGGCTTCACCGACTCGATCGGCCAGTTCGAGCTCAACCAGGCGCTCGCCACCCGCCGCGCCCAGGGCGTGCTCTTCACCATGAACGAGGCGGTGATCAACGAGGCCGGGGCCGGCGACTTCCAGGGCGCCAATATCAGCGTCCGCGGCTTCGGCGAGCTGACGCCCGTGGGCTGCAACACCACCTTCGCCGGCCGCGTCGCCAACCGCCGCGTGGAGGTCTGGATCCGCTGATCCGCCCCACCTGCCGCGACATCGCGAGCCCCGCGCCCCCCCGGCGCGGGGCTTTGCTTGTCCGCCCGCTTCCGCCAGACTGCGCCCGACCCCGGACCCCAGATCCGGGGCGCCCGGGAGAGCAAAGGAGAGACCCCCATGACCCGTGACGTCGTGATCCTGGACGGGGCGCGCACCGCCATCGGCACCTTCGGCGGCACGCTCGCGAGCGTTCCCCCCACAGAGACCGCCGCCCATGTGGCCAAGGCCGCCCTCTCCCGCTCCGGCGTCGAGGGCGCGCAGATCGGCCATGTGGTCTTCGGCCACGTCATCAACACCGAGCCGCGGGACATGTATCTCTCCCGCGTCGCCGCCATCGAGGCCGGCATCCCGGACACGGCGCCGGCGATGAACGTCAACCGCCTCTGCGGCTCCGGCGCCCAGGCGGTGGTCTCCGCGCTCCAGTCCGTCGCCATGGGCGACGCGGACTATGCGCTCGCCGGCGGCGCGGAGGCGATGTCGCGCAGCCCCCATGCCATGCAGGTCTCCCGATTCGGCCAGAAGATGGGCGACGCGAAGGCCGCCGACATGATGATCGGCGCGCTCAACTGCCCCTTCGGCACCGGGCATATGGGCGTCACCGCCGAGAACGTCGCCGCCGAGCATCAGATCAGCCGCGAGGAGCAGGACGCCTTCGCCGTCGAATCGCAGACCCGCGCGGGCGCCGCCATCGCCGATGGCCGCTTCGCCTCCCAGATCGCGCCTTTCACCATCAAGACCCGCAAGGGCGAGATCGTGTTCGACACCGACGAGCATCCGAAGCCCGACACCACCCTCGAGGGCCTCGCCAAGCTCCGCCCCGCCTTCAGGAAGGACGGCACCGTGACGCCGGGCAACGCCTCCGGCATCAACGACGGCGCGGCGGCGCTCGTCCTCGCCGATGCCGAGAGCGCGGAGACGGCCGGCCGCAAGGCCCGCGCCAAGGTCCTCGGCTACGCCCATGCCGGCGTGCGCCCGGAGGTGATGGGGATCGGCCCGGTGCCCGCCGTGACCAAGCTGCTCGACAGGCTCGGGCTGCAGCACTCGGATTTCGACGTGATCGAGTCGAACGAGGCCTTCGCCGCCCAGGCCTGTGCCGTGAACAAGGGCCTCGGGCTCGACACGGCGAAGGTGAACCCCAATGGCGGGGCCATCGCCCTCGGCCACCCGATCGGCGCCACCGGCGCGATCCTGGTGCTGAAGGCGCTCGCGGAGCTCGAGCGGATCGCGGGCAAGCGCGCCCTCGTCACCATGTGCATCGGCGGCGGCCAGGGCATCGCCCTCGCCCTCGAGCGCCCGTGAGCGCGCAGCGCTCTTCGAGGCCCTGCGGCCTCTCATCGCGGAGCGATGCGCCGAAGAGAGCCCGGAGGGGCTCGATGAGGCGCTTCGCGCCGCGGCGGAGCCGCCCATGAGCCACGGCTACGAGAGCGGGCGGCTCGATCTGCCTTTCGTCGGCATCCCGAGCTTCGGAAAATCCCCGGTGCAGCCCGATTGGCGTGTCATCGACGCGGATGTCGCCATCCTCGGCGCCCCCTTCGACGCGGGCACGCAGTTCCGCCCCGGCGCGCGCTTCGGCCCTCGCGCGGTGCGCGAGGCCTCGACGCTCTTCTCCTTCGGCCATGCGGGCGCCTATGACCACGAGGACGACCGGACCTATCTCGGCCCCGGGACCCGCATCGTCGATCTCGGCGATGCGGACATCGTGCACACCGACACGCTCGCGAGCCACGCCAACATCCGCGCGGGCGTCGAGGCGATCCTCGCCGCCGGCGCGCTGCCGGTGGTGATCGGGGGGGACCATTCGGTCACTATCCCCGCGATCGAGGCGTATGAGGGCCGTCCCCCCTTCCACGTCCTCCAGATCGACGCGCATCTCGATTTCGTCGACATCCGCCACGGCGTCACCCGGGGCCACGGCAACCCCATGCGCCGCGCCGCCGAGAAGCCCTGGGTCTCGGGCCTCACCCAGCTCGGCATCCGCAACGTCTCCTCGACGGCGAAGGAGGGCTATGACGACGCCCGCGCCATGGGCTCGGACATCCTCTCCGTGCGCCAGGTGCGCGCGCTCGGGACCGAGGGGGTGCTCGCCCGCCTGCCGGAGGCGCCGCTTTACATCACCATCGACATCGACGGCTTCTGCCCCTCCATCGCGCCCGGCACCGGGACCCCGTCGCATGGCGGCTTCCTCTATTACGAGGTGCTCGAGCTGCTCGCGGGGGCGGTGGCGAGCCGCCCGGTGGTCGGCGTCGATCTCGTGGAGGTGGCGCCGGATTACGACCCCACGGGCTCGACCCAGATCCTCGCGGCGCAGCTTCTCCTCAACCTGATCGGACGGATCCTCGCGGCTCGGGGCAATTTGAGCTAACCTCGGGTTAAATCGGCTGCGATACGCTCCCCGGCGCCAGTCGAAGGAGAGCGTCCATGGCCACCAACAGGATCTATTTCGCGACCAACCGGACCGTGCTCGGCGAGAGCCCGGCCGAGTTCGGCACCGGCTACAACGAGGAGCGCCCGTTCCTCTACCGCGTCGGCCGGGTGGGCGTGACCCACCATCCCGGCCGCCATCCCTGGCGCGATGGCGACGCCACCTATTCCTGCGGCCAGGCGGAGCTCTATCCGGAGACCCCCGCGGGCGAGGCGCAGGCGGAAATCCCGGGCTCCACCGCGATGTTCGACGAGATGCGGGCGACGATGCGCGACGATCCGCGCGACGCCCTCGTCTTTCTGCACGGTTTCGCCAACAGCTTCGAGAGCGCCATGTGCCGGGCCGCGGAGCTGCGCGACGCCTATCTCGCGCCGATGACCGATCCCGAGAGCGGCGCGCTCGCCGCCCGGGGCCGCGAGCCGCTGGCCTTCGCCTTCGCCTGGCCCTCGGACGCGAAGCTCTTTCTCGACGACGACCTCGGCTGGGCCTATTCGAGCGACCGGCGCGACGCGCGCAATTCCGGGCAGGCGATGGGGCGGGCGGCGATGCGGCTGTTCGACTATCTGTCGTCGCTCGCGCGGGAGGAGCGGTGCCTGCAGCGGGTCCATCTGGTCGCCCACAGCATGGGGAACTGGGCGCTGCGGCACGCCCTGCAGGAATTGCTCGACATCCTGCGCGAGGACGGGCGGCCGCTCCGGCGGGTGTTCGAGACGGTGTTCCTGATGGCCTCGGACATCGAGGACGACGCGCTCGAGAAGGATGGCTGGCTCGCGCCGCTCTTCGACATCGCCCAGCGCGTCGCGGTCTATCATGCGGGCAACGACCGGGCGCTGTCGCTCTCGGACGCCAAGCCGAACCAGGGCGACCGGCTCGGCCATCGCGGGCCGCGGCGGATCTCGGCGCTGCCGGACCGGGTGGAGGCCATCGACTGCGCCGAAGTCTCCTGGACGCCGGCGGACGGGCTGCAGCGCCATCAGTATTACCGCCTGGCGCCCGAGGTGCTGCGCGACGTGCGCGCGGTGCTCGCCGGCAAGACGGCCGCGGAGATGTCCTGGCGCCGCCCCGCCGGCGACCGCCGCTGGCGGCTCACGCGCGACGGCAAGGCCCGGGAGGCGCTCGACGCGGGCTGAGGGGGGCTCCTATCTGGCGGCGGCTTCGGGCGGGGCCCGAAGCCATTCCATTTCCCCCACGCCCGCGCCTGCGCGCGGACGCGGGTCCCGCGGGGGTCAGGGCTCTGCGGCAGGGTCGGCGCGGAAGCCGGTGGCGGCGACATACATCTCGGCGCTGTCGGCGCGGCTCGCGGGGGGCTTGAGGTGTTGGACCTTGGCGAAGCGGCGCTTCAGGGTGGCAAGCAGCGCGCCCTCGGTGCCGCCCTGGAGGACCTTGGCGACGAAGGCGCCGTTCGGGGCGAGGACCTCCATGGCGAAGTCCGCGGCGGCCTCGGCGAGGGCCATGATCTTCAGATGGTCGGTCGGCTTGTGGCCGGTCGCCGGGGCGGCCATGTCGGAGAGGACGATGTCGGCGGGGCCGTCGAGGAGCGCCTTCAGGCGGTCGTCCGCGCCTTCCTCCAGGAAATCGGCCTCGACGAGCTCTGCGCCCGGGATCGGTTCGACCGGCTGGATGTCGAGGCCGATGACGCGGCCGACGGCCTTGCCCTGCTTGGCGCCCCGGGCGTTCACGCGCTCGACGGCGACCTGGCACCACCCGCCGGGGGCGCAGCCGAGATCCACGACGCGGGCGCCGGGGAGGAGGATGCGCAGCCGGTCGTCCATCTCGGCGAGCTTGTAGGCGGCGCGGCCGCGATAGCCCTCGCGGCGGGCGCGAACGACATAGGGGTCGTTGAGCTGGCGTTCGAGCCAGCGGGTGGAGGAGAGCTTGCGGCCCTTGGCGGTCTTGACGCGGACATGGAGCGCGCGGTCCCGCCCGCCGCCCTTCTTCGGGGGGCGCGCCATCACTCGGCCGCGATGCGCGATTGCTGGAGGAGGCCGTAGAGCATCCCCTCGCGCAGGCCCCGATCGGCGATGCGCATCCGCGGCACGGGCCAGGCGCGCAGGATGGTCATGAGGATCGCGGCCCCGGCGAGCACCAGCCCGGCGCGGCCGCGCCCGATGCCGGGATGGGCGGTGCGCCCGGCGAGGCCCATCTCCAGCAGCCGGTCGGTCACGCGCAGGACGGCCTCCCGGGGGATCCAGAGCCCGTCGACGCGGGAGCGGTTGTAGGATCTGAGGCCGAGATGGATCGCGCCATAGGTCGTCGCCGTGCCGGAGACGCCGATGATCTGGAGCTTGCGGGTCTGCTCGGGCCCGCGGGCGGCGTAAGGGGCGAAGCGGGCGAGCGCGGCCTCGACATAGGCGGTCATGGCGCGGAAGCGGGCGCGCTCGTCCTGGATCGCGGCGAAGCGGTCGCCGAGGGTGGAGACGCCCATGGGCAGGGAGATCCAGTCGGTGATGCGGGCGCCGGTCGGGGGCGCAGGCAGGCCGGCCGCCGGCGAGAGGCTGCGGACCACATGGCCGCGCTCCGGCGGCGCGACCTCGGAGAGGTCGATCCAGATGAGCTCGGTCGAGCCGCCGCCGATGTCGTAGACGAGAAGCTGCTCGGCGCGCGGGTCGATCAGCGGCGCACAGCCGGCGACCGCGAGGCGGGCCTCCTCCTCCGGCGTGATGACGTCGAGGCGCAGGCCGGTCTCGCGCGCCACCCGGTCGAGGAAGCCTTGCGCGTTGGTCGCGCGGCGGCAGGCCTCGGTGGCGATGTTGCGCTGGAAGCGGGCGCGGTGGAAGCGGATCTTGCCGGCGCAGATCTTGAGCGCCTTGACCGCGCGGTCCTGCGCCTCGTCGGAGAGCCGGTTGCTGCCCTCCACGCCCTCGCCGAGGCGGACGGCGCGGGAGAAGGCGTCGACCACCTCGAACTCCTGCCCGTTGGGGCGAGCGATGAGGAGGCGACAGTTGTTGGTGCCGAGATCGAGCGCGGCGATCATCGGCCCGCCGCCCGCGCGGCGCCGGCCGACGGGGCGCGGACGCCGCGGGCCGGCGCCGGTCTCCTTGCGCTCGCTGTTGTCGCTCCCCCTCACGATCTGCCGTCCGTTTCTTTGCCAGCCCCCATGTCTAGGACGGGCGGGGGCGGGCGGGCAAGGGAAAGGTCCCCGCCGGCCTCAGCCGCAGCTCGCGATGCGGGTCGGCGCGACGGCCTCGACCCCGAGGGCGGTGCAGACCGCGAAGGGCAGATCGGGCTTGTTGAGGGTGTAGAGATGGAGCCGCTCGCAGCCCGCCGCGATCAGCTCGTCGCACTGCTCGGTGGCGATGGCGGTGGCGAGGAGGCGCTCCTCCTCCCGGCTAGCGCAGTTCTCGAAGGCCTTCCACATCCAGTCCGGCACATGGGTGCCGCATTTGGCGGCGAAGGCGGCCATCTTCTCGAAATTCTCGATGGGCAGGACGCCCGGCACGATGGGCGCGTCGATCCCGGCCTTCGCGCAGGCGTCGCGGAAGCGCAGGAAGGTCTCGGTCTCGAAGAAGAACTGGGTGATCGCGCCCGTCGCCCCGGCCTCGATCTTGCGCTTGAGATAGGCGATGTCGTCGGCGTGGCTGCGCGCCTCGGGGTGCTTCTCGGGATAGGCGCCGACCCAGATCTCCGGCACGCCGGCCTCGCGCAGCCCGGAGACGAGCTCGATCGAGGAGGCGAAGCCCTCCTCATGCGGCTCGAAGCTGCCCGCCCCGCCCGGCGGGTCGCCCCGGAGCGCCACGATGCGCGTGCAGCCGAGCCGGGCATAGGACTTCGCGACCTTCAGCACCTCCGCCCGGGAGGCGCCGACGCAGGTCAGATGCCCCGCCACGTCGAGCCCCGCCCGGTCGCGGATCGCGAGGATGGCCGAGAGGGTGCGCGCCTGAGTCGTGCCGCCGGCCCCGTAGGTGACGGAGACGAAATCCGGACGCAGCGGCGCGAGGCGCTGCACGCTGTCCCACAGGCTCTGGGCGGCCATCGGGGTCTTCGGCGGGAAGAACTCGAAGCTGATCCGGGGGGCGCGGCGGGCGCGCGTCGCGGTCTCTGACATGGAGCGGCGTCCTTTTCGGGCGGTCATCTGTTGCCGGCGCGCCACGGTTCACGGCGCGCATGCGGCGGGGGTCGCCCCACCTCGGCGCTCGGGTCAGATTAAGGGACGCTTTGCGACTGGGCAAGGCCCGAAACCGACACGCCCGGTCGCGCCCGGCGCGCCATGTCGCTCGAAGCGGACCCTGTGTCGAAATCCGGCCGCAACTCCCGTCCGCAGGGGCTTACATCACGGGGCGAGACAGAGGGAGGTCCCATGCCGCAGCTCATCGTCGTCTCCTGGCGCGACATCCCCGCCCAGGTCATCGTCGGCAAAGGCCGCAAGGCCGCCAAGCGCCCGCTCTCCGAGCGCTTCGAGCAGGCGATCGACCGCTGCGCGATGAAGGTGGGCGCGAAGGACGACGATGCCTATCTTGCCGAGTGGCGGAAGTCCGAGCCCGTCGAGCGGGAGGGAGACCCCGAGGAGATCGCCGCCGCCGAGGCCGCCCGCCTCGAGGCCGAGCACGATGCGGAGCGCCTCAAGGCGCTGATCGCCAACGAAGGCTGGGCCACGACCCCCGCCTGAGCGCCATACGAGACCCAGGGAGACGCCGCCATGGCCAAGATCTTCGACTTCTTCAGCGCCCGCAAGGCCGCGCCGGAGGCCCCGGCTCCCGGGGTCGCCGACTTCATCGCCGGCTTCTCCATCGAGGTGATGCCGCGCACCGCCGCCAAGGTGGAGAGCTTCCGCGAGATCCTGCCGGCGGGCACGCGCGTCTACATCGCCCATATCGAGGGCACGCCGATCGAGGACATGGTCGCCACCGCCCGGCGCGTCGCCGGGGAGGGCTTCCCGGTGATGCCGCATTTCCCCGCGCGCATCATCGCCGACCGCGCCACCCTCGCGGACTGGATCGCCCGCTATCAGGGCGAGGCGGGCGTCGATCAGGCGCTGCTGCTGGCCGGCGGCGTCGACGTCCCCCATGGCGACTTCCACTCCTCCATGCAGCTGATGGAGACCGGGCTGTTCGACCGCGCGGGCTTCCGCCGCCTCCATGTCGCCGGCCACCCCGAGGGCAACCGCGACATCGACCCCGACGGCGGCGACGCCACGGTGATGGAGGCGCTGCGCTGGAAGCAGGCCTTCTCCGAGCGCACCGATGCCGAGATGGCGATCGCGACGCAGTTCGTGTTCGAGGCCGCGCCGGTGATCGCCTGGGAGCGGCGCCTGCGCGAGGCCGGCGTCACCCTGCCCATCCATATCGGCATCGCGGGGCCGGCCAAGCTGCAGACGCTGATCAAGTTCGCCATGGCCTGCGGTGTAGGCCCGTCGCTCCGGGTGCTGCAGCGCCGCGCGGCGGACGTCTCCAAGCTGCTCCTGCCCTTCACCCCGGACGAGATCCTGCGCGATCTCGCGGCGCACAAGGCGGCGCATCCGGAGTTCGGCATCGAGGCGGTGCATTTCTTCCCCCTCGGCGGCATCGGCAAGACCGCCGACTACACCGCGGAGGCCGGCCGCGCCCGCCCCGCCGCCGCCACCGCCTGAGACACGGGCCCGACCGAGCCCCGGCCGGGGCGCCCCCCCGGCCCCACACCCCAACGAGGACAGACATGACCCGCACCACCGTCGAGTCGAAATCGAAGACCGTCGTGATCGGCTTCGACCAGCCGTTCTGCGTGATCGGCGAGCGCATCAACCCCACCGGCCGCAAGAAGCTCGCCGCCGAGCTCGAGGCGGGCAACTTCGCCACAGTCGAGAAGGACGCGCTCGAGCAGGTGCAGTGCGGGGCGACCGTCCTCGACGTGAACGCGGGCGTCGTCTACAACTCGAACCCCAACCCCAACGAGACCGAGCCCCCGCTCATGGTCAAGATGATCGAGCTGGTGCAGGGGCTCGTCGAGGTGCCGCTCTGCATCGACAGCTCGGTCCCCGAGGCGCTCGAGGCCGGCCTCGCCGCCGCCCATGGCCGCCCGCTGCTCAACTCCGTGACCGGCGAGGAGGAGCGGCTCGAGCGCGTGCTCCCCCTCGTCAAGAAATACAACGTCCCCGTGGTCGCGATCTCCAACGACGACACCGGCATCTCCGAGGATCCCGAGGTGCGCTTCGCGGTGGCCCGCAAGATCGTCGAGCGCGCGGCGGATTACGGCATCCCGGCCAACGACATCGTGGTCGACCCGCTGGTCATGCCGATCGGCGCGATGGCGACGGCCGGGCAGCAGGTCTTCGCGCTGGTGCGCAAGCTGCGCGAGGAGCTGAAGGTCAACACCACCTGCGGCGCGTCGAACATCTCCTTCGGCCTGCCCAACCGGCACGGGATCAACGCCGCCTTCCTGCCGATGGCGATCACGGCGGGGATGACGTCCGCGATCATGAACCCGGTGCGCCCGCAGGAGATGGAGGCAATCCGCGCCGCCAACCTCTTGATGAACAACGACCCCCACGGGGCCGACTGGATCCGCCACAACAAGCCGCCGGTGGAGGAGGGGGCCGTGGAGCCCGGCGCCCGCGGCCGCCGCGAGGGCCGCCGCCGCCGCGCCTCCGCCTGAGCCTGCCCCCGGGGCGCAGCGCCGGCTCGCGCCCCGGGGCGTCGCCCCTGCGCCGGCGAAACGCCCGGCCCCGCCGGGCGCCACCCCCGCCCCGCCTAGCCGACGGCCGCCCCCACCCTGCCGGAGCGCCGCTGCGGGTCCTCTCGCGCAGCCGCCCTAGACCCTGTCCGACGGCGGCCGCAGCGAGATGCGCTGCAGAGTGAGGTGCAAGCGCCCTCCCGGCGCCGCCCGCGGGACAGAGGGCCGGGGCGTAGCGCAAGAAGGCCGGACACCGCCGCCCCCGCTCCGAAGACCGGGCGACGAGGCCGGGTCACCGCCCGACGCCGCAGCCCAGGGGGGATCGCGCGGACGGGCTGCGCCGCCTGAACGCAGCCGGTCGGTGTCGGTGCTCGCTCCGACCCCAGCGGTCGCTCCGGTGTCGACCGCCGCCCTGAGGCCGAAGGCCGCCCCGGTGTCGGCTGTCGCGCCGAACCCGGCTGTCGCTCTATCGTCGGCGGCCGTTCCGGGGCCGGTTGCCGCCCCATCGTCGGTGGCCGCTCCAAACCTAGGGATCGCTCCGGTGTCGATGGTCGCCCCGACCCCAGGGATCGCTCCGGTGTCGATGGTCGCCCCGACCCCAGGGATCGCTCCCGAGTCGGTGGTCGCTCTGACCCCAGGGATCGTTCCGGTGTCGGCTGGCGAGCTTCCGTGAGGTTTGCCGCTGCACTGCCGGTGGGGGCGCCCGGCCCGGTGGGCGTTGTTCGGCCTGGCGGGTTCCGGCCGGGGGTGTGCGGTGCCCCAAGCGGACCGGCGGGCCGAGACGCCATAGGCCACGTCGTCGTCCGGCTACGACCGAAGATGCTGCCCGAGGGGGCCGGTCCCGCGGTGCACCTTCGGGGCATTGGGTGATCCCGGACGTTCTGCCGGGATGTCGCCCCAGTCGGGTCGGCCGCGGCCGGCCCGCCCCGTTCCGTCCCGCGAGGGGACGTCTCTGCGGTCCTAGTAGATGTAGCGGATCTCCTCGGACCAATAGCGCTCGAGGGCGCGGAGGTCGCCGTTGACCGCCTCGAGCCCGCCAGGGCGCAGGCGCTGGTCGCAGGCGAGATCCTCCGCGTGGCGGCGGAACAGCTCGGCGACGATGTGGTGCACCTCCATGCCCTTCTCGGTGAGGCGCACGCGCACGGCCCGCCGGTCCGCCTCCGAGCGCTGGTGGTGGATGTAGCCGGCCTCCACGAGCTTCTTCAGATTGTAGGAGACGTTGGAGCCCTGATAGTAGCCGCGGCTCTTCAGCTCCCCCGCGGTCATGGTCTTGCCCCCGATATTGAACAGGAGCAGCGCCTGCACCGCGTTGACCTCGAACCGCGCGATGCGCTCGAACTCGTCCTTGATCACGTCGAACAGGAGCCGGTGCAGGCGCTCCACGAGACTGAGCGTCTCCAGATAGCCCGAGAGCGGATCGCCCCCGCGTTCGTCGTCGTAATCGGGGGCGATCGCCGCGCTGCTGCTCATCGTCGGGCACTCCGAAGCTCTCTCGTCAACTAAGAGGCAGATTCACCCGAACCCGATAACATGCGGTTAATTTCCGACCTTCGTTCGCGTAAAATTCTATGAAAGTTCGCGCGGTCAGATCTCGCCGCGCAGCACCCGGACGATCCCGGAGAAATCCTTGCCGCCCTGCCCGGCGCGGTCCATCAGCGTGTAGAGCTGGGTGGCGAGCGCGCCCAGGGGCGAGGAGACACCCTCGGCCTGCGCGGCCTCCATGGCGAGGCGCAGGTCCTTGAGCATCAGCTCGGCGGCGAAGCCCGGCTGGTAGTCGCGATTGGCCGGCGACGCCGGGACCGGGCCCGGCCAGGGGCAGTAGTCGTTCAGAGACCAGCAGCGGGCGGTCGCGGTCGAGGAAATCGCGTAGAGGTTCTCCGCCGGCAGGCCCAACTTCTCGGCCAGGTTGAACCCCTCGGCGACGGAGATCATCTGGATCGCGAGCATCAGGTTGTTGCAGATCTTCGCCGCCGCGCCGGAGCCTGCGGGGCCGGCATGGAAGATGTTCTTGCCCATCGCCGAGAGCAGCCCGCGCGCGGCCGCGAAGGCGGGCTCGCTGCCGCCGACCATGAAGGTCAGCGTCCCCGCCGTCGCGCCGCCGACCCCGCCCGACATCGGACAGTCGAGGAAGCGCTGGCCGCGCGAGCGGGCCTCCTCGGCGACGGCGCGGGCGGTGGCGACGTCGATCGTCGAGCAATCGAGAAAGAGCGTGGCGGAGGGGGCGACGGCGAGGATACCGTCCCCGCCGAGATAGACCGCGCGCACATGGCGCGCGGCGGGCAGCGCGGTGACCACCGCCTCGGCCTCGAGCACCGCATGGCGCGCGCTCTCGGCCGGCCGGCCGCCCGCCTCGGCGAGGGCGGAGAGCGCCTCCGCCGAGAGGTCGAAGCCCGTCACCTCATGGCCCGCAGCGAGCAGGTTGCGCGCCATGGGCAGGCCCATATTGCCGAGCCCGATGAAGCCGATCCGTGCCATCTCTCTGTCCTCCCCTGGCCGTTTCGGGCGATCTGACACCCGGGGAGGGGCGATGGCAATGGGGCTCAGGGCGCGCGGAAGAGCCCGGCGATCTCGGCGACGAGGGGCGCGTGGCGGGCCGGGGCCTCGCGCGCGCCGGTGATCCAGTAGTAGATGTCCCAGTCCGGTTCCTCGAGCAGGTCCTCGTAGGCGGCGAGCTGGCCGTCGGAGAGGGCGGGCAGGCGCTCGTCGGCGAAGCGGCCGAGGATCAGGTCCATCTCGCGGATGCCGCGCCGCCAGGAGCGCAGGCGCAGCCGCTTCAGTCGGGTCTCCGGGGTCTCCGGGGGATGGGGCAGATTGGCGATCTCGGTCATGGGGCCTCCTCGGGGGCGCATCTTGGCGCTGCGGCGGGCGCTGTCCAGCCCCTGCGGGCGGCCGCGGCGCCCTGACGCCGGGGCGCGGGCGGCGGGCGTTCGGTTGCGTCCCGGAGATTGTCGCGGTCGCGGGTGTGAATTAAACTTTCGTACATGTTCGTTGCTTTCGGAGACGCGGGATGACCGACAGCCTTTCCACCGCCGCACGCCGCAGCGTCGCGGGGTTTTCCGCAGCGCTCGCAGGGGCGGCCGCCGCAGCGCCGGCCGAGGCCGCCATCGTCGATCTCACCGCGACCAGGGCCGCGCCGGTGTTCCCGGCCGGCGACTTCTTCGTCGTGACCTCGACGGGCGGGTTCGTGAACAACCCCTATCTGGCGAACTCGACGGGCCAGGGCCTGATCTTCGACCGTCTCGGGACGTACGGGAACTTTCTGCCCGGGGGCAGCCTGGGCGCCGGCATGCTGGGCAAGTTCACCACGGCGGGGGCGACCGTCGCGCCGGGCTTCGCGGGGCAGACCTTCGCGGCGACCGTCCCCGGCGCGCCGGGCGCCTCGGGCACCTTCTACGCCGCCTTCGAGACGCGAGGGCTCAACGGCTTCCCCGGCGGGCGGGTCGGCTGGCTGAAGATCGTGATCGACTCGGCCAACACCGGGCGCCTCGACGCCGCGATCACCGCGGGGGCGCTGCAGACCCTGCAAGGCGGGTCCATCGTCGTCGGCCAGGGGGCGGAGGCGCGCATCCCGCTGCCCGCCACCCTGCCGCTCGCGGCTCTCGGCACCCTCGCCCTCGGCGCGGCGGGGCTCCGGCGCAAGCGGCGGGCGGCGGCGGGCTCAGCCTGAGGGCAGGCGCGCGGCGCCGAGGACGCCGGCGCTGTCGCCGAGGGCGGCGACCGCGATCCGCGCCGCCGGGCGCTCGGCGAAGGCATAGGGGGGCAGCGCCTCGGCCAGCCGCTCGGCCAGGCCCGGCAGCGCCGAGAGCCCCCCGCCGAGGACCACCACCTCCGGGTCGAGCACGGTGACGAGCGTGCCGAGGGCGCGGGCGAGGCGGTCGGCATGGCGCGCGAGCGCGGCCGCGGCCGGCGCATCCCCCTGCCCCGCCGCGGCGGCGATCTCCGGGGGCGCGAGGGCGCGGCCGGTGGCCCGGGCATGATCGGCGGCGAGGGCGGGGCCGGACACCCAGGCCTCCACGCAGCCCCGCCGGCCGCAATGGCAGAGCGGCCCCGGCCGCTCGCCATCGCGCGGGGCGGGCAGCGGCATGTGCCCCCATTCGCCCGCCGCCCGGCCCGCGCCCGCATGGAGCCGCCCGCCGATCACGATGCCCCCGCCGACCCCCGTCCCGAGGATCGCGCCGAAGACCGAGGCCGCGCCCTGCCCCGCGCCCGCCGCGGCCTCGGCGAGGGCGAAGCAGTCCGCGTCGTTGGCGAGCGCCGTCGGGCGCGGGGCGAGGGCGGCGGCGAGGTCCCGGTCGAGCGCGCGGCCGTTGAGGCAGGCGAGGTTGGAGCCCGCGAGCAGGCCCGTCTCGGGGCGGATCGAGCCCGGCGCGCCGATGCCGACCGACGCCGCGGGCCCCGCCGCCGCCTCCGCCTCGGCGACGAGCGCCGCGATCCGCGCGAGCACGCCCTCGTAGTCCGACGGCGTCGGCAGGCGGCGGCGGAAGGCCACGCGGCCCGCGCCGTCGAGCGCGGCGATCTCGGTCTTGGTGCCGCCGAGATCGACGCCGAGCCGCATCCCCCTCAGCCGCCCGCAGTGAGCGTCCGCAGCCGCTTCTCGAGCCGGGCGAGGCGGTCGGCGATCTGGTTCTGCAGGAGGCGCAGATCGCGGATCTCGGAGAGCGCCTCGGAGAGCTCGAGCGGCGCGTTCTCGGTCTCCACGGCGGCATGCGGCGCGCCGGCGCCCTCGCCCGTCAGCAGCCAGACCATCGAGACGTTGAGAATGCCGGCGAGCATCTGCAGCTTGTTGGCGCGCGGCTCGGAGCGGTCGTTCTCCCAGTTGCGGATCGTCTGCACGCGCAGGCCGAGGCGGCGGGCGAGCTGGGCTTGGGTGAGACCCTGCCGGTCGCGGGCGAGCGCGAGCCGGTCGCCGAGCGTGGCGGCGTCCTCGGTGAAGTCGTCCATGGGGGTGTCCTCCTTCGGTCTGTCCCTCGGTCGCAGCGGTGGCACCATAGGCGCCCGCCGCGCTCATCGCCAGCCGACGCCTTGTGCGCCGGGCGCGGCATCGGCGGCCCGCCGGGGGGTCGGCTTGCCGCGCCGCATGGCGGGTGCTAGGGTCCGCCCGCACGGAACGGGGGTCCCGCCATGCAGGCCAAGAAGCTCATCGTCTACGAGTTGAACGAGGTGCCCTGGCGCATCTTCGACCATTTCGCGGGGGCCCGCCCGCGCGGCGCGCTCGCCCGGCTGAAGGCCCGCGCCCGGCGCTACGAGACGGTGAGCGAGGATGCGGGCCATCTCTCCCCCTGGATCACCTGGCCGACGCTGCACCGCGGGGTGACGAACCTCACCCACGAGATCTCCCATTTCGGGCAGGATCTGCGCGCGGTGAACGCGGCGCTGCCGCCGATCTGGGAGATGCTGGCGGGGGCCGGGGTGCGCACCGGCGTCTTCGGCAGCCTGCACAGCTACCCCCCGCCGACGGAGCTCGACGGCTATGCCTTCCTGGTGCCGGACACCTTCGCCGCCGGGCCAGAATGCTTCCCGAAGCGCTACGAGGCGTTCCAGCGGTTCAATCTCGCGATGGTCGACACCGCGCAGCGCGACGTGACCTCGGCGATCGCCTTCAAGGAGGCGGGGCGGTTTCTCTCCCGCGCGCCGGGGCTCGGGCTGCGGGCGCGGACGGCGGCGAAGCTCGGCGCGCAGCTCGTCGCTGAGCGGGTGGCGCCCAACCGGGTGGTGCGGCGGCGGACCTCGCAGGTGCAGATCGCCTTCGACTTCTTCCTGCAGGCGATCCGGCGGGACCGGCCGGACGCCGCCTTCTTCTTCACCAACCACGTCGCCTCCTCGATGCACCGCTACTGGCCGGCGCTCTTCCCGGAGGACTACGAGGAGCTGCGCTACGACGCGGCGTGGCGGGAGAAATGGTCGGCCGAGATCCCCTCCACGGTGGCCGAGGCGGAGGACCAGCTCGCCGATCTCATGCGCTTCGTGGAGACGACGCCGGGCTATGCGCTGGTGGTGGCCTCCAGCATGGGCCAGGCGGCCTATGAAGGGCGGGAGAAGGCCGACCGGGAGCTCACGATGCAGAGCCATGGCAAATTCGCCGAGGCGCTCGGGCTCGCGCCGGGGGACTGGACGAAGGAGCGCGCGATGGCGCCGCAATTCGTCTTCCGGGTGAAGCCCCATGCGATCGAGCGCTTCGTGCAGAAGGCGGGGTCGCTCACGGTGAACGGGCAGCCGCAGAAGGTCACGCGGCTCGGGGAGGACCGGGTCTGCGTGGATATCGGGGTGGTGAACCTGAAGGATCCGGAGATCGAGGTGACGCTCGAGGGGCGGCGGGTCGATCACCGGGAGATCGGGCTGGTGAACCTCTCGCTGCAGGATGCGGCGGGGGCGAACGCCTATCACGTGCCCGAGGGGATGCTGATGGTCTACGATCCGGAGACGGCGGCCGAGGACGCGGCCGACCGGGAGACCCGGCGGATCTCCACCACCGAGGTGGCGCCCTCGCTGCTGGCCAATTTCGGGCTGGAGCGGCCGGGCTATATGGACGCGGCCCGCGCGCTCTGAGGGCGGCCGCTCGAGGGGGGCTCGGCCCGTCGGGGGCATCGAGCCCCCGCCGGGCCGCGCGCGCGGCCTCAGGCCACGCGCGGGGCCTCTCCGGCAAGGCATGGATCGGACGAGCGGGGTAGGAGCCGAGCTACGCTGGGCCAGGCTGCAGCGGTCTCGGCGCTCGAGCGGTGCCGCCGCCCCTGCCGGATGGCGCGGCCGGGCGGGCCGGTGCGGCGTGTCGGGGATGGCGGGGCACGGTGGCGAGCCGCGGGGCTGGCCCGCAGCCGCCCCTCGCCTCCGGCACGCGCAGCGTCGCGCGGCTGCGCCGGAGCGCGCCGCGAGGGGCGGGCGGGCGCCGGGGTCAGGCGGCGGCGATGCCGGTCTCGGCGCGGCCCGCCGCGGCGGCCTCGCCGGCGCGGGCGAGATCGCCCACCGAGACGACGCCGCGCAGGCGCTTGTCGCGATCGACCACAGGCAGGCGGCGGACCTGGCGCTCGGCCATGCTGCGGGCCGCGCTCTCGCAGTCCTCGTCCTCGTAGCAATAGAGCACCGGTTCGGACATCACCGTCTCGGCGGTGAGGCGGTCGAGGGCGTGACCGGGGGCGATGCCGCGCACCACGATGTCGCGATCGGTGACCATGCCGACGAGCTTGTCGTCGCGGCCGACCGGGACGGCGCCGACATCGTCCCTCTGCATCAGTTTGGCGATCTCGACGACGGGATCGTCCGGCGCGCAGAAACGGCAGTCCTTGGTCATGACGTCGCCGACCTTCATGGATGGCTCCTTTCGGGTCTTGCGGTGGGTTTCGGCGGGGGCATGTCCCCTCGGCGCGAGGTGGCCATGGGGCGCGGGCGCATCAACCCCCGGCGCCTGCGCGGCGAGAAATCCGCGGCGCGCGATTGCGGGGCGGGGCCGGGCGGCGTATTCGGGAGGCGTGCCACTCGAGGAGAATGAGAGATGTCCTTCCTGTCCGACACGCTCGCCCGCGTGAAGCCCTCGCCCACCATCGCGGTCAGCTCCAAGGCCGCGGAGATGAAGGCCGCGGGGGCGGACGTGATCGGCCTCGGCGCCGGCGAGCCCGATTTCGACACGCCGGACAACATCAAGGAGGCGGCGATCCGCGCGATCCGGGAGGGCCGCACGAAATACACCGCCCCCGACGGGATCGCGGAGCTGAAGGACGCGATCTGCGAGAAATTCCGCCGGGAGAACGGGCTCGACTACGCCCGCGAGCAAGTGACGGTCGCGAACGGCGGCAAGCAGGTGCTCTACAACGCGCTCATCGCGACGCTCAATCCGGGCGACGAGGTGCTGATCCCGGCGCCCTACTGGGTGTCCTATCCGGACATGGTGCTGCTCGGGGGCGGCACGCCGAAGGTGATCGAGACCTCGATCGAGACGGGCTTCAAGGTGACGGCGGAGGCGCTCGAGGCGGCGATCTCGCCCAAGACCAAATGGCTGATCTTCAACTCGCCCTCGAACCCCTCGGGCGCGGGCTATGCGGAGGCGGAGCTCAAGGCGCTGACCGAGGTGCTGATGCGCCACCCCCATGTCTGGGTGATGACGGACGACATGTACGAGCACATCGCCTATGACGGGTTCCGCTTCGTCACGCCCGCGCAGGTGGAACCCGGGCTCTACGAGCGCACGCTGACGGTCAACGGCGTCTCCAAGGCCTATGCGATGACCGGCTGGCGGATCGGCTATGCGGCGGGGCCGAAGGATCTGATCGGGGCGATGCGCAAGGTGCAGTCGCAGTCGACCTCGAACCCCTGTTCGATCAGCCAGTGGGCGGCGGTGGAGGCGCTCAGCGGTCCGCAGGACTTCCTCGCCGAGCGGGCGGCGGCCTTCCAGCGGCGGCGCGACCTCGTGGTGTCGATGCTCAACCAGGCGACGGGGATCGATTGTCCGGTGCCGGAGGGGGCGTTCTACGTCTATCCCTCGATCCAGGGCTGCATCGGCAAGACCGCGCCCTCGGGCAAGACGGTCGCCGACGACGAGACGTTCTGCACGGAGCTCCTGGAGACCGAGGGGGTGGCGGCGGTCTTCGGCGCGGCCTTCGGAACGAGCCCGAATTTCCGGGTGAGCTACGCGACCTCGGACGAGGTGCTCGAGGAGGCTTGCCGGCGGATCCAGCGCTTCTGCGCGGCGCTGTCCTGAAGGGGGGGCGGCCCGTCGGGGGCATCGAGCCCCCGCCGGCCCGCGCGTCGGCGCTCGGCGCCGCCCCGGGCGCCCCCCCTCGGATGTCGGGCGCGGGCGGCCGACGGCGGCCGGGCGGATCCTGTGGCGCGGCGATAGGCCCTGCCCGGGGACGAGGGGAGAGCCGATGCGCGGCACGGGATGGATTTCGCCGCGCGGTTGGCGCATCACCCTCGGAGCGACCCCTGACGTGGAGGAGGACAAGATGAGCGGACGGATCGAGGCGCGGCTCGCGGAGCTCGGCATCGTGCTGCCGGAGCCGAAGCCCCCGGTGGCCAACTACGTGCCCTATGTGGTCACGGGGACGACGCTCTTCGTCTCCGGCCAGGTCTCGGTGGGACCGGAGGGTCCGATCACCGGCCGCCTCGAGGCGGGGGCGGGCGAGGCGGAGATCGCCCGCGCGCAGGACGCCGCCCGCCATTGCGGGTTGTTCCTGATCGCCCAGGCCAAGGCGGCGGCGGGCGATCTCGACCGCATCGCGCGGGTGGTGAAGCTCACGGGCTTCGTGGCCTCCGCACCGGGCTTCGCCCAGCAGCCCGCGGTGGTGAACGGCTGCTCCGACCTCATGGTGGAGGTCTTCGGCGATGCCGGCCGCCATTCCCGCTCGGCGGTCGGCGTCGCCGCGCTCCCGCTCGACGTGACGGTCGAGATCGAGGGCATCTTCGAGCTCGCCTGAGCCCGGGGCCCGAAGGCGCGACGGGGCGTGCACGGCATGCCTCGGCCGCGTCGGCTGACGGAACGGGGCCGGCCCGCTCACCGCATTCCCCCAGGCGCGCCGCGGCCCGGGCCACGGGCGCGGACGGTCGGGGCGGGGCCGGGGCGGCCATCCGCGATCTCCGATCGCGGGGCGGGCTGCTCAGCCCGCGCGCGTCCACGCGCATGGCCGCCCCGGGCCCGCCATCGCCCGGTGACAGCCACAGGGCGCGAGACCGGGCCCCCGCCCCTCTCAGGCGCTGCCGATCAGGATGCCCGCGGCGAAGACCAGCGCGCCGCCCAAGACCACTTGGAACGCCGCCCGCCAGAACGGCGTCTCCATATACTTGTTCTGGATCCAGGCGATCGCCCAAAGCTCCACCACCACGATCGCCATCGCGATCGCCGTCGCCGTCCAGAAATGCGGGATCAGATAGGGCGCCGCATGCCCGAGCCCGCCGACCGTCGTCATGATCCCGGTCGCGAGCCCCCGCTTGATCGGCGAGCCGCGCCCCGAGATCTTGCCGTCGTCGGACACCGCCTCGGTGAAGCCCATGGAGATGCCCGCCCCCACCGAGGCGGCGAGGCCGACGAGGAAGGTCGTCCAGGTGTCCTGCGTCGCGAAGGCGGTGGCGAAGATCGGCGCGAGCGTCGAGACCGAGCCGTCCATCAGGCCCGCGAGCCCGGGCTGCACATAGGTCAGCACGAACTGCTTGTAGGCCGCGCGGTCCTCCGTCTCGCGCGCCTCGCCTGCGAGGTGCTCGGCTTCGAGCCGCTCCGCGAGGCTCTCGTGCCCGCGCTCGGCGGCGGCGAGATCGCCGAGCAGCTTGCGCGTGTCCGCGTCCTCGACCGACTGCGCCGCCTCCGCGTAGAAGGCGGCCGCGTCGCGCTCCATCTGCCCGGCCTCGTCGCGGATGCGCTCGATCCCGAGATTCTCCATCAGCCAGACCGGGCGGCGGGCGTAGAACCCCGCCACATGCTCGCGCCGGATCAGCGGGATGCGCTCGCCGAAGCGGCGCTTGTGCAGCGCGATGAGGCGCTGGCGGTGGGTGTCCTCCTCCGCGGCCATCTCCTCGAAGATCTTGGCGGAGGCCGGATAGTCCTCGGCGAGCCGGTCGGCATAGGCGCGGTAGATCTGCGCGTCGTCCTCCTCGGCGGAGATCGCGAGCGCGAGCACCTGCTGCTCGGTCAGGTCCTTGAAGCGGCGGCGGATGGCGAGGCCCGGAACCATGGCTGTCCCCCTTTCTCTCGACTGCGTCGGCCCGATGTCCCGGCCGCCCGCGGGTCGGCAGGGACCGAGGCCCCCGCCTCGAGGCGCCCGCCCACGCCCGGGCCTGGGTCGGTCAGCGGGATCGCCCCGGAGCGGGGCCTCCTTCGTCCTAGCGTCGAGGGCGCGAATCGCCAAGCGCGGCCTGCCGGCCGGGAGCGTGCGGACCGAACCGGTCGAGCCGCCGGGAGAGGGTCGTGCCGCAGTCGGGACGGTCGGAGACGGCCGGGACGCGAGACGATCCCGAAGAGATCGGGAGCTCGCTCAGCGTGCGAGGGGGGGTGGACAGTCCGTCCCCGCTGGCGGGGGGCGGTCAGGGGGGGCCGCGCCCCCCGGTCTCGCGAGGGTCCCGCGATGACCGTGACCGCCGCGAGCCCCGCCGGGCCCCGCGAGACGCATGGGGACGGGGGGGGCCGCGGCGCCGCCGAGGCGGGCCTGCGGTCGACCGGAAAGGCCGATCTGCGAGACGCCATCGGCGGCGCCCGGCCCCATCGGGGCGAGCGCCGCAGGAACCATCGCGACGGCCAATAGGGGGCCTCGTCCGATCGCCCCCTCGCCCCAACCCGCCGCGTCCACCGCCCCGACGGACGCCTCCGGCTCCCTTCTCTATCGGCAATCCCACCGCTCGCCGGGGCCGGCCTCGGCCAATCCGGACAGCCCTGTCCCAATCCAATACAATGGCACCATCGACCTTGGAAAACCGCCGCCCGGCCTCTAACCTGAGTATGCGCTCATTGAAACACGTTTGCACTCGGGGAATCGGGGGTTGCCGGCATGTATCTCCTCACCATCGGCGACAAAGCCTATTCGAGCTGGTCGCTCCGCGGCTGGCTGATGCTCGCGGCCTTCAACGTGAAGTTCGAGGAGGTGACGGTCCGGATGTACGACCCCGCCTTCACCGAGATGCAGGCCGCCAACGCCCCCGCCCGCCAAGTCCCGCAACTCGCCTGGCAGGAGGACGGGCGGCTCCTGCGCATCTGGGAGAGCACGGCCATCCTCGAGACGCTGGCCGAGCGCCATCCGGCCGCCGGTCACTGGCCCCGCGATCGCTGGGCGCGCACGGTGGCGCGAGTGCTCGTCGCCGAGATGCATGCGGGCTTCGCCACCCTGCGTCGGGCGGCGCCCATGAACATGCACCGCGCCGGCCGCCCCCTGCCCGAATGGCCGGACGGCCTCGCCGCCGATCTCGACCGTCTCGCCCTCCTGTGGGACTGGGCCCGCGCGGAGACCGGCGGGCCATGGCTCGCCGGCGAGAGCTTCACGGCGGCAGACGCCTTCTACGCCCCGGTCGCCTCCCGCCTCGTCTCCTACGCCCTCGCCGACAAGCGCACTGCGCCCTATGCCGAGCGCCTGCTCGCCCACCCCGCCGTGGCGCGCTGGAAGGCCGAGGCGCTCGCCGATCCCCGCCGGATTCCCCTCTACGACGATCTGCCCTAACAGGCTGCTGAAAAACACCTTGCTCGACGCGGTTTTGAGAACATGATTCACT